>JBGSKO010000160.1:0-50937 GCA_041741155.1 Saprospiraceae bacterium | reverse complement strand
TCGTAACTCAAATTTACACTTACCGGCTTACTTTTTACCCCCCCCCACTCAAAATCCTAATCAGTTCATGCCAAAGTAGGCCCGGTTCCGCCGATTGGGTAGCATGGGCCGGGGAGGCTGGGATTCATGCAACAAAGCCCTGTGGGTCAGCAACTTGTCGAAGTAGTGAGCACAACAGGTTCTGCCAATCTGGGCCATTTGCCCGAAGGTTTGTACCATGTTCAGTTGCTGTCACTCACCAACAACTTGCTGGCGATCCATAAGTTGCATCTGATAAAACACTAATTTTCTTTTTACACACCCAGCCCGTACGCTCCCGGACAGCGTACGGGCTGGGCTATTTTTCCAATACTATGAAACGGACCATTACTTTGATACTGTTCCTTGCAGTATTCACACCTAACATATATTGCCAACAAGAAGATAATGTTTGGGCGATGTGTTACAGGTTCTCATCTGATACACTCTCCAATCGCATCTTTCTGGTATTTGACGATTCGCTAAACTTTCAGGTAACCAAACGTCCAATTTCAATAGATGGAACCAATGCATCTATTTGTGATGCCACAGGACATCTATTGATTTATAGCAATGGATGTTACATTGAAAAAGCTGATGGAACAATTATTGAAAATAGTGAGGGATTGAACCCTGGGCTACTATACGATATTTCATGTGCCGACAATCGTGGATACAGACGTGAGAATAGTATGATACTAATACAAGACCCAGGTGACACATCATCGTTTCACTTTTTTCATATTCCCTCTGTTGCTCCTTTCTTTTTAAGAGACGTACTGCATACAGAAGTAGATATGTCTGCAAACAATGGAAATGGAATAACTCTGGTAAAAAATGAAGCAATTGTTTCTGACACCATTCACTATCACGGTATTCATGCCGTGCGCCATGCTAATGGGCGCGATTGGTGGGTGGTAGCAGCCAAGCAGTTTAGTAATAGGCACTACTTCATCTTGCTCACCCCTGATGGTATCGAAACTAAATATCAGGAAATCGGGGCGGTAGATACCGGGAAAGTGCAGGGTGGCCAAATGGTTTTCTCTCCAGATGGCACTAAACTGGCGCGTTTTGACTCGCAGGACGACCTCAAAGTGTTCGAGTTTGACCGCTGTACAGGTACACTATCCAACCCGGTACATGCAAAGATTCAAAACATGGCTGACATTGAAATATTAGCCGGCTTGGCCTGGTCGGCGGACAGCCGGTATCTGTATGCTTCTGAAAACCGACGGTTGTTACAGTTCGATACGTATGCCGCCGATCTTGGCGGGAGTATGTTGGTTGTGGCTACCGCCGACCCACCGGTATGTTTCCTCAGCGGCAGCATCGGTACCTTGGAGCTCGGCCCCGACGGCATGATCTACTGTCGGCCCTACAATGGCCAAAAATGCCTGCACCGCATGAAACACCCCGAAAGGGCAGGTGCAGCCTGCACTTTTGAGCAAAATTACTTCCAGTTAGAATACCCGTTCAATGGCCTTCCCCACTTCCCCAACTTCCGCCTCGGCCCCATAGACGGCTCGCCCTGCGATACGCTCGGGCTGGACAATCACCCGCTGGCCAACTGGCGCTACGACCGCACGCCCGGCCTCGGGGTGGACTTCACCTCCGTGTCATGGTACAATCCTACCGACTGGCTCTGGGACTTCGGCGATCCGGGCAGCGGCTCTGCCAACAGCAGCACCGAGAAGCACCCATCGCATACCTACCCTGCAGCAGGCCCCTACGAGGTGTGCCTCACCGTGAGCAACTCGTACGGCAGCGATACGAAGTGCAAAACGGTGTGGGTGCAGCAGACGAGCAGCCTTACCCCGGCCCCCTCCAAAGGAGGGGGAGACGTGACGCTGTGGCCGAACCCGACGACGGGTATGGTGTTCTGGAGTGGTGTGCCGGAAGGCGAGCCGGTGACGGTGCGGGTTTTCGATGCGCTGGGGCGGCTGCGCTATACCTCCCCCTCCTTTGGAGAGGGCTGGGGGGAGGCTGGGGCCAGTGTGGATTTGGGGCATTTAGCCGACGGCCTGTATTTTGTGACTTTGCTGGGTCGCGATGGGCAGGTGTTTGGATCGAAAGTGGTCGTTTTGGCGAAAAAATAAAACGCACGCTTTTTCCAACTTTCGCACGCTCGCACCCACCTCTGCGAATAAGCTAGTGCGCAAAGGGCTAATTGGCAAGGGGGAAATAATCAGAAGGGGGGCAACTTGCTTTTCAAAAACCCGATCAGCACGGCCAGCCCATGGTCGAAATGCTCGTTGTTGTTGATCACCAGATCAGCCTCTTCTTTGTACGGCAAAATATACCGTTCGTAGGCCGGCAACACGTGGTGCTGGTACTTGTACAGCACATCCTCAATGGGATAGTTGCGCTCCACCTGGTCGCGGTAGATGCGTCGGATCACTTTCAGGTTTTCCTTGGCATTGATAAAAACCTTCAAATCGAGCAGCGGCGCTATTTTTTTGTAATGAAAAACAAAAAGGCCTTCCACGATGATGACGGGCGCCGGATGAAAAGTCAGCATGCGGGGCGTGGCGTCCGGATTGTTGAAGGTGTATTCCAGACGCGTGATGGTCTCGCCGTTGCAAAGGCGCTCCAGATCGTGGCGAAAAGCTTTTTTATCAAAAGACTGTGGCAGGTCGAAGTTGCGCTCCCCGCGCTCGTCGGTGTGCTGCTGTTCGCGCGGGAGGTAATAGTCGTCCTGGGAGATGATGCAGAGTTGTTCCGGGCTGAATTGCTCTCGCAAACGCCGGATAAAGGTTGTTTTGCCGCTGCCGCTGCCGCCGGTAATGCCGATGACCATGATTTGTGGATGGGTTGACTGGTTTAGGGGGTGACTGGTGGATTGGGCGCAAATGTAGGATTTGCTGTGCATTCAGACGAAGGGATATATCCGCGCTGCATGGGATATTTTCTTTAGATCCCAATTTCGAATTTCCTACTTTTGCCGCGATTCAGTCTCCGATTACACCCACTATACTACTATGATTTTCAAAATATTGCGCTTGTCTTTGGTTGCCGCTGCCCTCGTTTTTTCGGGTTGCAACCCGGCCAAAAAAACCACAACCAGCCGCCCGCCCGGTAAGCCGGGCACCACCAGGCCCACCGACCGCCCCTCCACACGGCCCGAGCCAGTGGACACTATTCGCTGGACGACGGCGCCCAATACCAAACCACCCATTGCCGATGCGCCCGCTACGCCGGCAGATGCACCCGGCGCCGGCCAAACCTACCGATTGGCCCTCCTGCTACCCTTTCTCACCGACCAGGCCGACCCAAGTGGGCTATCTGTACCTGAAAAAAGTAGCCTTGCCCTCCAGTTTTTCGGCGGAGCCAACCTGGCCTTGCAAAAGCTGTCCGAGGAAGGAATGAACCTCTCCGTGGAGGCTTTCGACACGCAGGTCAGCGATGCCGACTTTCAGCGCCTGCTCAGCAATCCACGAATCGGGAAAGCCCAGGTATTCATCGGGCCAATCCGCCCCACACACATCAGCCTGCTGGCGGAACGTATCAAACAAACCCGCCAAATCCTGATTTCACCCGAAAGTCCTACAATGGACCTTACGAACCGAAACCCGGATTTTATCCAGACAAACCCTTCCCTGCGCGCGCACGGAGCCGCGATAACCCGGCATATTCTGCGGCGACATCGCTCCGATGCCGTCACGCTCGTGTGCAAACAAAAAGAGGCGGACCGGTTGCCATTTTTTCAGCAAACCAACGCCCCCTTTGCGGAATTGATCGTCCCGGATGACGCCTCCAATTTCGACAATATTAATCTGAGCAGATACATGAAACCCGGCCGAACGGCTGTTTTTGTACTCCCGACTTGGGTCAGTCAGGATTTTGTGATGGCCTTCCTCCGAAAACTCAGCGCCACCAAAGGAACCAACGCCGTGGAGGTGTACGGGATGCCGCAGTGGAAAAATTTTGAAAACATTGAACCCGAGTACTTTGCCGCGCTGAACGTACACATCACCGCCGCATCGTATGTAAACCGCGAAACCGAAGCAGCACGGGCATTTCGCCAGGCATTTTATGCCGCGTATGGCACCGTCCCCGACGATAACGCCTACAACGGCTACGACACCATGCTTTTCACCGGCCAAATGCTGCGCCGCTACGGACTGAGTTTTCCGCAACATTTACCCACCGAGCGCTCCTATGAGGGGCTGCACGGGAAATATCAGTTCGCCAAAGCATACTCCAGTAACCCGCCCGCTCCGATCAACGACCAATTGGATCAATACGATTATTTGGAAAACACCTTCGTGCATATCTTGAAGTTCCAGAATTACAGGTTTGCTCCTTTCGATTAATCCGATTGATTCGATTAATCCGATTGATTCGATTAATCCGATTGATTCGATTAATCCGATTGATTCGATTAATCCGATTGATTCGATTAATCCGATTGATTCGATTGGTTTGATTTTGTAATAAATGTAGATTATGACACCGAAAGAATTACAAAACAGGTTTAAAGAGTGGGCCACTACGGTTGTTTTATTTACCAGAAACCTGCCGGACGGACCAGAATTCAGGTCTGTTCGAAATCAGATGGTGCGCTCAGCGCCTTCGACGGCAGCCAATTATCGAGCAGCCTGTAGGCGTAAATCGGGGAAAGATTTTATCAATAAACTCAAAATTGTGGAAGAAGAACTGGACGAAACCATGTTTTGGCTGGAGTTCGTTGTGGGTCTTGCGACAGACCTCCGCCCACTAATTGTACCCATTTACAAAGAAGCAGATGAATTACTTGCCATTACCGTAGCATCAATTGGAACAGCACGAAAGGGTTTGAAAAAAAACAAATCACCCCAATCGAACCAATCACCTTAATCGAACCAGTCACCTCAATCGAACCAGTCACCTCAATCGGATTAATCGGACTAATCGAATCAATCGAATCAATCGGACTAATCGAATCAATCGAAAGAATGAATCCAGAAAGGGATAAGCGCATCCGCGAAGTCATCCGGCACAGTCAGCCCGACCTCACGGTGATCTTGGAAAACATCTTTGATCCACTAAATATCAGTGCCGTACTGCGTTCGTGCGATGCCGTCGGCGTGCGGGAGGTATTTGTGGTTTATACCCGTCCTTACCTGGACAAGCGCGGCCTGAAGATGGGAAAAAGGTCTTCCGGTGGCGCCTTCAAGTGGATTGATGTATATGTTTTCGAGGATCTGGAGGAGTGTTTTAACCGGGTGCGGGAGCGCTACGGACGCATTTTGGCCACCCGACTTGGTGAGCAAAGTACTGAGTTGTATCATCTTGACCTGACGCAACCAACGGCTCTGCTTTTTGGCAACGAAGACGAGGGTGTAAGTGCCGAGGCGCTCGCTATGGCCGATGGCAATTTTCTCATTCCGCAGGCTGGTTTCGCCGAAAGCCTGAACATCTCGGTAGCTTGCGCGGTGTCGCTATTTGAAGCCCGGCGGCAACGGGCATTGGCTGGATTTTATACCGATAAACCCCGCTTTACACCGGAGCAACAAGAGCACCTGTACAGCCGCTGGAAAAAGATGCTGGTTGGAAAATCATGGTTGCGGCAGTACGCTACACCGGTCGACAAAGATTCTGCACCTTTGCTGCCGGTATTTGTTGAACGCGACGAGCAAGCGCCGGACCATAAATACAAGACCCGACCGAACCCTATGACGAAATTCGATCTATGAACCTCTCCATTGTCGTCCCGCTCAAAAACGAGGCTGAAAGCCTGCCCGAGCTCGAAGCCTGGATCCGCCGCGTGGCGGAGCAGCACCGGTTTTCGTACGAAATTCTGTTCATTGACGACGGCAGTACGGATACTTCCTGGGCCGTCATCGAGACCTTGCAAGCCGCCAACCCGAATGTGCGCGCCATCAAGTTTCGCCGAAATTATGGCAAGTCCGCTGCACTGCACGTTGGTTTTCAGGCTGCTGCCGGCGACGTAGTTATTACCATGGACGCCGACTTGCAGGACAGCCCCGATGAAATACCCGAGCTGTACCGCATGATTATGGAAGACGGCTACGACCTCGTAAGCGGCTGGAAAAAAAAGCGCAACGACCCCCTGGAAAAACGCCTGCCCAGCAAATTGTACAACGCCGTTGCCAGCAGTATGAGTGGCATCCGATTGCACGATTTCAACTGCGGCCTCAAGGCATACCGGCAAGCCGTGGTGAAAGCCGTGGAAGTATATGGCGAAATGCACCGCTGGATACCCGTTCTGTCCAAATGGGCCGGTTTTACCAGGATCGGTGAAAAGGTAGTAGAACACCGGGCACGGCAGTATGGCCACAGCAAATTCGGTTGGGAACGCTACATCAACGGATTTCTCGACCTGCTTTCGGTGTACTTTGTAGGCAAGTTCGGCAAACGGCCGATGCACTTTTTCGGAACCCTGGGCGTGCTATCGTTCCTGATCGGGTTCGTGTTTCTCGCTTATTTGAGCTGGGCCAAAGTGGTGTACAAAGAATACGGTATCGCCGACCGGCCGCTGTTTTACTTCGGCATTGTGGCGCTTATCGTGGGTACGCAATTGTTTCTGACCGGCTTCCTCGCCGAGATTGTGAACCGAAATTCGGCTTCCAGGAATGATTATTTGATTGAAAAAGAGCTTTGAGCGGATGAAAATAGTCCTCATTTCCCCTGCCCATCCCCTCCGCGGCGGCATCGCTGCCTCCTCCGAGCGGCTGGCACAGGAACTGCAGCACGACGGGCATGAGATTGTGCTGTACAGTTTTTCGTTGCAGTACCCCGGCTTTCTTTTTCCGGGCAAAAGCCAATTTACCGACGACCCTCCCCCACCCCGGTTAGTTATCAAAACCCGCATCAATTCCGTCAATCCGATTAATTGGATCATCGCAGGACTTGCAATTGCCCGCGAGCGTCCCGATCGCGTCATTGTGCGGTTCTGGATACCGTTCATGGGCCCCTGCCTCGGCACGGTGCTGCGCGTAGCGCGTTGGTTTTCAGGAAAAAAAATGCGTATCACGGCCCTCGTGGACAACATCATTCCCCACGAAAAACGCCCCGGCGACCGATTTTTTGCCCACTACTTTGTACGCGCTTGCGACGATTTTGTGGTCATGTCCCGCGCGGTGGGAGAAGAAATACAGCAGTTTTTACCTGCGGTTTCGGCCTCGGAGGAGAGAGGAGACAGGACCGGGGTTGTTCGTTTTGCCCCGCACCCGATCTACGATACCTACGGTGTGCCGGTGGAAAAAGCCGACGCCCGTCTGCAACTCGCGCTGCCCACCGAGGCGCCGATCGTGTTGTTCTTCGGCTTTATTCGCGCCTACAAAGGGCTTGATTTGCTACTCGAAGCACTGGCCGAAACGCCCGGCATACACGCCCTCGTCGCCGGCGAGTGCTACGAAGACTGGCAACCCTACCAGGCAATTATCGAAAAAAATAACCTGGCCGAGCGGGTACACCTGCATACCGATTTTATTCCGGCCGATCAGGTCCGACTGTTTTTTTCCGCCGCCGACCTTGTGGTACAGCCTTACCGAAGCGCTACCCAAAGTGGTATTTCCCAGATTGCCTACCATTTTGGCAAACCAATGGTGGTAACCAATGTGGGCGGATTGCCGGAGATCGTGACCAACGGCATTTCGGGCTATGTGGTGGCGCCGGAAGCGGGGGCTATCGCGGCGGCGATTCGAGATTTTTTTGAAAAAAACAGATCTGCTGAAATGGCTGCCGGCGTACACGCGGAGAAGCAGCGATTTTCCTGGAAGAACTTGGTAAAAGTTCTGTTGCAGGGCTGATTCGGTGTATGTTATTTTATCGTCCCCGAGCACATCCGCCATCAGACGTCGCGCCTTGTTGATTTTTCATTTGGAATCAAATTTTATTTCTTCTTTTGCGAGGCAAACAGGGTTTCAGAAATGCTCCTGTTTCAAGAAGTAAACATGGAAAATTAACTACTCATCTCGCATGAAGAAATTCTACAAAATTTTGACAGTCAGTTTTTTGTGCATCCTATTCGGGAGTGTTTGGGCAACAGGCCAAACAACCCTGCGCGGCAAGGTCGTGGACGCAGAGTCGGGTGAAGAACTCATCGGAGCAGCCATTTCAATCGTTGGCGGCGGCGGCTCCATTACGAATTATGCGGGCGAGTTCACCGTGCAGGTCCCAGCCTTGCCGGCGGCGCTTCGGGTGTCGTACACGGGCTATACCACCCAGGAAGTGGCGGTGACCGAAGGCGGCGCCCGCCTGGATATTCGCCTGGCGGCCAACGCCATTATTATTGAAGAGACCGTCATCCGCGGCCAACGCGTTGACGACAAACAAAAAGCCGCGCCGCTTACTGTAGAAAATCTTGATGCCATTGCAATCAAAGAAACGGCCGCCATCAGCTTTTACAATAGCCTTGGCAACCTCAAGGGCGTGGACCTGACCACCGCTTCGCTCGGGTTTACGATTATCAATACCCGTGGGTTCAACTCCACCAGCCCGGTACGTTCGCTGCAGATCATAGACGGCGTGGACAATCAGGCCCCCGGATTGAATTTTTCATTGGGTAACTTCCTGGGCTCCAGCGATTTGGATGTAAACCGCGTGGAACTTATCCAGGGCGCCAGTTCGGCTTTTTACGGGCCAAACGCGTTCAATGGCGTCATTTCCATGGAAACCAAAAATCCGTTTTTGAACAAAGGACTTGCTGTTTCGCTCAAAACCGGCGAACGAAGCCTGCTTGAAACGGCCCTCCGATATGCCGGAACGTTGAAAAACAAGGACGGAAAAGAGTGGTTTGCCGGCAAGATCAACTTGTTCTACCTGCGCGCCAACGACTGGGAAGCCGATAACTACGAACCGGTAACCGGCACCGAATCGGGCGGCGCGTTCTACAGAACCGAGCAAAACCCCGGCCGCTATGACGCTGTAAATATTTACGGCGATGAATACCAGCCTCGTTTTGACGGCACCGGCAGCAGCTGGTGGAACAATACCCGCGCCGGACTCGGCATTTACCACCGCACGGGCTACCGCGAGACGGATCTGGTGGACTACAACACCCGCAACCTCAAAACCAACGTCGCCCTGCATTTCCGTACCAACCCCTCCAAAGAATTTGATTCGCCGGAGCTGATCCTGTCCTCCAGTTTTGGCGCGGGCACTACGGTGTACCAGGGAGACAACCGTTTCAGCTTGCGTGATATCCTGTTTTTCCAAAACCGCCTGGAGTTCCGCAAACGCGACAAATTTTTTATACGTGCCTACGCTACCAACGAGGATGCGGGCAATTCGTACGATCCCTACTTCACGGCCTTGCGCATGCAAGAGGCATCCAAATCAAACGAACAATGGGCCAACGACTATGAGCGCTACTGGACAGCCTCCAATCTCGGCTATATTTATTTCGGCCGTATGCTGCCGTTGGATTATCCCGAAATTGGCGACAGCCTGGGGCTTTCCCAATGGCTTCAAACCTATCGGGACTCCATGTCGTACTGGCATGGACTCGCAGAGGCCGCCGGAAATACGGGCAATCCAACGGGGTCCTTTCCCACCAAAGATTTCTACGAGCCGGGAACGGCACGATTCGACTCCTTATTTAATGCCATCACTTCACGCAAATCTACCGAGGGCGGTACACGCTTTTTTGACAAATCTGCCTTGTACCATGTACACGGCGAGTACACGTTTACACCCACGTTTTTGGACAAATGGGTTGTTGGTGTCAATGGCCGAATGTATCGCCCCAACTCGGAGGGCACTATTTTTAAGGATACTGCCGACATTCAAATTACAAACTCGGAAGTGGGCGCCTACACGGGCGCAGAGCGTACCTTCGGGAAATACAAACTGAGCGGGGCGTTCCGACTCGACAAGAACCAAAATTTCGATCTCCTGCCCACCGCAGCATTGTCGGTCGTCTGGAATCCCGAGGCGCAGACCTTTGTGCGCGCATCGTTTTCCAGCGCCATTCGCAACCCAACACTTTCGGACCAGTACCTGAACCTGAATGTAGGTCGGGCACGTTTGGTCGGAAACCTGGACGGTTTTGACAGCCTGATCACCCTGGAATCGCTACAAGAGTATCGGCGCCTGCCGGGCGGCAGCGTTTCGCTACTGAAACGATTTGACATCGCCCCGATCCAGCCGGAAAAGGTCAAAACACTGGAGGCGGGTATCCGCACCACGTTGTTTGAAAAACTGTATGTGGATGCCGGCTACTATTTCAGTTTTTACGATGATTTTATTGGCTACAACATCGGCATTGACCTGCCTATCGGCTTTTTTGGGCCGGAATTTAACCGTTTGCAAATCTATCGCGTAGCAGCAAATTCGATCAATCGGGTTACGACACAGGGTGTTGCGATCGGGTTCAACTACTACTTCGCCAACTACTTTATGGCCCAGGCCAATTACTCGTGGAATCGCCTGAACTCTAAAATTGACGACCCGATTATCCCGGCCTTCAACACTCCGGAGCACAAGTACAACTTCGGTATCTCCGCCCGGGACCTGCCGTTGCGCGGCAAAAATACCTGGGGCTTCAACGTAACCTACAAATGGATCCAAGGCTTTACCTTTGAGGGGTCGCCGCAGTTCACCGGCTTCATTCCATCCTACGATATGATGGATGCGCAGGTCAACTGTACGTTCCCACGCCTGCATACAACAGTAAAACTCGGCGCCTCGAACGTACTGAACAACAAACAGTTTCAGACATACGGCGGACCACGCATCGGCCGTATGGCATACTTGAGCCTCGTGTACGATTTCCGTCAAAAATGAGTTTTCAATAACTAGTTCTTCACTTGACAACATCAACTAAAATTATCTCATCCATGAAAAAAATTACACTACTTTTTTTCGCAGCCATGCTGCTTTTCAGCCTCCACACCTCGGCGCAGTCGCGCTACCTTGATCCGGTCTTCACCGATGTAAATAAAACGTCCAACGTTGTGTATGGCGCCAATTACACCGTACTCACCATCAGTATTACCGGGCATACATCGAAGGAAAACCTGAGGATGGACATTTACGAGCCTGTTGGAGATACGGAGACCGAACGCCCACTGATCCTGTATTGCCACACGGGTAACTTCCTGCCCTGGCTAAACCCGGCTACAGGCCTGAGCATTAATCAGGCTTGCGGTGGCACACGCACCGACCCCGCTGCGGTGGAAATGTGTACACGCTTAGCCAAAATGGGCTATGTCGTGGCTTCTATTGACTACCGCCTCGGCTGGCGTCCCGACTTGCTTGACGAGCTCCAGCGCCGCTTCACGCTCATCAACGGCGCTTACCGTGGCGTACAGGATGTGCGCACCTGTATCCGCTTTTTCCGCAAAAATGTAGCTGAAGGTGGCAATACTTACCGTATTGATCCGAACCGCATTGTGGTATTCGGTCAAGGTTCGGGCGGCTACTTGTCGCTCAACACCGCCGCGCTCGACAAGTACTCAGAGATTATCAACACCTCTGAACCGGGTAAATTCATCATCAACGGCCTGCCGATGATCATCGAGGCGTACAATGGCGACCCTTATGGTATCCAGTCTAACTTTGGCATCGTAGATGCTTTGTATGCCGGCGCAACGGGTTTCCCGGTTGGCGACACGCTCTATGTACCCAACCACGTCGGCTATTCGTCCGACTTCAAACTCGCCGTTAACCTCGGTGGCGCCCTTGGCGACAAGAACTGGTTGGATGCCAATACACCGCCGATTTTGTCGTACCATGTACCAGCCGATCCCTTCGCACCGTGTGGAGAAGGTGTGGTTATCGTACCGGGTGTGAACTTCCCGGTGGTAAACGTTTCCGGTTCGTGCAGTGTGCAGCCGATCCAGGACAACTTGGGAAATAATGATGTATTTGAATTGGGTGGCTTACTCACAGACCCGCTCTCTGTTTTTGCGCGCACCATCAACGGTAACAGCGAAGGCTTTTTTCCCTTTTTGCGCCCGGCAGACGACTCTGCACCTTGGGAATGGAATGTGCTTGTGCCCAATACACAGCTGCCTAATGGTATGATTGTGCCGCTCGACTGCTCGACAAACGATGTCACGGCAAAAACAAGCATAGATACTATCATGGCATACTATGCCCCGCGTGCTTGTCGTGCCCTGGGCTTGGACTGCCCGGGCATTTCCACTAAAACTGAGGAATTGTTTGACGCTGGCAACATCCTGAACGTGATGCCGAACCCCGCTAAAACGGAGGTTTGGTTTAGCACCGATGCTGACCATCCTATTCAGGCAATCGAACTGTACGACTTGAGCGGCCGCATGGTTCGCAGCCAGCGCAGTATCGAAAACAGCACCTATACGCTGCGTCGCGATGGCTTGGTCAACGGTATTTATGTAGCGAAGCTATACTTTGAGCAAGGAGTCGTCGCCAAACGAATCATCTTGGAATAGGATTTGAGTTTTACCACATCCGAAAGGGCCGACAGGAATTACTCCTGCCGGCCTTTTTTTATTAACCCATTAACTTCCGGATCTGAGTTTACGGCTGATGAATACCATCAAGATGCCCGGCACTCCAATCCAAAGCGCCTCGCTCAACAGGATTCTAATACCCCATTTGCTGAAAAAATCCCGGATTTCCAGCGGAGACACCCGTATAACCTGCACTGGAAAAAACAACCGTTCCTCGCTTAGCGGCCACCACAACGCACAACCCATACCGCCCGTAGTGAGCATATCCAGCAACGGGTGTGAGGCAGTAGCCAGCACAAACCAAAGCGCCATTTTCCACCAGCCTTTATCCTGCCGGTAAAAAATCCAGGCTACAAACAGACCAAAACCCACCGCAAACGCTAGAGAGTGCGTCCACCCGCGGTGCCCCCAAATACTGGTGTACGGCACATCAAAGCGGAATGCCAGCACATCGGCATCAGGGATAAACGCGCAGACCCCCGCAAGCAGGAGCGCTTTAGCAGTGGTATGCTTTGGAAAAAAAGAAAGCCCAAGCGCGGTGGACGCAGCAATGTGGCCAAAGATGGATGCCATGTGTTTGAGTGTTTGGTTATTTAAGCCAGGTCCCAAGGTATTACCTAAGCTGCTTTTTTATATGCGCATCGGTTATTTTGTCGAAAATCGCAATCTTCGCAATTCATAGACGCGTCCTTCACCCATCTTTTTAACAGTTTTGCCCGCATTCATCACCCTGCTCTCTTCATTCATCGCTACTACATCTGATGCTACCGACTGTTTTGTCCCCCAGGACTTTCCAGGTTTTAAAAATTTGGAAAGTTTGTTCGCTCTTCCTCATCGCTACCACCCTCTCTGCCCAGCCGGTTAACACCGATTACCTGCGCACGTTGAATGTACGCGGTATCGGCCCCGGCGCTATGTCGGGCCGTATCACGGCCATCGCTTGCGACCCCGCCGACCCCCAAACGATTTACGCCGGCGCGGCTTCCGGGGGTGTTTGGCGCAGCCGAAGCGGCGGCACCGATTGGCAACCCATCTTCGACGCCGCCCCGATTCAAAGCGTCGGCGCACTGGCCGTACACCCGCTCAACCCCGACCTGATCTGGGTCGGCACCGGCGAAGGCAATCCCCGAAACTCGCAAAACTTCGGCATCGGCGTGTTCAAATCCCTGGACCGCGGCCGTACGTGGGTACACGCCGGTTTGGAAAAAACGCGCACGATACACCGCATTATCCTGCACCGCGACAACCCCGACATCGTGTGGGCCGCATCGCTCGGCTCTTCCAACGGCCCAACCGAAGATCGTGGCGTATTCAAAAGCACCGACGGTGGCAAATCGTGGCGCAAGGTGCTGTACGTCAACGACCTCACCGGCTGCGCTGAACTCGTTGTTGACCCTTCCAACCCCAACAAACTCTTTGCTGCCATGTGGGAATACCAGCGCTGGCCCTGGTTTTTTAAATCCGGCGGCAAAGGTTCCGGCCTCTACGTCTCCTACGACGGCGGCGAAACCTGGCAGCAACGCACCGAAAAAGATGGCCTGCCAAAAGGCGAACTCGGTCGCATCGGCCTGGCCGTAGCCCATAATAAACCCAACGTGGTGTATGCCCTCGTCGAAGCAGAAGAAAACGCCCTTTACCGCAGCGACGACGGCGGCCACAAATGGCGCAAAACCACCTCGGAAAATATCGGCGGCCGGCCGTTTTACTACGCCGAAATATATGTGGATCCTAAAAATGAAAACCGCCTGTACAGCCTGCATACCTACCTGAACCGCAGCGAAGACGGCGGAAAATCGTTCGAAACCTGGGTCGGCTGGAAAATTCACCTCGACCACCACGCATTCTGGATTCACCCCGACAACCCGGATTTCATCATCAACGGCAACGACGGCGGGCTCAACATTACCCGCGACGGCGGCCGCACCTGGCGATACGCCGAAAATATCCCCGTCGGACAGTTTTACCACGTCAATGTGGACAACGAAATCCCATACAACATCTACGGCGGCTTGCAAGACAACGGCTCCTGGGTAGGTCCGTCGGCCGTGTGGCGCAGCGGCGGCATCCGAAATTCCGACTGGCAGGAAGTACTTTTCGGCGACGGCTTCGACGTGCTGCCCAACCGCAAGGATGCCCGCTACCTGTTTGCCATGTCGCAGGGCGGCGAACTGAGCTACGTGGACCGCAAAACCGGCGCCTCCCAATATCTCAAACCCCTGCACCCCGACGGTACGGAACTGCGCTGGAACTGGAATGCAGCCCTGGCACAAGACCCTTTCCACGACGGCGGCATCTATTTCGGCAGCCAGTTTCTGCACTATTCGCCCGACTACGGACAAACGTGGCAATTGCGGTCGCCCGACCTCACCACCAATGATACGTCCAAGATGCACCAGTTCACCTCGGGAGGACTTACGCTGGATGCCACCAATGCCGAAAATTTCTGTACCATCATCGCCATAGCGCCCAGCCCGGTGCGGCAGGATGTAGTCTGGGTGGGCACCGACGACGGCCGTCTCCAACTGACTCGTGACGGCGGCCGCACCTGGGAAAACCTCGCCGACCGACTGCCCGACTGCCCCAAAGGCGCCTGGATTCCACAGATCGAAGTATCGGCAAAAAATCCCGGAGAAGCCTTCGTGGTCGTCAACCACTACCGCCAGAACGACTGGGCGCCATACCTCTACCACACGACCGACTTTGGACAAAAGTGGAAACGCCTGGCTAACCCCAAGAATGTGACCGGCTTTTGCCTGTCGGTGGTGCAAGACCTGGAGGTACCCGAACTCCTTTTCCTGGGCACCGATCAGGGTTTGTACTTCAGCCTTGACTACGGCGCCAACTGGACACCCTGGCCCCGCGCAGCCGACGGAAAACCCGGCGGCCTACCCGCCATGCCCGTGCAGGATATGAAAATTCACCCCCGCGACGGCGACCTCGTCCTCGCCACGTTTGGCCGAGGTATCTGGATTATGGACAATATCGCCCCCTTGCGCGAACTGGCTCGAAATCAAAAGTTGACCGCCGAGCAGTCGTTCAAACTGTTCCAGCCACAGCCGGCTTATCTGGCGGCCTGGCGCTCCTACGACGGCCCGCGTTTTTCCGCCGATGCGTTTTATGAAGCTCCAACGAAGGGCACGGCCGCGCAGATACCCGTCTGGGTGAAACCCGGTATGGCGCCAAAGGCGGAAAAGAAGAAAGAAGACGAAACGGAAATAGCACCGGAGCCGGCACGGCGTGGCGGTCCGGGTGGCGGCAGGCGTGGCGGCGGCAAAAAGGAAAAAGCCACCGTGCTGATCCTCTCTCCCGAGGGCGACACCTTGCGCCGGTGGAAAACCGAGCTGGATACCTTGTTTGGTACCATTTCCTGGAATATGGAGACCCGTGGCGCCACCTACCCTTCTAACCGCGAACCGGATGCCGACCAGTTGGAACCCGGTGGCGGCCCACAGGTTTTGCCCGGCGTGTACAAAGTAGTGGTGATCTTCCGCGACCAGAAGGATTCCACCACGGTACGCGTGCTGGACGATCCGCGCCTCGACATTCCGCAGTCGGCTCGCAAAACCAAAGCCGATGCACTGCGCAGTTTTTACCCGACCATTGAAAAAACAAATGCCGCTTACGAGCGCCTGAAGGAGTCGGAAAAGACGATCAAGCTGGTGGAAAGCGCATTTGCCAATGTGCCGGACAGCACAAAAAAAGCTGTACTTGACCTCGGCAAAACCCTGCGCGACAGCATTGGCGCGCTGAAGGAGGCATTTTTTCAACAGAAAGAACCTAAGGGAATACAGCGCAACCCGGACCAGCTAAACAACCATCTTCGGACCGCCACAACCTATATCAATGCCTCACCCGCCGAGCCGAACGGCAATGCGCGTTTTGCTATCAAAAAAGCAGAAGAAGAAGTCGCGAAAGTGTTGGCGCGCGTGGATGAATTATTGGGCAAGCCATGGGCAGAGTACCGGGAAAAAGTGGAGGCCGTGCGGTTTTCGCTGTTTAAAGAGTAATTTTTTCAGCGCAGAGGCGCGGAGAGCAGCGGGTTTTGCGGGAGTTACTACAGACTTTCCAGGTTTGAAAACCTGGAAAGTCTGTTCCTTGGGGCAAGGCGGCATCAAGTCTGATTGGCCGTCAACATCTTTGAGCGGAAGGAATGGATATTTCATGTGCGCTTTTTGTCCTCTTCGAGTACCTGCATCAGTTTCTCAGCGGCTGAAAATGCACCGATTGGAGACCAAACAGGGTATGATCGCCCCGGAACCATCAGCCCATGTTCCTCGCGGCTGAGCTCTGCGATAAGGAACTGAAGGACAAAAAGCTTTTCCCGGTTGTCAAGTTGACTCAATGTAGGCAGAAGAGAAGTGGCTTTTGAGAAAGACTGGTCGGAAACGATCGCTGTCGGCATAGTGGTAGATTTTGATGCAAATTTAAGGCTTTTTAGCCCTTCGTGGAGTTTCAGCCAAGCGGCTCTACGCGAGGCTGCTTGGTGAAAACACCATAGCAGGGCGGGAAAAATTTAGAAGAAAACAGAATCACCTACTGTTCAAATAGGCCTACGATAAAACTAATTCCTGTCAGAATTAAAATTACTAACACTAAAATAGCTGTATTAGAGAGGTATCCGGAACAACTTATGATCTGTCCATCTTTTACATTCAATTTTAAGCCTGAGGTGTAGTATTCACTATCTGGCAGAGGTTCCCCGTTTTTTGAATAAATATAATTCCCAATTGAAAACGGAAGTTGGTTACTATTTACCTGAATTATGGCCAAACGGTTTGGCTTAGTGAGTCTGACTTCCACATTATTTTTGGTTTTGGTTTTCTTGGGAGTTTCCAGTATTGGTTTTTCCACCGTCGCCTTCCTTTCCAAATACTTCACTGCATCCAAATCCGGCAGCGCCTGCTGGTTCGCCAGCAAGAACAGTTCTTCTGTTCCATCTTTGCGGAGGGCCATCACCACGTTGTCCACGAACCCTTGGTTGTACATACGTTTGCGGTTGCCGTGCTCGATCAGCAGAGATTGCATGGCCGCCAGGTATTCCCAGTGCCCGGTAGTCACCTCGCCTTGTTTGGAAACGAGCAGTTCGTTGTTGCGCCGGAAAATGTAAGTCACGCGGTCGCCGTCGCCGTCAATAAACACCCAGGGTACATCAGCAAAAATAGCCGTGTCGTTGAGTCCTTTGCTGAATTGTTGGAGGCGAGGCAGCAGGGATGTGATGTAGTCTAACATGTTTTTTCGAAGCTTGAATGAATAGCATTTGCGATCATAACCGCTACAAAACTACAGGTTTATTCCAAATCTGCTTGCTCACAAATACCCCTTCGCCTGCAAGCGAAACAACTCTGCGTACTTGCCGCCTTTGGCCAGAAGTTCTTCGTGACTGCCCAGTTCGAGCAGCCGACCGTTTTCGAGAAAGAGGATACGGTCGGCCATGCGTACGGTACTAAACCGGTGGCTGATGAGCACAGCCGCCTTGCCTTTCATCAGTTCGGCGAAGCGGAGAAATACCTCGTGCTCGGCGCGGGCATCGAGGGCGGCGGTTGGCTCGTCGAGGATGACGAGTTGGGCTTCGCGCATGTACGCCCGGGCGAGGGCGACTTTTTGCCACTGCCCGCCGGACAAGTCCACCCCGCCGGAAAAGCGCTTGCCAAGCATCTGGTCGTACTTTTTGGGCAGGTTTTCCACGACAGCATCCGCCAGGCTTTTCTCGGCGGCATCCTCGATGCGCGGGCGATTTTCCCGTTCCGGGATATTTCCGATGGAAATGTTTTCAGCGGCGGTGAACATGAAGCGCACATAGTCCTGAAATATGATGCCGATCTCCCGGCGCAGATCATCGGGATCGTATTCGCGCAGATCCACCCCATCGAGCAGGATACGCCCTTCGGTGGGTTCGTACAGGTTGGCCAGCAGTTTCACAACTGTGGTTTTGCCTGCGCCGTTTTCGCCGACAAGCGCGAGTTTTTCGCCGGGAGGCAAGGTAAAGTCAAGATTGCGCAGCGCCCAGGTTTCGCTTTCAGGATACCGGAAACCTACGTTTTCAAATTGAAACCCGGTGCGGATCGGGCGCGGCACCTTGTAAGAACCGGTATGCGATTGCGAAAGCGGTTTCAGTTCCAAAAATTCAAACAGGTCCTGCAGGTACAGTGCCGTCTCGGCGATGCGCGAAAAGCGACTCACCATACCTTGCAGCAGCCCTTGCAAGCGGCTGAACGCACCCGCAAGAAACGTGAGCGTACCGAGCGTGATGGACCCCAGCACCGTTTGGCCGATGATAAAAACATACGCCGCATAGTACGATGTCGTGCCAAGCATGGAGAAAAAGCCACCCCATGCTGCCCGCCGAAGCGCCAGTTTCCGGTTGGCCTTGTAGTATTTGTCTGAAATGACCTTGAAGCGGTCGGCAATGAAACCTTCGAGGCCAAAAATCTTGATCTCCTTGGCGGTCTCGTTGCTGGCGCCGATGTAGCGGAGGTAGTCGAGTTCACGGCGTTCGGGAGTCCAGGATCGGGTCAGTGAATAGGAGTCCCGGTTAAATTTGGTCTCGCCAATGAAGGATGGAATGACCGCCACGATCAAAATAAGCATCAGCCAGGGGTTGAATGCGATGAGGCCGCCTGCGAGAAAAATCACCGTGATCAGGTCCTGGGCCTGGGAAAGCACCATGCTCATCAGGGCGGTGCGGCCGGCGGTTTGTGTGCGGGCGCGTTCGAGTTTGTCGTAAAACCCGGCGTCTTCGAACTGGTATAAATCCAGCGTAGCAGCATGTCGGATGATGCGTACCGAGGAGTCGTTGTTCACCAGGTCTCCCAACAGGCTGTCGGTCAGTGTGATTGCGCGCCCGAGCAGGCTATTGGCCACGGCGAGCGCAAGTTCCAGCCCGACCCAAAACCAGATCGGGTGCGCTGTTGATTGGATGCTTGCGGTATTTGTCGGGTCGGCGATAGAACCTACCACGATGTCAATAATCTCTTTTCCCACATACAGCATAGCCAGCGGTACTGCCGCCTGCACGAGGCGAAGTGCTACGTTCCACAGCGTGAGTCCCGGCGATACATCCCAGATCATGCGAAAGAAACGCGGCACGTTGCGCAGGGAGGCGAATTGGTCTGCAAATGGGAATTTGTTTTTCGTTCGTGCCATGGTAGTTGCTTTGTTGCTCCGGTATGTATCTTTCGGCATTTTAAAACTGGATCACAGGTAAAATGTTGATTAAATCAAGAATTCAAATTCATAACCAGTAAAAACAGACTAAACATGTTGTCCAAAGCAGTACAAGCCAAACTCAACGAACAGATTCAGAAAGAGGCCTTCGCCTCCAATGCCTATCTCGCCATGGCCACCTGGGCTGAAGGCGAAAACCTGCCCAACATCGCTCAATTTTTTTACAACAGCGCCGACGAAGAGCGCCAGCATACGCTGGAAATATTCAAGTACATTAATGCCAACGGAGGCGCCGCTAAATTGGAAGACAAACTGGGTAAGCCTAAAGAAAAGTTTAAAAACGTGCTGGAAGCCTTTCAGCAGGTGTATGATCTGGAGCACGGCGTGACGGTGGCCATTAACGACCTGGCATCGTGGTGCCAGCAAAATGGCGAGCATGCCACCTATTTCTTCCTGCAAGCCTTTGTGCTCGAACAGCAGGAGGCCGAGCGCAACGTGGGTGAAATCATTACGGTCATCGAACGTATGGGCTTCGAACCGCGCAACTTGTTCTACCTGGACAAGCAGTTCAAGAAGATTATTCAAAAAGAAGAAGTGTAAAATCTAAAATGCAAAAGTGGTCGCCCCTAAAATGAGCGACCACTTTTTTTTATTTTAGACCTTGCCACTCCACCTACTTAAACCGCTCTGCCACAACTATTTCTTTGCTGCCCGGCGTGTAGGTATAGAATCCCTCGCCGCTTTTTGCGCCGAGTTTCCCGGCCGTCACCATATTGACCAGGAGGGGGCATGGTGCGTATTTGGGATTGCCAAAACCGTCTTGCAGTACCCGGAGAATAGCCAGGCAAACATCCAGTCCGATGAAATCGGCCAATTGGAGTGGCCCCATCGGGTGCGCCATTCCGAGTTTCATCACCGTGTCAATTTCTTCCACACCGCTCACACCCTCGTACAGGGTATAAATTGCCTCATTGATCATGGGCATGAGGATGCGGTTGGCGACAAATCCGGGGTAGTCGTTTACCTCCACGGGCACCTTGCCGAGTCCGCGCGAAAGGCCCATGATAGCGTCCGTCACCTCATCGGTAGTGGCATACCCACGGATCACCTCTACGAGTTTCATTACCGGTACAGGGTTCATAAAGTGCATCCCGATCACTTTGTCCGGGCGTTTGGTCACTGCTGCAATTTTGGTGATGCTGATGCTGCTGGTATTCGTAGCCAAAACAGCCGCGGCAGGTGCAAACTGGTCCATGTCGGCAAAGATTTTCAGCTTCAGTGCAACGTTTTCTGTGGCGGCTTCCACAACCAGGTCGGCACTGGAAACGCCCTCCTTCAGGTCGGTCATGGGATGGATACGCTGGAGCGTAGCGGCTTTTTCGGCCTCCGTGAGCGTGCCTTTTGCGATTTGCCGGTCGAGATTTTTTCCAATGGTAGCCAATGCCTTGTCCAGTGCGGCAGAAGCCACATCTACCAGGGTTACTTCAAATCCGTTCTGCGCGAAAACGTGGGCAATACCATTGCCCATCGTACCGCCGCCAATGACTGTGATGTTTTGCATTATAAAAAAGGTTGCTGGTTAGAAAGTTGGAAGGTTTTGGGTGGGTGGCAAAGGTAATTCACGATGTATGTTAGCGGTGATCCTTAGTTAAATCAACCGATTAGCTGCCAAACAGCTTATTCCACAGGCCTCCGGAATTTTTGGCATTGCGAGCTTTTTCGAGAAATTCCAAGGCAACTTCCTGCGTCGGATCGCTTTGTAAAGCGCGCTCACAGTACTGAATGGCTTCTGCGTATTGGTTGTTTTCGTACGCAATTACACCGATGATGGCGTAGGCTTCGGCCATATCCGGATTTTGAGTGTATGCTTCTTTCAAATATTTGATCGCCTCTGTAGAATTGCCGCGCACTTTGTACACCAACCCGAGAAAATACCAGGCGTAGGCGTAACCAGGCGCCTGGCGCACGCTCTCCCGAAAATCTTTTTCTGCCGGGTCGTATTCATCCAAAAAATAGTAAGCAATACCGCGTATAGTTTGCATTTCCGGTTGATTGGGATCAAGTTTCAGAGCATGGTCCAGAAACTCGATAGCATCGCGGTAATTACCCAAATGGTACTGACAAAGGCCATAGCTCCCCCAATACGATGCATTTTCGGGGTCAGCCTTGATCGCGATTTTCAAATCAGCCATGGAGCCTTCATAATCCTGGGTATGTACCCTGCACACCCCGCGCAAGCCATGTGCGATTTCTTTTTGAAAATCGTGCTGGACACAAACGTCAAGATCCTGCACAGCCTGGACGTACTCACCAAGGTGCATGGCCGCCAGTCCCCGGTTGAATTGTGCCGTAAGCAAATTCGGATCGGCCACGAGGGCAGCGTTAAAATCTTTGTACGCCCGTTCGTAGTCGGCCTGTTGGTCCATGCGGATATTACCGCGGTTATTCAGTGCAACAGCCAACTTGGGATTTGTGTGTACCGCCTCGGAATACCAATGGATGGCTTCGTCCCAAAGACCGAGCGTTTCATGCAAAGCCGCGAGGTGTTGTCTGGCTTCCCACGACTGCGGATTTTTTTCCAGATAGGTCGTCAGGTCGCTCATAGCGCCGGAGTAATCGCCATCCTGCATTTTTTGGTAGCCGGTTTGCAACAGATCGGGCGTCTCTCCGGCTACTGCTGCGGCTACCGGCTGCGGCGTAGTCGTGTCGGTCACCGAAAGTCCGGAAGACGGCACGGCCGATTGCTGCCGGCCCTGGAGTTGTTTGGTAGCCACCGTAATCAGACGCAGCGTGGAAAAACTGATATTGCTGAATGCAATGGAGTATTCCTTGTTGTCAATCAAATTGAGTCGAATCTGCTGTTGGCACAGGTTCATTTGCTGCTGGAGGGCATAAGCCTCATCCAACAGATCGGCGTCCACAGCTTCCAGAAGTTCCGCCAGCTCTGTTAGCGCCTCTTCCGTTTCGCTTTGGCGGATTCGGTCTTTAACATTTTTTAAAGTCTGTATCAAATCCATTGCACTGATTTTTAAGTGATTAGTTGGCGATTAGTCTCGCTGCCACACCAGCATAGCTGCCGGGGTAATACCGAGGACTGGATGCCATTCCGCCCCGGCATCCAACGCAAGGCCATTGGCCAAACGAATATTTGCGCCAAAACCTACGCGGGCTGGTTCTGTACGAATTCCGGTGCGCAAGGCAAGGCGTGGGACAGGACGGTATTCGATACCGACCTTTATTTGTGCAGGACGTTCGAGATCTTTTTCAGTTTCGGCAAGCAAAATCAAAGTTGACGCAGCCTCCCAGGCAGCACCTATGCGCAACACGGCGGGCACCACAGCTCCGGCAATTTCTACTTGCACTGGATTTTGGATTTGTGCGCCAAGCCACACGCCTGGAAGCGGATTCGCCAAGGCGCTCAGGTTGAACGTGAATCCTGTAGCACTGCCGTATTCCTGCGCCGACACCCGCAGCACATCCGCACTGCCGCCCAGCAGCAGACCCGAGCCCAAACGCCGGCCATACGACAACCGGAAACGCTGCTCGCGATATGCCTCAATGCCCGAATGCGCTATGTCCAGCCCAAATCCATCATTGGTACTCGCCCGAACGAATCCCTGAAAACGCGCTGTTTGCCAGCCACCTATACTATATGGAATAGCCGATCCCAGAAAAAGACCTGTTTTGCCACTGAAACCCGAGACGGCATCGTTGGCCAGTCCGATCGAAGCGCCCGGATAGGCAATCGCAGCGCCTCCCAACGCAAGGGCAGCTGATTGGTCAATCGGACGCATAAATACCTGACCGGAAAGCAGGCATGGAAAGACAAACAGCAAGAGCCAAAGACAGGTACGCATGGAAGGGCGTTGAAGTTTCGACGAAGGTACGGCGCGCTCGCCAGGAGCATCAAACCTCGATGTACGGGCAAAAAAAAAGCCCCTCACCGCGAGCCTAACCGGAGGGGCAACCATGAGATTATAAGTGGCACATAAGGTCTGAATAAACGGAGTGCACGTTAGGTAGCACATTCACCAGAACACAAATATGACCAATTACGGGTCGTGGTAACGGATTAAAAGAAATGCATACTTTAAAATCGGGAACAGCGGTTGGGTGAGAACTGGACCGAATAAACTTGGGATTAGGAAGAAAAACTCCTTCAAAGGATGCCACAAAGATACAGCGGGCTTCCAACGCGGCAACAAATTAAGGGGAAAAAATTCCTGAAGGCGTATAGGAGGCGCCTAAGGCTGGTTTTTAACCAACCAGCCCTGTTTACGTTGGTCACGGAAACAAATCAAAGATTGGACTCCCCTCCCCCACTACGGTTACGTTCCTTAAAATCAATGCGCACCGAGAAGATGTGGGAGTACAGCACTTGGGAGACGTTGCCGATATCGGTCAGGGCGTAGTCCAGTTGTACACGTCCGAGCCGAAGGCCAACCCCGAAGTTAGGCTGGAGGGTCAGTACTTCCTTGTTAGGGTTAAAGTCGTCTTTTACGCGTTGGAAATTACCAACTCCGAGGCGTAACTGTACAAAGCCGTCATAGTTGGCCTCAACACCAATACGGGGGTCTATATTGACGGACTTGGAGCGCAAAAGTACATTCCGCTGGCCATCTGTAGTGAAATCCAGGTCAATAGCAGGAAGTAAAGTGGTTTTTTCGCCAAGTTTTGCGCGATAGGCTGCACCGAGAATAAATCTAGGGCGGGTGATTTCGGTACCGCCAGTCGGTATTTCGTTGTCGGTCTGGACAAACACTTCTTTCTCGCGCGCGGAAAGGTCGAACGACCACGCATTGAACGTGGTAGTCAGGTCGCGCCCTTGCAACCCCAGCATCCAGTTTCCTTTGCGGTACTGCATACCTAAGTCGGCCCCAAACCCCCATGCACCTCCAAAAGAACCGATGACCCGGCGGATGACTTTCACTGAGCCGCCGATCGAGAGTGCCGGGTTGCGCAATTTCCGGGCGTAACTACCCATCAGTGCATAATCAGCTGCCGAAAACGACGAGACATTGTCATAGTTGACTGTTCCATCGGGGTTGACCAGGTTGATGGTGTACGGGATATTGTCGATACCAAGCCGGATGAGTGAAAAAGCAAGGAAGGATTTTTGGTCGCGGTTGAGCGATTTTCCAAAACTAAGGTAGTCGTATTGGGAAACACCAACGAACCACTCGGCATGCATGGCCGCAGCCTGAAAGGGTGCATTGATCTCAGATAACCCGGCAGGATTCCAGTAAGCCGCAGTAATATCGCCCACATGGGCTGTTTGGGCCCCTGCCATTCCATGCGCTTGGGCGCCTACACCAATGGCAAGAAACTCGTTACTATATTTTTGTGCTTGTGCGGCTGATATAGCCAGGACAAGCAAAAGAGCGATGAATCGAGCGGATTTTATCATATTGTCCTGTACTTTCGCCGGCTTTTTTGAGCCACCGGTTTGGCTACTGACGCTAATGCGTTGTGTCTGGTTGCCTTTCCGGGGGCGAAAATACCAATCGAATCACACGCTCAAATCGAATTACTCGAATCTATTTACACCATGTTAAGAAACTTTGTTTTTCTGTTCTGTGTCACCTTCATTTCGAATGTTTTTGCCCAAGACTCCCTGAATATGATCCGGCTGGCTCGTTGGGATGATGATACCCTCCCTGTTGCTTCTCCAGGCAGCCTTCGGGTGCAATACAGCGGCTGCTGGGGATTGGCCGTTAACGGGCAGGAGTATGCAATTCTGGGCGGCGCAAGACATGTATTGATTTTCAACATCACCAATCCCGTTGCACCTGAGCTGGTTGGAAAATATGAAGGAAAGACCAATACCGTCTGGCGTGAATTTAAATCGTACAAAAATCGCATTTATGGTGTCTCCGATGCCACCACAGAGGGCATGATGATATTTGACTTTTCTAACGCTCCGGATACGATTGTTCGCACCTATTATAGCAACGCGCTCTTCAACAGCGCCCACACGATTACGCTGGATACCGTTTCCGGTCGCATTTACCTGAATGGTACCAATGTAGCAAATCAAGGACTTTTGGTGCTCGATGTTAGCCAAAACCCCGATCAACCCGCTTTTTTGGCATCTTTCCCACTCATCGGTGGATATATTCACGACTCGTACGTCCGGAATGACACGGTGTATGCTTCCTCAGGGTTCAACGGCTACTACGTGTACGATTATACCGATCCCAATAATCCACCTGTCACAGTAGCCAGCCTGCCCACCACCGGCGGCTACCACCACAATAGTTGGTTGAGCAAGGACGGGCGCTATGCTTATTGCACAGAAGAAATACCCTCGGGCAGACCTGTTTTGATCGTTGATTTACAGGATATTGCAAATGAAAACATTGCAGTGGCAAGTTCTTTTATCGATCCAGCTCTACCACCAGGAGCGGAAAATGCGATTCCTCACAACGTATATATTCGGGATAGTCTCCTTTTTAATTCGCAGTATGAAGACGGGCTTTTAGTGTACAATATCAGCGACCCAACAGCTCCAAAACTGATGGCCTACTATGATACGCACCCCGAAAATACGCAGTACAACACCTATTACGGCTGTTGGGGAAATTATCCCTGGTTGCCATCGGGCACAATCATCGCCGGAGACATGCAAAACGGGCTGCAACTGCTAAAATTGACAACCACCACAGGCACCTACATGCCTGTAGCAGCTCCGGTTATTCGGGCGTTTCCAAATCCTGTTGCAGATTTTTTATGCATTCAGCTCACGAATCCCCAGGAAATAAATTCCTGCCGGTTATTAAACTCATCCGGACAACTACTGACAGAACAAAACTGGCCTGCTGGTGCATCAGAAATCAGGATTGCAGTGGACCATTTCCCTCCAGGCGTGTATCTGGTCGAAGTTCGGGCGAAGAACGGCTCGAGTGCTACATCAAAAGTGACTGTGAAGTAAACGGGGCAACAGACGTATGATGGTACAAGCTGTCTAAAACAAAAACCGGCCGCGCAGGATATTGCGCAGCCGGTTTGTTGTTTTCTAACAGTATGTCGGTAAAAGATATTCGCTGAATGGAAAGCATTTAAAATAGCCCTCCGCCCTTTCTCATTTGAAAGGGCCGGAGGGCCCCCGCCTTCGGTTTATTTTTCCGATGATCCAGAAAATCGTCGGTTTATATTTTTTACCCAATTGGTGTCGGGCTATGATCTCATTTAAAATTCAGCATTGCTCTTTTGCTGCTGTTTCAATTACGGGACAAATATATAGCATTTTTTCCACTTACAAGTTTTTGCAACCGTTTTCTTTTAAAAAAATACCGTTCCCTGTATTTAACGCACATATCACATTTCTGAAATACCTATAAAAAAGAGGATTTTGCGAGCAAAATCCTCTTTTTTCGGTATCTTGCATTAACAAAATACCGTTTGTGTTGCGTGAAAAAAAATTGAATATTTTTACTTTGGAAGCGGAAATTGTTCTGGTTGGATGGTCTCGGCGCAAGCAAAGTGTCCTTTGGGGCAGGCTTGGTACCCATGCAAACCGCATGGTCGGCAAGCGAGGGCGGCCTCCAACTCAATAACAAAACGTCGCGTGGAAAGCGGGGTAAAGCCAAAAACCGGCACAGTGGAACAGAATACAGCAACAACCGGCGCATTTACGGCAGAGGCGATATGCATGGGCGCAGAGTCGTTGACATAATTCAGGTTGGCCGCATGCATCAGTGCTGCCGATTCTAAAAAACTCAAGCGCCCTGCCAAATTCCGGACATCAGGATGGTTGGCGGATCGGGCAATATGTTCGCAAGCATCGGCATCGTTTGGCCCTCCAAGCAACAAAATGGCGCATTCTTTTGGAATACGTTCGATTAGCTCCAGCCACTTGTGTGCGGGGTATTGTTTGGTAAACCAAACGGAGGTGGGTGCGATGCAAACGAAGTGCTTGCCGGACGGAGCCAAAGAATGAGCCTTCGTAACATCAGCAGGAGCTGGATGCAAACGCGGCATTTCAAAAGAACGATCTGTCAGGTGCTCGATCAGCGAAAGGTTACGCTCCACTTCATGAATCGGACGTTCATTCGTGCCAAATATGTGCGGGACACTCTGATCAAATAGCCAGAAAAACGGATTCTTGCGGAAGCCCGCAGTATGCTGTGCGCCGGAAAGTACGGTGATCAGTCCTGAAGTTGCAAAACGCTGACAATTGATTGTCCAATCGTATTTTTCCATCCGCAACGCGCGAATAAGGCGCACCAGCCCGCTGTATTTTTCTTTTTTCTTGTCCCATACCCAAACCCGACCAATATGTGGGTGGTTTTCCAATAATTTTTCATTTCCTTTTCGGAGTAAAAAATCAATCTGTGCATTTGGGAAGAACCGCCTTAGTTTTTCTACCAAGGGCGTGGCCAAAATAACGTCACCAATAAAAGCTGTTTGAATTAAAAGGAACTTCATGGGGCGAAGGTCAGGCCAACCGATGAAATCAAGGCTGTTATTGTTTTGAAAACTCTAGCACAGATGGTATTTCTGTAGTATTTGAGAGCATTTCAAAAAAAGAGTCCAAAAATCTGACCATGTCATCATTCGCTGCGACCGAAAGAAATTTGTTTCGACACCCACTGTAAATCAGGGGTTTTGCGTCTAAAATGATTTGGCGGGCACGTAAAAGCGCAGCAGATTCAATTCCGTACGTCATCAGGCACCGGTCTCGCACCGACCTTACGTTGCAATCTGAGTTTGGAGATGAATATGGAGCTCCTACCAGCCCTGAAAAGTCAAAGTCGTATGGAATAGTCATTATCTTATCGCCCTGAGGAGGGTTAAGTAGCATAATATTTCGGCACGAGGCGATATCCCAATCGGTATTTCCAATCATGTATTGAAACAACACGGAAAGCGCCGCTTGATCGGCATTTAATTGCTCGGGCTTAATGCCCCATTCCTGCACTACCGTGCAGCCAAGTCGTCCAGAGACTTGTTCCTCATGCTCAACCAACATTGCAAGCATTTTTTGAGGACGCTTTTTTGCACTGTCCTTGATTTGCAAGCGAACCAACCGGGCTCGAACGCAATGCTTAGGGCTTAATCGTTCGAACATCCTATACGCAAGATACTCCCGTACAATAAGGTCTTCGTCTTCCGCTTTCCCTGCACACGGTAGTACTAACTTAATTTCGTTCATCGTATCAAGTTGCGCTTCTTGAAGTCCATCTTTGGCGAACTTAAGTTTTATTGGAGGAATTTCACAGCGCCTGCGACGAAATTTGCCGCGAGTTCGCACTTCCAGATCAAAGGTTTTCCCGGATTCGTCTGTCAACGTAGCAGGCAGATATTCAGCCTTTTTACGATTATTCAAAAGGTTCTCCAGATCCAAGTTGAGCTGAATTTTGGCGCCCTCCTCCTGAGTCAAATACTCAAATACAGAGGATGATGCCGTGGAGGCCTCCTGACCAATAAGTACACACGAGACTAACATACCCGCACAGAGCAACGGGAATCGTAGTAACATAAAATCCATAGTAGCAGAAATTGATTTGGTGCGAGCAAAGATAGCCAACATCTCCGGCGAAAAAACCTTTTTGCCTGAATTTCAAATGTTTAGATAGATACAAGAAAAAAAAAGATATTGAATTCAAAAAAAAATTTGGCAGAATTTCAAGTACGTCTATCTTTGCACCCGCTCCTGAAAAAGTGCTACTGCGGGAATGGCGGAATTGGTAGACGCATACGTTTCAGGTGCGTACGCCGAAAGGTGTGGGGGTTCGAGTCCCCCTTCCCGCACGTTTAAAAAGCGACCCTAATGGGTCGCTTTTTTTGTTTAGCCTGATGAGGCCCTGTTAACTTCAAAATAAAAAAGCCTGCGAAGTGTGACAGCATTGCCACACCTTGCAGGCTTAACAAACCCGTAAGATTTACAGGTTATTTTCCCGTTCTGGAGTTTTTGACGTCCAGTACTTCTTTGCGAAGGTCTTGTGCCAGATTTTTCAAATCCTGCATAGCCTTGCGGATACGGCCGCCAGCGGCGTTGTTGCCAGATGCGAATTTTTGGACATCCGCTTCGGCTTCAGCAATTGTTTGCTTGATGGTTTCAAAGATTTTGCTCATAACAAGTAAGTATAAGGTGTGTTAGATAAGGGCGTAAATGTACGATTATCTTGGAAAATGTATATTTTTTAGGGTTTTCTCACCTACATTCTACATTTGTTCTACTCACATAAAAAACCTTGGATTTGACATCCCCTTTTTCCGCTTCACTAAATCAGCGTACAACATGAGTTCAAAGGAACCACCCGTATAAGAACGTAAGTTGGTCAACGTCAAGTCATAAGCAGCACCAACGCCCACGCGCGGATTGACCTGCCAGTACGCTAAAAGGTTCAGCGATTCACCCAAACCATCTCCGCCTGCTCGATATGCCAAACCGGCCGTGACAGTTTCTTTGATCTCCAGATTCACCGTGACATCCACGTCGATCGGTGCATTTTTGACGTACTTGATCAGTACTGCAGGCATTAGATTCAGATCTTTTCCTAATGGAATGATACCACCTGTGGTACCATAAAAGTGCTGTGACTCCTGTGCCGTCGTAATATTGGGGTCTGTATTTACGCCTATGTTATTTCGTACAACCCTCGGCACCGAAAAGCCAAAATACAGGCGCTCCTGAAAAGTACCATATAGCCCTGCTCCGAAGTTTGCGTAGGCATCGTTAATGCGCTTGTCGTCAAGTGACGGGTCGTAACTTACAAGGGGATTTGCCTTGGAAAAATCAATACTTAGTACCCGCAGGTTTCCAGATACGCCAACCCGCATGGAGAATTCATCTCCAGCTATGATGTTGTAGGAGTACGAAGCAGTGAGTTGAACATCTCGGTGCAGGCCTATGCTGTGATGCGAAAGCATACCCCCCACCCCAACGCGCTGAGAAAAAACCGGTGCGTGCATACTGATCTGCGCCGACCGCGGTGCACCATCCAGCTTGAACCACTGGTCGCGATACAAAGCAGTCATTGTAGGTACTCCCCGGATTCCCGCGTAAGCAGGATTGTACGATAACTTATTGTACATAAATTGAGAGTAGCGGTGCTCTTGCTGCGCAACAAGTGCCAAGGGCAAAAAAACGATCAAAAAAACGATATAAAATTTTGACATAAGGTATGCTGGTTCGAGTGTTTAGCGAAAGATTTCAAGAAAACCGCTTAAGGCTCCTTTGGTGGGATCCGGACGGAAATAATAAAAATAGGTGCCATCTGGCACGTTTTGGCCGGACCTTCCCTTGAAAGTACCTCGCCAAGCCTTGTCAGGCGTGTTTTCATATGGAGATGCCTCGTACACCTTGTCGCCCCACTGGTTATAAATAATCAGGGTGTTATTGGGGTACAGATCGGTGTTCAGGCACGGAATTTCCAGATAGTCATTAATCCCGTCGTCGTTGGGCGTGATAATATTAGGAATGTACGAACAGAAGGTTTCCCGTACGGTGATTGTCACCACCGCTTCGTCGCACAGATCCGGACACGCTTCAGAGCAGAGTTTGTAAATAAAATTGACGCGTCCATTGCTTGGGCCGGCCTGATAGGTGAAGTTGCCGTTTCCAAGATCTACAAGCCCCAAAAGCGGTCCCGTAACCGTAATAGTGAAGTCATCATCTTCATACGTATCATTCAGAAGTACGCTGAAGTTCTCCAGTAATCCACCTGTTTCTGCCTCAAAATCTAGATCATCTACTGCATTGGGCAATTGCGCCTGGCGTACCAATGCCGAATCCAATGGAGTCAAGCAGCCATTCACCAATGCCTGCACGGTGTAGATGCCTGTTAGTGCCGGGCTAAGGTTTTCAATCAGCAAGTTGTTCGAGTTGGGGTACGGCGGTTTGGGCCCGGTCCAGGTGTAGGTGGCGCCTGGAATAGCTGGTGTAAAAATCACAATATCATCGCCCGCACACCCGATTTTGTCGCTAACCTGTGGCGCCAGAGGGTTAAGGGGAACCACTTGCACCTGCACCGAACATAGAGCGGTATTGCCCGCATCGTCTGTTGTCTTGAACTTTAAAAGGTGATCGCCCAGAGCAAAGAAATCTCCGGTAACCGCACCAGATGTTTGTTCCACGAAAGGAACACCACAGTTGTCACTTGCCAAGGGCAAATCAAATGCTATAACAACCCCGTCACAAGTAGAAACAGCGCTTGCTGTTGCCACAAACTGCCCAATATCGGTCACGACAGCGCCACTGATGTCCACAACAACCGGCGATGCCGGGCAGTCGAATACCGGCGGAATGCTTTCCGTCACCGAAATAGTGAAACTGGTAGTAGCCGAATAGCCCAATGTGTCGGTAACGGAATAGGTTACCACGGTTATCCCTACAGGAAATGTATCTCCTGGCAGGTAATTCGACTCCACAATTGCCGGAGCGCAAACGCCCGTAGGAACGGGCGGTGTCCACACCGCTACAGCCGAACAACCAATAAAAGACTGATCCAGAGGCACATCTGTAAAACCGAGCGGAGGCCCAATAACCGTTACTTTGAACACACAAACATCCTTGTTTCCGCTTGGGTCTTCCACAATAACTTGCACATTGGTATAACCCACAGGATACTGGTCACCAGGCATTGGTGTTGCATAAACCAGTGGGTTGGTAGTGCAATTGTCTGTTGCTACAGGTAGTTGCCAGTCCACTGCAATCGAGCAAGCTCCTCCAGAACTCACTACCGTATCGGCTGGGCATCCGCTAAACTGGGGGGCAATTGTGTCTATTACCGTTACATTGAAACTACACGTCGTTGTATTACCCCAAATGTCGGAGGCGGTATAAACCACCATGGTGGTAGTTTCTGGAAAAACAGTTCCGGATGGAATATTAGGCACGACTGTCACTGATTCACAATTGTCTGTCGCCTGCGGCTCGATCCAGGTAGCTAATGCAGTACAGGTATCGGTGTACAACACAATGTCTGCCGGACAATTAACCAAAACGGGAGGAATATCCTCCTGCACTGTCACGACAAAGCTACAAGTCATGATATTTCCTGTCGAATCCTGTGCAGTGTAAACTACGGTAGTCAAACCAGTCTGAAATACCGAAAAAGGCTGGATATTTGGTTGAGGAACAATAGGATAGCCATCACAAGCATCTGTCACCAGCGGATCATCCCAAATAACCGTTGTCGAGCAGTCACCGTTCGGAGTGGTTACCGTGAAGTCGAACGGACAATTCACCAGCACGGGCGCCGTGGTATCCGCTACAACGATTGAAAAACTGCATGAAGCGGTGTTTCCACTGTCGTCTGTAACATCAAACACCACCACAGTTGTAGCGACAGGAAACACCGCGCCGCTAACAGAGGAGCCAACTACGACCGGACTCGTAGTACAATTATCCGAAACAACCGGCGCATTAAATACCACCACGGCTGCGCATTGCGTCCCATCAGCATCCACCTGAATGTCGGCAGGACAAACGATACCTGGCGCCACAGTATCCCGGACAGAAAGCAACTGCGTTATTTGTGCGGAGTTGCCACAGTTGTCCTTGGCAGTCCATCTGCGCTGAAGATTATAGGTGCCGCTACTGGTGCTATTAATCACCGTTTCTCCTTCGTAAATAATCTGCACATCAGCGTCGCAATTATCCGTAGCTGTAGGAAGTGCTGGTTGTGGAACGGCATCACATCCGACTACCGTGTCCGCCGGAATGAAGGTAAATACCGGCACACTAATATCCTGTACCGTAAGCAGTTGCTCTGCAGTCGTAGCATTACCACAATCATCCGTAGCACGCCAGCGGCGGGTCAACGTATACGTATCCGGGCAAATTCCATCCGTACGTATTTCACCTTCAAAAATAACTGCCACGTTGAGTGTGCAGTTGTCCGAGGCGATTGGCGTGTCCACAGAAGGCACCGCCTCACAATTAACGGTGGCGCTTGCCGGCACGAAAGTGAACACCGGAGCTGTATTATCCTGAACGTTAATTACTTGTTCAGCAGAAACTGTGTTTCCACAATTGTCTGCGGCAGTCCAGCGGCGGGTCAGGCTATAGGTATTCAGACAGGAACCATTCGTGCGGATTTCCCCATCGAATGTAATCGTTGCGTCGGCATCACAGTTGTCCGTTGCTGCAGGCGAACCCAGCAGCGGTACTGCATCGCAGCTTACCGTGACCGAGGCGGGTACGAAGGTGAATACCGGGGCACTCAAATCTTGAACAAAAATGGATTGGGTCACTGAAATCGTATTACCACAGTTGTCCATTGCTGTCCAGCGGCGCATTAATATATAGGTGTCAGGGCAAGCGCCATTGGCACGTGTTTCCCCATCATATACGATCAAGACATCGGTGTCGCAATCATCTGTAGCCACTGGAGTACCGACTGCCGGTACCGACTCACAAGAAATTGTCACGTCGTTTGGTACGACAGTAAACACCGGCGTTGTCAAATCTTGTACAGTTATCACCTGGTCTGCCATTTCAATATTACCACATACGTCCGTAGCCGTCCAGCGACGGATCAGAATATAGGTATCCGGGCATGAACCATCCACGCGCTGTTCGCCATCGTAAATAATAGAGACTGCCGATGTGCAATTGTCCGTGGCGATGGGTATGCCTACGGCCGGCACATTGGAACAGTTCACGGTTAAATCATCCGGTATCAACGTAAACACGGGCTTGGTCGTGTCTTGTACGGTCAGGCGCTGCTCGGCTACAGCAGCATTGCCGCAATTATCCACAGCAGTCCAACGACGGAGGAGTACACCACTGGTCGAACAATCGCTGCCCGTTTGAAGCTCCGTGGTAATGGTAACACTTACGTTTTGGTCACAGTTGTCTGAAACCACAGGCGTGCCAATGGCAGGCACTGCTTCACAGTTTACTGTCGCATCCGGCGGCACAAAAGAGAACACCGGCGGTGTCACATCGCGCACCACGATCGTTTGCAAAGCGGTTGTCGCATTACCACAATTGTCGGTAGCCGTCCAACGACGCTCCAGCGTGTAGCTGTCCGGGCACGTTCCGTCCAGACGTGTTTCGCCCAGAAATGAAATATTTACAGTTGCTGTACAATTGTCGGTAGCAGTCGGTTGTCCAAGTAGCGGAACTGCATCGCATTCCACAGTAACATTAGAGGGAACGAAGGTAAACACCGGCAAAATGATGTCCTGCACCGTGATCGTTTGCTCCGCAGAAGCGCTGTTTCCGCAATTATCCGTGGCTGTCCAGCGGCGCACCAATGAGTAGGTGTCCGGGCAAGAGCCATTGGTGCGTGTTTCGCCGACAAAAGCGATTGTAACAGCATCCGTACAATTGTCAGCAGCCGATGGCGCACCTGCCACCGGAATATTCTGGCAATCCACCGTCACGTTTACTGGAACAAACGTAAATACCGGCTGGATCACATCTTGCACCGTCAACAGTTGCTCGGCCATAGTAGAATTACCACAGTTATCAGTAGCAATCCAACGACGCAGCAAGGTATAGTTACCCGGACAAGCGCCATCTGTACGCGTTTCACCCTGGAAAACAATCGCCACAGTGGCCGTACAGTTATCGGTAGCCTGCGGGGCGCCAACGGCAGAAACGTCATCACAACTTACCGTAGCATCGGCGGGAACGAGTGTAAACACAGGGGGCAATATATCTTGAACCGAAATAACCTGTTGAGCTTCCTCGGTATTCCCACAGTTGTCGGTGGCTGTCCAACGGCGAATCAGGGAATAGGAGTCCGGGCAGGAGCCGTTTACTCGAGTTTCGCCCGCATACGATATGATCACAGCAGCAGCACAGTTATCCGTGGCTGTCGGCGTACCAACAGCAGGAATATCCGAACAATCTACCGTCACGTTTGCCGGAACGAAGGTGAACATCGGGCGGCCTTCGTCGCGAACCGTAATGATTTGATTTACAGATTCAACGTTCCCACAAAAATCGGCAGCCGTCCAGCGACGTAAAATAGTATAGGTGTCGGGGCAAACACCGTTGGTTCGGGTCTCCCCTTCGTACACGATCAAAACAGTGGCAGCACAGTTGTCAATTGCTGTTGGAATGGCAACCGGAGGCACATTTTCACAATCCACCGTCACATCAGGTGGCGAAAAAGTGAATACCGGCCGCTTTACATCTTGCACCGTGATAAGCTGTGCTACAGATGCGGTGTTTCCACAGAGGTCCGCAGCAGTCCATTGGCGCTTCAAAATATATGAATTGGTACAAGGCCCATCCACGCGGGTCTCGCCGTTGAAGGAGACTAAAACGTTTGCCGTACAATTGTCGGAAGCCACAGGTGTACCCACGGGTGGGACCGATTCGCACGGCACCGTGACATCAGCCGGAACGAAGGTGAATATCGGCGTGGTCAGGTCTTGCACCGTGATGACCTGCACGGCCGAGTTGGTATTTCCGCAATTATCTGCGATAGTCCACTGCCGCTTCAGCATAAATGTGTTGGTACACGAACCGTCTTCCCGAGTCTCGCCATTAAAGGAGATAATGACATTTGAGGTGCAATTATCACTCGCCAATGGAGATTCTACAGCAGGTATACTCTCGCAACTCACCGTCGCATTAGCCGGGAAAGCAGTAAACACAGGTTTGGTTATATCTTGAACAACAAGCACTTGTGTAGCCGTTGCCACGTTTCCGCAATTATCGGTTGCCGTCCATTTGCGCTGCAAAGTATAGGAGTCCGGACAAGCGCCATTGGTCCTTATCTCGCCGTCGTAGTTGATGGCCACCCCATTATCACAATTATCGGTTGCCTCTGGTGTGCCAACAACAGGCACCGCGTTGCAGCTGACAATGGCGTTACCGGGCACAAACGTGAATACCGGGGGCGTCAGGTCTTGTACCGTAATGGTCTGTTCGGCAAGAGCGGTATTGCCGCAAAGGTCTGTTGCTGTCCACCGGCGAAGCAAGCTGTAGGTGTTTGGGCAGGGGCCATTGGTGCGCACTGCGCCATTGTAATTGATCTCCACCTGGGATGTACAATTGTCTGAAGCCTCCGGTAATCCGGGTACGGGAACCGCCTCGCAACTCACCGTGACATTAGCAGGAACCAGCAGGAATACAGGTTTCGTGGTATCCTGTACGGTAAGCATCTGCTCTGCGATTGCAGTGTTGCCACAATTATCTGTGGCAATCCAGCGGCGCGTAACAGTCCCGCCACTGGAGCAGTTGCCACTGGCTTGCGTCACACCGGCAAACGTAATTGTCACATTGTTGTCACAGTTATCAGCGGCTACTGGCATTCCCATCGAAGGAATTTCTTCACAGTTCACCGTGGCATTCGAGGGAACAAACGTAAAGAACGGGGATGTCAGGTCCTGAACGGTCAAATGCTGCTGGGCAGTTGTCGTGTTGCCGCAGTTGTCCGTAGCTGTCCAGCGGCGCACCAACGTGTAGTTGTCCGAACATGAGCCATTGATCCGTGTTTCGCCATTGTATGTAATCGTCACATTGGCATCGCAATTATCGCTCGCGTTTGGCGCACCTACTGTAGGTATCCCTTCACAATTCACCGTAACAGCTTCCGGCACAGACGTAAACACCGGTGGAGTAACATCTTGAACCGTCAGTATTTGCTCTGCCGTACGAGTATTGCCACAGTTGTCGGCGGCCGTCCAGCGGCGGCGTAAGGTGTAGGTGTCCGGGCATGGACCATCCGTACGGGTTTGCCCGTCATAGTTCATTGTGGCCAACCCCGCGCAGTTATCTGCTGCCACCGGCGTGCCCACCGGGGGTACTGCATCACATGAAATTGTGGCATTGGCTGGCATAAAGTTAAAGACCGGAGCTACCAGATCTCGAACAGTAAGTGTTTGAGTTGCTACAGTTGAGTTGCCACAGGCATCCGTTGCGCGCCAGCGCCGAAGCAGTGTGTAGCTGTCCGGACAAGTGCCATTATTGCGCGTTTCACCTAAATACAGGATCGTCACATTCGCCGAGCAGTTATCCGCTGCCGACGGGTTGCCGACAGCCGGGATGGCATCACACCCGATGGTCAAATTGCCGGGGAATGTGGTAAATGACGGCGGCGTGGCATCTTGCACATAAATAGTTTGCGTTGCGGAAGTTGTGTTTCCGCAGTTGTCCGTTGCTGTCCAACGACGGACCAGGGTGTACGTTTCCGGGCAAGTGCCGTCTGTACGGGTTTCACCATTGTACAAGATGGAAACTGCGGTGTCGCAATTATCGGAAGCTGCCGGCGTACCCACCGATGGCACTGCATTGCAACTAACTGTTATGTTAGCGGGTACAAATGTGAACACTGGCTGTGCAACATCTTGTACTACAATAACTTGCTCTGCAGTAGCCGTATTGCCACAGTTGTCGGTGGCTATCCAGCGGCGACGCAGGGTGTAGGCATCTATACAGGCGCCGTCTGAACGTATTTGGCCGTTGTAAACAACCGTCACGCCCATGTCGCAGTTGTCGGTGGCGGCAGGCGTACCAACGGTCGGGATAGCATCGCAACTTACCGTAACAGCTACCGGCACTGTCGTAAACACCGGCGGCGTAACATCCTGCACGGTCAGTATTTGCTCCGCAGTTGCTGTATTCCCGCAACCATCCGTTGCCGTCCAGCGACGCTTAATAATATAGGTGTCGGGGCAGGCGCCGTCCGTACGGGTTTCACCGTTGTACGCAATATTGACACCACCGCCACAATTGTCGCTGGCGGTCGGTGTGCCAACAGTCGGGATGGACTGGCAGTTGACCAGTACGTTGACCGGTACAGAGGTGAACGCTGGAGGGACATTATCAACTACCCGTATCGTTTGCGTAACGGTGATGCTATTTCCAGCCACATCCGAAACCCGGTAGGATCGCAACAGTACGAGCGTATCGCCCGGGCAGCCGGAACCGCTTGCAACAACATCGCTAACGTGCACCACGGAAGCCACCGAACAGTTGTCCGCTTCGGTAGTCACCACATTCGGATCAGGAGCTGGTACGGCGGCGAGACACGGGATGCCGCTCAAGGGTAAAGGATTACTGGCGGTGGGCAACTGTGTATCGGTTACAGTTACCGTAAAATTGCAAGAAACCGTATTAGCTCCGTCATTTACCGTGTATGTCGCTGTAGTAATACCACTGGAAAATAACACCGCGTTGGATAATTGCCCGGAACCACTGCCTGTTGTAGCGCCGCTCAAAGCATAATTCACGCCCACTGTCGGGCAGTTGTCACTAAAAACAGCGTTAATATTTGGAATAAGCGTTGTACACGCACCTGCGTTTGCCGTACCCGTCGCATTTGCGGGGCACGTCAATGTCGGTGGAATGTTATCCAGCACAGGTACTGTCGTACTGAAAATTTGAATACAACCTTTTGAGTCTGTGATGGTGACGGTATAGGGGCCACCCGGAATGTTTGTCAAGTTTTTTGTTGTGGCGCCGGTTGACCACAAATACGTGTAGCCAGGGCTCCCGCCGATTACCGTAAGTGAGATTCCTCCAACGGGCACATCCAGACAAGGCACCGAAGTTGTGGTTGCTGTAACATTTATTGGTTTATTGATCCGAACAGTGACAGACCCGCCACAAGTGAGCAGGTAAGGCGGTTCGATGCCGTAAGGATCAAAAATAGCCGTTAAATTTACGGAATAGTTCGTATTGTTCGTTGGTGTGGCTGCATACGGGCCTGCCCCGGGGCCAATGTCAGGAGACCAAAAAAAAGAGTAATTCAAAACGCCGCTTGCCAAAACGGCTAACTGTACCGTATCGCCGGGTTGGCAAAGTGTCAGATCGTTGGGATTTCCAGAACTGTCCGTCGCAATAATAAAGGCGTTGCAGCAAATTCCCTGCTGGGTTACACATCCGGCATTATTAACATCTGAAAAGGCGTGTGGCGCAGTAGATCCGTTGCAGTCCACCGTTTTTTTAGTGTCAAAATACAGTGCACGCATGGAATTACAATCGGGCGCATTGCTGGAGGCTGGTCGGAAAATCCCGCCATTGATCAAAACAACTCTGGCTGCAGGGCCGAGTTTGAAAAAAGCATTTGCTGTCCACTGAATTACGCCACCGTCAACGAGGAAAAGTCCTTCGAACGGCACCCCTCCAATGATTGGCTCATAGTTGATATCCACCAAAAAGGAGTCCCGGATGATGATCGTATCGGTACCAACCGGGCATGCGCCGAACGGGTTGTTGGAGGCCAGAATATAGCTGTCAAATGAACAAGTCTGGCTTTCGGCGCGCTGAGGTGCGTGAAAAAACAGGAATAAAAGCGAAGCGGCTGACAGGAATAACCCCCATTGGGATTTTGGCCGCAAAACAAGACGAGGATAAGGGCGCAAGAAGTTATGGTTTAGCATACGATAGGATTTGGCAAGGAGTTACAGATTGTTTTGTTGAACATGATTTGGCGTGTTTTTCAAAATTACCCAATCTGGTTGGGGAGTCACACTGATTGCGATTGCATTTTGCCAAAGCTTTCGCCTTGGCATACAACGGGTTGTGCAAACGCATATCGCTCGCCTTTACATGAGTTACCGGTAACCGGGACAGAAAATACGAATAAAGAAGAATGTGTTAGCCTCTTCACAACTGCAAACCGAAGGAAGGCTTGCAGTGTGTTTATGATTATTTGCCTGGCGGCGGGGAGGAAACAGAATTAAAAGAAGAATGGCCGGGGCCAAGGTATTAACTTTTTGAAACAAACTATGTCCAATAATGTGCCAAAACGGTTTAGATCCAAAGTATTTGAAACTCATTTGCAAAACACACTACACCAGTTCGGGTAAAACTACCTTTGATGTAGCGGCATTATCTTTGCTCCATTCTCGCCAACTTAACTTTGCCATGCGCCACACCATCCGATTTTTCATCACACTACTACTTCTTTTCCCCATTTCTGTATTCTCGCAAACACACTTGTCCGACATACGCCCGCTTCTAAAAAGCCTAACGCAAGAACAAAAACAACAATTATTAGAATATTTCCGCCATTTAGGGGCTGAAGTGGACGAAGAAATTCAAAACTCCTATGAGCGTATTCCCAAAAGTGGACAACAAAAAGCAGTTCAGTTTATCGAGTCTCTAAAACGGGGCCAAAAGCGCAACCAGTTTACTTCGGTAGCCTGGAACCGCGACACGCTTTTTATTGGTGACATTGCCGAAGGTACAATCAGACTTGACTCATTTAAAGTAACTAACACAGGCACTACTCCATACTTAATTTCAAAAACAAAATCAATCTGTGATTGTATTGTTGTAAATCTTCCAAAACACCCAATCATGCCCGGCGAAAGTGCCCTGCTGCGCTTTGAATTTGATTCCAGTGGGAAACTCGGAACAACCATACCTGCTATTATTATTTACGACAACTCCACACCAAACAAACGGAACATTCTTTATATCAAAGGGAATGTGGTCGCTCGCCAAAAACCTCGGAAATACCCTTGGGAGGATTAAAATACGCTAAACAATTCCCGCATAAAACCGTTCAGACGCATGTAATCAATCTGCGTCATGTATTTTCAGAATAAAAATTTTGTCATTATCGGGGCCTCCAGTGGCATAGGTCTGGAACTTATACAACAGTTGTCTGCCCTTCGCGCAAATCTGTACACGTTTAGTCGCAACAAACCCGAAATGCTTTTTCCTGGAAGTTTTTGGGAAGAAGCCGACAGCACCGCAGATGATTTTCACTTGGCAAACATTCCGGATGTTGTGCATGGGTTGGTTTATTGTCCGGGTAGCATCAACCTCAAACCGTTTCACAGGATTACGCCAAAAGATTTTCGAACAGAACTGGAAATCAATGTAGTCGGTGCATTCCGGGCCATTCAGCAAGCATTTCCAAAGCTTAAAGCTGCTGGTGGTTTGGGCAGCGTCGTACTTTTCAGTACCGTAGCCGTACAAACAGGTATGCCGTTCCACAGTAGTATCGCAGCTGCCAAAGGCGCTGTAGAGGGATTGGTGCATGCACTGGCAGCGGAGTGGGCGCCAAATATCCGCATCAATGCCATTGCTCCGTCTCTGACGGAGACTCCGTTGGCTGCGGGTCTGCTGAGTAGTGAAGAAAAACGAAATAATGCAGCTCAACGACATCCAATGCGTCGGGTTGGAACCCCTCCTGACATTGCCCATGCTGTACGTTTTCTGCTTTCAGATGATTCCGCTTTTATGACCGGCCAAGTTCTTCATGTAGATGGCGGAATGGGAAATCTGAAAACGTGAGACATCTTTGTAGTCAGTATTAGCTCCGTAAACGTGGAATAAAATTTTGTTTTCGCGCAAATCATTTGGGTTATGCGAAATGATTGCATTCGTTTCTTTAATCATTAACAAATTTCAATCTCCAAGCCTCTTTTTTACACGGAAGAGAAAACGTACTTTTGCGCCTTATTTTAAACTTGCATGAAAAATATTCGAAACATTGCCATTATTGCCCACGTTGACCACGGGAAAACGACACTTGTTGACAAAATGATCCACGCCTCCAAGCTGTTCAAAGAACACGAGATCACAGGAGACCTGATCATGGACAGCAACGACCTCGAACGGGAGCGCGGGATTACTATCCTGGCCAAGAACGTTGCCATTAACTATAAAGACTACAAAATCAACGTCATAGATACTCCTGGTCACGCCGACTTTGGGGGAGAGGTAGAGCGTGTACTCAACATGGCTGATGGTGTACTCCTACTGGTTGATGCGTTTGAAGGCCCCATGCCGCAAACACGCTTCGTGTTGCAAAAAGCCCTTGAATTAGGCAAAAAGGCCATCGTTGTCATTAACAAGGTGGACAAACCGAACTGCAATCCGGACTGGGCTCACGAGCAAGTATTCGACTTGATGTGTTCCCTGAATGCTAATGAGGAACAATTAGATTTTCCCGTGCTGTTTGGATCAGCTAAACAGGGCTGGATGGGCCACGACTGGCAAAACCCCACAGATGATATCGTGACCATGTTGGAAGATATCATAAAATACATTCCCCCTCCCAAAGTGGAAGAAGGTACGTTGCAAATGCTGATTACGTCACTGGATTATTCCAGCTACGTAGGACGTATTGCCGTCGGCCGATTGCTTCGTGGCAAACTGATTGCAAATCAGCAGGTGTCCCTTGTAAAAAAAGACGGTACGGTCCAAAAGCACCGAATCAAACAACTGTTTACTTTCGACGGCCTGGCTAAAAAAGACACCCCAGAAGTTGTAGCTGGCGACATTGGCGCCGTAGTCGGACTGGAAGGTTTTGAAATTGGCGACACAATAGCCGACTACGAAAACCCGGAAGGACTGGAACCAATTGCCGTGGACGAGCCGACCATGAGCATGTTGTTTACAATCAACGACTCTCCGTTCTTTGGTCAAGAGGGCAAGTTTGTAACCAGCCGACATGTTCGCGACCGACTCCTCCGCGAACTTGAAAAAAATCTCGCCATGCGAATGGAAGAAACAGGAAGTGCCGATTCCTTTATGGTATTTGGCCGCGGGGTACTGCACTTGAGTATTCTGATTGAAACCATGCGCCGCGAGGGCTATGAACTTCAAATTGGTCAGCCTCAGGTTATTGTCCGGGAAATTGATGGCGTCAAGCACGAGCCTGTGGAAGAGCTTACTATTGACGTGCCGGAGGTTTCCAGTGGCAAGTGCATCGAGTTTGTAACCCGCCGCAAAGGTGTGATGAAGAGCATGGAGCCGCGCAACGACCGCTTTATCCTGCGGTTTGAAATCCCATCACGAGGAATTATCGGGCTCCGGTCCAATATCCTCACGGCTACACAGGGCGAGGCCATCATGACACACCGGTTCCTTTCATATGAACCTTGGAAAGGAGATATTCCAGGACGCCAAAACGGCTCCCTCATTGTTATGGAAACTGGTACGGCTATTGCCTATTCGCTTGACAATCTTCAAGATCGTGGTGTTTTCTTTATTGAACCGGGAGAAGATGTGTACGAAGGTCAGGTTATCGGTGAAAATAACCGGACGAATGACCTGGTTATTAACGTAACCAAAACCAAAAAACTAACCAATATGCGTGCCTCCGGTTCCGATGACAAGGCATCCATTCCGCCACCCCGCCGTTTTACACTCGAAGAGGCCCTTGAATACATTCAAGAGGATGAATATGTAGAGGTAACTCCCAAGAGCATTCGCCTGCGCAAGGTTTATCTCAAGGAGCACGATCGAAAAAAATCACAAAAATCCTACTCCATGGCGTAGCAAAATCCTGTTTTTTGTGACAACTTGTCTTATTTTTTGAGCAGGACTCCCAGATTTCATCTTTTTTAAGCCTAAAACTATTTACAAACTTCTGCGTTTGTGGATAAATTCTATTTTTGCGGGCATTTTCGGGTGCGGTATGTGTCTTTTCCTACTCCTTATTTCAGCAAATCATGCGAACCAAATTAAGTAGTTTCAATTTTAACTTACCAAAGGAACTTATTGCCCAATATCCTTCTGAGGAACGGGACCAGAGCCGCCTCATGGTTGTGCATCGTGACACAGGTAAAATCGAACACAAAGTTTTCAAGGATATCCTGAGCTACTTTAGCGAAGGCGACGCAATGATCTTCAATAATACCAAGGTTTTCCCTGCCCGTTTGTTTGGGCAAAAAGAGAAAACCGGAGCTAAAATTGAGGTTTTCCTGTTGCGTGAACTCAACCACGAGGCGCGTCTCTGGGATGTGCTCGTTGATCCAGCTCGAAAAATCAGGGTCGGAAACAAGTTATATTTTGAAGACGAAGATGGAAATGACGCACTTGTCGCAGAAGTGGTAGATAATACAACTTCCCGTGGCCGCACCATCCGTTTTCTGTTTGAGGGACCAGAAGAGGAGTTTCAACAAGAACTCGCAAGACTCGGCAACACCCCACTCCCAAAGTACATTGATCGGGAGCCGGAAGAAATTGACCGCGAACGTTACCAAACAATTTACGCCAAAGAAATTGGTGCGGTAGCTGCACCTACCGCCGGACTTCACTTCAGTCGTGAATTGCTGAAACGCCTGGAACTCAAGGGGATCAATTTCGCTGAGCTTACCTTGCATATCGGTCTCGGAACCTTCCGAACAATTGATGTGGAAGATTTGTCGAAACATAAAATGGAGGCCGAGTATTTCCGAATTTCTCGAGTTGCTGCTGATACCGTCAACGAAAGCAAAATTGCCGGCAAAAAAGTTTGTGCCGTAGGAACAACGGTGATGCGATCCATCGAAACCGCTGTCTCCGCTGAAGAACTGCTTAAACCCGTAGAAGGATGGACAAACAAATTCATTTATCCTCCTTTTGATTTCCATATTGCGAATTGCATGGTTACGAACTTCCATTTGCCCAAATCGAGCCTCGTAATTATGATCTGCGCCTTTGGAGGAACAGAACTGATCATGGATGCTTATCAAGAAGCTGTTAAAGAAAAATACCGTTTTTTCAGCTACGGCGATGCCATGCTCATTTTGTAAGTAACAATTTTTATAAACAATCACAACCGAATCACCTATGTACTGGACGCTCGAACTGGCCTCTCACCTGGAAGAAGCACCTTGGCCTGCAATAAAAGATGAACTCATTGACTACGCTATACGCTCTGGCGCACCCGCCGAGGTAATTGACAACCTGAATGAACTCGAAGATGATGGTGAAATGTACGAGGGTATCGAAGATATTTGGCCAGACTATCCTCGACATGACGACTTCTTTTTCAACGAGGATGAGTACTAATTCACGTTGCTATTGATTGCAACTAAAGAATAAAAACTTACCCTTATCTTGTTAATCCGACGTTCTAGTGGCGGGTTAAACAGGCCGCTCCCATATACTGGGGCGGCCTGTTTTTGTACGCTGAATAATATAAAATGTGTTGTAATAGATACGAAAAGGAACGGACAAAACATTGATATACTTACATTTAATAAATTTTAATTCAATATAAATTCCGACAAATATCCAACTTTGTCCTTTCAACAGTATCCGGGCTCTTGTACTTTTGTATCGTACTTAGTGCATTTAACATGAATAATTAGCCGCCCATGGATACGAGCAACAAAATTCAATTCTTCAAAAAAATGCCGTTGTTTGAAGCCCTCAGCACAGCGGAACTGGAGCAATTGGCTGCTATTGCACAAGTTCGGAGAGCACCGAAATTCCAGTTTATATTCATGCCCGATCAGCCAGCCGACCAAGTATTTTTTCTTTGTCAGGGCCGTGTGAAAACAGGAACATTCTCCCATGATGGACGGGAAGTAATTAAAGAGATTTTACAACCAGAAACACCTTTTGGTGATCTCGCACTTGCCGGAGAAACAACCCGTAGCGAGTTTGCACAAGCGCTGCACGATGAGGTCGAGTACATGGAAATTAGTGTAACGGACTTCCAGCAAGTTATGCAACAAAACCAGCGCCTTGTTTTTGCCTGCTTGCGGCACTTAAGCCAACGCCTCCAGCGCGTGGAAGAACGCCTGGCCAAACTTGTGCTCAAAGATGCCCGAGAACGAATCATAGAATTTCTCGTTGAAACAGCAGGCAAAGAAGGTCGTCGCGTAGGCTACGAGACACTGGTTAAACACCACCTCACTCAGCAAGATATTGCCAACCTTACCGGTACAAGCCGCCAAACCGTGACGTCTGTTCTGAACGACCTCAGAAAATCTAACCTGATCTATTTCAACCGCAACAGTATCCTGATTCGCGACATCGAGAAATTGGCTTGAAGGCGAAATGCCACCCAAACAAATAAATCGCTGCAAGTTTGATGTTTCGAGAGCCTTCCGAAAGCCGGGAGGCTCTTCGTTTTTAAAGATTTGAGGCGGCTGGCTGGCCTATACTCCAACCTCGTATGTTGTGTCCTCCTCGGCAACATAGGATTCTTCAAAGATGCCCCGAGCCTCAACAAGGTGCTGTTCTGCATCGAGATAGCGGCCGGAAAAATGTCCGAACAGCAGTTTTTTTACCCCTGCTTTTCGAGCAATTTCGGCAGCCTGTTGCGCAGTAGAGTGCCCGGAGAGCAATGCTTCAGCCAAGTGCGCCTCCGTGAAGGTAGCTTCATGGTACAGTACATCCACACCTTTTATAGCCTCAACAACGACATCTGATGGAGCAGTATCGCTGCAAAAGGCAAAAGATCGCGGCAAGGGCGGGGGGATCGTAAGTGCGTTATTCGGGATGATACGCCCATCCGGCAAGCTCAAGTCAGCGCCTGCTTTAATCCCAGGAATAAGTGTAAAGGGAATATCAAACTCCTCAATTTTGTCTTTTAGGATGTTTCTCGGCCTGGTTTTTTCCCGAAACAACCAACCCGAGCAAGGGGTGCGGTGGTTTAACGGCACCGTCCATACTTCCACATACTTGTTTTCAAAAACTTGCTGTGATATTGAGGGGTCCACCGCTACAAATTCCAAAGGATATGGAAATACAATTCCGCATAGTCGGGCGGTGTGTGTTACCAACTCCTCCAAACCAGGCGGTGAGAACAATAGCAGTTTCCTGGTGCGCTTTTTCAGACAATACGATGTAAGCAAGCCAATCAACCCAAAGACATGATCGCCATGCAAATGGCTGATAAAAATCTGTTGAAAACGGTCATAAGGCACCTTATTCCGGAAAAGCTGCTGCTGTGTACCCTCGCCACAGTCAATCAAAAAGTAGTGATTTTCAACCTGTAAAACCTGAGCCGTATAATGGCGCCCGTGGAAAGGGCCGCCGGCGCCGTTGCCAAGTATTGTGAGTCGCATGTGCTGAAAGTTCGTACCGTGTTGGGAGAGCGGGAGGATGCCAGATCACTATTTTAAAACTACCGTGCCGACGCGTCGGGCTAGTTCATTGCGAGTTTCATTCAGTTTTTGATGAATCTTCAGAAAACGAGTTAACGCCTCCATATCGCCCGAGTCGGAAGCTGCCTTGATCCGTGCGAGATTCACATCGCACATTTTCAACAGTTTACGAAATTTGAACCGGTCAAGTGCGTAGCGTACATCGGCATCGAAATTCAAATCTGGCATTTTCTGGTTCTGGAGCGGATAGTTCCACTTCGATTCCCAATTGGGCGAATACTCCCACGGCGAGGTCAACAGGTCAATAGCCAGGTCGCGTACCGCCTTATCTTCATGACTCATGAAAAAAGCCTGACCTACCAGTTGCCCCTGCACCAGTACCGCATGGCAGTCGCAGGCAATTTGACCGTAGAGCGGATTGTCGAAATCACCCAACAACTCCTCGATATCCACCAAGAGCATTTCGGCCACCGTGATATTTTCCTCCGGCAATATTTGGTCTCCAAACTGCACTAAAAGCCGGATAATATCGCGCTCCTGAAATTCATCTCCTCCTTGCAGATTTTTTTCTCGCGCACCTCCTCCCGGCTCCCACTGCGGAAGCGGAACGTCGGGGGGGGGCTCCGATGCTGGTGAATCGCTTGCCGCTCCAGGCTGCCGGGCATCACGGTCTGCCTTTTTGCGTACAGCAGATATGATCAGTTTGTTCGTTTCTTCGTGCAAAATCTGCTCCGACACCTCCAGCAACGCCGAACACTCGCGGAGATACGTTCCTCGTTTGATGGGATCCGGAATTTTGGCAATGCTGCCCATGATATCCTTAATGAGGCTAGCACGTCGAATTGGATCGCCCTTGGTTTCGTCAAGCAACAAGGTTGTCTTGAACAAAATAAAATCCTTGGCTTCCCGGGCGATGTATTCTCCAAAGGCTTCGCTGCCGATGTTTTGGACATAACTGTCCGGGTCTTCTCCTTCAGGCAATAACACAATTTTTACATCCAGGTCTTGCTCCAAGGCCAAATCCAGCCCACGCAACGCCGCTTTGATTCCCGCAGGGTCGCCGTCGTACAGAATTTTTAAGTTGGACGTATTGCGCTTGATTAGTTGCAGCTGCCCCTCCGTCAGGGAGGTCCCGCTACTCGCCACTACATTTTCGATACCAGCCTGGTAGAGCGAAATGACATCCATGTACCCCTCTACCAGAATGCACTCGTCCTGTTTCCGAATGGCTTTTTTGGCCTGAAATGCCCCGTAAAGGGTTTTATTTTTGATGTAAATCTCCGTCTCCGGGCTGTTAATATACTTCGGGATGGTCTTGTCTGTCGACATCGTGCGCCCGGCAAATGCAGCCACCTTGCCCGACAGGTTGTGTATGGCAAACATGACCCGCCCGCGGAAAAAATCCCGCGTACCGTCCTGATTACACAAGCCTGTCTTCTTCAATAAATCCACACTGTGGCCGGCCGTCTTGGCGCGTTGCAGCAGCACATCGCGCTGATCGGGCGCATAGCCGAGACCAAAGGTTCGAATAGTATCCTCCCGCAGGCCGCGTTTTTTGAAATACGAAAGGGCTACGGATTTGCCCTCATCGGTATCGAATAGTTGTTCCTGGAAATGCTGGAGAGCAAAATCATTGACGATGTAGAGCGACTCGGCGAGTTGCATTTCCACCATCTGCTCCGGCGAACGCACGATTTCCTCAATTTCTATGCGATATTTACGAGCAAGCCAGCGCAGAGCATCCGGATAAGTGCAGCTCTCATGTTCCATCAGAAACGTCACGGCATCGCCGCCTTTGCCGCAGCCGAAGCACTTGAAAATGTTGCGTGTGGGGTTGACGTTGAAGGAGGGCGTCTTTTCATTGTGAAAAGGACAAAGACCGATGAGATTGACTCCCCGCTTGCGCAAGGAAACAAAGTCTTCGATCACCTCCTCAATGCGGACGGCGTCGAGTATGTCCCGGACGGTGTTGGGTGGAATCATGGGACAAATGTAATCAAAAGACGATCAGCCTTCGAAGTGCAACGAGATCGTGAACGTGCGCGAAAGCACCTTTTCCAAAACGGTGCTCTGCTGTAATCCATCGTTGAATATCAAGACATTGTTGAGGCCTTGCGATATCTTGAACTCAGGCGAGAAAATAAAATACGGGAAGAAAAACTGGACGCCCGCGCCGTATTCAAACTGGAAATCGGTGGGCGATATTTTCACCAATCCAGCCGCCTGGCGTGTGCGAGAATCGCTTGCTACATCGAATACATACTTCACACCGGCAATCAAAAACAGGCGAAAGTCGTGGTACGCAACCGATTTGTAACGCACCTGGAAAGGCATTTCTACAAAAACAGATTCCACACGGCGGGTCACCGCAAGAACATTTTCGCCGGGAGGCACATATTTAATGTTGCGTTCCACAAAAGATAAGGTAGGCAGGAAGCGAATGTCAAAATACTCGCCAACCTTAAGATTGGACACAATGCCAAGGTTAAACCCCGGACCGGTTACGGACTGTGCCTGACTGAAGGAGTCGTTTCGGATGAAATCCTTGGAGTGATAAATTTTGAAATCGCTCTGGTTCAACCCCAGACTAATGCCAAAATAGTAGGGTTTTGCCTGAAAATCCTTGTAGTTAAAGTTATGACCTTGCGCGCGCTGCGCCAGCAGGTTCGTTGGTAACAGGCAAGCGCCTGCTGCGAATAAGAGTACTGTCGCACCCAGTACCAAACGGCTCAAGTTGTTTTGAGTACTGTTCACTTTGCCTTTACGGCTGTGTAAATTGAGCATATTCCAAGCGTAAGTCGTTCGCATTGTGGGTTCTGATAACCGGTTTTGGATAAAATAATAAGAAAATCGTCGCCTTCGGGGAAGGCCTGTACACTTTCGAAAAGGTAGGTGTAAGCGCGCATGTCGCGGCTCGTTAAACGCCCGATCAGCGGCAAAACGTATTTGAAATAGGCATTGTAAAGTTGTTTGAACGGAAAAAGGCTTGGTCTGGAAAACTCCAGAATCACAACACGCCCGCCCGGACGCAAGACCCGGAGCATTTCGGACAACCCGATCTCGAGGTTTTCAAAATTCCGCACGCCAAAGGCAACAGTTACCGCGTCGAAAGAAGCCTCCGAAAAACGCAGGTTCTCGCTGTCGCCGGTTTCCAAGGTGATCGTGGCTCCCAATCCTTCACGCTGAATTTTGCCCCGACCGATGTCAAGCATCTGGTTGGCGATATCTACACCCACGATACGCTCCGGTTTCAGCATTTTAGCGGCCATAATAGCCACATCAGCGGTTCCTGTGGCTACATCAAGAATTGCCCGTGGGGCATCTGTACGCAAGTAGCCCAGCGCCCGCCGCCGCCACCACACATCTACCCCCAGAGAAAGCATTCGATTCAGCAAATCATACCTGGGAGCAATTTTATCGAACATCCGCTCTACCTGAAGTTTTTTGCTTTCCTCAGTGCTGCGGTAGGGTGTAACCACGGGTTTTTCTTTCATAATCTTAAAAGTGGCGCAAAATTACTTATTTTGGTTGGAGGGTTGGAGGGTTTCTGGTTAGAAGGTTTATGGTTGCGAAACCCACAAAACAGAAACCATCTAACCAGAAACCCACCAACCCACCAACCAAAATAAGTAATTTTTCGCCACATTTAAGATTATTAAAGAAAAAACCGTGGTTA
>JBGSKO010000159.1:0-91053 GCA_041741155.1 Saprospiraceae bacterium | reverse complement strand
TTCGTAACTCAAATTTACACTTACCGGCTTACTTTTTACCCCCCCCCACTCAAAATCCTAATCAGTTCATGCCAAAGTAGGCCCGGATCCGCCGATTGGGTAGCATGGGCCGGGGAGGCTGGGATTCATGCAACAAAGCCGCTGGGGGGCAGGGATATTGTTGCACAAGAGGAGGGAAGCGAGGAGGTATATACGATGGAGGATACGGTGAGGGCGAAGGTGTTATTGGACGATGTGTCTGCATTGATCTCGCAGAAAAAACTCGAGGAAGCTGGAGTGAAAGCAATCCAGTTAAAAAAAATGTGTACGGCTATATACGGGGCAGAGAGCCGCGAAACAGCCATGGCATTTCATAAAATCGGTGTTGTATCATTTTACAAAGGCGATATAGAAAAAGGCAAGGAAGCTTGTAAGGAATCGCTTCGTATCCGCATCAAAGTTTTAGGCCCCAACCATGAAGAAGTATCAGGCTCTTACAATAACCTTGGCAATGCTGCTTATTTTCAGGGCGACCTCAAACAAGCCAGCGAATACTTTGAAAAAGCCATTAACATACTGCTTGTCAGTCCACAAGCTGATAGTCCGCAAATTCCCGAATATCTCCATAACCTGGCCCAAGTATATTACCAAATGGGGGATTACGAGCGTTCGAACAAATTTCATGAAAACTGCCTGCAACGAACCATTGCCCTGCTTGGAGATGAACACCCCAATGTTGCTGACTCGTACAAAAGTATCGGCGATGTATTCCAGGCAAAAGGAGATTTAAAAAACGCCTTAGCCTTTCAAAATAAGGCACTCAAACTGATGGTGAAAATCTACGGCGAAGAGAGCCCGAAAACCTCTGACATACTTAATTCAATCGCTATTACTTATGTTTCATTTGGAGCTTACGATGAGGCACTGCCTTTGTTTCTCAAGGCATCGTCTTATAAAAAAACAACCACGGCCGAAGACAAAGCAAATACTGCCAGTTATTTGAACAATATAGGCTCAGTATACGAGATTTTAGGAGATTACAAAAAAGCAATTGAGTATTTTACGAAGGCACTCAATATGCAGGCAGAGTTGCCAGAGCAAAATGGCAAAGACCGATATTCCACTTACAATAACATGGCCGTCGTTTACAACAAATCTGGCGATAACTACCGTTCTCTCGAATATTTTGAAAAAGCCCTCAACTACTATTTGGGCAAATATGGAGAACAGCATCCGAATGTGCCTATCCTTCTAAACAATATCGGGTTAGTATACCTTCAAACGGGTGATTACGCGCCAGGGCTGGAATCCCTTCAGCGCGCCTTGGCCATTCGAATCAAAATATTAGGCGAGTCTCATGCAGAAGTAGGGAATACATACAACGGAATTGGCACATATTACGATAAAATTGTAGATTATGAAAAAGCCATAGAATACCTGAAAAAAGGGCTCGAAAATGTTATGAACATTCATGGTGAAGACCATCCAAGCGTGGCTACATTCTACAACAACATTGGAGTGGTATTGGGGAAAAAGGGCGATTGGGAAGAAGGTGCCAAATATTTGAATAAGTCAATCTCCGTTTCTTTAAAGACTCGGAGCCCATACCACCCGGCCCTATCGGACTATTATGGGAAATTAGGAACAAACTATCAAAATCAAAAAAAATACACGGATGCGGATCGGGCATTTCAACTAGCCTTTTATACACTTCGATACAGCGGACTGCGAAACTTGGATTCTGTGGCGCACATTAAAGAATTAATTGATAATTTAACCCTTTACGCAGCATTCCAAAAGGATCTGGGTCAAGTGGAGCCTTCTTTGAGGAACCTCCTATTGTCCCAAAAAACATACCGTGAGGCCCTCGCCGCCCTAAACCACCTCTCCCGCACACTCTCCCCTGCTTCCAAATCCGCTCTCTCCACCCAATCCGCCGAAATATCCTCCAACGCCATCGCCACCAACCAACTCCTCTACTCCCTCACCGATAGCATCCACTACCTGCACGAATCCTTCGACTACGCCGAGCGCTCCAAGGCTTATCTGCTTTATGAGGCCATGCAGGAAGCCGACGCGCTCCACATTGCCGGCATTCCAGACAGCCTCTTAGACCAAGAATATGATCTGCGCGTGGAAATCGCCTATTTCGATAAGCGAAAACAAGAAAAACTGAGCAGCGGAACCAGCGAAACAGATTCCACTGTGCTAGCCATCGGGAGTAAACTTTTCGACCTCAAACGTATCCACGAAGCCCTCATCAAACGGTTTGAAAGCGATTATCCGCAATATTGCCAGGCCAAATACGGGCTAAAAACCGCCAGTATCGAGGAGGTGCAACAAAGCCTTTCGCCCCAACAAACCATGCTTCAATATGTGGTGGGCGACAGCAGTGTTTTCCTTTTTTTGGTTCAAAAAAACCACTTAGAAGTCCAGGAAATCAAAAAAGACTTCCCTTTAGAGCGCTGGGTGGACAGCCTGACCCGCCTCGGTATTTACGGCTACCACACCCTGCCAATAGCCCAAAAATCGTCCAGCGTGGAAGCAAAAACAATACACAACTATACCCACGCGGCCCAAGGTCTCTACGAAAAATTGATCACCCCGGTCAAAACCAAACTAACCCCAGAACTCATCATCATCCCCGACGGCGTGCTGGGCTATATTCCGTTTGAAACGCTGCTCACCAAGGCACCTGGCCGAAAAGGGAACTTTGCCTCCTACCCTTTTCTGCTCAACGAACATCAAATCAGCTACTGCTATTCCGCCACTTTGCTCCGAGAAATGCGGGAAAAACAGCACCGAAAAAAGTCCGAAAAAACAGTGCTTGCGCTGGCTCCTTTCTTTCGGGGAGATATAAAAACCCTCAACGCCCGTGTGGACACTACCGAGTTATTTGCTCTGCGCGATTCACTTTGCACCCTCCCGGCAAGCGGGGATGAAGCCGCCCTGATCTCAAAAATTTGGAATGGAGTACCCATTTATGGCGCAGCAGCCTCGCTGGATACCTTTCTAAACCAGGCCGATCAATACCAAATCCTGCACCTCAGTACTCACGGCAAAGCCGACGACCGCGTGGGCGACTACGCCTACCTCGCACTCGGAGCCTCCAACAACCCGCAGGACTACGACAAACTCTACGCCCGCGACCTCTATAACCTCGAACTAAACGCCGAACTCGTGGTACTTTCCGCCTGTGAAACGGGCATCGGGAAACTCCGGCGTGGCGAGGGCATTGTCAGTTTGGCCAGGGCATTTGCCTATGCAGGCGCGAAAAGCATCGTTACCTCCCTCTGGAAGGTGGACGATTCAAAAACCAAAGACCTGCTGGTGGATTTTTACCAGTATTTGAAATCGGGTAAAACCAAAGACGCGGCACTACAACAAGCCAAACTCGATTTTTTGACCAAAAACAGCGGCAATGGCGGTGCCAAGATGCACCCATTTTTTTGGGCCGGGTTCATTGCAATTGGGGATATGGAGGCGATTAAGTAGGGTATTACTTGATCACCCGAAGTTCTGCTTGCAGTTTTTCGGCATCTTCACGGTAGCTGTGGAATTTTTGCCCGGTGATGTCTTGTATAAGCTTGTCCACTTTTTGTTTTTGCCGTGGATAATCCGCTGCAAGGCAAAGCAACAAGTACCATTCCGCACGGTCTTGTGCTACATCACCTGTTTTTTGATCCAATATAGCTTGAAATTCGGTCACAGCAGCTTGGAAATTACCTGTTTCGAGACCAAGATTCAGCCAGGCATGTGCCAGCCACTCGCGAGACAAGTCATATTGTGCTGGATTGTTTTGAGGGGTAATTTTTTTAAACTCAAGCACTGCAGCCTGGAAATCTCCCTGTTTGTACGCACGGATGCCCGCTCCAAAAGCAGTGCTATCCTGTAGGTCCTGTTGTGTGCTTTTAAGTGCTATACTTCGAATATTCAAGGGTTCTTTATACAAGGAAGCTACCGTTGCAAAAAAACGCCGTTCTGGGCGAGTAACAGGAGCCTTAACCACGTCAGGAGTTGTTTCCGCTTGCGATGCTATAGGAGGTTTTATGGTATCAAGAGATACAGATTCCATCTTTTTTTGTTCGATTGGTTGCGTGGAAGGGGTTTCAGGGTTTTGATTCATAAACCAAATGCTGATTGCCGCCACCAAAGCGACTATCAGCATCACCAGACCCCATTTTTTCCAGATTGTCGCCGGACGTGACGGCGTGGCATCCGGGGGCGACTCATCCACCCATTTCCGTACATTTTGCCGCAGTTGCTCCCGAAGCAAATATTCGTGTGCCTCCAATTCCAACCGATGTAGTCGCAATTGTTCCCGCAATGCTGCATCCTTGGCCAGCTCGCGCTCCAGCGCAGCACTGTCTTCCGGAGAAAGCCAGCCGCGCACATATTTTTCCAACTTTTCGTGTAATGCGTCTTCGTTCATATTACCTTTCTTTGAAAAAATCGCGAAATTCGGGGCGCTCTGCGAGCAGGTTTAGCAGGCGTTTTTTACAACGACTCTTTTCTTTTTTGGCCTGATCCGCATCACTAATGCCGACTTCCTGTGCAATTTCTACCATACTGTAACCCAAATGAAATAGTTCAAAAATGCGCTTGCACCGCGCACCAATTTGTGACATTATCTGTGCAAAAACGTGTTCGTGTTCTGCTGCAATGATAGACCTTTCAACACTGTCTTCTACACCCATATCCGGTTCCATCAACGACCGATCCTCCACTTTAGGGCCACGCTTGGCCAGTTTTTTCAACCACTGAAACTTAGCTATTTGAATAAAATACGTGTTCATCGAACTCCGCCCTTCAAATTTCCCCTCGCGCACATTTCGCTCGAAAATTGATAGCGCATCAAAAAACAACTCCTCCCCATCTTCCTCTGTCCCGCTATTGTTCAATACATGGCGATTCACCTGGAATAACCAGCCTGAACCCTGCACTAAATATTGCAGCGCACGATTTCGCTCGGATTCTTTTCCGGCAATTGCAGCAGCGATGTCTGCGTCCTTCCAGTGGGTTGACATAAGTTAGTATCGATTTGTGTGGGGGAGGTGCCCAATGGCACCTGAAATTTTAATGTGCGTTAAGATTTCCCATCAACTTTTGCATACATCCCAAACTTCCACAGCCCCATCCGTTGCAACCAAGGGCAAAAGGACACCCGAAGCACCCCCAATCCGTATTTCATACTCCGGATGAACGTTTGCTTCCTTGCATACCACCGCTCTTAGCGAGCGGTTGGCAGCAAAGCCATAGTTGGGCGATTTATTTATTCAGACCAAGCCTTTCAGCTATACCTCGGACTTGCTCGATAGGTAGCCCTGTGATTTTGACAATAAAATCTGCGGATGCACCTTCGATTAAGGCGCTCTCAGCAATTTCTTCCTCTCTACTTTTTACAGCCGACGTTATTTCCAGTTTCACGGTCTCCACAAAGCTGGCATCGCTCCGCTGTGCCTCCATGTATCGGTCATATTCCTTACGATCGGCAGGGTCTAATTTTAAAATGTCAAGTTTCTGGCTCGCTGATTTCAGTCCTTTTGCGGTGAATTCATCTTTAATTTCCGCCGTTTTCAAGAAGTATATCCACTCGTCCAGCGTGTCTTTGGCGACTTCGTTGAACCGGTTGGTTTTTATCACATAGTATTCCGGGTACAAGTTCGATACCGATGTTTTTTTGAAAAGTTCTTTCTGTTTTTCGGACAGTTCCAGTTCGTTGTTGCTGTGAATTCCTACAAAAGAGGTTGTCCCGTGATACACATAGTCATCTCCTTGACCGAGGTCAAAGTACACGATATTCACGGAGTACACTTTTTTGACTTTGGAATACGGCTGTCCCTCGGCGATATGCTCTACGATGACCTTGGCAGTCCCGTAAAGCATCCGCTGGAAGTAGTCGGCTTCACGGGTGTTCTGGATTTCTACGATGACCAACTCGCCCTTCTTGTTTTCAACTAGAATATCTACCCGATTGAACTTGTCGTTCTCGGTTTCCTTATTTCCTTCACTTTCAAGGATTTGCTTTATCTTGAAATCTTCATGGAGCAACTCGGAAAGGAGACCTTCCAGGATGTCGAAGTTGGCCTTGTTCCGAAGCAGCCGCTTCATTGCCCAGTCAAATCTGACTAATTTCTTTGCCATTTTATACTATTTTGGACAAAGATACGATAAAACGGATTCGTCTGTGATGCTGCTTATCTGCATCTTTATGGAAATGACCACTCCAAAAAATCGTCTCTCCTGACCGTTATCTGGCCTTCCTTCACCGTTGGATAGAGAATGTAGCCACTAACTTGCTCCGCTTTTAAGGCGTAGGTCCCGGCATCAAGGTCAAAAATCCTCGAACTGCCTCCACTAATTTCGCCTTTCGACGCGCCGTTGATGGAGAGTTTGTAAGGGTTTGTTGATTTGTTGATGAATTTTACGGAACCAGTGCCAAACTCGTCTTTGGAGCATCCTGTGGTCAGCGCAACACAACAAATCAGTAAAAAAGAGAAAAATCCAAACTTCATAGTCATAAGTTTAGGTGAGCAGTCGCCTACACTAACGCTTTCGGCGGTTGCGTCCTACTCACTTTGGGCGGGGCTTTTCAGGGTTCTCCCCGTCAGGCCCTCCATATTTATTCTCTTCTGGTATCGCCCAACTTTTAGCCTTGCATTCGCCGTCGAGCCACACAGTATTGCCCTTGCCACGATGCCAAGGCTCGATGGCGTATGCAAGGGAGTTGAACAAAGCCCGCTACGTACGAAGACGCCCCCGTCTCCGGCAACAGGGCCGGAAGCGGGGGCGTGGGTCATCATCATGTTGGCGGGTTTTGTCCCATTGGTATTTGTTTTGGTGCACGAAAGGTAAAATGTCTGTTTCGCCTGACCAAAAAACACCCATAGAAAATTTTTCAAATATTCAAATCATCAATCGGACTTTTGATCTTGTCCCACTCCATGGGCCGATGCACCTCAATACGCTATGTGCCAACAGCATTACATTTTCACCAACGTCACCTGCATAACCCCAACCGCCGCGCCAACGACGCGCAGGGCATAAACACCCGGTGCCCAATTGCCCCCCAAGCTGCAGCCGATCGGCGCCCGCCGGAAGTTCCATTTGCTCGATCACCCGGCCCGCGAAATCCACAACTTCCAGTCGGCAAGCACCGGCATTGGTCGGGATTTCCAGCCGAAACTCCTCGAAAAAAGGATTGGGCCAGGCCGTCAGGCGGATGTCGTCACCGAGGGTTTGAGAGCGTTTAGCCGCTGCATCGGGGCCTTGCACGGCTTTGTTTTCCGCAGGAAGAACCAGCGCAAGGGTCTTGTCGGCGGTGATTTTTTGTTTGAACAGCATCGTCTGGCCGTACCCTTCGGCGCCGGCAGCGATGTCGTACAGCCCCGGCATCATATTTTCGATGCGGAAGGATCCGTCGGCGCCAGTGGTGGTTTCCCAGGCGCCACCAAAGGAAAATAGCGCTACGGTCGCATTGGGCACGGGTGCGCCGTCGGCTTCCCGGACGACCTGGCCGTCCACAACAAGCCCCCCGGTGGGGTACAGCGCCGTGTTCAGCAGGCGCACGTCGCCGCGCTGAAAATAGACCGTGAACTCCTGGCTCTGAAAACCGGTGCGGCTGATGCGCACGGTCGCGTAGCCCTCCCGGCCTTGTCCCGTTTTGAACGTGCCGTCGGGCAGGGTAGTGGTCAGGTCGCCGCCGACGACCTCGATGGTGGCGCCGGCCAGCGGGTTTCCGGTGAGGCCGTTGGTGATGGTACCTTCGAGGTAACAGGCGCGGACGTAGGTGGGAGTCAGTACCCACAGTTCGCCCACATTGGCGCCCGGCACATTGATGGTGGAGGCGATGATCGTGCCCGACGGAAAGTACGGATAGGCGCCCCAGCAGCCGTCGAAGCCGCTGCCGGCGCCGACAGGGTAGGTGTCGAAGTTGCCCACCTGCACGAGGTTGTCGGGGTGGGTGATGTCCACAATGGTGAACCCGTCTTTGTACCAGGAGGTGATGGCGAAGTTGCCGCGGATGATGGTGTTGTGTACGGCGGAGTTGGCGCCGGGGTTACTCTGTATTTTATCCAGCAGGCGGATGTTGTCGGGGTCGGACACGTCGTAGGCGGCGAGGAAGGAGTTGGCGCGCTCGTCGGTGGTGAGCAGGGTTTTGCGGTCGTCCGTCAGCCAGGTATTGTGGGTGAAGTTGTCGGGCGTATTTTGGGTTGCGAGCAGTTGGGGATTGCTCTTGTCGGTCATGTCCACGATCGCGAATCGGCCCTGGTAGATGTGGCCGGAATACATAGTGTCGTTTTCCACATAGCCATCGTGGATGTAGCCGAGTTGGTCAAACTTGCCGGCGTAGGTCGGGTTATACGGGTCGGCGTTGAGGTCGAGTACCTTGGCGCCGCCGTTGAACAGGTTGCCGCCGTAGGCATAGAGGAAACCCCTGGCCTCGTCAATATCCAGCGCGTGGATTTTCCCCAGTTGGCCCTGAATGGGGCCGTCACCGGCGTAGTAGTGGTGGTCGAGGTTTGCCGAAGGCAATTTGCTCAGGTCCACGATCTGCACTCCGGAGCCGCCCTCGGTGACGATGTAGGCGTAGTGCCCGTAGGTTCGGATTTCTTTCCAGAGGTTGTTCGGGCCGGGAATCTGCACGATCTGAACCGGCGCATCGGGGTCGGTGATGTCGGCGATGATCAGGCCCTTGGACGCGCCGATGAGCGCGTATTCCCGTTCGGCAGCCGTGTACCCCCACACATTGGCCACTGTCTGGCCGGGAAAGGTCATTTTGGAGCGGAACGCGACATTGGTGTTTTGGGAAAAAGCCGGAGCGGCGAAAAGGAAAGCAAGTAGTGCGAGTGTGTTTGTTCTCATATAAAACCGAAATTTTCGCCCCTAAGGTAGGGCGAAAACCGGTGTTTTTTACCGCAGAGACGCGGGGAGTTTTTTTTACCGCAGAGACGCGGAGGCGCAGAGACGTAGAGTAGTTTTTTACCGCAGAGGCGCGGAGATGTTTTTTTTACCGCAGAGACGCAGAGACGCGGAGTTTTTAGAGTACTCGATTTGATTGCCGCTATCCCCTCTACGCCTCCGCGTCTCTGCGGTGAAAAACTACGTCTCTGCGGTAAAAAACTACTCTACGTCTCTGCGCCTCCGCGTCTCCGCGGTGAAAAACTGCTCTACGTCTCTGCGGTGAAAAAACTACTCTACGTCTCTGCGGTGCAAAAACCCCTAAACTATCGGGACACCAGCAGTTTCAACGTCCGGGCTTGTTGGCCGCTGCTCAATTGCAGCAGGTACAGGCCTCCGGGCATATTTTCAAATGTCAGCCGAACCGATTCGGTGCTGGATTCGGGGCGAATGGTTTGTTCCCGCACCACGCGGCCGGTCAGGTCCAGCAGCCGCAGCGAAACTGGTTCCGTGCCCAGGCCGGTCAGGCGCACCACAGCCATGGTCGTTGCAGGATTTGGGCTGACGTGCATGCCGAACGCTTCGGTTTCAACAGCATCCGAATTTCGGGAAGCGGCGTCTGCGTTCAGGAGCGAAGCGCTACCCGTTTTGTTCGTGGTAAACTGGGTCAGCGTCTGGAATTTTACCCACTTGGACCAATCGCTGTGACCGCCCCCGGAGCAGTTGGCGCGCACCTTGAATTTGTAGCGGCGGTTGGTATCGAGACCCGTAAGCGCGAAGGCGTTGGTGGTCACCAGTTTGGTGATTTTCCAGGGAGTCACGCCGGGTGAATTGCGCTCGATTTCGAGGGTGTAGGAACCGACGCCAGGCACCGTGTCCCAAACGAGCAGGGCTGAAGTGGAGGTGATATCCACCGCTTTTACATTTTTGGGAGTGGAGCAGGCGCCCGATGAGGAGCCGCCGCCGCCGTTGTTGCCGCCGCCCGTAGTTCCGTTGAAAAACAGCCAGCCCGACCAGTCGCTTTGGCCGCTGGAGCAGCGTGCGCGCACTTTGAATTTGTACAAAACACCCGCTTGCAGACCGGTCAGCGTGTACGAATTGGTTGTGGTCGAGTCTTCCAGATGAAAGTTGCTTGGGTTGTTTTGCTCGTCTTCGACTTCGATGATAAATTTCGTAGCGGTGCTGTCTGCATTCCACGACAGGGTAGCCGTGGCGCCGCTGATGACTACCGACAAGCCGGAGGGTATGGTGCAGGAGCCGTTTCCGCCACCGCCGGTTCCGCCGCCGTTTCCGGTGGCTGTGAAAAAGGTCCAGTCGGACCAGTCGCTCTTGTCGCCGCCGCAGCGGGTGCGCACTTTGAATTTGTATTTTACGCCTGCTTGCAGGCCGGTCACGGTATAGGATGTGCCGCTGACGGTGGTTTCGATGTGGAAGTTGCCGGGGTTGTTTTGCTCGTCCTCTATCTCTATGTTGTACTGTGTAGCGCCGGCAACGGCATTCCACGAGAGCGTAGCGCTGGAGTCGGGGTTGTTGGTAGCGGTCATTCCGACGGGAAGATCGCAGGCAAGACAAGGTGTATCGGTGGATGAGATGGCCCGGTTTCCGGCGTTTGATTGAAAACTGACCAAAAGGAAGAGGGTGGAGAGGAATAATGCTGTACGCATGGCTAAAAACAGTTTAGTTGAATGAAAAGATGAAACAAACGTTGTCCGGCCGGATACGCCGTTTGCTTGTCTCAAAGGTGGGCTCAACGAAACCGGGCCGGCAATTCTTTGTCGCCGAACGGGATGGAAAGGGATGCTCAAAGGGGAAAAAGGAGGCTTGAGGAAAAAGGCTCTTAAGCGAAATTTAAGCAAACCTTTAGTGGTCTATAAGGTCAGGACGGCCAGATTTGCGAAAAATTGTGGACATTGCAGTCCTAACACATAGCACTATGCGCGTCTTGTTAGTTGAAGATGAAACGGCGATTGCCAACTTTATAGCGGAAGGGCTGGAAGAGGAGGGCTTTGCAGTTGATGTAGCCCACAACGGCAAGGAAGGTCTGCGGATGGCACTGGATAATCTGGCCGAATACGACCTGATTTTGCTGGACTGGATGCTGCCGGGGGCGAGTGGTATTGAAATTTGCCGGGCCATTCGCAAGGAAAATCAAACCGTGCCCGTGATTTTCCTGACCGCCAAAGACACCGTGGACGATGTCGTATTTGGCCTGGAAACGGGCGCGAACGACTACCTCCGCAAGCCTTTTGCTTTTGAAGAATTGCTCGCCCGGATGCGGGTACTCCTGCGGAGTAGCACGGGCGAACAGAATATTTTCAGTTACGCCGATATCGAACTGGATGTGGCTACGCACCGGGTGCTGAAAGGCGGAAAACCGGTGGAGCTTACACAGAAAGAATTTGCCTTGCTCGAATTGTTGTTGCGCAACAAAGGCAAAGCGTGCCGCCGTACCCGCATCATCGAAAAAGTATGGGACATTAATTTTGACCACGACACGTCTGTAATTGACGTGTATATCAACTTTTTACGCAAAAAACTGGACGTGCCGAACCAACCCTCGTTTGTTCAAACCCTGCGCGGGATCGGCTACCGCATCAACGACGACGCATGAAACTGAGCTTCAGAAACCGGATTGCGCTGTTCACGGCATCAGCGGCGGCCGTTACGATCGGGCTGATTTTCATGGTGGTGTACGGCGTGGTTTACTTCTCGGCGTACAACCACCTGGATGCCGATATCCAGCAAGAGAAGGAAGAGGTGCTGAATAATTTGCGCTGGGCGGGCGATTCGATCATCATCGAGCACATGCCCGAGTGGGAAGAAAAGGAACACCTCCAGATTGAGGTCAATCCGGTTTTTCTGCAGGTGGTACAAAGCCGGGGCAAACTGCGTTTTCGCTCCTCCAATTTGCAAAACGATATCTTGCTTTTCGACCCCAATCTGTCCAGCGATGCATTTTTCAACAGTCGAATCGGCGATCAGCGTATCCGGCAAGGGCAGTTTCCGCTCTTCAACGAACACAACGTCATCATCGGGCACCTGACGGTGGGCATCTCGCAGGAAGAGTCAGCCATCGTGCTGCACAACCTGCGCAATACCTTGTGGATCGCTTTCCCGCTGCTCCTTTTCGTGTTGTTTCTGGCTACTGCTTTCGCAGCATCCCGGGGTATTGCTCCGGTAAAAAAACTGATCCAGGCGGCGTCCGGCATCAGTGGAACAAACATCAATACCCGTCTGCCGTTGCCGGAAAACAGGGACGAGATTTATCAATTGGCGGCCACCATCAACGAACTCCTGCAGCGGGTCGAAAACGGTTTTCAACGCGAAAAACAGTTCACCGCCGACGCCTCGCACGAAATACGCACGCCGTTGACGGCTATCCGCGGTACGCTCGAAGTATTGCTGCGCAAACAACGCGAACCGGCACAGTACGAAGAAAAAATCAACCGGGTTATCGGCGAAGTGGACCGGCTGGATGCCATGCTCGAACAATTGCTGCAACTGGCGCGACTGGAAAGCGGCCATGTCTCCGTCCAACGAACGCCGGTTGATTTGCAGATGCTCTTCCGCACCCTGGCCGACAAGTGGCAGCCCCGGTTGCAGGAAAAAAACATGGAATTACAGGTGCAAATACCGCCCGCGACAAGTGTTGCCACCGATGCGGCCTTGCTGAATGTGGTGCTCGACAACCTGCTCGGCAATGCCATAAAATACGGAAATATCGGCGGCCAAATAGATTGCACGTGGCAACCCGAAAGCGCTGCGCTGGTCATGCGCGACAACGGCCCGGGTATTGCTGCCGGGCAGTTGCCGTATCTCTTCGACCGGTTTTACCGCGCGGACAATTCGCGCAATATCGCCATACCGGGTTCGGGCCTTGGGTTGTCTATCGCAAAAAAATTGGCGGATTTGCTGGGTATCCGGCTGTCTGTCAGTAGCCGGGAAGGGGAGGGGACGACCTTCGTGCTTGGTTTTTCCTGAACGGTTTTAAGCCAATTTTTAGAATTCTTCAAGGCTGGTTAAAGGTGCAGGAGGCCACCTTTGTCTTATCAAAAACGAGTTCACACAAAAGATAAGACAATGAAAAAGAACATTTTATTTCCTGCACTCATGAGTCTGGCTGCCTGGGTACTCTTGCCCGCCTGCGGCTCCAACACTGATAAAAACCCCGCCCTTCAGGCGCCGGAAACGACCCAGACCGAAACCCCGCCCGGAGATGCCAAAACAGGAAAAGAGGACGACGATAGAAACAAGGGTATGGCCCGGGAAGTAGGCGCCACAACTCCTGCTGATGCCAAAACAGCTACCGTCAGTAACCTCGCGACTGCCTACACTGGCGAAACCACCGCAAGTGCCAAGTACGCCGCTTATGCTAAAAAGGCACAGGAAGAAGGGTTTACACAAATTGCGCTGTTGTTCAAAGCCACTTCTATGTCGGAAAAAATTCACGCCGGCAACCACAAGGCGGTGCTTGAAGACATGGGCGAAGCAGTCCCTGAGGTCAAACCGCAATTCACGGTGAAGACGACCCGGGAGAACCTTGCAGATGCCATTGCCGGCGAATCCTATGAAATTTCGACGATGTACCCGGAGTTTTTGACTGCTGCGAATGCAGCCGATGATAAACTCGCGCTTACCAGTCTGAACTATGCCTACAGGACAGAGCAACGGCACAAACCGCTTTATGAAAAGGCTCTTGCTGCCTTGCAAAACAATCAGATGAAAAACCTGTCGGAACTGTACTATGTGTGCTCGACCTGTGGCAATACCTACGATTCCGCACCGCCCAAACGCTGTCGTATCTCCATGACGAACAGTGAGCGGTTTGTCAAGATCATCGCTTAATTCAATCACTTTTTAAAAAACACATGTCATGAACCAGGCGCATTTGCATTTACTGTTCAACCACTTACCCATTCTGGGCACCCTCTTCGGACTGCTGATTTTAGCGGGTGGCTTTTTCCTGAAAAACGATGTCGTAAAAAGAACGGCGTTGGGAATGTTTGTACTTTCGGGCATCCTTGCGATCCCGGCATACCTCACCGGCGAAGGCGCCGAAGAAATCGTGGAAAGCCTTCCGGGCGTCACGGAAAATTTAATTGAGGCGCACGAAGAAATGGCCAATATTTTCCTGTGGATGGTCGGCGCGCTGGGAGTGATCGCTGCGGCGACGTTATACACCGATCTCAAATCGAAGAAGGCTGCACCTATGCTGTACACCCTCACGTTTGTCGCAGCTATCGGGACGATGGTGTTTGCGCAACGGGTTGGCGCCTCGGGTGGCGAAATCCGGCACACGGAAATCAGGAGCGGTGCAGCAACTGCCGCTGTTGAGAACGGTCAGGCAGGAGGGCAGGAAAAAGACGACGACGATTAAATAAACAGATATGAAAACCCAGTCCGCACAGAATTTTTCTGCCAGTGTCCAGACCGAAGTGGATGCCGCTTTTCTTTATGAAAAAATTGCCGGGGCCGAAACGGACCCCGGCATTGCAGGTATATTTCGGGACCTCGCCGAAATCGAACACGGCCATGCGGCCAAAATGCTCGAACGGTTGCAGCAATCCGGCGCTCCGGCAGTCATGCCGCCGCCCTCTTGGCGCGCCCGGGTACTCGACCGCATCGGCAAAATTTTTGGATACGACTACATCATCGGCGTGATGATGGATACCGAAAAGAGTATTGCCCAGGCTATTGTCCGACAAAAAGAAGCCGGCAAAATTCCGGTCACCGGGGAGGAAGGCAACCACGTAAAAATCCTGCAATCGCTGCTCACCAACAAGCAGAGGGTTTCCGGGGAAGAGTTGTCCCGCATCGAAGGCCGACACAAAACGGTCGGGGGAAATGCGCTCCGGGCAGCTGTGCTTGGCGCCAACGACGGCCTGGTGTCCAACCTCAGTTTGGTCATGGGCGTGGCGGGCGCTACCAGCGGCCAAAGTGAGATCCTGCTCGCCGGCTCGGCGGGACTGTTGGCCGGCGCGCTGTCTATGGCCTTGGGTGAATGGATTTCGGTGAAAAGCTCGCAGGAACTCTACGAGCGCCAAATGGCACTGGAAATGGATGAAATCATCGCCAATCCGGAGGGCGAGGTAAAAGAGATCGCGCTCATTTACATCGCCAAAGGAATTCCGGAAGCACAGGCGCACGAAATGGCACAAAAAGCCATGTCGAACAAAGACGACGCGCATGCATTGCTGATCAAAGAAGAACTCGGTATCAATCCGGAGGAACTGAAAAGTTCGGCGTGGGAGGCCGCGATCACATCTTTCGTACTGTTTGCCATTGGAGCGATCATTCCCCTGGCGCCGTTTTTCTGGGGCGGCGGTTATACGGCCATCTTGGCCAGTGTCGGGTTCAGTACGCTGGGCCTGTTTATCATTGGCTCGGCTATTACCCTGTTTACCGGGAAAAGTGTCTGGTTTTCCGGTGGCCGGCAAGTTGTTTTTGGTCTGTTGGCTGCTGCTGTTACGTTTGGAATCGGGAAATTAGTCGGGGTTTCTATTGCCGGGTGAGGGTTTTGTGTTTTGGTGCTTCGGTTCCCCGACTAATAAATATCCTGTTTGACGATTTGAAACACCCGCGACAGGTTGAACCCGAATCGAATTTCGCCTTTCGCCCAGTTGGTGTTCTCGTCAACAATATAGGCGCGTTCGTTCATGCCGACCGAGTTGGAGAAGTGCAGCTGGAATACGTGGCCGCCCGTCTCGATATCGAAACCAAGGGAAAGCGGGTTGCTCATCAGGTTGGTTGGAAACCGGTTGATGAGGTAGGCATAGTCCCACACAAAGGCAACCCGTTTGCTGAACTTGGCTCTTCCCCCAAATCCGACGACGTATAATTCATTGGGCACTAAACGATTGACTACAAAATTGCGGTGAACGATCGTGGGTGTTATCTGCACCGAGAACCGCTCATTAAACTTGCGCCCGATGATCAGTTCGTGGTAATAAGCCAACCGCCGCACAAACGTATTTGGTACTTCAGCGATGCCGATCGGGTCTTTGAGCCCATTGATCGTCATGCCACTCACCCATACGAGCGAGACCGGAATGTTGTGCTGCCCGCCGCTGGATTGCCACAGGATGCGGTATTTTGCAAAGCCGTCCAATTCTTTTTTGTTTGTGCTGCGGCCTATGCCAACCATCAGGTTGGGGGTGATTCCATAGTCCAGCCCAAGCCGCATGGATGCCTGGTCGAGGCCGAAAAATTCATACGCACCCTGGCTGATGTCGCCGAATCGGTGCAGGATGCGAAAATCGAGCGTACCTGCGCTCAGCATTTCCATGCTATGGCTGTTGATTACGCGGGGACTTTTGAACGCGTTCGTGACGTGGCTGGTGCTGACTTGCTCATCAAGGAGGCTGAGCAGATCGTCCGTTTTTCCGGGTTGCGCCCATGCCGATACGCCCAGAAGGAGCAGCGATAATATATAAAGTACCTTGTTCATGGTGTTCGATTTAGTTGTTCGGCGCACCGGCATCTATCCAGGCTTTGATGATGCTGATGTTGCAGGTGGAGAGTTTGTTCCCGTTTTGAGGCATGGCCAAAGCGCCCGCTGCGTGCTGGATAGAAGCAAGCAGTTTGCCGTTTGTCACGGTAGCTTTTACGCCATTGTACGTGTTGTAGTTGACGTTGCCCTGTGGGCTGCTGCCAGCGTGGCAACCGTTGCAGTATTGCTGCAAAATAGGCGTAACGGATGTGCTGAACGCCACGTCTGTCGTATTGCAGGTGCCGCTGTCGGGGCATGTGGTATTTTTTGCACCTTCGTCAATCCACAACGCGATGGTGGAAATTTGCTCGTCGGGCAGGCGGGTGTAAGGCGCTTGAGGCATGGCTTCTTCGCCAAAAGGCGCCACAATTGCTTCGTAAACTTTGCTGGCTTTGTAATTGCCGGGTTCAATACCGTGGCTTACAATCTTGTCGTAGGTTGTGAAGTCGTAGCCGGCTTCGCGGTCCTGACTGTTGTGACACCCGCTTTGGGTGCAGTTGGATTGAAAAATGGGCAGCACATCGCGTTCAAAACATACACCGCGCAGGTCTTCCACATATTCGCGGGTACAGGAGAGAGGGATCAGTGGCAGTAGCCACCAATAGCGTTTTATGTTCATGATGTATGGGATGGTAGGTTAGAATGTATAAAAGAGACAGGTTTTGAGGCCAAATTGATTGTCAAGTAAACCGGGTTTTTCGTCAAAATTTTGAATCAGATAACCTTCTGCACTCCATAAAAGGCGGGTATTCAACCGCCGCCCGGCGCCGAGGCGGAACAGCGCACCCTGCCAGTGCGTATCCGATTCAGTTTGCACTGAAGCGTGAAACTCGAGGTTGGTGGTTTCGTTTTCAAACTCATATTCCACGTCAAAAGGCAGATTCGTTGCCGCTTGTACGCCCAGGCCAATCCAGGGCGTCCATTTTCCGCGCAACGGTATCTCGTAACGCAGGTGCAGGGCGTAGGTGAAAGCGGGCACAGAACCGGCTTCCCAATGTTTCAGGTAGAAATTGCTGCCCGGCTCGGGAATTTCGATCTCCAGTTTTTTCAAAGCGTCCATCTCTTCGGATTTTAAACTGCCTTGCTGATAGCCAATTTCAGCGCCGAGGCGCAGGTTTCGGGCAACTTCTATATCGGTGCAAAGACTTGCTCCCCAAATGAAACCTTCGGAGCTCTGTGGAAGACCCAATGTGGCGCCGATACCCAGCCGGGGCCGAGCGAAATAGAGAACCGGCGGTCGTGTTTTTTTGGTGGGGAGCGGTTGATTCTGAATTAGATCCTTCAATAACGTATCAGCTGTAAGCGGGGCCGTCGGTCGCGATGGTATTGGCTGTGCAGTCGTATCCGGAAGTGTACTATTTTCTACAGTATGCTCCGGTATTGCTTCCGCTACGGTAGGTAGAGCATTCTCCTGAGCATTCATGCCGGCAGGCGTATGCCGTTGTGCGCTATCGAACGGAGGCTGCTGACCACCCGGAACACGGTTAGCGGTTGCGCTTGAGCCAGATACTGGAACTTCTGCTGTTGTGGTTGCGGGGATTGCGATTGGTACTTCGGCAACTTGTTGTTGTACCAGCAGCGTGCTATGTTGATAAATCGTGTCATAGCGGTAAACCACTGTTCTGTGTATCACCGTGTCGGTTTTTATTTTTGTGGTTTGGCTATTGGAGGTTTGTGTATGCCGGGTAGCTTCGCGCCACTGGTGCCACCAAAACACATTGCCTCCCGCCAGCAAACCAAGGAGGGGTAGCAGCACCAGCAGGAGCCAAGGTCGCCGCCGGCGCTGGTGATCGTCCATGCGGCGCGAAAGTTCGGACCAGTGTTCTTCGCCGTAGGGCTCGCCGGGGAGTTGGCCGAACTTGTGGCTGAATAATTTGTCAAAGTCATTGTCTTGCATAGGCCTCTTCCTTTTGGCGTCGGGCGATCATTTCTTTGAGTCGTACCCGCGCTTTGGACAGATTAGATTTTACCGAGCCAATAGATACACCCAGCATATCAGCGATTTCCTGGTATTCGTATCCCTCGACGGCAAAAAGATTAAAAGTAGCCTGGTAAGCCGGAGGCAGTTGGCGCACCAGAAAAAGTAAGTGTTCTGTATCGGCATCAATCAGGATTTCGGCTACTATAGTTTCGTTATGTGCCTCCTCTAATGCCACGGTGTGGGTTTCATGCAGTCGGGCGCGATAACGATCGATGCATGTATTAATCAGCACCCGTTTTAACCACGCCTCGAAAGGCAAATCGCCTGTGTATTTGTCTATTTTTGTAAAAACCTTGAAAAAGCCGTCCTGCAAACATTCGCGTGCCTCTTCAGCATTACCAGTGTAGCGCTGGCAAACAATAGAACCCCACGCATAAAATGCGCTATAAAGCCGGTTCTGGGCATAGCGGTCGCTTCTGCGACACCCCCGAATCGTTTCCGCCAATTGCTCCTTATTCAACATCCTTCTGACCTAAAACACGAGTGGTTTTGTACAAAGGTTGTCTTTCTTGCAAATAAAAATAATGGCCAGGCGCTTTGCCTGGCCTGATGTGTATTATTGGAAATGTCAAAAATTGTTTGAGTTGTTCTTGCAGAGCTTGGTTTCGGCTTCAATCCGTAACACAACTCAAAAAAACGCATCCTCCGCGTGTCGGATGCTTTTCAACTCCCCGTGTGCCAGCAGGACGGATAAGATGTCGAAACGAATTTCGCCCTCGTGGCCGATCTGCTCCATAAATGAGCCGGCGGTGCGGGCGATCATGTCCTGTTTCTTGCGGTCCACGGCCTCTTCGGGTCCGCCGTAGCCGTCGAGGGAGCGGGTTTTTACTTCTGCAAAAACGAGGCAGCCTTCGGGCGACCAGGCGATGAGGTCAATTTCGCCCTTGCCGGAGCGGTAGTTCTGGCGAATAACGCGGTAGCCTTTTTCTTCGAGGTAGCCGACGGCGAGGGTTTCGCCGAGTTTGCCGATGTCGAGGTGGGTCATGGTGGTGGGGGTTGAGGGCGTTGAGAAGGGTTGAGGGAGTTGAGGGAGGGTTGAGTTAAAAAGGGTGGAGGCGTTTGCCTTCCAGCCAATCTACGTAGTCCACCGAACCAAGGCGGAATTTCACGGGCACATTATTTTTTTTGCTCAGGTTATGTTCGATGCGGCAGAAAAACGGCAGGTTGTCGGCAGACCAGCAGGGCGCGGCTAGCGCAGGTGCGAAAGTCGGAAATTGCTTCAGGAAAAATTCCGGCAGTATCAGTTTTTTGGATTCAACAAAACCGATGCTGCTGATGCGAGCAGATGCCCGGACAAGGCGGTTGTCCCCGGGATCGGCCCAATTTTGCAAGGTATGTAACGACCGCCCCGCAGGTTGTTGCGCGTGCGCAAAGGCGCCGCAAAGGCAAATCAAGAGGATCACCCCGGTCTCCTTTCGGCAGTTCGACAGCCTGCCGGCCAGTATTTTTGAACAGCAAAAAAATTCCATGACACAGTTATTTCAGGACAAAACATACTCGCTCAACTTTTCTCAACCCCCTCAACCTTCTCAACCCCCTCAACCCCCTCAACCTTCTCACCCCCCTCAACCTTCTCAACCCCCTCAACCTCTTTCCACTTCTTTCCTGCATACAAGTCAAATTTCTGGAAATAGCACTCCAGCGGTCCGTTGTACAGGGTGATTTTGCGTGAGGGGCGCAGGCCGAAATTTTTCCAGGCCTCCATGTTGGAAGAGATGAGCCAGGCCGTCCAGCCTGGCCAGTGCTGCTTTAGGCGGTCGCCGATGCTTTTATAAAACAACTCGATTTCCTGCACTTTGATGCGCTCGTCGTAGGGCGGGTTGGTGACGAGTATGCCGGGACTGTCCGGGGGCACGAGTTTTTCAAACGCCATTTTTTCCACCCGAACCACGTGTTCCAGCCCGGCGGCCATAAGGTTGATGGCAGTAGCATTGCGGGCGCGGACGTCCAGGTCGGACGCGAGGATGGGGAATTCGGGTTGTCGGATATGGGCGTCTGCCTCGGATTTTACGGTTTCCCAGAGCCGTTTGTTGAAGCCCTTCCATTTGAAAAAGCCAAACGAGGCGCGGTTGTATTGGGGAGGCATGCGCATGGCGATCATGGCAGCTTCGATAGCCAGGGTACCGCTTCCGCACATGGGATCTATAAAGGTGCTGTCCCCGTCCCATTCGGTGAGCAAGAGCATGCCAGCGGCGAGTACTTCGTTGAGGGGCGCCTCCACGATATCGCGCCGGTACCCGCGTTTGTGCAGGCTGTCGCCGCTGGAGTCGAGCAGCAGGGTGCATTCGGAACCATGGATGCGGGTATGGATGCGCAGGGTGGGGGCCTCTACATTTACACTGGGTCGGCGATCAAAACGGTCGCGGAACTGGTCTACGATGGCATCCTTGGTGAGCAGTGCGGCGTACTGGGAGTGTTTGAAGTAGTCGCCCGCCACCACGGCCTCTACAGCGATGGTGTCGTTTACGTCCAGGTATTTGCTCCAATCGGTCTCGCGCACGGCCTGGTAGTAGGCTTTCTCGTTGGTCGCCTGAAACGTGCGGAAGGGTACAAGTACGCGCATGGCGGTTCGAAGTTCGTAATTGGCGCGGTAAAGCAGACGCTGATCGCCGGTACAGGATACAGCGCGTTTGAGCTGGAGGATGTCGGTAGCGCCGAGGGTTTCCAGCTCGGCGGCCAGCACAGGCTCAAGACCCTGGAGGGTCTTTATGATGATGGTTCTGGTCATGTTGCGTGTATGAGGTTTATGAGGTTTATGGGGTTTATGAGGTTTATGGGGTTTATGGGGTTTATGAGGTTTAGAGTTTTCCGGTAGAAATTTTTTGTTCGAGTGTGGGCGACGGCATGATTTTGGCTGCCTTTTGCCAGTATTCGGCGGCCTTTGCGTTTTCGCCGAGTTGGTACAGGGTGTCGCCGTAGTGTTCGAGAATGCCGGCGTGCTTTTCGCCTCCCTTGGTCAGGGCTTGTTCGTAGCGGATTTTAGCGGCAGCGGGATCTTTTTTGCGCAGCAGGGCGATGCCGATTTGGTCGGTGATGTTCAGGGAAAGGCGCAGGTTGTTGCCTGCCATGAGGGTTGCCTGCTCGAGTTGGACAAGTGCGTTGTCTGGTTGACCCTTTTCATTGGCAGCAATGCCGTAGTAATAGTAGGCAGCGGCCTGGTTGGGGAAGTCGTCCATGGCTTTCTCTGCGAGCACGAGCATTTCACCATAGTTTTTCTGCTCGTGCAGAATAGCGAGGGTGTTTTCCCACACGGAAAAAACGGTAGGGTTCAGTTTGATGCAGGTTCGGTATCGGGTGAGTGCCTCCTGGGGGCGGTTGGCGAGGTAAAGCAGATCGCCGGACATGCTCCATGCCTTGGGTTCGTCCGGGTGTGCAGCCTCAACGAGCGCGCCGAGCTCAAGCAAGGCCAGCACGGCATTTGGCTCCATGCCCCTGCGCAGTTTTTCAAAATAGGGCAATACTTCCTTGATTTTGCCGTCGAGCGGTAAATTGGGGTCTTTGAAAAAAGGCTTAAGTGCGGTGAGGATTGCGAGATCGGAACCAGATTTTGCAAGCACGGCAATTTTAGCTTCCTCGTCGCCCGGGTTGCGGCGCAGGATTTCCTCATATACTTTTATTGCAGCCGCCTTGTCGCCGACGGATTCGTACAATTCGGCCACGCGGTGGCGGTATTCCAGGTGTTTGGGGTAGGCATTAGCTAGTTTTTCCAGTTCGGCAGCGGCCCTTTTGTAGTCGCCCATCCCGAGGTAGATAATATGTTTTTTGTCGGCGGTGATTTCAGTGATCCCGGAGATTTTTTCTAGTTGGTCCAGCGCTTTTAGGCCGCCTTTGGGGTCTCCGGCAAGCACAGACAGGTAGGCAAGGCGCTCCAGAAAGGCGCCGTCCAGCGGATAAAGTTTGGTCAAATCAAGGTACACCTTGGCGGCATCTTTGGGTTGTCCGACTTTCTCGAACAAGTCTGCCTGGAAAATGCGGAACCACTGGTTGGCAGGGTCTTTCGCGGCGGCCTTGGCGGCGGCGTCCATGGCGGCTACATTGTCCTTGAGCATTTCGAGTGTACGGGCCAGGCCGTACCAGGCGGCAGCGTTGTCGCCGTTTTCATTCAGGAATTTCTTGTAATATTCGCTGGCTTTTTCGTAATGTCCCAGTACGCGTTCACGTTCGGCCTCAATGAAGGCACTCTGGCGGGTCACTTCCTCTTCAGGCACGATCTTGGCCTGGCCGTCTAGTGTATTTTGGGCGAAAGCGGGCGCCACAGCGAGTAGGAGCATTGCGGCTAGCGTTTTTATCCTGTGTATCATTGGCATGTAGTGTTTTTTAATAGCTTTTACTGTTGGTTGTCTTCGGCCCAGTTTCTAACGCTTGGAAAAATGCGAATAATCGCCTAGATTCAGTTCGTCTTTCGAGCCGATAAACTTGCTGACGTTGCCGACCATAGAATTTTCGAGTACTGCATTTTTGATTTGGGATTTGTTTTGAATAATGCTGTTGGTGATAACAGTATTTTCAACAACGGAGTTGTGTCCGACGCTGACATACGGGCCAACTACGGCGTTACGGATTACGGCGTTGTCGCCCACAAAGCAAGGCGGAATAATGACGCTGTTTTCGACGGTAGCTTTTGGGGAAACGAGGCCCGAGTCGCGGTGAAATTCCAGCATGCGCTCGTTGGAGAAGAGAATGGCGTCTTTGTTGCCGCAATCCAGCCACTCCTCGATTTCGCCGGTTCGGAAACGCAAACCGTTGTTTTTCAGGTATTCGAGTGCGGTGGTGAGCTGGTACTCGTTTTTTTCCTTGATTTCATTGGTGATGATGTGGCGCAGGGCGGCGCGTAGTTTCTCGCCTTCACGGAAATAATAAATGCCGACGATGGCCAGATCGGACACAAAAACGGCCGGTTTTTCAACCAACTCGGTGATATAGCCCTCGCTATCCAGGCGAACCACGCCAAACGACGAAGGATCTTTCACTTTTTGCACCCAGATCACGCCGTCGGCCTGGGGGTCGAAGGAAAAATCGGCTTTGAACAGGGTGTCGGCGAAAGCGATCATGCAGGGTCCGTCCATGCTTCCTCCGGCACAGTAGATGGCATGGCCCACGCCAAGGGCTTTTTCCTGGTGGTAAATTTTGCCCTTTGCGCCCAGATTTTCCGCGATTGCGATGAGTTCGCGCTCAATTTCCGGCCCGAAGTCGCCGACGATAAAGGCGATTTCTTCAATAGGACCGTCGTACGAGCCTGTCAGTCCTTCCACCAGGCGCTGGATGATTGGCTTGCCCGCCACGGGAATCAGTGGCTTGGGCACAGTAAGCGTATGCGGTAACAGGCGCGTTCCCTTGCCTGCCATTGGGATGATTATATTCATGAGTGTTTAGTGATGAGTTATGAACGATGAGCTATGAACGATGAGCTATGAGTGATGAGTAAAACGATGAAAATTACGTCAGAAAGTATCTTTTCGCTGCTTCCGGACTTTCCAGGTTTAAAAATCTGAGAAGTCTTATGGCGGAAAAAAAACTCAGCAGTCAGAGGAGTACTCTACGAAACTCATCGCTCATCGCTTATCACTCATCATTCTGTTCCGGTGCTTCCAAATCCTCCGCTGTTGCGTTCGGTTTCTTCGAGGGTTTCTACTTCTTGCCAGGCGATTTGTTCGTATCGGGCGATAATCATTTGGGCGATACGCTCGCCGGGTTCGATAGTTTGGGGCTCATTGGAGAGGTTGACGACGATGCATTTGATTTCGCCGCGGTAATCGCTGTCAATGGTGCCGGGGGAGTTGAGCATGGTGAGGCCGCGTTTTATAGCTAGCCCGCTGCGGGCCCGGATTTGGGCCTCATAGCCGTGCGGCAATTCGATGTGCAGGCCGGTTGGCACGAGCGCCCGTTCGAGCGGGCCAAGAACGACTGGTTCGGGGATGTGGGCGCGGAGGTCCATGCCGGCGCTGCCGGTGGTTTCGTACCGGGGCAGCGGATTGTCGGAGTGGTTGATGATGCGGATGGTCAAGGTTGTTTTTTAAGGGCAAAAGTAGGCGATTAAAAACAAACGCTGATCTGCCGCTGTCCTTGCCGTAACTTTCGCCCATGAATCGTATTCCGAGTTTGCTGGTACGGCAAGTACTCCTGCTACTACTCATTTTTGCGCTGGGTTGGGTACTGTTTTTTACCCTGTACCCATATTTGCCTGCGTTGCTCGGCGCCTATACGTTGTACGTGCTGCTGCGTCCGGCGATGTTCCGTTTGACCGACCAAAAAAAGTGGAACAAGGTAGTGGCGGCCCTGATGCTGATCCTGCTGTCGGTTGTTGTCATCTGGATTCCTATTTATTTTTTGGTACAATTGGTGCAAGGGCGTTTGATTACGGCGCTGCAGCATTCGCCGGATGTCTTGAAAAATATGGAGATACTGGTACACCGCCTCGAAGCGGAGTATGGCATCACCGTGCTGACGGCAGATACATTGAAAGAGGTAGCCAACTGGGGTGGCACCCAATTGCGGGCCCTGATTTCGGCTACGCTGGAGGGGTTGGTGACGACCCTGCTGGCCGGGTTTATCCTGTTTTTTATGCTGGTGAACGGCCCGCAGATGGAAGCCTTCTTTTTCAACTGGCTGCCGTTTCAAAAATCGAATGTCTCTGATTTTAAACATCAACTGAACACCCTGGTCTTTACCAATGCTGTTGGGATTCCATTAATGGGCATTATCCAAGGGCTCTCCGGACTGCCGGTGTATTGGCTGTTAGGAGTGCCGGACGTCTGGCTTTGGTTTGCCATCACCTGTATTTCGGGCATGTTGCCGATTATCGGTGTGGCGCTGGCGTACACCCCTATGGCTATCCTTATGGTGGCGAGCGGCATGCCCTGGCACGGTCTGGCCCTTTTTCTGTACGGGTTTGTTGTCATTGGCTCGGTGGATAACATCGGCCGTATGTGGTTGCAGAAAAGACTGGGCGACACACATCCGCTTATCACGCTGTTTGGCGTCATCGCCGGTCTTAAATTGTTCGGGTTCATCGGATTTATCTTTGGACCAATCCTGATCGCTCTTTTTTTGTTGATTATCCGCATTTATATCCGCGAGTTTGGGCGGGACGCACACTCGGCTGTTTGAGCGCGGTCCAGTGCTGCATATTTTTTGTTACACATCGGCTCCAGGAAGTAAAAGAGGCACATTGACGCGCGGTTTTGCCGATCCAATCCATCTAATAATTCGATTATAATCATGAACATCCAACCGACAGTTTTTTTCATCCTGCTTACCGTAACCGCTTTTTCCCAATCGAATCCCGCTTGCGATCTCAACCTCGGCCCCGACGTGCTGGTGTGTAACAACGCCCGGTTTACGTTAAACCCAAACCCGATACCCGGCACCTACCAGTGGTCGGGGGGCGCGGGGCTGAGTTGCCCGGATTGTCCCTCGCCCGAAGTGTCGGGGCTGACCACCGGAGTGTATACTTTTATCGCCACCATTACTACTCCCGACTGCACCGGCGCCGACACGCTGCTTGTGACGGTCATTAACGGACAGTCGCCACAATATGAAATCAGCGCAGACCGGGGCGTATGCCAGGGCGATACCGTCCAGCTGGGCGGCGCAGCGGTTGCAGGTACGTTTTACAACTGGTTTTCCGCTCCGGCGGGATTTGGCAGTTTTGATGCAAATCCTTCGACAGTGCCCGCAGGGCCCACAACGTTTTATCTGTCAGCCTCCAATGGCTCTTGCCCGTTACAGGTACTGGACAGCGTAAAAATCACACCCGTTTTGCTGGAACTGCAACTCGCGCCCACCGATACCGTGCGCCTCTGCCGGGGCCGTTCGCGTACGTTGCAGGCGACTGTAAACCCGGCCGGGACGCCGCTGACGTGGTCGGCGGGATTGCAAGTCAATCCGAACGGCGTCACGGCGGTTGCCACCCCGCTGAACAGCACGCTGTACACTGTGACGGCATCGCTGGATGGTTGTGTGCGGGAGCGGCGGGTATATCTCGCTGTAGATAGTTTACCATTCGATCTGAAAATCAGGCCGGCCGACACCACCATCTGCCAGGGTGCCGAGGTGGTGCTGCAATCGCCTTTGTATAATTCGCTTGATTTCCCTGGAATCAGTTTTAAGTGGACGCGCACACCGCAAACGACCTTGCTCACGCCGGATAGCTTGCTAAATATTGCTGTTCAGCCCGGCCAAACGACGCTGTACCGCCGCATCACGCGTTTCGGCGTATGCGCCGACACGTCCAGTGCAGTGGTGCAGGTGGTTCCCACCGCACAATTTATTGCAACGCCCGCGCAGAGTACCATTTGCCCCGGTGAAAGTGTGGGCATCAAGCTGACCTATTCGCCGGGCGTAACGGGCGTCACCTGGTCACCCGCAGCCGGCCTTTCCTGTACTACTTGCGATAGCGTGTTGGCCCGTCCCGTAGTTTCCACGACGTACACCGTCACGGGGACCAATCAGGGATGTCCGGTGAGCGCTTCAGTGACGGTGGAACTCAAACCGCTGGCTCCAGTCCAGTTCCCGAGCGACGTGAACTTGTGCCTCGGCGACTCCGTGGTGCTGAATGAAGTATTCGACCCGACCGCATCCTACGTCTGGACGTCCACGCATCCCGGTTTCGGAACAGACACTTTGCCCAACCCAACGTTTCGCCCCACAGAAACAGCCACGTACGTGGTCACGACCAACAATGGCTGTATCGGAAGAGACTCTGTGCGCATCACGGTCAACTCGGCTGCTCTGACGACCAGCAATGACACGACGATCTGCAGAAATGCTCCGCTGGTACTCACGGCCATGACCAGTATCCCCGGCACGGCGTTTCAGTGGCTGAATGTGCAGACGGGTCTGGTGGAGGGCACTGTCCGCACCCTGGCGGTCACGCCCAACCAGACAACCCAATACGTCGCTTTTTTTACCTACGGTGACGGATGCTTGCTGACCGACACCGTGTTGGTGACTATAGCTGGTGAAGCTCCACAGATAGTGTTTCCCTCAGACCGGCAGTTGTGCCCCGGCGAAACGATTGGACTAAACCTCGGCCCCGTGCTGCCGGGATCGGAGTACTCCTGGTCTGCCAACCCGCCCGATCCGACCCTCGTGTTCGACGATGAAAACCCGGAGGTGACGCCGGCTCAAAATACGATTTACACGGTGACTGCTACGCTGGGCAACTGCGTAATCACCCGTTCGGTGGACGTTCTTGCCTATACGGCCACATTGACAGTTACGCCCGACACTACCCTTTGTGCAGAAAGTAAGATTGAGCTAAAGGCCCTCGGTTCTGACCCCAATGGGCGCTACGCCTGGAGCACCGGCGAAGCTGCGGCCAGCATCACCAAAACCCCTGCAGGAGACACCATCTTCATCGTAACCTACACTTTCGGCGACACCTGTACCTTGCGCGACACCGTGCGTGTGGATATAGTGCCCACGTTTACCCTTGATATTCAGTGTGTACCCGACACCAATGCAATAGATATCGGTACGACGGTGTCTTTGACTGCTGCAGTGACGCCGGCGCAAGATCTGAGCAATTTCACCTTCGTATGGCAGGAAACTACGGTGGATACCAAGACGTTGCCGTTCACTAACGAAACCATTGACCTGATGCCTGCTACCAACGATACCGTTGGGGCTGCGGTGCGCTATACGCTTATCGCCACGTCGCCGAGTGGCTGTGTCAAGGTTTCGGAAAAGACGTTCCGATTGATCTTTCCGCGTGTTCGATTCCCCAATGCGTTTACCCCTGACGGCGATGGCAATAACGACCAGTTTCGTATGGTTGTGCTGGAAGGGAGCGCACAGGTGGAGCGACTGGAAATTTATAACCGTTGGGGTGGAATGATCTTTGAAAGTACCGACCCCAATGCCGCCTGGGACGGAACGTCCAACGGAAAGCCCGTGCCTTCCGATGTGTACATTTACCGCTTGCTGTGGCGGCGCGGAGATGGCGCGCTTCAACCGGTGGTAAAGGGCGATGTTTCGGTATTGCGGTAGGGTGGGGGAAGCCACAAACAAAAGCGCCGGAAGGAATCTTGTTCCCCCCGGCGCCACTGCTGTAAAGAGCTGATAATCATTTTAATTTGACTACGAGCAAGTTGCCATTCCCCGTTCCGTGCCGAAAAACGGCACGCTGGGCATTAGCCAAGTTTTCGCAGGTAAATTTGCCCGGGTCAATGGCGATTTCTCCCATTAGCATGCAACCGGCATCGGTGTTTTCGACAAGAGCCATCCCGTCCAGGTTTACAGGCAATTCGAACGTCGTCTTCGGGGCGACCCGCTCTTTTTTGAGTACTTGTTTCAGTTTGTAGGAACTGGAAGAGGCGTCTGCCATCGGGCGTTCCAGCGTGTTTTTTTCCACGCTGATCTCGTAGTCGTAGCCCCATTCGTACTCGAATCCCTCGATGGTATCATAAAAATACTCCGGGTCATTTCCGTTTGTGGAGACCAGCAGGCAGAGTTGGAGGTCGGCGCCCGTACAGGGTACTTTGTAATGAGAAATTTTCAGGCGTATCTCCCCTTGTTTTGGGCCTGGGGTATTTTCGCCGCATCCTGAGCTCGTTACGAGCATGGCGCTAAACAGGAAAATGATACTTGTGTCCATAGTGTGCATTTTTTATTTCCGCATATACTGCAAAGATGCATCCGGGCGACCGACATAGCAGGTTCGGTTGAAACCATACTTTTTGATCATTGCCAGTGTCTGATCCGCCTCCTGTTTGTTTGGGAACATAAACATACGGGAAACACCGTTGGTCATTACGTATTGCGTTCCTTCCTGTTTGATTTGCAGGTTATTGGGATTAAACGCAATACAATCTTCACCGGAGAATGCCCCGGAAGGAGAGGCTGTGTTTTTCAATAAATACTGGAAGGAAGGATCCGGGCGGCCAACAAAGCAGCTTTTATTCAGGCCATATTGCTTGATGATTTTTACAATTTTTTCGGCTTCTGCCTTGTTCGGCGCGGAAAACATGGAACTGGAGCCGCTCACAACCAACCACTTGGTTCCGCTTTGTTTGACCGTTACGGTGGATGGATTGAAGGTGATGCAGTCTTCTTTGCACGGACCAGGGCCGTAGAGTTTATTGATAGCGGTTTTGTCTTTGGCGCTCAGGCCGTTGCGTTGGCCGATCGTCGTAGCGGCTGTGCCCGGCGGTATTTTGATGTCAATTGTATTGTTCCCGTTTTTGGAAAACGCCGTTTTGCCGTAGTGCATAATTGAGCCGTAGTCGTAGGTGCCTATATCGGTGCCGTCGGAAACGTGTTTATTGAAATTATGCGCTTTCCCATCCTGGATATTTGCCCATTTGATGGTGATGTAGTTGTCGCGGTCCTCGCGGCTTTGCTCGTGCCAAAGACCTGCAGCGTGCAAAATTTCGTGGGCAATGCTGCCTTTGGAGCAACTTCCGATGGTGATATCCTGCCGGCCGCCTTGTTTGCCCACATACGATGCGCAGCCGCTGGCACTGACAAACTGGACGTAGTCGGTCTGGTTGGTGCGGGGAACCAGACACAAATTGGTGGTGGATTGCACGTGGTTGATCGCCCATTCGATGTCCGTTTTTTTCGGGTGGCCCGCTGAAATAACATACGGAATGGTTGAGTTTGGCCAGCGGTACGAAGCGCCATCAACGGCGACCGCATCATCGCCCTCGAAACTTACCAGAGGACCCAGAATGATATCCCCTTCGAGAATAACCAGATTGTCCACCACGTCAACTTTTACGCTTTGGGCTTTGTTGGACATAGGTATTTTGGTCGTAAATGTGCGCTGAACACGCGCTGCTTCAGGCTTGAACAATTCCTGACCTTGCAAAAGACCGGTAGCCGAAATACCGGGGAGCAACAGCAGAAAAAGGAGGATTAAGCGTGCACTGGGAGCTTTTTTCATAATCGGTTGGATTTAGTTGATGAGAAAAAGGATTGAATTTAGTCAGTTGATTTATTTGACTGGGTTAGTCGAAACAGAACTTAGTTTGTCAACTTTTTCCTAACGCCGTCGTCTAATGGCATCAATTGCTGTTACATTTGGGCGGATCGAAAAAAAGAACTCCGAAATGGCACGGATTTTCTGCGTAAATTGAAGTAATCCGTTCGAGCCTGATTTTATGCGAATGAACAAACACATTACTCCCGTTCTGATTCCGGGCCGCCTCGTCATCTGGGTGGCCTTTGTCCTTTGCCCCCTCGCCCTGTTGGCGCAACAGTCCGGCACGCTCGTCCGCGGGCGTATCGCCGATGCAGAAACACGTTCCGGCGTTGCATTCGCCGGTATTGCCGTACCAGGTATGAGCATAGGTGGCCGCAGCGACGAAAACGGCTATTTTGAAATCAAATCAGAAAAACCCTTCGCGGAAATTCGGATTTCGGCATTAGGCTATCAGGAACAAAAGGTGGCGGTACAACCAGGGGTGGAACAATCCCTCGACATTAACCTTGTGCCCCAAACCACGAACCTGAAAGAGGTGACCGTCAAATCCGGTAAATACCGCAATAAAAACAACCCGGCCGTAGAACTCATCAAACTGGTGGTAGAAAACCGCGACAAGAACCGGGTGGAGAACCAGCGAACGTTTCGGGAGGAACAATACGAAAAGGTGCTGCTCGGCCTGAGCAACCTATCCGAAAAGGTGAAAGACAAAAAGGTGCTTAAAAGTCTGCGCTTTGCACTGGACAATGCGGACACCAGCAAGCTCGAGGGTATGGGCGTGATCCCTGTTTTTTTGCAGGAAAATATCCAGGATCTGTACTTACGCGCCGATCCAAAAGCCCGAAAACTCCTGATCAAGGCCAATAAATCGGTGAAATTTCCGGGCTACCTCGAGCAAGAGGGTATCAACAAGGCGCTGCGGTATCTTAATCAGGAAGTTAATTTGTACGACAATTATGTGGTGCTCCTGACGGACCATTTTCTCAGTCCGATTGCCAACATGGCGCCTATGTTTTACCGCTACTACCCCATGGATACCATCGAAGAGAGCGGCAGCAAGATCGTTCGCCTCGCTTTTTTTCCCCGGAACAAAACGGACATGCTCTTGCAGGGCGAACTTTACATCGCCCTTGACAGCACGTATCCCGTAGTGCGCGCAACCTTTGGCGTGAACCCCGATATTAACCTGAACTGGGTCAAATCCATCGAACTGCAACAGGATTTTCAGCGCCTGCCTTCCGGCAAATGGGTGCTGTCCAACGAAGACTACCGCATGGATTTTGGTATTGCGCGCAAAGGCGCCGGGCTGTTTGGCCAGCGCCTGATCTCGCACCGGGACCCGGAAATAAATCCGGTGCTACCCGACTCGGTGTTCCGAAATGCATACGCGGAGGTGGAATATCTGCCCGGCGCCGGGCAAAGTGACTCGACCTACTGGGCAGGCGCCCGACACGTGGAATTGAACGCGGCCGAGGCTGCTACATACCAGAATATGGACAGTTTGCAGAATACACCGCTGTTCAAAAACACCGCCAAAGCATTGCTGATCGCCACTGTGGGGTATGTAAATGTCGGCCCAAACTTCGAAATCGGGCCGGTCAGTACGTTTTACGCCTTCAATGGCGTGGAAGGCAGCCGCCTGCGTTTCGGCGGACGCACATCGTCCACCCTCAGCAAACAAGTCAACCTCGACGGCTACGGCGCGTATGGTTTTCAGGATAACCGCCTGAAGTTTGGCGGAAAAGCCACGATTGCGTTGCGCGGTTCCACCTACAATCAGTTTCCGTACAACCTTTTACGCGTGCAATACCAGCAGGATATCCGTATTCCCGGGCTGGAACTCGCCCGGACGCAAACCGGTGGTTTCCTGACATCTTTTGTGCGTGGCGAGAACGACAAGTTTCTGTATTTCAACAAATTTACCCTGGAGCACGAGCGGGAGTTCAATAACCATTTTTCGTATGCGGTCGGCTTTGAGCAAGAATCACAGGCACCTGCCGGGACACTGCGGTTCGATCCCGTGACCGGAAGCCAGCCCGAAAATCCGACAGTGACCACGGCCAAGGCTTACCTGCAATTGCGCTATGCGCCCGGCGAGACGTTTTTTCAAACGTCAACCTACCGACAAACGATCAATGTCAACTACGTCGCAACCCTCCGTTATGCCCGCGGAATTGACGGTTTTTATGGAGGCGAGCATAGTTTTCACGATGTTCGGGCCAGTTTTTACAAGTTTACGAACATCCCCCCCATTGGTTACAATTACCTCTTTATAGAAGCCGGTGGCGTATTTGGCAAAGTGCCGTACCCGTTGCTCTCTATTCACCGTGCCAACCAGACCTACCTGTACCAATTGTACTCATACAACCTGATGAACTTCATGGAATTCATCAGCGACCGCTATGTAGCCATCAATATGGACCACAATTTCTACGGTTTTTTCCTGAATAAAATCCCGTTGGTGCGCAAACTGAAACTCCGAGAATCAGCCTCCTTCAAAATGCTGTACGGCGCCGTTACACCCACAAACCTGCCCTCCGAGGGTTCCGGACTGTATCGCTTTCCGACGTACCCGGATGGCTCCCCCATTTCCTATACGCTCGCAGCAAAACCGTACATCGAAGCAGGAATCGGAATCGGCAACATTTTCAAAGTGCTGCGCATAGATTTGGTGCGGCGCTTCACGTACCTCGATCACCCGGGCGCACCCAAGTACGGCGTGCGGGGAATGTTGCAAGTGTTTTTTTAAAAACACCCATCAGAAGAGGCGGTTCCGATATTTTATCTGTTTCTGGCCCAATTTTCGCTAAATTGGGGGAACTACTCGATCCAAATCTATGAACCGATTTTTTACCATCATCCTTTTCTTTGGCGTATTCGCAACCCTTGAGGCTGCCACATCCCGGCACAACACGCCTGCCGTCTCCAATTTTCATTTTAAAATACACGAAGTGCCGGTTGCACCGCTATGGGCGCTACCGGACACTATGGGTGTGGACACCGTGCCACCGGTTATCGTTTGTCCGCCGGATGAAATCATCAATCTGGGACCGGGCCTCTGTGAAACCGTTTTTTCATACGCGGTAACGGCCACCGACGACTCATTGGTCATTGTGCCGAACCAATGGTCCGGTATTGCATCGGGCGGGGTATTTCCCATCGGCGCGACCATGAATGCTTTTGTGGCCGAGGATTCATCGGGCAATACCTCCGATTGTTCGTTTACCGTGACCGTTGTTGCGGATACCGCTGCACTGACCTGTCAGGATACGGTTTCTGTTTATCTTGGTACGGACTGTTGGGTGGCGCCCGGCGCTGCGGATTTGTTGGAGGGCAACTACGGCTGTGTTTTGAGTATGCTGGTGGAGACTGACCGAACCGTCCCGCTCGGGGATGGCCCGTGGGGAGGTGCTTTTTTTGAATCTGTTGATCGCGGCAACTTGTACCAATATCGGGTATCAGACCTGCTTAACGGGGGCAGTTGCACCGGGTTTGTCCGCATTTTCGACACGATACCGCCGGCGCTGGTGTGCCCCGCAGCGGTAGTGCCTTGTCTATTGCCGGAAGCACACTTGCTCCCTGCTTTTTTACGGGATACCCTTGGGATTCAGGAAGGATTTCCGATGATAACTGAACGATGTATGGGCGATGTCGCCCTGAATTTTGTGGACGTGCGAAACGATTATCCCTGCGACTCGATTGGCGTAGCCGGTATTATTACGCGTTTTTGGACGGCCCTGGATGCTTCGAACAATGTGGCGACCTGTGTGCAAACCATTGTCCGGGAGCGCTCGATAGACGATGTATATTTTCCTTTTGATGGCACATTTGAGTGTACTCCATTGCCATCGCCGGCGGTGACCGGCTGGCCTTTTATTGAGATTGGCGGCCTGCAGTACTTCCTGACCGATACGTCTTCGTGCGGTCTGGTGGCTGAATTTATTGAAACCGAGCAGATTTTTTGCGGCGCCAACCGCCTGATCAACCGCATCTGGACGGTGCAGGACGGCTGTTTGCCCGATTCGTTGGCCAACCCGCTGGTGGGTGAGCAAATTTTGGAAATATTGGACGGGCTTGAGCCGGTACTCCATTGCCCGCTGGATACCGTGGCGGTACTCGGTGGCGCGGACTGTGTAGGTATGGTAAACCTTCCTGATATTATTGTGGAAGATGCGTGCTCCTATTTAACCACCGTGGTGGTTTATTGGGATATTAACGGGACGGAAGACTCCCTATCTGCGGTTTTGGGCGATTTTATAGGAAACAACACGAGCCACCCCGATACACTGGCTGTTTTTGGCGAAGCACCGGGTTTTATGGTGGGCGCTACCAATCTTCGGCTTGTGGCGACCGACGCCTGTGGCAATACCTCGGAATGTGAAATGGAACTTCTGGTATGGGACAGTATCCCGCCGCTGGCACAATGCGATACGTTCCTGACCGCTTACCTCAATGATCTGGGGCTGGCGACGATGCCGGCGGGGTTGTTTGACGAAGGCTCAATGGATGCGTGCAGTCAGGTTTTTTTCAAAGCGCGCCGGGTTGAGGCGGGTACCTGCGATACCCTTGGAGGGGCATGGGACGATTATGTGTACTTGTGTTGTGCAGACTTGGGCGATACCGTGTCCGTTGCGCTTCGGGTGTACGATATTCCGGTGCCTGCCGGGGCGGTATCCGACAGTTTGGCTCAGGGCCAATACAGCGACTGTACGGCGCCAATACTGATTCTGGACATCAACAGTCCGCAATGCACGGCGCCGATGGATACCGTCGTCACGTGCGAAAACTTCGATCCATCCTTTTCGGCGTATGGTTTTGCGAGTACATCTTGTACCGTTGACTCCACCGCGATTCTGATAAATTACCAGCAATTTGACACGGTATGCTCCCGGGGAACCATCGCGCGTACCTTTCGGGTGTTTGATGCCGTCGGAACGAGCGGCCAGTGTACCCAGCGAATTGTCGTAGAAAACGAACAGCGCTATTTTGTCCGATTCCCGGACGACCTGGTCATCATGGCCTGCGACACCTCGGGCAACTACGGCGCCCCGGCATTTTTCGGCACAGGCTGTGAAAACATGGTGGCATCGTTTGTCGAAGCGACCGTGTTCAATGTGCCCGATGCCTGCTTCCGCATCGAGCGTACCTGGAAAATCTACAACGCCTGCGCGTATGATTCGAGTCAGGCGCTGATTACCGTGCCCAATCCCGACCCCAATGCGCTCGCGGTGCACCCCGATAACCAACCCGGTCCGGTTGTTTCGGAGGCCGGTACGGTGGGCGATTGGGCGCCAACCTCGTCGAAAACAGGGGCCAACGATCTGGCGCCTACCGATTTCAGCACGTTCTGGGCAATGGATGCAAATGGCTATACCTACAAACAAATTATCCGGGTGATTGACCTCGAGCAACCGATTGTAGAGGATTGCCCGGCTGGCGCTCCGACCTTTGTTGACCTGAGCGACAACGATCTGCATTTGTGGAACGCTAATTTTTCGGCTGATCCCGGGAATCCGAACGAGGACTTGTGCGAAGGTGTGGCGGACCTTGAGGTGACCGTCACAGATGCCTGTTTTGGGCCAAACCTGGGCGTGGATTACCTGCTGTTCCTGGATTTGGATGGCGACGACGTGCAGGAGTCTGTGGTGAATAGTACCGATTTGCCTTTGCCGGGTACGATTTTGTTCAATAATGTGAATACTCCAAACTATGCCGGCGGACAATTGCGGCAGTACGATACCCGCCCGGTGGGCCAGAATGCCCGCTATCAGTTTGTGCTTCGGGCCGACACCGCAGGCCGGCGACAGGTTGTGCGCTTGGTCTGGCATATACCCGCTACGCCGGGTTCGGATACCCCGCTCCAACTGCCGCTCGGCAACCACCGTATCCAATGGACGGTGTACGACAACTGCGGAAACGAAACCACCTGCGCCTACAACTTCCGGGTGGAAGACCCCGACGGCACTTGCGCACCAACCGTCCTGACGGTAGGCGGTACCGTTAAAACTGAAACGGGGGCAGGTATTCCAGGAGTTGCGGTCGAACTCAACGGGACGCACCCGGTGCTTCCGCCGTTCACACAATTTGCCCTGACGGATGCGCAGGGCGCTTTCTCGTTCACACTGCCGGCGGCTTCGTCGTACACCCTCAAGCCTTTCCGCGACGACAATCCGCTCAACGGCGTGTCCACGTTCGATTTGTTGTTGATCAACAAGCACGTGCTGGGACTGGAGGCGATTCCGTCGCCGTACAGGACACTGGCGGCAGATGCCAATAAATCGAACACGGTGACGACATTCGATATCGTGGAGTTTCGCAAATTGATTCTGGGGCTTTACCAGCAGTTGCCGGCCCTCCCATCCTGGCGTTTTGTGGCCGCGAATCATGTTTTTTCCAATCCGGCCAATCCGTTTTCGGGTGGTTTTCCGGAGCAGATAGATGTAACAAACCTGCAAGCATCTGCCCTGCCGGTGCAAAATTTCATCGGGTTCAAGGTGGGCGATGTAAACGGGAATGCCAATCCGAACTTTTCCGGTGTTGTCGTGGAAGATCGCAGCCGTCCTGTTTTGTACCTGGATATTTCAGACCAAATAGTGACTACAGGCGATCTGGTCAATGTACGCGTTCGGGCGGACAAGTCTGTGGCGGGAATGCAGTTCACGCTCAACTATCCCGGGCTGGAGGTGCTGGATTTGATTCCAGGCGACGGCTTATCGGACGAACAGTTCGCCATTTTCAACATCGAAAACAGCCTGGCGATCAGTTGGGAAACCGGTGGTTTGCTGGAGTTTGTGTTGCGGTTCCGGGTACTCGAATCGGGAAGCTTGCGCGAAAAACTTCAACTTTCCAACCGCATTGCCCGCAGCGAGGCCTATTCCGCCGATTGGGATTTGATGCAAGTGGCCTTGCGGTTTGGGGACAATGCTGTTTCTGTTGCCGGATTTGAACTGTTTCAAAACCAACCGAATCCGTTTGACGCGGCTACCTCGATAGGTTTTTATTTGCCGGAGGCAAAAACTGCGACATTGCGGATATGGGACAGTGCCGGGCGGCTACTCTGGGAAACCACACAAGCATATCCCGCCGGCAACCATGCAATTACGGTGGAAAGCCACCTGCTGGGCGCCGGAATCGGCTTGTTGTACTACCAGTTGGAGACCGACACGGATCGGGCTGTTCGGAAAATGTTGCGGTTTTGAGTTCGGATGTATCTGAAAAAAGCGGCACTGGATTATTTCCCGATGATTTCAAACGCCTGTTCCGTGCGGTTACCGTGCTGGTCCACGAGCGCAAGGATATGTTTGCCGATGGATGGCTGCAGGGCCATTTGATGAAAGGTCTTGGTGCTGCCGAGATACGTCCCGTCGAGGTGCCAAAATATTTCGGTATCCGGCTTTCGATGGGCCACCTGAAACACGGTGCTGCTGAGACGACCATCGAGGTCTACGGGCACAAAAATCCGGGTGAGGTCTTTGGGGTAAACCAGTTGCATGGGGGAATATTCCGGGGTTGCCTGTGCGGCAAGGCAGTCGCTCCGAAACGGCGGCGGCGGCAGGTAGGTTGGGTTTTTTCGGGTAAAATAAAACTCCTGAAGGGGAGACAGCACAAACCAGGAACGGTGTTGCATCCCGGCGGGCGCTTCGCAAGCGCTGTGTACTTGCCACGTACTGCTCGGGTCGAGGTGCAGCAGTTGGTGGTACGGGCAGGCTTTGGCCTTGAGGCCGTTTTTGGGTATCCAGAGAGTATCTGCTTCGCAATACGGACCCGCCCGGAAACCGCTTTGTTTGCAAACGGAGGCCTGAGCCATATCGTCGTATGGCGGATCGAACCATGCGCCGTCGTCCGGGAGTTGACCAAAAATTTCGAACATAACAGGCGCGGCGATGTCCACGCCAATCAGTCCGGGGCGACCTTCGCCATCGGCATTTCCAACCCACACCCCCACGGCGTAGCGCGGCGTGACACCGGCCGCCCAGGCATCCCGAAATCCGAAGCTGGTTCCTGTTTTCCAGGCGATGTGCCTGCTGGCCTGAAACAACTCCCATTCCCCTGCACTCGTGGGGCGTTCCACCTGCTGCATCGCCTCGAAGGCAAACCAAATCGAAGCAGCACCGAGTCCCCCGGTGGGCGATTGGGAGGGGATGTATGCACTGCCGGTGTTATCCGTTTCGGAAGGACAAAAAACGGGGTCCCGAAAATCCCGGGCATCATAGCGGCCGTTGCGGTCGTAGAAGGCGCCGAGCCGGCGGGCCATGCCGGCGTAGATATTGGTGATATCGAGCAGGTTGGCCTCTGCGCCGCCGAGAATAAGGGAAAGTCCGTAGTGTGCGGGTGGTTTGTGGAGCGTGGAGATGCCCAGTTTTTTCAGTTCGAAGTGGAATTTTTCGAGTCCGTGTTGTTGCAGGAGCAAAACGAACGGGACATTGAGCGAGCGGATCAGGGCGCGTTTGGCCGGCACGACGCCATCGTAGGTTTCAAAGTAGTTTTCCGGCTTGTAGCGGCCGAGTTGGGTCGGCACATCGTGGAGCAGGCTATTGGGCAGGATATCGCCATTTTCCAGTGCGAGCGCGTACAGGAATGGCTTGAGGATACTGCCCGTGCTGCGCGGGGCGGCGATTACGTCCACCTGTTCGCCGTGTTCGGCTCCTGCGCCGGAGACATTACCCACATATGCGAGGACGTTGCCGGTGGGCACATCCAGTACCACGGCTGCCAGGTTGTGGATATCGTTGCCCCGATATACTTCTTGTCGCCGGGCGAGAATATCCGCGATGCGTTGTTGGAGGTGGCGGTTGATGCTGGTTTTGAACCTGCCGCCGGTCTCGGGTCGGTTTTGTGCTGCCAGCCGGTCGAGCAGATGGGGTGTCAGTTGCGGGAGGGGTAGGGGAGCGTCGGGCAGGGTTTCTTCCTTGGCTAAGGCGCACTCCGAGGCGGATAGTTTTCCGTCGGATTGCAGGTGGTCGAGCAGGCGATTTCGTTTTTTTAGGAGTACCTCGCGGTTTCGGCCGGGGTGAATCAGGGCCGGGCTGTTGGGTAAAACAGCCATGGTGGCTGCTTCCGCCCAGGATAGCGATTCCGGATGTTTGCCGTAGTACCGCCAGGAGGCAGCTTCCAGGCCGACGACATTGCCGCCAAAGGGAGCGTGGGCGGCGTACAGTGCGAGGATTTTTTGTTTGGAGGTGGTCAGCTCCAGTCGGGTGGCTCTGAAAACTTCCACGCATTTTTCCCAGATGGTGCGCGGAGGATTTTTTCGGGAAAGCCGAATCACCTGCATGGTGATGGTGCTGCCGCCACTGACCACGCGGCCCTGGCGCAGATTGGCCCCAAGCGCCCGGATAATACCAATTGGATCTACACCGGGATGCCACCAGAAGCGCCTGTCCTCAAAAGCTACCGCACAAATATTGTACTTGTCCGGTGTGCGTTCCTGGGCGGGGAAGCGCCATTGCCCGTCCGAAGCGATACGGGCACAAAGTAAATCGCCCTGATCATCCTCCAAAATGACAGACACCGGATCGTCAAAAAGGGGGTTTGGCAGGCAAAAAAGCCAAACCAGAGCCAACGTGAGTACAACAACCAACGTCTTTGGATAACGGAGCAGCCGTCTGCAACTATTTTGGCAATAAAGTTGTATCATTGGGATGTGATCGGCTGTTATACCGGCTTTGGCACAAAAAGTCAATGGTTTTATAAAAATTTTTGCAAAGAAAAAGTAACCTTTCGCGGTTATTTCGTTTAGAGTACAAATTAACTTCAGATCTGTCCACATGCGTCAACTTAAGATCACCCACAAAATTACTTCACGCGAGAGCCTCGCGTTGGACAAGTATCTCACAGACATTGGAAAAATACCGATGTTGGTAGGAGACGAAGAAGCCGAACTCGCTCGCCGCATTCGTACAGGCGATCAGGAAGCGCTGGATAAAATGACTCGTTCAAATTTACGTTTCGTGGTTTCGGTTGCCAAACAATACCAAAATCAAGGCCTGAGCCTGTCTGATCTGATCAACGAGGGCAATGTAGGTCTTATGAAAGCTGCCAAGCGTTTTGACGAGACGAAAGGTTTCAAGTTTATATCCTACGCTGTTTGGTGGATCCGCCAAAGCATCTTGCAGGCCATTGTTGAAAACAGCCGCATCGTGCGGATGCCGCTGAACAAGGTGGGTTCCTACAACAAGGTCAATGAAGCGTATATTTCTTTTGTTCAGGAATTTGAACGAGAGCCGACGGATGAAGAACTGGGCGAGTTGCTCGAGATGTCGCCCCGGGAAGTTCAAACGATGATGCGCAGTGGTATTCGACATGTATCGTTCGATGCGCCGCTCTCTAATTCGGAGGATGGCGAATCCACGATGCTTGATGTGTTTATGTCCGAGGATGCACAAGAGCCGGATATTGAATTGATGGCGGAATCGCTGCGCGAAGAAGTGGCTCAGGGGCTTTCCATCCTGTCGCCCCGGGAAGTAGAGGTTATCGCTTCTTACTACGGCCTCAACGGCTACAAGCCGCTGAACCTCGAAGAGATCGGCGAGTTGTACGGCCTCACCCGCGAACGGGTTCGGCAGATAAAAGAACGGGCGATTCGACGCCTGCGCAAGGCATATAACCGAAATTCCTTGAAGTCGTATCTGGGCTAATGTTCTGAAAAACAACAAAAAGGCCGCTGCACCTGGTGTGTCAGCGGCTTTTTTAATGTCGGCCTACCAACCTGCCCATTCCGGCGTACCTTCGCGGCCTGAAACACAAAACCACGGCGAATTGTCGCAAAACAGAATAGCACATCCTTGAATCTGGTCATAGACATCGGCAACACGCGCACCAAAACGGGCCTATTTGAGGGCAATCGTCTGGTCGAGCAAGCGAATTGGCAGGACTGGGCGTTAGAGGATTTGCTGGCGTACGGAAGGGAAGCGGGTGTGGACCGTGTGATAACGGCATCGGTGGCAGTGCCCGATCCTGAAACGCAGCGTCGCCTGGCGGGGGTATTTACCGTGACGCTGGAGCTTACCCACGAAACGCCGCTCCCGTTTCAAAATAATTACCGCACTCCGGAAACACTGGGACGGGATCGTTTGGCCGCTGTAGCCGGCGCGCAGGCACTCTTTCCAAATGACAATTGTCTGGTAGTGGATGCCGGAACGTGTATCAAGTACGACCTGCTGAGCAGTGCCGGAACGTATCACGGCGGCAATATCGCTCCAGGGGCTGCTATGCGGATACGGGCGATGCATACCTTTACGGCGCGATTGCCGGAAGTGCAAATGCGTATGCCGGATGATATCGTGGGGTATAGCACGGAAACCGCGCTGCAAAATGGCGCGTTGCGCGGCGCGGCGTTGGAAATAGCGGGTTTTGTACGGCTTTTTGAAGAGCGGCTGAGTCCCTTGACGGTGTTGCTGACAGGCGGTGATGCAACCTTTTTAGCGCCTTTTCTACCAATCCCGGCATTGCACACGGAACCATATTTAACCTTGCACGGTCTAAATCATATTTTACAATACAATGCAAATCAGAACCTTATTCCCTGATATTCGATCAAACACCTTCTGCATGAAGTTTATCCTGAGCACCCTTCTTTTTCTAATTACCGCAGCCGGCCTCATGGCTCAGCCCAAACAGAACTCTCCGTATTCGCGCTACGGCCTTGGGGATCCGTTCAATCAGTTTTTTGCCGCGCAGGCAGGGTTTGGAGGACAAACAGCCGCTTTCCACGACCCCTTTCACCTGAATTTAGACAATCCTGCCTCGTATGCCTTTTTGCGCGCCACGACCCTCGAGGGTGGGCTTTTTGCTAAAAAAAGCAACTATGAGTCATCGTCGTCGTCGTTGAGCAACTGGAGCGGAAATCTGGCTTATCTGGCGCTGGGTTTTCCCCTGCGCAGCCCGATCAATGAAGTGCTCGACCGGCGGAAGTCGCCGTGGCAGTTTGGCATGGGAGCAGCGCTGACGCCAAATACCGTAGTCGGTTACAACGTGTCCTCCCTGGATACTTTGCAGGATCTCGGTGCGATTGAAAACTCTTTTGAGGGCAACGGCGGCACGTATCGCTTCACCTGGAGTAGCGCTGCCAAATACAAAAACACGGCGCTGGGACTTAACCTGGGCTGGGTTTTTGGCAAAAACACCTACGAAAACACGACCATTTTCAACGACTCGCTGCCTACTTTCTGGAGTACCCGCCGGGATGATATTCGAATCAGCGGACTGACGTGGAAAATTGGTCTTCAGCACGATTTTGTGCTGAAGTACGCTGAAAACGACAAAACACTCGCAACGCGCTGGGTGACGGTAGGGATCACAGGCGCAGGGCAGCAGAATATTGGCAGTACAGCGGATCGCATTTTTATCCGCAGCCGCGGGCGCCTGTCGAATGGCCAATACGAGAGCGCCGATACATTGTTGCAGGATTCCGGAGTCAAGCGCGACGTTACCATGCCGGCGGCCTTCCAGTTTGGAGTGCAATATGTGGTGGCGAACAAATTGCGTTTGGGCGGCCAATATGCCTACGAAGGCTGGTCATCGTTCAAAAATGAAGCACGCCCGAACGACTCGGGATTCCGCAATACCGCTGCATTTTCGGTGGGCGTGGAATATATCCCGGACTATGCCTCGTACAACAACTACGGCAAGCGTATCCGCTACCGTGCCGGCGGTTATTTCCGGCAAGACCCCCGCGTCATAGACGGCCAGGGATTGGACGATATCGGCTTCTCGCTGGGCCTGGGCTTCCCGATTATCCTGCCGCGTCAGCAGACCTCTTATATCAATACCGCCATAGAAATAGGCAAACTTGGAGCGGACTCCCCCATTAGTGAGACCTATTTCCGAATTACCGCAGGCTATACCTTCAACGATAACTCCTGGTTTTACAAGCGCCGGTTTGAATAATAGAGGTTAGAAGGTTAGAAGGTTGCTGGTTAGAAGGTTAGAGGGTTGCTGGTTCTACACAATCCGAAACCTTCTAACCTTCTAACCAGCAACCTTCTAACCTTCTAACCTAGTTGAGTAATGTCTTGGAGAGGATAAAGTTCAGATACACCTCGTCCTGATTGTTTATACCGAGGCGGTTATTGGTCAGGTGGAGCAGACTGGGCAAGGCTTTCTCGAGGTTGTCGCCCAGGCCGGTCAAGATCATTTCATTGCCGCGTAGCCACCGCAGCCATTCGGGCTGTTCCTTGTCAAACGCTCCTTTTTCCAGTGCGGTCCAGAGTTCGACGACGGCCAGGCGGAGTTCTTCCTGCTGTGGTGTGAAGGTCTCTTCGAAATCTTTCCGCAGGGAGGCTTGCCAGTTGGATGCAGGGTCGGTTTTGTGTTCGGCCGGCTGAAAAAACAATTCCATCCATTGGGTACACAGGTTGTCAAAGTACCAGGCACTTTTTTCATGGTGCCAACCGGTGGCAAATGCAGTGATTACGTGCATGCGCAGGGCGTCAAACAGGGCGTCGCCGTAGGTATATGGGCGATTGAGCCGGTCCAGCACAACACGTGTGGACAAATGAAAATACTCTTCTACCCAAGGTAAGGCATCCGGGCTACCAAATCGTTCCGGTTCGGATACGTAAGGCAGTTCTTCGCAAGTGCCACGTTCGGCAAACCAGCTCTGCAGGACGGGCTGAATTTTTTGGAGGAAATCAGCCTCGCCGCGGATCCGAAGACGGATGTGTGGACCATTTTCATCGTCGTAGCGGATAAAAAATGCGCGAGCGCCCTGAGTAGGCCAAACATGCTGTTCTAAAAAAGGGCGTACGCTGCGGGCCAAAAAGGCATCCAGGGTTTCGAGGGGATAGATATGGTAGGAAATCCAGTTTTGAGTCATGGGGCAAAGGTCATGTTTTTTAAAAATAATTGGATGTATTTGGTGAATGGTGGAAAAGGGGGTTACCTTTGCGGCACAAAATCGCGGAGTGGAGCAGTTGGTAGCTCGTCGGGCTCATAACCCGAAGGTCGTCGGTTCAAGTCCGGCCTCCGCCACAAAGAAAAAGCCTCGTCCTTTCGGACGGGGCTTTTTTGTTTATGCTTGATTGGTTGATATTTGCTCGGTAATAACAAAGGCCCCAGGAGCCCTTGCTTCACTACCTAAACCATCCCACCATGACTATCCACACCGTCAAACCCATCGCCTTCTTCCTTTCCCTGGCTGGCCTGCTTGGGCTTCTCCTCATCAACGTCACCCTTTTATTCGGGCAACCGGCGCCTTTCGAAGTATCGTTTTTTCAAATCTTTTTGATGATGTTTCCGCTGTGGGCCTTCACCATTTACTACCTGAATAACAACAGGCCGCTGGCTGCAGAAGACGCGAAAGGAATGGGCTTTCTTCAGAAAATCCGGTATTTTCTGGGGGGCGCGCCGGAGTGGGCATTGGTAGCCTTGGCCGGCATTTACCTGTATTCGCTGTACTGTATTTTCCTGTTTGTGACCGGTGGGATCGCGGACCCGGAATACGTCAACGGCCAATATCAGGTCAACAATCATGGGTTTATTACGGTATTCACGGAAGCGGAGTATTGGGTTCAGCACAACCTGCACCTGCGCTCCATTGCAGGTTTCTTTATGGCCTTTTTTGCGGTCTCTACCGTGGCCCTGGCGCCTTGGCCCAAACGGGAGGGAAGGGCAACGCAGACTTGATTTTTAGGGCCTCCGCCACAAAGAAAAAGCCTCGTCCTTTCGGACGGGGCTTTTTTATTTCCACGCTCGTGTCATCTCCCGTTTTCCCGGCGGGCCGGGCAGGCCCTCTACTTCAAATCCAGCTTTTTTTAGTGCGCGTTTGACATCCCCTTTGGCACAATAGGTCAGCAACGCCCCGTCCGGGCGCAATGCCTTGTACATCAGGTAGAAGATGCGCTCGGTCCACAGCTCCGGCTGGGCTTGGGGGGCAAAAGCATCAAAATAAATCAGGTCGAAAGTCTGCTGCGTGGGCCGGTATGCCTCCAGAAGGATATGCTTCTTGTGCAGCGAAAAATGTTCGGATAGTTTTGCCTTTCGATTCCAGGCACAACTGTGCAGTCGGCAGAAGTCGGCATAGCGGTGCGGCACCCCTAATTGGTCTGAAAAATTGAATACATTGGCTTCGTCCAGTGTAATAGGGTAGGCCTCTATACTGACATACCGGACGCTCAGATTTCTTCGCTCGGCTTCCAGCCAGGTTAAAAAGGCATTCAGCCCGGAACCAAATCCTATCTCCAAAACGGCGAGATCCGGCTGCACAACGGCTTTGGCGCGCAATCCGGCATTAATAAATACATGCAGGGATTCCGTGATAGCGCCGTACTTGGAGTGGTACGTAACGCCAAACTGTTCGGAAAATATCGAATGCGAGCCGTCTTGAGTAACGATAAGGGCCATGATTGGATCGGTTAACGGCGAGGACGCGGATTATGGAAGCTAAAGTAGGCCGATATAGTGAATACCCAACCCTGCTACGAAAAAAAAACAGCACACCGGAAGTATCCGATGTGCTGTGGTGCGGGAAGCGAGACTCGAACTCGCATGACCGTGAAATCACTGGTGTTTGAGACCAGCGCGTCTACCATTCCGCCATTCCCGCAAAAAATAGAGGGATTAGAACCATTGCTCTTTTCTTCCTCCGCTAACGGGGCGCAAACTTAGAGAGATTTTCGTGAATGCGCAACAAGTACCTCTTTTTCAGAAAAAAATCTCGGATGTTTTGCAGATCCCGGTCGCTACAGGTGTCCTCGTTATAGTTATCCAAAATGGGCTGAATACCCTGCAATAATTCTTTTTCAATGTTTTCTATTGCTTGCACGGCTTCTGCGAAGCGCCCTGGATCAAAATCCAGCTCCAATTCCATCAGCGCCTCGTTGATCTCCATCATATCCATCAAAAAGTCTTGCGGGATATTCTGTTTGCCCTCTTCCTCCCACAGTCCTTTGACTTGCAGAACATGCCGCATGCGGCGATCCGGGTCCGACAAGGTTTGATAGGCTTCGTTATTCCAGGTCGCCTTTTCCAACATCTCTGCCTGTTGTACCTCGTCCGATAACGTATGGAAATCCGGGTGGTACTTTTTGCTATTCTGGTAGAAAATGCGGCGCAGAGCGGCTTCCTCTACCTGAAAAGAGACCGGAATTCCGTAAAATTCGAAGTAGTTCATTGGAGAAGGTTTATGAGGTTTATGGGGTTTATGGGGTTTATGGGGTTTATGAGGTTTATGCCAACACAACAAGCATAAACCCCATAAACCTCATAAACCCCATAAACTTAAAAAAACCGTTGAAAAACATGCCGCCAAAGATCCAGCCCGAAGGCGTATATCATAAGACCGAGCAGCAGGAAGAAACCGACTGTTACGGCTTTTTCCATGATCTTATCGCTCACTTTCCGGCCGGTGACGACTTCCCACAGCAGGAAAACGACATAACCACCGTCGAGGGCTGGTATAGGCAGCAGGTTCATGAAGGCCAGGAGAATACTAAGGGAGGCAGTAAGCGACCAGAAGCGTTCCCAGTCCCAGGAGGTGCCGTACATTTTGCCAATGCTGATGAGGCTGCCGAGGTTGTCTTTCACGGCAATCTCGCCGCTGAACATTTTGCCAAATGCTTTCATCTGGTTGTTCAGGAAATCTACACTCATTTGCACACCACCGGGTATGGCGGCCGCAATGCTGTAGCGCTCACGCTCAACGTTGTAAAAACCTTCCACTTTAGGGCGCACGCCGATCATACCCTCGGGTGTCAGCGTAAGGCCAATAGATATTGTGTCTGTCTGGCGAAGCAGCGTAAGTTGTGCCGCCTTGCCTTTGTTTTCCTGTGCCAGAGGCGTAAATTGATCGTAGTATGTGGTTGGAGTACCATTTAAAGCGAGGATACGGTCTCCAACGGCTAAGCCGGCTGCTTCGGCAGGTTTACCTGGAGCCAACTCGCCCACATAGAACGGGATACGCGGTGCCATGAGCAGGGCTTTAGGCACTTTCTGACTGGTGAGCTGCTCGGCAGCGTTTTCCGGCAGACGAATGGTCTGTTCCTGCCCTGCGCGCTGGACGGTCACCTGGCGCACATCATTAAGCACGACTTGCTCGATAAAAAAGGCCGGATCTACTTGCGTAACCAACTTGTCACCGACCTTAACCAGTACATCACCCTGCTGGAATCCTTGATCAAGCAGGACCTTATCGAAAGCAAGTCCGTCCTTGAGTTCGGTATTCGGGACATACGCTTTGCCAAAATACCAGAGCATCATGGCAAAAATGGTAAAACCGAGCAGGAAGTTTACGGTCACGCCGCCCAACATGATGATGAGCCGTTGCCACGCCGGTTTGGAGCGAAATTCCCACGGCTGCGGGTCTTGTTTCAGGGCTTCGGTGTCCATACTTTCGTCCACCATACCGGATATTTTCACATAACCACCCAATGGGAGCCAGCCTATGCCGTACTCTGTTTCACCTTTTTTAATTTTCCACAGTGCGTTGAAGGGGGCAAAGTCGAAGAAGAGGTAGAATTTTTCCACCCGGGTCTTGAACCAGCGGGCGGGAAGAAAGTGGCCCATCTCATGCAAAATGATGAGCAAGGAAAGGCTGAGCAAAAACTGACTGATATTTACGATCGTATCCATTCTTGTTGGCTATTGGCTTTTGGTGGTTTCGATTTGTGTGTGCGGTAAAACAAATGTGGGCTTCCGAAGTTGGCGCAAAACTACGGAAGCCCACGTCTTTTTTCTTGGTATCCTTTTTTCGGTCTGAAGGAATATTTACGACCCGATTTCCCGATAACGCTGTGTGTTGGCGGGATCAACTTTTGTCATGATCTGCTGCACGCGATCTTTCTGCGGCTTGTCGCCGACCTTCCACATCTCGACCAACTCATCTTTTTTAGAATTGGCAAACATCTGCGTGATCATGGAATTGAAATAAGCGGTGTTTACTTTGTCCACTTCTTCTAAAGCCTGCATGACAGCTGTTTTTCCGGCGTTTAAATCGCTGGAAAAAAGGTCCAACCCTTTCCGGTGGTAGGTATACATGGCTGCGCGGTAAGGGCGCACCCGAGGATTGAGCAGGTTTTCAATAATCCAGTATCGGTTGCGATTTTTTCCACCATCGGCAGGGCGCCAGCCGGAACTGCGGTTGTTGGGCGAGTTTTGGATGTTGGTCACGATCTGCTGGGCAGTAAGCAGGTGCTGGTCGCCGCCGTAGAGCGCGTAGGAATCATAATCCATGCCCAGGATGATATACGCATAAAAGGCTAACAACGCCGGCAGGTTCTGGTTGTCGCTGGCATCGGTCTGAAACTGGATGGGCTGGTTCTGGTCGTATTGGAATGTGACATCCTTGTCCAGGTGCGACAGCATGGGGGTTTCGTACCCGCTACCAAAAATCGGGCGAACCGACTGTACGGCTAAATCGGCATCGAAAACATTGCCGTTTTCGGTTTTGATAGTCAAGATGAAATTGCATTTGATGCGCTCTTCCAGCTCGTATGCATCGTTGGTCCACTTGGTGGAGTTCAGGAAATCGCGAATCGAAACCTCCAGCTGGTCAAAAACGCGCCGGTCGGTGTTTTGTAACTGAGGCGTGTTGATGCGCACAGTACAGTTCAGTTCGCCTTGGGCGCTGGATGTGCCAATGGCAAAGAGGAGAAGCAGGAGAATTGGAAATAAACGGTTCATCATAAATTTCAGTTGAAGATAACGCATCCGCCAGGCAGGCATTCGTTGCCGGCGACTTAGCAACTGGCGCTATTTGCAGGCAATAGGTTGGCTGTGCGTATGATTTCTCCGACGATATCTTCCGCGACGGCGGTTTTTGTCTTCAAATCAAATGCCGTTTTGCTGCCGTCGCGGCGGAGGATGGCAATTTTATTGGTGTCGTGGCCAAATCCGGCGCCAGTATCGCGCAAGGAATTGAGCACGATGAAATCCAGATTTTTCTTTTCCAACTTGGCTAATGCGTTCGTTTCCTCGTCGTTGGTTTCGAGGGCAAACCCGACCAGTATTTGGCCGGGTTGTTTGGAACGCCCCAGCGTAGCCGCGATGTCCACGGTTTTGGCCAATTCAATGTGCATATCGGCCTCTTTCTTCTTGATCTTGGTTGCGGAAACCGTTTTGGGGCGGTAATCCGCTACGGCAGCGGCCAAAACGACTACATCCGAAATCGGGAAAATTTCCGCGCAGGCCTCGTACATATCCTGTGCCGAAACAACCGGCACCACCCGGATGTCCGGATTGGACGGACGCAAATGTGTGGGACCGAGTACCAGGGTAACATCGGCGCCTTGGTGCGCCAATTCCTCCGCCAGGGCAATACCCATTTTTCCGCTGGAGTGGTTGCCGATGAATCGCACGGGATCAAGTGGCTCGAAGGTCGGGCCTGCAGTAATAAGTGCTTTTTTGCCTGCGAGCGGTTTGTTACCCTGGAAAAATGTTTCCAAAAAATGGAGGATTGTTTCCGGTTCGGCCATACGTCCGTCGCCGACTAAACCGCTGGCGAGTTCGCCATGCTCAACGGGAATTACCCGGACGCCATGTGCTTGCAAACGCTCCAGGTTGGCCCGGGTGGCAGGGTGATGCCACATATCCACGTCCATCGCCGGCGCCACAAAAACCGGGCAGCGGGCCGAGAGATAGACGGCGCTGAGGATGTTGTCACATATCCCGTTGGCCAGTTTGGCCATGGTATTCGCGGTGGCGGGCGCTATGAGCAGCGCATCGGCCCAAAGCCCCAACTCAACGTGGTTGTTCCACGAAGCCTCGGAACTTACTTCCGTCTGTACCGGATGTTTGGAAAGGGTGGAAAGAGTGAGCGGCGTGATGAACGCTGTAGCGGATTCGGTCATCAAGACCCGTACCTCGGCGCCGGATTTGACCAATAAACGTACCAGAGAGGCCGCCTTGTAAGCTGCAATGGAGCCACTGATGCCGAGGATAATTTTTTTCATACCAGTACAGAGCTTGGCGCCGAGGCCAATATCACATTAGACGAGGATATTGGCGCCGGCGCGCAAACTTATTCTGCGTCTTCAACGATGCGCCACTGAATTTCATCATTCATGAATTCCTGGGTGGCGATGATGGCGGTATTCGGCAGGCGTTCGTAAAATTTGGAGATTTCGATTTGCTCTTTGTTCTCCTGAACTTCTTCGATAGTATCCGAACTGACGGCAAACTCTTCCAGTTTGCGCTGGATTTCCCATTTCAGGTCGCTCGAGATTTGACGCGCGCGCTTGCTGATGATGGCAATGCTTTCGTACACATTGCCGGTTTTGTTGACGAGTTCGCCCACATCGCGGGGTTGAACATTGGGGTCTAGGCCTTGGGCCTTGCTTTTAATATCGCTCATATTGTGTGGAAAAAAGGTTGGAAGGTTTGAAGGTTGGAAGGTTTGAAGGTTTCTGGTTTGAAGGTTTCTGGTTGGAAGGTTAGAGAGTTGCTGGTTAACCAGAAACCTTCTAACCTTCCAACCAGAAACCTTCCAACCTTTTTATGTTATGCGCAGGCGTTTTTTGACGTTTTTAATTTCTTGCTCGGCGTTCCGACGTATTTGCTTGATCTCTTTGGAGTATTTGCCTGAAGGATATTTCCCCAAAAAATCGTCGCAGCGCGTGATGGTTTCCGTGTAGCGTTCGTGCTTTTTTTCCACCACGCTGTTTTCGCTGAGGAGAAAGGACGATTTTGCAACCAGATAGCGCACGCGCTCGACATCGGGGCTTTCGGGGTAGTCGCGCAGGAGGTTGTCGAAGGAGAGCATTGAGGAACGGTATTGCCGGAGATTGTAGTACAACTCCCCTTCAGCAAAAGCCTTTTCTTCCAGTTTGCGCCGCAAAATATCAATGTATTTGTTGCACTCTTCCACGCGCTTGCTCTGTGGAAATAAATTTGCGAACAACTGAAACTCCTCAATCGCCAGGCGGGAGCTGCCCTGATCGAGGCGATACGAGGGCGATAACAGGTAGTTGGAGTAAGCCGACATGTAGGCTGCCTCTTCCCGATATGCGGAGGTGGTAAAAGTGCTCGAGAAATTTTTGAAATAGTACGCAGCCAGTACGTACTGCTTCTGATGATAATAGGTGTACGCGTATTGGAAATAGGCCTTTTCGGCGTCCTTGCCGCCGCGAATGGTGTTGAGCACTAGGTCGAAAAGGGTTTGAGAGCGTTGGTACTCGCCTTTTTCGTAGTACTCAAATGCCTTTTTTAACACCAACTCGGAATCGCCGCTTACCCGGGTACGCTCGAATTCACTTTTACAAGCGCCGGCCAGCCAAACGAATCCGATCAGCAACAGTAAAACAGGCATTTTTCTCATAGCGCGCAAAGGTATATGTTTTGTTGGAAAATTAGGTGTCAGAGAAAATATCGGTTTTGCTTAAAGCCTGAACGAGTGTCCGTTGCCAAAAGCGGCGTGTCCATCTTGGACGTTCTTAAACTAAAAAAAGATGCGGCTGTTATTTTTACTCGTTCTAAAACCGAACAATACATGTCCGGCCAAGCAGAAAAAATCGAACTTTGCGCCGGTCAAACGAGATAAAAGAACACTTGTTATGCAGCAAGCAATGGAAAAATCTACCGCCGTCTTTTCTTTGGAAGAACAGTTTCAGGCAAAAATTGACAACGATGTGCGCATCGAGCCTAAAGACTGGATGCCGGATACCTATCGCAAAACACTCATCCGCCAGATCAGTCAGCATGCGCACAGCGAAATCGTGGGGATGCTGCCGGAGGGCAACTGGATATCCCGCGCACCCTCACTCAAACGCAAGGCTATTCTGCTGGCCAAGGTGCAGGATGAGGCCGGGCACGGACTTTATCTGTACTCCGCCGCCGAAACCCTGGGCGTGGGGCGCGATACCATGATTGAGGAATTGCACAGCGGAAAGGCCAAATATTCCTCCATTTTCAATTATCCAACAATCTCCTGGGCCGACATCGGCGCCATCGGTTGGCTGGTGGACGGGGCGGCTATTCTCAACCAGATCCCCATTTGCCGCTGCTCCTACGGTCCGTATGCACGCGCCATGGTGCGGGTATGCAAGGAGGAAAGTTTCCACCAGCGGCAGGGTTTCGAAATACTGCTCATGCTGGCTAAAGGCTCGGACGAACAACGGGCCATGGCACAAGACGCCCTCAACCGATGGTACTGGCCGGCAGTTATGATGTTTGGCCCCTCGGACGCTGATTCTACCCACTCCGCCCAAAGCATGAAGTGGAAAATCAAACGCTTCAGCAACGATGAATTGCGTCAGCGTTTTGTGGATATGATCGCCGAGCAGGTGAAGGTACTCGGCCTGACCGTGCCCGATCCCGACCTGAAATGGAACGCCGAACGCGGGCATTACGACTTCGGTCCTATTGACTGGGACGAATTCTGGAATGTGGTGAACGGCAATGGCCCCTGCAACAAACAGCGTTTGCGTACCCGTGTCAAGGCGTACGAAGACGGCGCCTGGGTGCGCGAAGCGGCAGCAGCCTATTCGGAGAAAAAAGCAAAACGGGAAGCTGCCGCACAGCAAACCAAGGCAGCGTGATTTGGGCATCCGGTAACCTGTCGGAGTAGTCTTGAGGAACAAAAGTTTATACCTTGCTGCCCATTTCCAAACTATGCGCAGCCTGTTCGGCATTCTGCTTTTGTTCTGTTTGTCTGCTCCCATTGTCGGGACATACACCGGTTTGCATGTTGAAAAATACCGGGTAAAAAAAGCAGTGAAACAGCGCCTGCTCGCCGAAGTGAATCCCGCCGACCTGGTGTTTTTTCAGTTTTCAAAAAAAGAAAATGAGACGGTGCTCCACTGGGAACACGAACAGGAGTTTGCGTACCACGGCCAGATGTACGACGTGGTTCGAAAAGTGGTGCGCAACGACTCTGTTCTGCTCTGGTGTTGGTGGGACCATGCCGAAACGAAACTGAACCGGCAACTGCAGCATATTCTCGCCCAAACCCTGTCCAACGATCCCTGCCGCCGCGACCAGGAACGGCGCGCGGTATGTTTTTTTCTCGCACTTTTTTTTGTGGAAACACCCGACGTCCACCTTGTGTGCCGCGATTCGGAGTATTTCGGATTGCCGGAGCGCAGGCTACCCTTGCCTGACTGGACGGTTCCTCAACCGCCTGCTCCACCGCCGGACGTGTTATAACCGGACGCGTCTCGTCTCGCACTAATTTTTCCGGCGGGACATTCTGCGGGCTATGCCGGAGTCCGGCATGTTTCACCAATTTTTTAAAAAACAGCTCTGTGCGTGCAAGCGCCGAGCCTGAAATTTTATCCATCAGCATGAAAAAAATAGTTCTGCTGGGGCTGCTCCTGTGTGCGGGCAGCCTTGGCTATGCACAAATATTGACGGTAAAAGATCGCGATGCCCGCCAACCGCTGGAGGCGGCGACCGTGTACAGCGAATCGCCTAAGGCCATCCAGATGACGAATGCCGCCGGGCAGACCGACTTCGCGGCGTTTCGCGGGTCGGAGCGCATCGAAATCCGGCTGCTCGGATACGAGGCGGCCGTGTTCCGTTTTTCAGATTTGGAAAATGCCGGCTTTGTGGCCTTTCTGGAATCATCGGGACTTTCGCTCGATCAGGTTGTCGTTTCGGCCACGCGCTGGAACCAGTCCAAACGCGAGGTGCCCGCCAAAATCAGCCGGATTTCCGCGCAGACGGTAGCCCTGCAAAATCCACAAACTGCGGCCGATCTGCTGGGCGGCTCCGGCGAAATTTTTATCCAGAAAAGTCAGCAAGGCGGCGGCAGTCCCATGATTCGGGGTTTTTCCACCAACAGGGTGCTGCTTACGGTGGACGGTATTCGGATGAACACCGCTATTTTTCGCAGCGGAAACCTGCAAAATGTGATCGCGATTGACCCGTTTGCGATCGAAAACACCGAAGTGTTTTTTGGTCCGGGTTCGGTCATTTACGGCAGCGATGCTATCGGAGGAGCCATGAATTTTCAGACCCATACCCCGCAATTTTCACTGGAAGACAAAACCCGCGTTACCGGAAAAGCTGCGGCGCGCACGGCCTCGGCCAACAATGAACGTGCCGGGCATTTCGACATCGGTGTGGGCTGGAAAAAATGGGCAATGATCACGAGTTTTTCACACCAAACCTTCGGCGACTTGCGCATGGGTGTGCATGGTCCGGAGGAATATTTGCGCCCGTTTTTGGTGCAACGTCAGGGCGAAACCGACGTGGTGGTGGCCAATGACGACCCGTTGGTACAGCGCCCCACAGGCTATTCGCAGATCAACCTGATGCAAAAACTGCGCTTCCAGCCAAACGAAAAATGGGATTTCAACTACGGATTTCACTATTCCACAACCACGGATTATTCCCGGTACGATCGACTCTTGCGGGTTCGCGGCAACGGCCAGCCCCGCAGTGCCGAGTGGCTCTATGGTCCGCAGGTGTGGGCCATGAACAACCTGAACGCGGCGTACTCGGGCAGGAGCAGCTTGTTCGATGGCATGACGATCCGCCTGGCGCACCAGTTTTTCGAGGAAAGCCGGATTGACCGGGATTTCAATGATCCGATCCGGCGCAGCCGGGTGGAAAAGGTGCAGGCATACTCCGCCAACCTCGATTTTTTTAAGGCGGTGGGTGAAAAACAAAAGGTTTTCTACGGCCTGGAAGCAATTTACAATGATGTGCAATCGGTGGGCACGGATAAGAACATCGTCTCGGGCGATGTGGCGCCGGGACCGGCCCGCTACCCGAAGTCGAATTGGGCATCGTACGCGGTTTTTGCTACCTACCAGCACCGGTTGTCCGACAAATTCCTGGTGCAAGCGGGCGGGCGGTACAGCCAGTTTGTACTAAATGCGGCGTTTGATACTACGTTTTTTCCGTTTCCATTTACCAGAGCCAACCTCAACAAAGGCGCATTGACGGGCAGTCTGGGCTTGGTGTATGATCCCAGTGCGTCCTGGTCATTGGCCGTGAACGCCTCCACCGGCTTCCGGTCCCCGAATGTGGACGACATCGGAAAGCTGTTCGATTCCGAGCCGGGAGCGGTCATGGTGCCCAACCCCGACCTCAACGCCGAGTATGCGTACAATGCCGAGTTTGACATTGCCAAAGTTTTTGGCAAGCGCGTCAAAGTGGATGTGACGGGCTACTACACCGTGTTGAAAAATGCCCTTGTGCGGCGCACATTTACGCTGAACGGTCAGGACAGTATTGTGTACGCCGGCGAACTGAGTCAGGTACTGGCCATTCAGAACGCAGCTAATGCGAAGGTGTACGGTTTTCAGGCTAGTGTGGAAGTGAAAATTCCGGGCGGGTTCGGAGTGTCCACCCGGTTCAACTACCAGCAGGGCGACGAAGAACTGGACGACGGTACCACCAGTCCGCTTCGCGCTGCCGCGCCATGGTTTGGTGCTACGCACCTGACCTACACGGCGCCGTACCTGAATTTGGATCTTTATGCGATGTACAATGGCGTTGTCGAATATGCCGATCTGCCACAAGAGGAACGCGGCAAGGACTATATTTACGCCATAGATGCCGACGGGAACCCCTATTCGCCTGGTTGGTACACGCTGAATTTCAAAGCGATGTATCAGTTTTCGGAAAACTGGTCGGTGAGTGGCGGCGTGGAGAACCTGACGGATCAGCGGTACCGGCCGTACAGTTCGGGTCTCGTTGCAGCAGGCCGAAACGTCATTCTTTCCCTGCGGGCTAATTTTTAGCAGCGATGAATATAAGTAATGAAGCACGGATTTTGCGGACAGTACGGAAGATACATCGGGCTTTAGGCATTGCCCTGTTTGTGTTTTTTATCCTGATTGCCGGGACCGGATTGTTGCTGGGCTGGAAAAAGCACAGTGGCGGCGTGCTTTTGCCAAAGTCGGGGGTAATGCACGGGAGGTTCGCTTTGTACAAAAGCGAACCTCCCACGACGTGAATTCGTCCCGAGAAAAAGAAAAACAGCGCTTCGGCACGCATCTTTGCCGCCATCATGCGGTTCTCCACTACACGCGCTTTGCAATTTTACCAGCTCCTTCGGCTGGGGTCGGTTATTCTGACCAGCATTTTGCTGGCCAAAAGCGGCATGGGTCTGGCGGAAATCGGGCAGTATGAGGCACTGCTGTATGTGGGTAGCGTAGCCGCCTTTTTTTGGGCCAATGGCCTGTTACAGGGTATACCGCCGGTATATGCCCGGCTGGAAGAGTTGGAGCGGCCGGTTTTCTTTTTCAACACATTCCTCCTTTTTTTCGGGATCGCGCTGGCGCTTACCCTGGCTTTGTGGTTGGCACAGGTGTGGGTAGTGCCGGCGCTCACCGGATTGGAACAGGCGCCGCATCTGGCTTGGTTTTGCCTGTATCTGTTCTTCAATTTGGCCACTTTGCCGGTGGAGCATTTTTATTTGCTGCGCGAAAAACCGCTGGCCCTGGCAGGGTGGGGGAGCGTTTCGTTCGGATTATACATCGTAGCGCTTGTTCTGCCGGTACTTTTTGGGTACGGATTGGAGGGAGGGCTGATCGGACTGGCGGTATTGGGAATGCTGCGATTTTTGTGGGCAGTCAACCTGGTGCTTCGGCATTGCGCCTGGCAGTGGCGTCCCGATTTACTTCGGCATTACCTGGTTTTTTCCATGCCCTTGGTGCTCAATATGTTGGTGGGCAGTTTGGTGCTGCTGTTCGACGGCTGGCTGGTGGGCTGGTACTTTAAGGATGAAACGGTTTTTGCCGTTTTTCGGTACGGCTCGCGGGAGTTTCCGATTGCTACGGCGTTGGCGACGGCACTCGGCACTGCCATGGTTGCGCATATTGCTTTGCAAGAAAAGGCGGGATTGGCTGCGTTGAAAATGAAGACGAAACGGCTGTTTCATCTGGTGTTCCCCATGACCATTGTGCTGCTTTTTTTGTCGGAATGGCTGTTTCCGTTGGTGTTCAATCCTGCGTTTGCAGCGGCGGCGCCGTTGTTCAATATCTACCTGCTGCTCACCGCGAGTCGGGTGCTGCTGCCCAACGCGATCGTGCTGGCAAAAGGGCGCCCGCGAGCCATTCTGATCGTCGGCTTGCTGGAACTGGCGCTAAAAATAGTTTTGGGTTTTGTGTTTGTCCACGAATGGGGTCTGGCCGGGGTAGCCTGGTCGGCGGTACTGGTATTCTGGGTAGAAAAAATCGGTTTGATCTGGTATTTGGAAAAACGATTGGGTGTACGAACAAGCGACTGGTTAGACTGGCGCTGGTACACGGGCTATGTGGGGCTGTTGTTTTTGGCGTGGGCGATAGCGGCAGGGTGGTAATTGAAGTCGCGTTTTCCAATTCACCGCAGATACGCAGAGATTTTGATAATCAAGTTTTTAAAACTCTGCGTCTCTGCGTCTCTGCGGTGAAATGGGAAGACGGTTTTGGTACTAAGCCGTTCCGTTTGCCACGCTCACCACGTTATTGTTTTTTTCATCCGACTCCACCAGTCCGTCGCGCAGGCGCACAATGCGGTGGGCGTGTTGGGCGATATCGGCTTCGTGGGTAACGAGAATGACGGTGTTACCTGACTTGTGGATTTGTTCGAACAACGCCATGATTTCGTAGGATGTTTTGGTATCGAGGTTACCGGTGGGTTCGTCTGCAAGGATAATTGCGGGGTCATTGACGAGTGCGCGGGCAACAGCTACGCGCTGGCGTTGGCCGCCGGAGAGTTCGTTGGGTTTGTGCAGGATACGGTCGCCGAGTCCGACAGATTCTAGGGTAATGCGCGCTTTTTCCAGGCGCTGTTCTTTGGAAAAGCCGGCGTAAACCAGCGGCAAGGCTACGTTTTCCAGCGCAGAGAGTCGGGGCAAGAGGTTAAATGTTTGGAAAACGAACCCGATTTGTTTGTTCCGCACGGCGGCCAGTTCGCTGTCGTCCATGGTGCTGACCTCAATGCCGTTGAGCCAGTATTTCCCGTTGGAAGGTGAGTCGAGGCAACCCAACAGGTTCATGAGGGTGGATTTTCCGCTACCGGATGGCCCCATAAGCGCCACGTATTCGTTTTTAGCGATTTCAATACTGACATCTTTGAGGGCCTCTACTATTTCGGCGCCCATGATGTAGGTTTTGTTGAGATTTTGAATGGAGATCAACATGGTTAGCGATGAGTTATGAGTGATAAGCGATAAGTTTTTTACGCAACACTCGAAGTATTCAGATTATTTTTTTCTTTTGAACGCAAGGCCGGTGACCACCAGCAGCAGGCCGACAACCCACTGGGTTACTTGTTTAATAGCTTCCGGAAAAATAAAATAGCCAACTAAAAGGACACCTGCAGCCATGGCGGCGGCGAGGAGCAGCCAGGTCCAGAATTTAGAGTTGTTACCGTTTGCCATGTTACGTTGGGTTGGAAATGAAATCTGTCGGTTCCCTCGGGGGAGGATTTTTGGGAGCGTGAAATACGCGCTTTAGGCAGGCGCGGACGCAAAGGATAGATGATCGGCAACATTACCTCGGCAAACACCCCGCTATGTACGAACAACGTTTGCCGATTTACATACCTTCGCACCGCACAAATGTAACAGAATGAACGGAACCTTGCCCTCAGACAAGACACTTATCAAACACGTTGCGATTGCCGGCAACATCGGCGCCGGGAAAACTACCCTCAGCGAAATGCTCGCCCGCCATTTTGGCTGGGATGTGCACTACGAAGACACGGAGAACAATCCCTATCTGGCCGATTTTTATCTGGACATGAAGCGGTGGTCGTTTAACCTCCAGGTGTTTTTCCTTTCCAGCCGTTATCAGCAAATGCTCCGCATTCAGCAGGGCAACCGCACGGTGATTCAGGACCGCACGATTTATGAGGATGCCTACATTTTCGCGCCGAACCTGGCCGATATGGGCCTTATGGAACGTCGGGATTTTGAAAACTACACCCACTTGTTCCAGTCCATTATTTCCCAGATCAAGCCGCCGGACCTGATGATTTACCTCCGGGCGAGTATTCCTACGCTGGTGGAGCATATCCAGATGCGCGGGCGCGATTACGAGGGTAGCATCAGTATCGAGTACCTTAAACGGCTCAATGAACGCTACGAAAACTGGATTACCAACTACGGTGAGGGGCGATTGCTCATTATCAATGTGGATAATCTGGATTTTCAGAGCAACAAGGGCGATTCCGGCAAAGTACTGGAAATGGTTCAGGGCGAATTGCACGGACTTTTTTAGAAACCTTCCAACCTTCCAACCCGAAACCTTTTCATGGACATCGAACAATTCCGCGAATACTGTTTCACCAAAAAAGGCGTCACGGAGGATTTTCCGTTTGACGAAGTGACGTTGTGCGTGCGTGTCATGGGAAAAATTTTTGCCATCACCGGTCTCGACAGGGAGCGCTTCGCGGTGAACCTCAAATGCGACCCCGATTACGCGCTCGAACTGCGGGAACAATACCCGGAGGTACAGCCGGGCTGGCACATGAGTAAAACACACTGGAACACCGTAGATTTTGAGGGTTCCCTGGATGAGCGTACCCTGCGGCATCTGCTTGATCACTCGTACGACCAAGTGGTCAAAACCCTGAAGAAAGCACAGCGGGAAGAATTGGCTAAAATCGTTTGAACACGCTCTTATTCAAATACCAGTAACGCCAGTCCCGACAGGATGAGCGTGATGCCTGTAATGAGTCCGGCGTTGTGTTCCCAGGCGTGCCAGTCGAGCCGTTTCAGGCCATGCAAGGCCAAGTAAACCCAAATCAGCATACCGCTGATGGTTACTAAACCATAGAGCACAGCCATCAGGGCAACAAAACCCCAGCCATATTGGCCGGCAGCCAGGAAGTATCCTTCAATTTCGAGACACGGTGAAAGAAACATGGCGGCCGCCAGCGTGCCAATTACCCCCCAGCGCGTGCTTTGGCGGTGGAGGTGAAAGTGGTGGTGCCGGTAGTGTTGGTACAAGTAAAAAATACCGAGTATGGCAAGTAACGCCGGTGCTATCCAGTGCGTAAATGCATCCATTCCCTGCGCTAATACGCCGCCTAAAGCCGCTAAAAGCAGTCCAACCAGTACGGTACTCAGCACGTGCGCCAGCCCGGTCACGAAGGTAATCCAAAGTGTTTGGCGCGACGACCAGCCCTCCTGCCGACCTATGGCCAGCACCGGCAGCCAGTGACTTGGTATCAGGGCGTGAAAAATACTGAGAAGCAAACTCCCGATTAAAAGGGCGCTCATGCGGTAGGATATTTCAGGTTTCAGGAGTAATGGATGTTCACATTGACCAGCAACTTGGCCAAAACAGGGTCGGCATATAAACCATAAGCGTTTAAGGATATACCCTTTTGGCCGTTTTTTCCAACTATGGCATACAGTACGGCACTGTCATCCGGATTGTTAAAACCTTCAAAGCGATAAACCTCAATAATCTCAAAGTCGTCCGGGTGCAGTTGTAGCTGCCGGGAGCTATATCCTTCCTGATCGGATTTTAAATCAAAATCGATGGTAAACCCTCTGCTTGTTAAGTCGTCTAGGGTCTCCACGAGCGTACTGAAACGTTTCATACAGGCAAAGGTCGGAATTTTTCAGGCCAAACTTCTTTGGAAACCTTATCATAGCGCCGGATTTTCGGCCTTTCAAATTTCACAAGGAATATTTTACTCAAAACTACTGCATGCTTCTTCAATTTCTTTTCATCGTACTCGGTGTCGTGCTGGTCACCTTTGGCGCCCGTTTTTTGGTAGAAGGCGCCTCGTCTCTGGCAAAACGAATGGGAATATCAGACATGGTAGTGGGCCTGACGGTCGTTGCATTCGGTACTTCGATGCCCGAGTTGGTCGTGTCGGTTATGGCTGCAACCAACGGTACTCCCGAGGTTGCAATCGGTAATGTGGTGGGTAGTAATATAGCCAATATCTGCCTGATACTCGGCCTGACGGCAGTCCTTCAACCTTTGCGAATTCGCTACAACATCATCTGGAAAGACATTCCTTTTAGTTTTGTAGGTATCATTGCCGCTATGATTATGGCCGGCGACATCTGGCTGGATCAGTCGCAGTCGGCAGTGATATCGCGCTCGGAGGGCCTCATCCTGCTTTGTTTTTTTGCCATATACATGTACTATGTGATCAACCTTGCTCGAAAGGGGACCGGGGCGAACGTCGTAACGGAAGTAGTCAAACACAAACCGCTGTGGATGGCTCTGGGTATGGTTGTGGCCGGGCTTGCAGGTTTGGTGTACGGCGGCAAGTTGATGGTAGATGCGGCCATAGCGGTGGCCCGCGGGTTTGGCGTCAGCGAAGCAATCATCGGTCTAACGTTGGTGGCGGTAGGGACCTCCGTGCCGGAATTGGCTACTTCGATTGTTGCAGCGCTAAAAGGCAGGGGCGATATGGCCATGGGCAACGTGGTGGGTTCCAATATTTTCAATGTCTTTCTCATTCTTGGTACCAGTGCCACCGTAGCTCCCCTGCCGGTAGGCAACATCACGATGGTTGATTTCGGCGTATGCATACTGGCCACTGTGCTCATGTTTGTTGCCGGGTTGGTGTTCAAACCCAATATCATGTATCGCCCGAAAGGATGGTTGTTGCTTGGCGTTTATGTTGCCTATCTGGCTTGGCTGGTTTCGCAAGCGATGTGATGAGTGCCTGTTTACACAATTTTTTCGATCTCGTAAATCGAATTCACCTTGCCTGCAAACAAGCAATACAGCCGGGGGTGTTCGCAGAGCATGGAGATTTCCGTGGGGCGACCGTCGTCAATGTAGCTGGTTTTTAGCTTGGATTTTATGGTAAAATAGGAGAACAGGTGCTCGAATCGTACCGATTCGGCGAAATACTGCTGCATCTGCTGCAGCATTTTGTAGGCATTGCTATTCGGTCGCCGGGGGCATTCTGTGCAGATACCCGGCGCTTCGGGTCGGCAACGCGGGTCGTTTTCAGGTTCCTGACAATCGAAGCGCGGCAGGTTGTCGTACGAAATCTTGTGGTGAGTGTAGGCCACCGATGAAAGGGAAAGCAGGCCGCTGAGCCCGTATGGCATGATGGAGCCGAAAGGGCCGTCCATAACGGTTAAACCCATATCCTGAAACTGCCCCGAAGTGATGAAGGCGATTTCCGAAATTTCGTGGGTCAGGTCAATATCTCTCGCGCCGAACAGCCGGTTGACGGCGTTTGTGGCGGCGTAAGTGGCGTTGATAACTTTTGAAGCGATGAGTGATGAATGATGAGTGATGAGTGGCGATTCGACTTCAAGATGCCAGTCGTTGCTGTCGGAGTTAACTTTTTTGATCTGGGTATTTTTGTACACTACAATATTGGGGTGCGTTTCCACGCGGTTTCGGTAGTGTTCGCGGAGCAAGACGGGGTCGAAGGAGTATTCTGTGGTTTTGTAAAGTGCTTCCAGACGGTTAAAATTAAACTTTGGGTGTTCCCGGACGCGTTCGCAGGGGATATGGACAAACTGGCAAAACCGCTCGAACTGCTGCGGATCGGTGAAGGAGCCAAACCGGTCAATGGCGTAGTATTTTTCAAAAGAAAAATTGACAAATTGCTTGTGCTCGGCAGTAAAGCGCTCTTTGTGCTCGTCGCTCAATGCGGCTGTCGCCACGGAGCGCGGGTAGTGGTACCCTCCGTGCAAACGCGCCTGATTTACCAGTGATGCTTTTTGAAACAAACGGTCTTCTTTTTCCAATAGGGCAACCTTGGCGCCCTTGCCTGCCAGATAGAGTGCGGCATAACATCCGAAAATACCCCCTCCAATTACAACAGCGTCAAAGTGTTCTGCCTGCATCTTGGTGTAGCTGATGATTGCCGGTCAGGCGGAAATCTTGGTTAGAGAGGCGAAAATATCGGAATAGTCGAAGGTCTCGAGGTTTCGCCAAAAATCGAGGGTTTCGGCGAGTTGATAGGCCGTGGAAAAACCGAGTACCAAGCCGTCAAGTTGCGGGTGCAGTCCCGCATAGATCAGGCCGATGTGGTTCATGGTGCGCACCGGCGGGCGGACAAAGGCGAGGTTCCAGTCGGGTACTGCTGTTCGGATTTTATCGAGTAGCGCGGCGGCTTTTTCCGGGTTTCCGCCACGCGCCAGGAAGGTGCTGTCGGTAGGGTAGGGGCCGTCTAATTTCAGCCCGCCCGCGTTGATGCCATACGCAAAGCGACGGTGTTTATCCGGGGATAAAGCCGAATAGTGGGGCACATCGGAATGTAATACGTTGTGTTTTAGTTGGATGTCGAAATGCAAATCCAGCTCCCGGTTTGCGCGGGCGTACGTTTCCGGAAACTTAATCCCGGAGATACCGGGGCGCAGGCCCATTTCCCGCTGTACTGTCGCCAGGGCCTCTAATGTGGCGTAGATTTCTGATTCTGCATCTCGATTGTCCCAGTGCAACATGATGGCGCGCAGGTTTTCTCCGAACAGGCGCCGGTATTCTGCAGCCATCATCAGGACAAACGAGGGCGCCAGGTTGATATCCGGAGTGCGCATGTTGTCCATGCTGCCGATTTTCATGGTGACTTCCAGTTCGCGTAAACCGTGTGCCTGTATGTACTCCAGCAAAATATGCTCTGCAGCTCGAAAATCAGCGGGGTTTTTGTTGATCGGGTAATTCGTGGCAGCATCAATCGAGCGGTGGCCGGCAGCGAGCCAGGCATCCAGCAACCGGAACGCTTCGTTGCGCGACACGGTCCAGCCCCATTGGGCGGTGCCAAGAAGGAGTTGTTTTTTGCTCATTTCGGCTTTCTCTTTTTCAAAACGGCCATGGCGCGCAGGTACTGTCGAGCCAGCCGGCTGATATTAACCTTGCTGCTGGATGTGTCGTCGGTCCAGCGTACGGGGAGTTCGCAGACATTCAGACCCTGCCACTCGGCTACGGCGAGCAGTTCTGTGCTAAAAAACCAGCCATTGCTTACGGCTCCGCCCTTGTTCAGCGGTTGTACATATTCGCGTTTCAGCCATTTAAACCCGCACATGCCGTCGGAAAAGTGCGTACCGAGGTAGGTTTTTACCAGAAAGTTGAACACCCTGGATGTTATTTCCCGCTTCAGGGTACGTCCGATGACCCGGGATTTTCGGTGCAGTCGGGTACCATACACCAGGTCATATCCCTCTGTGGCCAGGGCATTATATGCCTGAATAAAATGGGAGATATCGGTCGCCAGATCAAGGTCCATGTACCCAACGATGTCGGCTTTACTTTGTCCCCAGGAAGTTTTTAGTGCCAGCCCGACGCCTTTTTCCGGCACGCGAACGAGGCGTACTTCGGGCAGGTCGTCCATCAAGGCTTCGGCGATCAGCGGCGTACGATCGGTACTGCCATTGTCGGCAATGACGATGGTCCATTGCGCATGGTTCGGGAAGTGCTGGGACAAAAACTCGTGGAGGATGCGGATTTGGCGGTCCAGGGTTTCCTCTTCGTTGAGCACAGGAATCGTAACTTCAAAAGTGGGCATGGACGGTGAATGACGTTAAGATTGGGCAGCAAAGGTAACGATGCATCCCGCAACGGGCTCTTCTGTTGTGTGCAATCGTTGGACTTCTATCGAATAAATCCGGACAGATGACGACGAAATTAAGAATTGGAGTAGGTTGCGCGCCATTTTTGGCCGCTGTTTGAAGCTGGTATTCAGCTTCATTATTTTTTCATCACATTTTTTGAAAGCAAAATAATTGACAATGAACGATTTGCTAAAGAATCCGGTAGCTGTTTTTGTGGCTGGGCTGATCCTGTTGTGGCTGATTTTCAAGGTTTTGAAAATTTTTATTGGCATGTTTTGGATTTTTGTCCTGGCCTTTGTCATTCTTTTTTTTGTAAACGATCGCTTTCGCCGTGCCGTTCGGATGTTTCTGGATAGTATCTTTCGGCGGTAAAAAACAGTACGATTCACTTTTTAACCAACTTTAACCTGTTTCAATGAGCACAGATATGCAACCGATTAAACCCAAAGGCTTTTGGGAACGCCCGGAAGGTGTAACCGGCGGGATGTTTATGGCCGCGCTACTCCTGGGCGGTGGATACCTATTATACAAGGCGTTGCCCACGCTGATCGAACTGGCGCAAAACACACTTTATCTGGCAGGGATTCTTGCTGCGTTGGCCGGCCTCGTATATGTGGTACTGGATCCGAAAATGCGGAATCTGGTTTGGTACATGTACAAATCAATCATGCGCTCCGTCACGGGGGTGTTTGTACAACTGGATCCGATTGGGATTTTGAAAAGTTACATTGAGGATTTGAAGAATAACCTCGGTGCAATGAACACCCAAATCAGTGTACTGAAAGGACAGATGTACAAATTGTCGGAGATGATCCGTCAAAACCAGCGCGAGATTCAGACAAATCTTGGCATGGCGAGCAAGGCAAAGGAGACCGGAAAGGATGCCATTATGGTGCTGAAGGCGCGCAAAGCGGGCCGGTTACAGGAATCCAATATGAAACTGGATGACCTGTACAAACGTATGGAGGTCCTGTACCGGGTGTTGACCAAGATGTATGAAACCTCCGAGATCATGTTGGAAGATTTGCAGGATCAGGTGGTGGTGAAAGAGCAGGAGTACAAAGCCATCAAGGCCAGTCACTCGGCTATCCGTTCGGCCATGACGATACTTAGTGGGAACAGCGACAAAAAGTACATGTACGATATGGCACTGGAAGCTATGGCGGAGGATGTTGGGCAGAAAGTGGGCGAAATGGAGCGGTTTATGGATATGTCCCGAAATTTCATGGACTCCATTGATCTTCAAAATGGAGTGTTTGAAGAAGAGGGTGTTCAGATGCTGGAAAAGTGGGAGAAAGAAGGGGTTTCTTTCCTGTTGGGCAAGGAGAAGACATCTATTATTGCCAAAGCAGAGAACCCGAAAGAGGTATTGGATTTGAATACCCCGATGAAAATGCCCTCCAAAGCGTCGCGTGGGGGGAATCAGTATGATTCGTTTTTTGATTCTTAATACGCTTCATTTTTGAAGCAGGAGCGGCGCCGGTTCTTTTCAACTGGCGCCGTTTATTTATTTTTTCTTTGCTAATACTAATATCTCCGTACTTTTCGCGGCGAAAAGACGACAAAAGGCATACTTGAAACTTTTGAAGCCTTCTTGAAGCAGAGGCTTAATCTTTTCTTTAATCACAATACACACGTTATGCGCATCCAGTTTAGCCTCTCATGCCAGAAAGGCGTCATCATTCCAATTAACTACCAGTCGGAAATTTCCACCTGGATATTTTCGGTGCTTGCCAATGCTGGAGCAGAGCTGTCCAATCATGTTCAACAGCTGGGTTTTGATGTAACCTCCCGCAACTTCAAGATGTTCACGTTCAGTCCATTGGCGATTTATCCTTATGAAATGGACCAGGTGAAACAAGAATTCAGGTTGCTTGGAAACCAGGTCAAGTTGAGTATCTCGTTTTATTTGGATCAATCCTTTGATCAGCAAATCGTCCATTTGTTTCGTCAAATACCTTTAACCTTGGGTACTCTTGATGGCCAGCCGGCCCATTTTGAGGTAAAACACTGGCAAATTATGCCTCGTCCGCATTTCAAAGAGACGATGCAGTTCAGGGCGATCTCTCCCATTTCCATTACAAACGTTGAAGAAGGTAAAGCGTCTAATTTGTACCTGCTGCCGGATCATGAATCGTATGACATAAGTTTCTTCAACCATGCCGTTCGGCGGTTTAAAGCGGCCATGCAGTACAAGTCCCTGGCAGCGTTGAAGCTGCTTGACCCTTCTTACCCCATGCAGTACAAATTATTGGGACAAGCGAAGTCGCGCCTGATACACCTCAAACCGAATCCGGAAGGCATTACACAATTACGCGGGTTCGTTTACGATGTTGAAGTTAGTATGCCATCCCCCTTACTCGAGTTCTGCTACAGCGCAGGCTTTGGCGAATTCCCTTATTTGGGCTTTGGGTATGTTGAAATCAAACAATAATACAAGTGCAAAACTTAGTTGAAATGCGCGAACATTTCGCCACTACTGTATTTTTTTGCCTCTTATCATCGCTCTTTTGGCTATCCTGTATTGCGGATGGCAATAAAAACAGCACTGCTTTGGAGGGACGGTGGGACCTCGTCAAAGGGCTTAGGAACCAACAGGAAACCGGAACATTATCCGGGACATATTTCCAGTTTGGAGCGGATGGCAAAATGATCACTAATTTGCCGGTTGGCCCCGAGGTTGCTATGGAATATGACCTGTCACAGTCCACTATTCTACAAAAGAGCAACCCACCCGTAGAATATACGATTCGCTCGATTAGCGATACCACACTGGTTTTGAGTTTAGAGATGCGCGGAATGCAGTTTGAATTACACCTGCGCCGGGCAAAAGAACTTACTGCTCCTCATCCCTTCGAAGAAGCTGTTCCAGATCAAGACACTTCATCATCAGAACTGCCAGGAGATTCAGAGGAGTAGGCTTTCGGCTTTCACACCTTTTCTAACACTACGGCATATCCTTGTCCCACACCAATACACATGGTGCAGAGGGCGTAACGCCCATTTTGGCGATGTAATTCACGTGCAGCTGCCAATAGAATACGAGCGCCGGACATCCCCAGCGGGTGCCCCAAGGCAATCGCCCCACCATTCGGGTTTACTCGACTATCATTGTCAGGCAATCCCAATTGCCGGGTACAAGCCAATGCTTGTGCCGCGAAAGCTTCGTTGAGTTCGATTACAGATATCTCGTTCAGCGATAGCCCGGCTTTTTTCAAAGCGAGTTGGGAGGCGGGGACTGGACCGATGCCCATGATTCGGGGCTCCACGCCCACAACTGCCGAGCTGACGATGCGCACCAGCGGAGTCAGGTTGTGCTGCGACAATCCGGCGTCCGATGCAATAAGCAAGGCAGCCGCGCCATCATTGAGGCCCGAAGCGTTGCCCGCAGTCACGGTTCCATCCTTGCGAAAAGCAGGCCGCAGTTTGGTTAGTACCTCCAGCGTTGTGTCGGATTTGATAAATTCGTCTTGCCCAACAATGAGTGGGTCTCCTTTGCGCGTCGCAATGGATACCGGAATAATCTCCTCGGCCAATCGCCCCGCATCGCGGGCTTGCGTCGCTTTTTGTTGGCTCCACAGTGCAAATCGGTCTTGATCTTCCCGGCTGATACTGTACATTTCTGCGAGGTTCTCTGCCGTTTCCCCCATGGCCTCCGTCCCGTACAAGGTTTCCATTCGAGGATTGATGAAGCGCCATCCAAAGCTGGAATCGTATAATTTGGCATCTGTTCCGAAGGCTTTGGCACTTTTACTCATAACATACGGCCCACGGGTCATGTGCTCAACCCCACCAGCGATGAACAGGTCGCCGTCGCCATTTCGAATTGCCCGACAGGCATGTACGGCAGCGGCCATACCGCTGGCACACAGTCGGTTGACTGTTTCCCCGGGAACGGAATACGGTATGTCGGCCAAGAGCAGGGCCATCCGGGCTACGTTGCGATTATCTTCGCCGGCCTGGTTGGCACACCCAAGTATGACATCGGCAATTGCTGCGGAATCAAGATTTGGGTGGCGTACCAGCAGATTCTGCAAAGCATGTGCAGCCAAATCGTCGGTGCGCACAGATGCCAAACTGCCGCCGAAATTCCCTATTGGTGTTCGAACACCATCAATAATGTACGCTTCTTTGTTCAAGGGTGGTGGTATTTAAAATGGAAATATTCTGGACTAAAATGCTAGCCGGCGCAAAGGTCAAAATTCAGTATTGAAAACCCCAAAGAAATGAACACTCCAACTTCAATGATTTTTTACCTTTGCCCTCTTATTGGGCATAATTGCAATAGACCGGGAGGTCTTGCCCACTAACTCAAGTCTTCTTTACATTAATCTTGAATTTAATTGAGTACGTTTTTTGGGCTTGTCGTTTTTTCCGTTCACCCTTCAAGTTTCACGAATTTCTTATGAAGTCTTTCAACCCGATCAAATTATTCCTCTTCATGGCAGGAGCCAGCGTTTTGCTCTTTCAATCCTGCCGAGAGTATGAAGTAGAGCAAACGCGTGCCCTTGTTCGCTCGCACGACAGTGATGTATATGGAAAATGGAATGATGTGTTTCTTCAGCTCGACCGGTATGCCGTAGGGTATCGTCCGGGGCCAGTGCCGCACGCACTGGGCTATCTGGGGTTCACCGCTTACGAGGCCGTGGTGCCGGGGATGCCGGAATACAACAGCCTTGCTAACCTGTACCCGGGACTTTCCGTGCCCCAATTTGACGAATCGCTGGAGTACCATTGGCCTGCTGTCATCAACGAGGTGTACGCTTTTATGATGAAGCGTTTCTTTTTCCACATGGAAAATACCTATCCCAACGAATTCGGTCAAATTGAAAAGACGCGCTTGTTGCTGCGCGCCAAATATGCTACGGAAACAACTCCTGAAATTCTGGAGCGTTCCGAACGCCGGGGCGAAGAAGTCGCACGGGTTTTTTACGACTGGGAACGCACGGATGAAGCAGCGCACAATGCCTTTTTGAATCCGCAACCCCCGTACAACGCACCAACCGGACCGGGTTACTGGACTCCAACAATCCCCGACTTTACGCAGGCGCTGTTTCCTTTCTGGGGCCAGGTGCGCACATTTGCGTTGCGCGAAGAAGAACAATTGGCGCGCCCGCCCATCCCGTACAGCGAACACCCGCAGTCGCTTTTCTTTGGGCAGGCTTTTGAGGCATATAGCATGGTCAAAAACATCAAGGAAAACGGTCCGAATTCTTACGAACAGCGTTGGCTGGCGGAATTTTGGAGCGATGACATCCTTGGCTTGACCTTCTCCCCGCCCGCCCGCCTGATTGCTGTAGCCGATCAAGTCGTGAAAGCCGAGAATATGAACCTCGAAGAGGCTGTAGATGTATATGCCAAAATGGGCATGACCCTGAACGATGTCAGTGTGGCCATTTGGCAGTCCAAATATGTGTACAACGTGGAGCGCCCAGTGTCCTACATTCGCCGGGTAATGCCCCAGTATTATCCGGATGCCGCCAATTGGACGACGATTCTGAATAATCCGATTGCAGGCTATCAGGGTATAACTCCGGGCTTTCCTGCTTACCCCTCCGGTCACTCCGGCTTTGGCGGCGGCGGCGGCAAGATACTGTCGGCTCTTTTTGAGTTCAACTCGAAGCGGCCCGGCACCTACACGTTCACCGACCGGTGCCACCTCTACCGTTCCGAATTTATCGGAACACCCCGAACCCTCGCATCCTTCAAGGATCTGGCGTATGAAGATGCCTACTCCCGCATCCCGCTTGGAGTGCACTTCCGTATGGACTGTGACGAGGGCGTACGCTTGGGCGAACTGGCAGCACAGCGTATCCTGGAACTTCCCTGGAAAAAGTAAGCGTTCTGCACAGATAATAGCAATGGCACAACAGACCTTCCGGGCTTTACTGGAAGGTCTGTTTTATTTTACCCCCTCCAGAATCACCTGTGCAGCCCGCTCCGAAGCGCCGCCGCCGCCTAATATTTGCCGCAATTCGGCATAGCCTGTTTGAATAATCCTGGCATTTTCAGGTTCGAGAATCTGATGCAGGGCCGTCCGCAAGTTTGTGGTGTTTAAGTCCGACTGGATCAGCTCCTGTACCAAAGGACGATCCAGAATCAAGTTTACCAATGAAATATAAGGCACATTGACTACCCGTTTTGCTATGGCAAAGGACACGGGATTGCCGGCATAACATACCACCTGGGGTGTGCCAATCAGGGCTGTTTCAAGTGTAGAGGTGCCGGATTTAACCAGTGCCGCTTTGGCTGTTCGTAAAATATCGTAGGTGTTGCCTTGCTCCAGGCGCACATTGGGGGCGCCCGACAGATACGGCTCGAAAAACTCCAGTGGCAGGGAACTCGCTTGAGCGATAACAAACTGAACGTCCGGAAAATACGGCACAACAGACAGCATGACTGGTAATATTCGCCGCACTTCTTGTTGCCTGCTGCCAGGTAAAAGTGCGACTACGGTTTTGTTACCGCGATCTCCCGCCCACTGCCCATTTTCCTCCGATAGTACATCCAGCAGTGGATGGCCGACGTACGCCACATCCAATCCGTATTTTTTGTAAAAAGCGACTTCAAAGGGTAAAATTACCAGCATCTGGTCCACGTCTCGTTTGATGGCATGCACCCGGGAACTGTGCCAGGCCCAAAGCTGTGGTGAAATGTAATAGACGACCCGAAATCCTTCTTTTTTTGCCCACTTGGCGATACGCAGGTTAAAACCCGGGTAATCAATCAGGACAAGGGTGTCCGGGTGGAATTCAAGGATATCTTTTTGACAGAAACGCAAATTACCAAGAATGGTCCGCAGGTTCTTTACCACCTCCCAAAAGCCCATGAAAGCCAAATCTCGGTAATGCTTCACGAGCTGGCCGCCGGCATTTTGCATGAGTTCGCCACCCCAAACGCGGCACTCAACCGCCGGTTGTTGGCGTTTCAGCGCTTTAATCAGGCTGGAGCCATGCAGATCGCCGGATGCTTCGCCGGCTATGATGTAGAGTTTCATATTATTTGGTATTAGAATCGGACAGGCTTTTTTGGTAAAAAAAAAGCGGCGGCGAGCATGATTGCTCGCCGCCGCTAAGGTCGGCTGATTCTGGCCAATGGCCAAATTAGCGCTGGATCACAAAGGACTTGGAGGTCACTTGATCTTTAGCAGTTGCAACCAGGGTGTACATGCCGTTGGGCAGGGTACCAACCTGGAAAGGCAGGAGTTGCTTGCCGCTGATGTTGTCGTAGTTACGCTCGGACACAATGCGACCGAAGGCGTCAACAACGCGGATTTGCACGTCGGATGTTTCTGCTACTTTGATGGTCAGCGTAGCTTCGTCCTGAACCGGGTTCGGTGCGATGGATACGTTGATGCCTTCAACTGTGAGCGTCGGAGCAGAAGTGGACACGAACGGAATGCCGGTGGATTCTGCGTTGATGATGCGGCCGGTAGCATTGTCAATTACCATCGTGATGGCGTGCATATTGTCAATGTTGAAGGTAGCGGGCACTACATAAGAGCTCTGGTAAGACATAACGGAGCCGGCAGGGTTGGCTGCGGGTACACTACCAGCTGCACCGGTGAAACCACCTACAATCTGGCGGGCTACGTGGCTGTATACCATTTGAGCTGCAGGGACCGGGCTGACCAGGTTTTCAAAGCCACCCATTGGGCCTTGTGCGCCACCGGAGTAGGCATTTACCTGGTTGTAGCCGCTGGCAGTGCCTTTTACATCTTCTTCGGTATAGGCTACTGCGATGCGGAAGTCGCCGTTCATTTCCTGGAGGAACTGGAGCGAGCTGGTAACGTCCACCTTGCGCGTTGCAGCATCCCAGGAAACATTTTGGGAAACCAAAATTTTAGCAGGTTGTGTGAGGTGTTCGATCAAGCTTTTTTCAAAGTTTGGATTGCCCAAAAGCGGATCAATATCGGCTTCGCGCTCAACCAAACCACCCGGGAAACCGCCGATTAACGTCAACATGCCGGCATCGTATGTGGCATTGCGCATCGGATCGGAAGTGCTGTTGTGCACTGCGATTGGGATGGCCAGATCGGGGTAGTTTTCAGCGATGAAGTCCATCATTACAGCGCCGCGCGGGCACCACGTACACCAAGTGCCGGTACCTTCTTCGACAACCACTTTGCGACCTGGCTGCGGTTCTACGCCCAAGATGCCAAAGCTGGCAGTGCCAATATTGTCTGCCGGATCATCGTCGCCAACACCATTAACATTGGTGATTTCTACACTAAAATCAAAGGTGTTTGCTCCAAGGGTGGTGGCAAACGGAACATAGAACTGGACGCTTTGTCCCAGTGCCATATTCAGGCCAGTGTAGCTTTCCGTGGTCGTGTTTCCGCCGCGGGTAACTTTCACATCAAAAGACGTGATAGTAGGGAAGCCCGGGTTGGTAACGGTGCCGCGAACAGCAACATCGTGGCCGGCAATAATTTTGTCGTAGGTAGTGACAATAGCCGGTACAGCATCAATGTATTTGCCTGCGGTTACGCCCGACAGGCTTGCACGTACGATATTGTCGGGTACAACAACACGGATGTTGTCCAACATAGCGCCATAAAGCCAGTCAGCAGCATCGTCGTAGCGGAAAGCAAATTTAACATTTGGCTTGCCGGCGTAAGCAGCAACGTTAACCTGCACAGGTCCGCGCCATGCGCCGACACCGGTAAGGTTGGAAAGTTCCGTCCAAGTGGCGCCGTCGTTATCAGAAGCGAGTACTTTAAAGGACTCTGTTTTGCTTTGATAGGTACCACGAATGAAGAACACATCGAACAAAAGGCGAGCGTCTGTTAGTGCGCTGAGGTCAATGGACGGCGTTACGACGATCTCATTTGCTTTGTTGCAATTGCATTGGTCATCGTTGGTACCCAATACATTGCCCGGACGAGCAGGTACCGGAAAATACTGGGAAGAGTGGGCTGTCGTCGTCGCAACTTTCCAGCCACCATCCGTGGCGTTGGTTGTTTGCGTCCAACCGGCAGGCAAAGTGGTTCCGCTATCAAAATTCTCGGACCACACAACGGTGCCCTGTGCTTGGGCAGTTGCGCCGAGCGCAACGAAAGAAGCAGCAAAAAGTAGTTTTTTAAACATAATTTAAAGCATTTGATGTGAAATGTCTGGCAAAAGTAGCCATTCAACTTATGTTATCTGCTTTTTGCCCGGAAATGTTAGTTTTTTACATATTAGAAAGTTTTTCAAGGAACATCTTTTGTTGTTTTGGATTTAGTAGAAGCCCGTGTACAGCAACCGGATTTATGAAATTAACTAACTGGACGCGTGTCGCGTCGTACTTTTGCACCGATGAAACCGCAAGACATGATCTTCGAACCGCACGACGTCTTCAAAAAGTTGGAGTTCGATAAAGTACTGGACCTGCTTGAAAAAGAAGCTATGACCCCGATGGCTGCCGAACGTATTCGTGCATTGGTCCCTTCCACCTCTTTTCCAGAAATAGACACCTTGCTGCGGGAAGTACGGGAGTTCAAACTTACCCTCGAGAAAAACGATCGCTTCCCGCTGGAAACGTATTCCAATATTCTTCCCGATTTGCGCATGCTGGCCATTGCAGAATACACCCTGCCGGCAGAAGCCTTCCAAAATATCCTGCGCATTTTGTCGGTAGTGCGGGATGTGTTCCGGTTTTTTAGCAGCGTGAAAAAAGAAATTTACCCGAAACTGTATGACACCATACGGCACCTGACCTTCGACGAGGAACTGATACGGGCAATCATGGCTGTATTTGACGAAAAAGGAGAGGTTCGGGCGGACGCATCGCCCGATTTAGTCCGTATCCGCCGCGAAATGCAGCACAAGATGCGCGAACTGGATCAGCGTTTCCGGCAAATCATTCAGGAGTATCGCACCAAAGGCTGGCTCTCGGACACTCCCGAAAGTTTTCGCAATGGCCGCCGAGTACTCTCCGTACCCGCCGAGCACAAACGCAAGATTCGGGGGATCATTCACGATGAGAGCGACACCGGACGTACGGTTTTTATCGAACCGGAACCGGTCATTGACATCAATAATGACATCTTTGACCTCGAAGGCGAGGAGCGCCGGGAGATTTTTCGTATCCTGAAAAAACTGAGCGAGACGATCCGACCCTACGGCCCGCTGATCGGCCAGTACCAGGCTACACTCGTCGGGCTGGAAGTTATACAAGCCAAGGCTCGGCTGGCTATGGCCATGCGCGCCGGTATGCCTGTTTTAAAAGAGAAACCGCTCATCGGTATTCGGAAAGGATACCATCCGCTGCTTTTTTTGAAAAATAAGGCGATTGGCCGCAAAACGGTGCCCTTCGAGTTGCGGTTACACGCCGAGAACCATATCCTCGTGCTGTCCGGCCCCAATGCCGGGGGGAAATCAGTGGCTATGAAATCCGTCGGGTTGTTTCAGCTTATGGTGCAGAGCGGATTGCTTATCCCAGCGCATGAATTGAGCGAGTTTGGTATTTTCGAGCGCATTTTTGCCGATATCGGCGACCAGCAAAGTCTCGATGACGACCTGAGTACGTATTCCTCCAGGCTGCAAAACGCGAAAGCCTTTTTAGAAAAAGCCACCCCCAAGACCCTGGTGCTGATAGACGAAATGGGTAGCGGTACCGATCCCAAGCCCGGGGGCGCTATTGCAGAGTCCATCTTGCAGGGACTGTATCGCAAAGGCGTTTTTGCTGTGGTAACCACGCACTACTCTAATTTAAAGGTTTTTGCTTTTCGCAACGAGGGTATCCTGAACGGCAATATGCACTTCGACAAGGATACCCTGTCGCCCACCTACGAACTCAAAGTGGGCCGTCCTGGAAGTAGTTACGCGTTTGAAATAGCAGCAAAAAGCGGTTTGCCGAAGGCGATTATTGACCACGCCCGCAAGCGTACGGGTAGCGAAACGGCGGTAGATGACATCCTGATCGAACTACAACGAGAAAAACAGGAGCTGGAAGAAAGTCTGCGCGCTGTTCAGGAAAAGGAGCAGTCACTGGAACGGTTGATCAAAACCTACGACAGTTTGCACCACGACCTGGAAGTAAAACGCAAGCGCCTGAAGCTGGATCAGAAGGAGTTCGAGTTACGCTTGAGCGCCAACACCAGCAGAGAAGTGGACAAACTCGTGCGCCAGTTGAAGGAAGAGAAAAACCTTGAGCGCGTGCAACAAGTCGCGCAACAGCTCAAGCAAGACCGCACAGAAAAAGCGCGTCAAGTGGACGACATCAACGCTGATGTACTGAAGTTGGAAGAAAAAAATAGCACTGTGGCTGTCCGGCCGTTTCAGGTAGGCGACTATGCCCGCTTGCGAGCCGGCGGTGCAACGGGACGAATCGAAACACTGAAGGCAGGTAAGGCTCAACTCTCCATGGGGGGCATTACTGTTACGGTGCATACCCGCGATTTGCTTCCGGTGGCGCCACCGATTCAACAGGCTTCTTCTGCAGCCGGAACCGACTTACAGCAGGCAGCGGCATTTGAGTCCAAAATTGATATCCGCGGCATGGCTCCGGACGAGGCACTGATGGTCCTGGAAAAATTTGTGGACAACGCGCTGATGTCTAATGCCGCCGCGCTGCGTATTCTGCATGGAAAAGGAGTCGGTGTCTTGCGCAAGATTGTAAAAGGAAAAATGAGGGAGTACGGCGGTAATATCGCCCGGGTGTACCACCCGGAGCCGGAACAGGGTGGCGACGGGGTCACGATTGTCGAACTGGCTTAGAGCGTGTTTAAAATTTAGTTAAAAATGGATACTGCCTGGCTTAATTTCCTACCTCCCTTTATGCAGGGCTTGCTGGTCGCAACCGGAATTGGACTTATCATGGGCTTGGAGCGGGAGCATCAACAACGTGCCGACCCGCATCATTTTGCCGGATTACGCACCTTTCCACTGCTTGCCATCGTCGGTTTTGTAATTGGAGTACTTTCGGATCAGTATCTGCCCTGGTTGTTGCCGGCAGTTACCTTGGGTGTACTGTTGTTGATTTCGGTGGCGTACTACATGCAGGCGCAAAAAGAAAGCCTGGGTTTAACCACGGAATTTGCGCTGTTATTGGCTTATGCTTTAGGCCTTCTTGTTTCCGTAAATCGCCATCAAGAAGCTTTGGCTGTAGCGGTAGCGGCTACGGTACTGCTCTCGATGAAGGAGCATTTTCAGTGGTTTGTCAAGCAAATATCCCACACGGAATTAGCAGCATTCATCAAATTTTTTGTGCTCGCCATCCTGTTGTTGCTGTTGCTACCAAACCAGTATTTTGGTCCGGATGACATCTTGCACTACCGGGAACTTGGCTGGATCATACTACTTGTCTCCTCCATCAGTTTTGCGGGTTATTTAATGCTCAAGTTTGCCGGTTCCCAACGTGGCATCTTGTTGACCGCACTTTTGGGCGGACTTTTTTCGTCCACGATGATTGCATGGGTATTTGGTGCGCGGAGCCGGGAAACGCCTGTGTTGAGTCAGCCGCTTGGGGCGGGAATACTGCTGTCTTCTTCCGTGCTCTACGTCCGGATTTTACTGTTATCAGGGTTGTTCAGCATGGATGTGGCGTGGCAACTGGCGCTGCCCTGCGCGCTTATGCTGGCGATCACACTTCTGGCAGTCTGGTACTACAATCGCAACTGGAAGCACACCGACGTGGAAACACAACTGCCGGTAGGCAACCCGTTGGACCTTAAAAATGCTGTATTTTTCGGCCTTCTGTATATCGGCGTCACGTTGTTTATGTATTACTCGCGGAAATGGTTCGGAGAATCCGGTTCTTATTTCTCCAGTATTATTTCCGGCATTGCGGACATGGATGTTATCACGATCAGCACTGCCAAGTGGGCAAAACAAGCGTCTGCCGCTACGTATGGCGCCAACGTAATCATGGTTGCGGCTCTGTCCAACACGTTTTTCAAAGCAGCTGTTGCCGTTTTGCGAGGGCATTCCTCTATACGACGATACATGATTACGGGGTTCGGATCGGTGCTCCTGATCGGTAGTATCTGGCTGGCGCTACGATTGCTATGAGTTTATCTGGAGAAAAAATAAAAGGTTTGGTTTTGGCGGGCGGACATTCTACCCGTATGGGGCGCGACAAGGGGGAAATATCCTGGCACGGCAAGCCCCAGCGCGAATACATGGTAGATTTACTGGAGCACCTTGGCATTCAAACGTTCATTTCATGCAGACCCAATCAAGCGGAGCACCTTGCTGGATTCAAGTTGATCCTCGACCGGGTAGCTGAACAAGGACCATTAGGGGCTATTTATTCAGCTTTTTTAGAAGACATGGAGTCTGCCTGGTTGGTAGTAGCCTGCGATATGCCCCTGCTCCATGCGGGCGTAATTCAATATCTGGTTCAACATCGTCGGCCAGACCTTGCCGGTACGGCATTTCGATCACCTGCTTTTGATGACCCGTCCCCCGACCCATTGTTTGCTATTTGGGAGCCTCAGGTATTTCCTTTTTTAGAAAAAAAGCTGCAAGAAGGAGACTTTCGAGCCGGCAAGGTATTGATGCTTGCGGGGGTAAACCTGTTGGAATTACCGGATTCAACGGCGTTGACCAATGTCAATACCCCAGAAGAAGCACGTTTGGTCACACTCCGGCAAGATTTTTCCTGTAAGCAGTAGGTTTAAGGTGTACTCGCGTACATTTGCTCAAAGAAATCAATGATTTTGTTGTCTTCATTTTCAAATCAAACATCATGAGCGAAAATTCCAACTCTCGGTATTACGGCATTGCTGTCACCATTCTACTCTTGCTTTCTGCAGCCTTGGGCTGGTATTTTTGGCAAAAAACCCGTATGATCCAGGAAGAGGGCAAACAGAAACAAGCAGTATTGGATTCATTATCCCAGGTCAAGTTGAATCTTGAACACGCGCTGGACAGTATGTCGCTGGACTATTCCAGTCTTCGAACGGAAAATGAGAACCTGCAAGGGCGGGTGACTAATACGGCATCCTTGGTAGAACAAAAGGAGATCATCATAAAACAGATCAAGTCCGAGACCGCAAAAAACGCATCGGAATTGAAAAAACAAGTTGCCGATCTGGAAAAAGTCAAAACGGAATACGAGACGATTATCACGGTGTTACGACAAGAAAACCAGCAATTACGGGAAGAAAATGAACGCTTAGTAAATGAAAACACCCAGTTGCAGGGTCAGGTAACAGATATGGGGAAACAATTAGAGGATCAAATACGAAAAACACAATCTGCTATCTTCAAAGCTACCTCATTTCGAGTTGAAGTGGAGCGCCGGAATGACAAGTTGACTGTTCGGGCACGCCAAGCACGAGAGTTGCTGATCAGTTTTGATTTGGCCGATGTGCCGCAAGCATATCAGGGGCCACAAAAACTATACTTGTCCATAACGGATGATAAAGGCAATCCTATCGCCACGGACAATCCTATCAAGACCACTGTATATGCACCAACCGGGCCAGTCGAGATTCTTGCGCAGCAAGTGAAACAAGTTGTGCTGGAAACCACGCAACGCATGTCGTTCGCTCACCGGCTGGAGGACAAATTGAAATCGGGCAATTACGTTGTGGCAATTTACTGCGATAAAGGATTGCTTGGGGCATCAAGTCTTCGTTTGCGTTGATGCAGTCTTGAGCAGATTCCTCCATGCTGGAGATGAATTTACGTACTAAAGGTAAAATAGTAATAGGTTCGGCATTTTTCCGTTTTCACGAATGATGGAGGAACAACCCAAAACACAAGGGCAGCCTGAAAAGGTGGAGGAGGCGACGCCAGCAAGGTGGCTGTGGTTGAGACGTGCCTGGCGTCGAATGGAAAATATTACTTTTGGTATTGTTTCAGTACTTATTTTTCTATATTTTGTATTACAATCTTCAGCATTCCAAAATTGGATCATCGGCAAAATAACAGCCTACCTTTCCGAAGAACTGGAGACAACGGTCGCTATCCAGCGTGTAGATATTTCCTTTTTTGATAATCTGGTTTTGGAAAATTTTTATGTGGCAGACCAAAAAGGTGACACGTTACTGTATGCTGAACGGTTTAAAGCAGGATTGAATTCTAATATCTTTTCTTTGCTTGGAAACAGACTGGAGTTTAATGAGATTAGCTTGTCTCATGCCCGAATAAATATCCGCCGTTTGGAAGGTGATGCGACCACCAATCTGCAATTTATTCTGGATTATTTTGGAGCATCAAAGCCCAAACCGGATAAAAAGCCCTCCGCGCTTCGCCTCAAGGTGCAAAGTCTTCGTTTGACGGATGTACAATTCCTGAACGAGGATAAAGTGAAGGGCAAACGTATGTTCGCAAATGTGCCCAATGGCGTGGTTCGAATCAATAGTTTTGATGCGTTGGCCAATGCCATAGACGTCCAGTCGGTATTTTTGGAAGGCGTCAACTTTGCTATTGCTGAATTTCCGGAATCTCCTTTACCTACGCAGAAAAAAACGCCGGAAGCCCCCGGGCCAACATCTACTTCTGATTCAAAACCCTTTCGGGCATTTGTCGGCAGACTGTTTTTGAAAGACAGCCGGTTTTCCTTAGACCGATTTGATGCCTCTCCCTCCAAACAAACGCCAGACGGTGTATTGGACTATCAGCATCTCGCCGTCCAGGGAATATCCATTGAGGCGGATAGTATTCATGCCGGTTCCGATCTGGTATTTAGCGGAAGGCTACGGCACCTGGCCGCACAAGAGCAAAGTGGGCTTCGGGTTAATCACCTGGAAGCCAAAGAGGTATACGTCAATGATACTATTACGGCGCTGTACGGGATGCGTCTGGAAACCAACGGGAGTGTACTGACCGATACGTTAGCCTTGCGTTATTCAACCTATCGGGACTATAATAATTTTACCAATCGGGTAAACCTGGAAGGGCGTTTCGCCGCAGGCTCCAAAATACGGATAGGTGACATTATGTACTTTAGCCCCAACATAGAAGAAAATCCATTTTTTATAAAAAATCGCGATCTTGTTGTTGATTTAACTGGTTACATAGATGGACGGATCAATCGCTTGAATGGACGCGAGCTCAATGTGCGCCTGGGAGATGAACTCTTTATTGCAGGCAATTTCGACGGCAATGATATGGCTGAAGGGAGTGATCGAATTCGAATGTTTTTTGATATACAACAAGTACAAACCAATATGCGCACTTTGCGCAAGGTGATACCCGGATTTAAAGCACCCGCCTATTTTGATGTTCTTGGTAATGTCAGGTTCCAAGGTGCATATAATATCCTTTTTGGGACGAATCATATTTTGGATGGCGACCTGGTTACAGAGATCGGATATGGCAAATTAGATATGAAGTTGGACCTGGAGGGAGGAGCCGAAAAAGCTACCTATTCCGGTTTTCTAAATATGAATGATTTTAGTTTGGAGGAATGGACCGGGAACAAGGAGTTTGGAAAATCTACTTTTCGGGTGAATATAGCAGACGGGTCGGGGCTTACGCTCAAAACGATCAAGACGCGTTTTGACGGGGTGGTTGATTCGTTTTATTTCCGAGGCTATAACTACCAAAACATTGAACTGGACGGGCGTTTTGAGCAGTCTGTTTTCGATGGTCGGGTAAATATGGAGGACCCCAATATTGATTTTACGTTTGATGGTTCGGTCAACTTCAAGGATACGGTCCCCGAGTTTGATTTTAAAGCGGACTTGAGGCGATTAGACATGGGTGCGCTCAATTTGGTGAAAAAAGACTGGGTGCTTTCCGGGAATGTTCAAAAAATCAAACTTTTCGCAAGAGACATGAATGATCTCCGGGGCGCCGTGGTGCTGCGGAATTTCGCTTTGGTACAAGATAAAAAATACCGGCACCGGATAGATTCGCTTACGTTCGCGGCATCCAACCGCCCTGATGGTAATCGCTACTTTATTTTGCTCTCTGATATTGCCGATGGCGTTCTGGAGGGACGTTTCGAGATCAATAATATGGCTCGAAATGCACTCCACATATTTAATCGTTATTACCCGGAGCTTGTCAAACAGGCTTATGGAGAGGCAATAGAAGATACGTTGGTATTCAATGATAATTATAAACTGAACTTAAAGATAAAAGATACCAGAGACCTGACACGGTTGCTCGATGAAAACTTAGATACGCTCCGCAATATCAATTTGCGAATCGGTATGAATGCGGGCGCCGGCACATCAGACTTTCGTCTGCAAATGCCTGCGTTCAAATATGGTGCGTTTGATCTTAAAAGTGTAGATATATCCTGGAAGACCGAAAAGGACAAGGGAAGATATAGTTTAGATATTCCTCAAGCCTTCATTTCGGGGAATCAGCAATTGGGCCACATTCGATTTTTTGGCGATGTTGCTCGGGAACAAATAGCGTTTTCATTTCATACAGAAGATAGTACGTCCATTGTAAAAAGAATCAATTTGGACGGCGTTTTATCTACTGTTGACTCATTCTGGCAAGTTCATTTCAATGCAGCCGCTATTACATTGTTCGACGACCAGTGGTTTATGGAAGATGATAACTACCTGCGTTTCTCTTCCAGCTATTTTGAGGCACGGAACTTTGAACTCATGCATGAATTGCAGCGCATCGGTGTGGAAAGTTATAACTCGGGTAGAGGTGCGCGCTTTGCTCTGGCTAATTTTGATCTCAATTTTTTTGAACGTATTTTCAAGATGAAAAATCTGACCTATCGAGGCAAGATATTCAACCTTGATGTGGAAATTGAGGATGTTTTTGAGATGAAAAACATCCAGGGGTATGTCACCACGGATACCGTGTTCGTGAATGAAAAACCCTTTGGCGCACTAACTGGAAATGTGGAAATTTTAGACAAAAATGCTCCTGTTTGGTGGCGTATGTTCCTGAAAGACAAGGGTAAGCATGAGCTCCGCGTATTGGGAGCGTATGTGCCTAAAGGGCAAAAAAAGGATTACAATAATGAAGAAATTGGTGTGGTGCGCCCAAATGAGTTTCAAACGGTCATTACTGCCGGCAATTTTCCGCTCGAAGTTCTGGAGCTGTTTATACCGGATATCTCCAAAACTGCGGGCTCCTTGCAATTGGACGCCAAATTAGGCGGACCGTTTGATCGGGTAAGTATGAAAGGTGAGGCAATAGTAAACGGGCATTTTCAACTGGACTACCTCAAGGCTATGTTTTATATCCCAAACGAAAAAATTCTATTAAACGAGCGACAAATTTGGGCGAACAACGATACTATTCTGGATGGAAGCCAAAAAAATGCCGCTATCATCAAAGGCGGTTTGCGGCATGATCACTTTAAAGACTGGAAGCTGGATTGTAGTATCAAGTCTATAGGATCCAATTTTATGATTTTAAATACTCTCGAAGAGGATAATGCGATGTACTACGGACAAGGAATTGGCGCCTTTGAAGCAACCTTCGCCGGCACCTTTAGTAAAACGGATATTCTTGTGAACGCTACGACCGGGAAGGAATCCCGGTTGTTTATTCCGCTGTCTTCTTCCAGCTCGGATATCCAGGACGCCAGTTTCATTACCTTTAGAAAAAGGGATGACGAAAATGAATCTGCAGATGCTCCAATCAGAAGCTTTTCATCCAGCGATTTGAAAGGACTTAATTTTGAGATGAACCTGACGATCACCGACGATGCAGAAGTCCAATTGATTTTTGATGCACAGGCGGGTGATATTGTGAAGGGGAGGGGAGATGGTGATATCCGGCTGGTTATTAACCGGGAAGGCGAGTTTAAAATGTACGGAACCTACCGCATCCGTCGCGGCGAATACCTGTTCACGCTCTTGAACTGGGTCAATAAACCCTTCACCGTAGCAGAAGGCGGAACGATCAGCTGGTACGGGGACCCCTACGAAGCACAAATCAATCTGGAGGCTGTCTATGCCGAAAACACCTCGCTGTATAACCTGCTTCGCGACGAACTGGCCGTATCACCGGGATTGAACGCCGAGGCATCCAAATCCACTCGGGCTATCGTAACCATGCGCTTGCGAGGAGACCTCTTTAAACCCAATATTAGTTTTGACCTGAGCTTTCCCAATCTATCCAGTCAGCTGAAGTCTATGGCAGACAATAAGTTGTCTTTGCTCCGACAGGATCAGAATGAATTGACCCGACAAGTATTTGGATTGATTGTGGTGGGCTCCTTTCTGCCACCTTCCGGAACTGCGGTGAATATCCAAAGCAGTGACTACATAGCCTCCGCCTTCAATACGCTGACGCAAGTTTTGAGCAACCAGTTTTCCAACTACCTGACCGGCCTGGCTTCCGAATGGTTCGGGGGCAAAGTCTCCAGTATTGAATTTGATATTGCGTACAATGAGTACCGAAATCAGGTTACCCCCGGGCAGGCCAATCTTGCCCAAATCGGCCGGGAATTGCAAGTGCGGCTTACCAGCGGTTTCGCCAACGACCGGATAACCGTGCAATTGGGATCCCAGTTTGGTATCGGGCAACCCGGCACATCCAACGCTGACGGTTTTCTGGGAGAGGACGTCACCGTGGAAATTCAAATCACGGAAAATCGTCAATGGCGCCTCAAGGTCTATCAGCGGACAGAACCTGATATTGCAGGAGGTTCGAGGCGTTCGCGCTATGGCTTCGGTTTAAATTTCCGCAAGGAGTACGACACGTTTAGCGAACTCATGGACGGCCTGACCGGCTGGATGCGCAGCGATGAAAAATAAGGTGAATTTCTGCGATCAAATTTCGCCCATCTCCCGTAGTACATGGTCCATCCACTGCGCCCGCGTATCCCGGTACATTTTGATTTCGCTTAGTTCCTGGCTGTAATCAAAATCAAAATAGCGGTTCTCGTAGTGGTTGGCGCGGGTTGGCAGGATGCCAAGAAAGTCCTCGCGCCAGCGGATTCGCCCGTGCCCGCCAAGTTCGCGGATCGGCAGTTCGAGAAATACGGCATCCGGGTAGTATCGGAACAAACCCTTGAGCTTTCGAATAATGTCAATGACGATGTGCCGCTCCACCTGCCGGTTCTCGAATGGGTACTCACTAATTTCACGGAAATACCGGGCCTTTAGGTCGGCCTGACGCTTGTGCGCGATGCGCTGCCGGGCGTCCAGCGGGCGAAAGCGCTCGGGCAGGGCCAGTGTCAGTTGATCCAGAATATCGGGCGGGTGGATAGACAGCGGCGGTTCACAAGCCCAGGGTACGCCAACACCTTCCTCCGTGACGTCTACCCAACGGAATTTCACCTCGCTGGTCAATTCCTCAAAAACCAAATCGAGGTACTCCGGGGCAGGGTAGAGGTCGCGATACACATGCAGAGCCTGCAAAAGTAATCCGGTGGCTACGGCTCGGCGCGATTCGTCGCCGGCTGGAATTTTCTGATACGCCGGGCGGATATGCCGGTAAAACAGGTTGTGCGCCAGCATTTTGTAGGCCTGATCGGGCGCTATTCCGCAGGGCAAGGCCAGCGCTTCGCGCAATGCTGCCACAGCATCGTAGCCCAGGCCCGTACTTTCCGGCAGGGTAACCAATCGGGTGGGGGAGAAGCGCATCCACAGCAACAGGCGCTCGCCGACAAGTTCCTGCAGGATACGCTGGAGATAGGGCGCCCCGCGTTCCGGATAGGCCAGGTAGGCACTTTTCCAGTCGCGCAGGCATTGTACGATGGTGTTGCGGGCCTCCGTCTCGTCGGGGCGGCGGATGTCGGTCCATTGCAGTTCGTCGCGGATGTGCTGGTACCGCAGATCGGCATCGTCGGCAAATTGGCGATACACCTCTTCCTTAATGTTGGGTTGTACCTGTAGCCATCCCGCGTGCCCGGCATGGTCGCGGGCAATTTTTTCCACCACAGCCAGTGCATCGAAGCGAAAACGGGCGCAATCCGGATGCGTGCGCACATTTCCCAGCGCATCCAGGTCAAACCAGCGCAGGTGGCCTACAGCCTGCGTAGGCGCTGCCGAAGCCGTGGGCAACAGGAGGCCGGGCAACAGTTGTTCCACGGCGAGGCGCAGGAACGACTCCTCGTCGGGGTATTCTTTGTCGCCAAAAACTTTATAGCCCAGCAGGGCAGCATCTACCAGCTCGATCACGGAATCGCGCAGGTCGGTGAACTGCACATAGCGGCGTTGCTCCTCGGCAATCTGCGCTTGAAGGCGAAAACGTTTGGCCCGCAGGTTGAAAAACAGGTTTTCGCGCAGCTGGCGGTTCATCAGCGCATCGTCGTCGTCGTTCGAGACTGCCTCCAGCATTCCGATTACCTCGCGGATTTCACTCTCGATGCCGAAGTCCTCGTGCGAGGCAAATCGGAATTCATCGTTGACAATCTCGACCCGGCGGATGTAATCGTACTTCGCTCCGTTGCACAACTCGTTGACCGCCAGTTCCAAAAATCCCCGATAAGGGTGAATGGTCCGGTAGATCGTCATGGCTACCTGCACACAATTGGATACCGCTGTGCGGTTGTCGGGCACCTCGGCGCTGTGCCGGCCCGTATGCAGGATGAAGTCGTTTTCGTAGGTACTGTACAGCCGGAGCAGGGCATCGGACAAAGCTTGTGCAGTGGCTTTCAGGTTGTATTGCCCATCCTCGGAAGGACATTGGTTGTTTTGCTGGTATTCGATGTAGCGCCCGGCATACACCACCACATGGTTCAGTTTGCTGCCTTTGCCATATACTGCGTCGTGGATGATCCGATCGGGTGTTTCTTTTTTCAGGTAGGTAATGAGGAGGAGTTCGTACAGTTGGGCCGACTGAGGGTCCACATGCGTCCGGACGTGTTCGCACAGGGCATGGGCGCGGGCAAAGTTGCCGATGCCGAGGGCATCCTGAGCGAGGAGCAGGTTTCGTCGAAACTCCTGCTGCTGTTGGTGCGACAGCGTGCCTACGCCTTCCCACGCCTCGTCGTTCCGGGCCTGTTTGGGTAAGTTAAGCGTTTCGGGGGTGTGGATTTCGCCTGTCGGCAAAAACAAACCGGCAAGTTGATCGCCAGGCGGAGCTACCGGCGACCACGCGTAATAGGTATCGGCAAAAATACCGGGCCAGTTTTTCCGAAAACGACTTTCCTCCAGCCGCCCGATGAGATGCCCAAGATCGAGGCGGATGGCATCCATTGTCTTTTCAAAAACGCTGAATTCCAATTTGTTGCGCTGTGCTTGCTGGCGCCATTCGGCAAAAGCATCTTCCAGTTGAAACAGGTCGTCGGGCGTGCGTTCGGGGTGGAGCAAGCGTTTCAGAAACAGGAAAAGCGGCGCCAGGTCGCAGTGTTCCAGCCATACCTGCAAGCGCTCGCGCACATCTTCAAACGTAAGGACAAACGCAGGGCCTTCGGGCACGGGATACAGGTCGGCGTGGCGGTCAATATCAAGCAGGAGGTCGCGGGCGCGTTGGGCAACACGTTGCAATTGGACGTCACGGCTCAGGGAAAAATGCTCCACCGGTTGGTCGGGCGCAGGCGCGAGGGTGAACCCGGCGAGTGCCGAGGGAACAAAGGCCGCCCGGGCCAGTACGACGAGCATTTGGAATTTCAGCCGGCGTTTTTGTTCGCTCAGAGCTTTTTCCAAAGCCCACCGGGCATTGGGCGTGTCCTGGTAGTTGGCGGAAAGACAAGCAACGAAGAGATCGGTTTTTTCTAAAAAGGTATTCGCTTTGGTTCGAAATGCCTCGGCAGCAATGTCGGCTGGGTTCCAAAAAACCAAATGCTCGCCTTCCAACGCCTGGTTCAGGTAGCGATACAGGCCATCCGCCGTTTTGATGTCGGAGTCATCGAAGGCGATGAAAATGTGGAAGGTGCGGGCGGGCATGATTGGCGCGATTTTCCGACAAAGTTAGGTCAATGATTCATTATGAATTCCTTCCCCGCCATTTTTCCATACCTTTGCCGCCCTAAATCCTCACCCACACAACACATCGCATCCATGGTTACAGCGGAACCGCTGCCCACCGTCGAAACCGCCAAAAGCCTCGGCCTGACGCCCGACGAGTTCGAAAAAATCCGGGAAATTCTCGGTCGAACACCCAACTTCACAGAACTGTCCATCTACTCCGTCATGTGGAGCGAGCACTGCTCGTACAAAAACTCCATCCTGCAACTCAAGACGTTGCCGCGTAGCGGCAAACGCCTGCTGGTGGGCGCCGGTGAAGAAAATGCCGGTCTCGTGGATATCGGCGACGGCCTCGGCTGCGCCTTCAAAATTGAAAGCCACAACCACCCCTCCGCCATCGAACCCTACCAGGGTGCGGCCACCGGTGTGGGTGGTATCCACCGCGATATTTTTACCATGGGCGCCCGACCCATAGCAGCGCTCAACAGCCTGCGCTTCGGCAAACCCGATACGCCCCGCATGAGAAATTTGATCGCAGGCGTGGTCAAAGGTATTGGTGACTACGGCAACTGCTTCGGTGTGCCCACTGTGGGCGGCGAGGTCTATTTCTACGACTGTTACCACCACGATATTCTGGTCAACGCCATGTCTGTCGGTATCGTAAAAGTCGGCGAAACGGTGAGCGCTACTGCCGGCGACCCCGGCAATCCGGTGTTCATCGTCGGCTCGGCTACAGGGAAAGACGGCATCCACGGCGCTACATTTGCTTCTGCCGACCTTAGCGAAGACAGCCATCAGGACCTGCCCGCTGTGCAAGTAGGCGACCCATTCCAGGAAAAACTCTTGCTCGAAGCGTCTCTCGAAGCCATCAAAACCGGCGCTATCGTGGGTATGCAGGACATGGGCGCCGCAGGTATCACCTGCTCCACTTCGGAAATGAGCGCGAAATCGGGCGTCGGCATGCGCATTGACCTCGACAAAGCACCCCAACGACAGGCGAACATGAAGGCATGGGAAATCCTGCTCTCCGAAAGCCAGGAACGGATGCTGATCGTGTGCATTCCAGGGCGTGAAGACGAAATCAAAGCCGTTTTTGAGAAATGGGACCTGCCTTGCGAACGTATTGGTGAAACCATTGCCGGCGGCCAACTCGAATATTACTGGCACGGTGAAAAAGTGGCCGAAGTACCGGGAGATACCCTGGTGCTGGGCGGCGGCGCTCCGGTGTACGTACGGGAACAAAAAACGCCGGAGTATTTTCAGGAAATCGCAAAATTTGATCTGGAGAAAATTCCGGTGCCCGCCGATCTGAAACAGGCGGCCAAAACAATCTGGGCATCGCCCAATATCGCATCCAAAAACTGGATCACGAAGCAGTACGATTCCATGGTGCGCACGGGTACGCTCACAACCAACCGCCCTTCCGATGCGGCAGCGGTGTATGTGAAAGGTACGCGCAAAGCTCTGGCAATGACGACAGACTGTAACTCGGCCTACGTATATGCCGACCCGTACCGGGGTGCAATGATCGCCGTAAGCGAGGCCGCGCGCAACATCGTGTGCGCCGGCGGCGAGCCGGTGGCCATCACCAATTGCCTGAACTTCGGCAATCCCTACAACCCGGAGGTATATTACCAGTTCGCCGAGGTGATCCGCGGCATGGGCGAAGCCTGTCGGAAATTCGAGACGCCGGTAACCGGCGGCAACGTCAGTTTTTACAACCAGTACACCGAAAACGGCAAGGTGATTCCGGTTTATCCCACGCCTACTATTGGCATGCTCGGCATTCTGGACGATTGGGAACAGCTGATGACGCTGGATTTTAAAAATGCCGGCGACACCATTTACCTGCTCGGCGCCAGCCGAAACGATATCAGCAGCAGCGAATATGTACGCGAGGTGCATGCCGAACAATTCAGCCCCTGCCCGTATTTCGACCTCGAGGAGGAATACCACCTGCAAGGCGTTCTGAAACAAATTATCCGGAAAGGTTTGGTCGAGTCGGTACACGATGTGTCCGATGGTGGCCTGTTCGTCGCTTTGCTGGAAAGCGCGATGCCCGGCGGACTGGGCTTTTCGGTACACTCCAATCCGAATATTCGCAAAGACGCCTGGCTGTTTGGTGAGGCGCAAAGTCGGGTAATCGTCTCCGTGCGGACAGAACAAGCCACCGCTTTCGAGCGATTTTTGCAGGAGCAAAACCAGCCCTTCTCAGCAATCGGCAGTGTTGTCGGAAACGACATCCTGATTGACAGCGAGAACTGGGGCGCCGTTTCGGAATGGAAACACACGTTCGACAATCGTTTATCTGAAATCATGAACTAAAAGATTGAGGGGGTTGAGACCGTTGAGGTAGGCTCAATATTCTCAACCCCCTCAACCCTTTCAACCTACTCAACCTTTCATAATTATGCAAAAAATAAAATATTTTCTGATGCTCGTGCTGCCCACATTGGCAGCTATGTCGTCCTGCCAAGGGTCGGACACGCACGCCCTGAAGGGCACAATCACCAATGCCGCTAATTTGCAAGTGTTGATGGAGCAATTGTATTTCGATCAGAATACGGCTCCGGTCGCCATTGGTCGGGTATCGTGCGACGCTTCCGGCAATTTTACGATCGAACAAAAAGAGGCATTTCCCGCTGGTCTGTATCGCTTGACGATCGGCGCCAAGCGGATGTTTTTTATGCTCGGTGGCGATGAAAACACCGTGACGATGAAGGGCGATCTGGAAACCATTGACCGCCTTCAGGTTGAAGTTGAGGGTTCCGAAACATTCAAGTGCTACGTCGGGATCGTAAAAGAAATCATGAATGGCGGACAAATGACAGCTGAAGCTGCCAAAGGATACGTCAACAAGGCTTGCACCCCCCTTATGAAGGCGTTTTTTATCGCCCAGATGTTTGGCCGCAATGCCGGTGAACACATCGCCGACTTTAAGTCTGCTGACGCAGCCCTGAACGCTGCTATGCCCGGCTCCCAGTACGCCACGGAGTTTTCCAAAATGGTCAGTGGCCTCGAGCAGCAAATGCAACAAATGCAGCAACAACAGGCAGCAGGACCGATACAAGTCGGTCAGCCGGCTCCGGAAATCAGTCTCGAAGGACCGGATGGCAAAGTGCGCACCCTGTCGTCGTTGAAAGGCAAAGTTGTGCTCATTGACTTTTGGGCCAGCTGGTGCCGCCCTTGCCGCATGGCCAATCCGCACGTTGTGGAGATTTACAACAAATACAAAGACAAAGGTTTCGATGTGTTCAGTGTATCGCTGGACCGCCCCGGCCAGAAAGACGCTTGGGTGGCTGCAATCAAACAAGACGGTTTGGTGTGGGACAACCACGTCAGCGACCTCCAGTTCTGGAATTGCGCTCCGGCACAGACCTACGGTGTGCGTGCCATTCCGGCTACCTTCCTGGTGGATCGCAACGGCAATATCGCAGCCATCAATCCGCGCACAGACCTGGAACAACAGTTGTTGAAAGCACTGTAAGGTTTACAGTTTCAAATAAACATGAGTCATCCCGAATTTTGAAAACAGTTGAATTGCCCTTTTTTCGAGATATACGGCGCGTATTGGGCGGGATGTTTTAGCACCCAATGCCGGCGCATGTTTTTCCGATGTCCTTGTTTCCTTAAAAATTAGGAGTGTTCAGAAAACTGTGTCAGCCCGTTCAGAGCAAATTTAACACAGACAAACGCAGACTGCGGC
>JBGSKO010000158.1:0-8060 GCA_041741155.1 Saprospiraceae bacterium | reverse complement strand
TCACCCGGTCACTTTTAGGCGAACCCCGTCTGCAACCGGTATCCGGTTTATTTTATCTGAAATACCTGAACCGGTCCATTGTTGTTTGCGACCACTACGCGTTTTTTCCCACCAGGTCCGCGCAGTGCAGCCAGGTCGCGTACTTCTTTGGAGGCAAAAAAGCCGGTATTCAGGTTGTTTTTCCAGGAGAAACGCCCTTTCCCATCGCCAAGGAATAAGGCTCCGTTGCCCGCATCGCACCGATTGGTTTCCACGTCAAAACCGTATTTGTTGCCGGCAAGCAGGAGGTCTTTATTTCCGTCGCCGTTGAAATCATCAATTACAATACCTTGTACTGGAGCGACTTGTGCCTGCATTGGCAGCGAATGGCGGATAAATTTTCCGCCTTTGTTTTCCCACCAGCAGGTCTCCACCGTGTAGCAATACAGGTTGAGTGCCGCGTCGAGGTCTTTCTGCGGCCACACCATGTCCATGGTGGCATTGCCATAGTCCTTGGCGTAGAGAAATTTCTTTTTGAGTACGGGACTATGTTTGTTCAAGACCTCCTTTTGCACGAGTGGATATAGTTTGCCCTGCTCGTCATAAGCTACGATTGGGTCAAGGGTGCCGTTGTTGTCAAAATCCTTCGCAAAACAGCGCAAAGGCCCTTCGGCAGAGGCATTGAGGCGGGTATTGAGCCCGAGATTTCCGGTCACGATATCCTGATCGCCGTCGCCGTCGAGGTCGGCAACGGCCAGCCGGTACCAGAGACCGTTCGATTTGTCCAGGCCAAATTGGGCGGTGACATTTTGCAGCGTACCCCCCTTCATTTTGAAAATACTGACTGGCATCCATTCGCCCACGACAACGAGTTCGAGTGCCGGATCGCCGTCGAGATTAACCCAGGCGAGGTCGGTAATCATGCCGCAGCGCTCAAATTCAGGCGCAACCTGTGTGGTGACATCTGTGAAGTGCGTACGGTCATTCCGCCAAACGAGGCTGCGTGGCGTAAGCGGCCATTTCGCAGGTGTGGCGCGCCCCCCGATAAACAGGTCCAGATCGCCGTCGTTGTCGTAGTCATGTGCGACTACCCGCAGCGCGGCATCCTGGCTCGGCGGTACGGCGCCTTGCGCTTTTACAAAGTTTCCTTTCCCGTCTGCGTTGATATACAGGCGGTTCTGAAATGCCAGCGGAGAGGTCGCTTCTGCTCCGCCGCTCACTACAAAGAGGTCGAGATCGTTGTCGCCATCGGCATCAAAAAACACCGCGCCGTGGTCTTCATATACTTTGTCGGTTTCCCAGATAGCGGCTGAAACGGGCTGGAATGCCCCATTTTTCGTTTGCACGTACAGCGCTCCAGACTGGTCGAAGGCGTTGCCGATGTAAAAATCGTCGAGGCCGTCGCCATTTACATCGCCTGCAGCGACGAGTGGACCGAGTTCCGTGACCTTCCAGATGTTGAGTGGCCAGTTTTCAAAGTCATTATACTCGTTTTCTTTATGGGCAAACCGGATACCCGATTGGGCACTTTGATCTGCAAAAAACTCGGCAACAGGCTTTTCCGGACCGATATGGGCGGTGTAGCCGGAGGCATCACTTTGTTTCAGCGTGAGCCGCTGGTTGGCAGACACATTCGTCAGCGTTTGGGTCTTGCCGTCAGGCCAACGGACCGTGAGTTTTTCCACTTGGGAAACATTGCCAAGGCCAAAGTGCAACAGGTGCTCTACCGAGGAGAAAATACCGCGCGAGGGGAAGTTTTCCAGGTATTGTACTTGCCCGTTGTTGTAATGGATGATGGCCGAAGCGCCTACGGCAAAGGTATTGGGGGCGTTGCCCTGGAGTTTTATTTGCAAAAAATTGCTGTTTGGCTTGCCGCTGCTCTGGTTTTCGTAAATAAATGCAGATTGTTCCAGATTGTTGACGGCGAGATCGAGATCGCCGTCGCCGTCGAAATCGGCCCAGGCAGAGCCGCAAGACCAGGCGGCCGGTATGGTCGCCCAGTTGCCGCTGACATCACCAAAGGTCCAATCGCCTTTGTTTTGGTAACAGAAGTTGCGGACTTTGAACGTAGGTACCAGTTTCAGAAAATCGTTGAAATTGGGATATAAATCGCGCAGTTTTTTACCACCACCACTGGTTTTTATGATTTCCGGCAGGGTAAAATCAATAAAGTCGCGGTTGGTTACCTCCCGACGATAGCCGTTGGTGATGTGGAGGTCGCGCAGGCCGTCATTGTTCATATCGAAAATCAAGCCGCTCCACGACCAGTCCGTTTGAAATACCCCGCCGAGGCAGGCGACATCGCTGAAGGTCCCGTTGCCGTTGTTGCGTTGAAGCACATTTCGCACAACGGGTTCGAAGTAGCCGTTTTGCACCATCGTTGTGTGTTTGCTCTGCGAAAGGGAGGCGAGGAAGGATTTGCGGCGGTTATTATTTGCGGCAAGCATGTCCACCGAAAAAATATCCACGAGGCCGTCGTTGTCAAAGTCCGTGATATCGGTACCCATGGTATGCTGGGCGCAATGCTGGAAGTAGTCGGCGAGACGGTCGGTGAAGGTGCCGTTTTTGTTGTTGAGGTACAGGATGTCGGGCTGCACGAAGTCGTTGGCCACATAAATGTCCGTCCAACCGTCGCGATTGATGTCCGAGACGCTCACGCTGAGGCCGTATCCGAGGTTCCAGACGCCGGCCTGTTGGCTGACGTCGGTGAATCGGCCGCCTTCGTTTCGGTAAAATCGGTCGGTATCCAACGGCGCCCGGGGGTGCAGCAGCGGGTAGTACTTGTCGTCGGGGCCAAGTTTGGCCTCTACCTTGTTGGTGTAGGCTGCTTCGGTAGGGTAGTTGAGGAGGTACAGGTCGAGGTCGCCGTCGTTGTCGAAGTCAAAGAAGTTGGCGCCGGTACTGGCGCTCATGTCATCGAGGCCGTATTCTTTGGCGCGTTCGGTGAATGTAATGGTACCGGAGGCATCGGCGCCGTTGTTTATGAACAGCTTATTTCGGCGTGCATCGTTTTTTTCCACACCGGCGCGGCACACGTAAATGTCCAGTCGGCCGTCGCCGTTTACATCGGCAGCAGTGGCGGATGTTTCGAAACCTTCTTCGGAAGCCACGCCTGCGGCATCGGTGATGTCGCGGAACTTCAATTTGCCCTCGTTCAGGTACAGGCGATTTTTTCCGTTGCTGCACACGAAGTAAATGTCGGGCCGACCGTCATTGTTGAAGTCGCCCACCGCCATGCCACCGCCGTTGTACATGTTGATGTTGGTGGTAATGTTGTTTTCGTAGGTTTCGATGATCTTGTTTTGGAAGTCAACGCCGGTTTGTTCGGGCGTCAACAAACGAAGCACCGGGTTGGAGGCCGTCAGGGTTGGTTCTTCCGTTTGGCTGGGAGCTACCACGGCATCGCTGGAGCATCCGGTTACACCTATAATAATAAGGAAGAAAAAAACAGGCAGCGTGAAGAAAAAAGAAGCGTTTCGGGAAATCGGGTAAACAAGTACTTTTGCCATATTGATCAGAATTTTTTCAAAACGCTCAAAGGTATTGGCCTCGGAGGAATTATCCAGAGAATTAGGCAGTGTGTACGGACTAGCCCCAGCCGTTAACAAACGGCAGCGGTACGCGTCTTTTGGGAAGGACTACTGAAAATCAAACCATTGCAACTCTTGTGCGAAGGAAGTCTGGACTTGCCCAGAAAAAAAAATGGCAATAATGCGATACTTATAAAAAGTGAAAATATATTTGTGCCTTGTTAAAGGCCCGCGTAAATATTAAGCGCGTTTTAATCCGTAATAATCTCATGAAAGGCAGGTGCGTCCCGGCAGTACTCACGCCACGCAAACCGCAGCCCATAAATTTGGTTGCTCTCCTCACCTTCTTTTCATACATTCTATATCCGGTTTTGGCAAGGTTTTTGCCAGTACTTGCATTGTTCACCGAACGGTTGGATATACCCGATTGAACCAAAGTACACCTAACGTCAACACATTCTGACCATCATAACTTTGTTCGGTTTCTGCTTTAATCTCATGAAAATAAACGACTTTCGTTTTTTTGTTGGATTTTCTTTAGACCTTGATGGTGGCAGCATGACTGCACCTTCCAGGTCTTTTTATTTTGCCCCAATGGCCCCTGACGTGTCTTAACATTCATTCGAACAGTATTCAAAAGTCATTAATCAACTATTTTATTAACTTAAATTTTTTTACACATGAAAAAAACGTTTGCAAATCTCGTCCAGAAGTCGCTGATGGTAGCGTTGCTCGTCGTTGGCGCGCTGCTGTTCGGTACTTCGCGCGCGGAGGCGCAGGATCTTTCCCAGTTCGGAGGGAACTGGGTGGATGCCAGCGAAGCAAAAGCTCGACTCATTACGGAGTTAGGGTTGTTGCATACTGATCCGCTCGTACAAACGGTGGGTTCGGATAGCTACATCCGCACACACTACTACAAAGCCGTCTTCCAACAAATTGACGGTGGCGTAACGGTGCCTAATGCTGTGATCTTTGGCATTGGTCCTGTTGATGCTGCAACCGAGTCCGCAGTGGTCACGGTTCCGGGAGTAACGTTGAGCCCTGCTCAGCGCAGTAGCTATGTTACCGACTTGGCTAGTCGTCTTACCCAGTAATCATTAAGGCGTTTATTAAACACGATTCCTTTATTTTTTGAATTGTTTAAACAAATTTCATCTCATGAAAAAGAGAAATACCACACTATGGGTCTTAGCGCTGCTGGGCTGTCTCGCGTCGTTCGAGGCATTTTCCCAAGCTACCGTTAATCACCCTTTCGCAGGTAACGCCGGCACTTTTACAATCCTTGCCGGTGGTAATACCTTTTACAACTATTACGACAACGGTGGTGTTGGTGGGAACTATTCCCCCAACCAGGGTTATCTGACCAACCAGTTGACCTTCGCACCGAGCGACCCGCTGAACAAGCGTATTCGTGCAACGTTCACGTCGTTCAACACGGAAGCCAACTTCGACGGCTTGTACATCTTTAACAACAACATCACGACCAACCCGGTACCGGGTGGTGGTGGTGCTCCGTTTCAGGGTGGTCCTGCCGGCATTTTCTACAGCAGCCCAGGCACAATTATCGCCAATACGGGTGTTGCTGCAGTTGGCGCCAACCCTTCGGAGTCCCTCACGTTCGCATTTGTTGCTGACGGCTCCGTTCAGGGAACGGGCTTCGCAGCTGTTGTGGACGAGGTAAACAAGATCAATTGCGTCATGATTTCCCCTGCCAACGTAACGGTTAACGCATCCGCTAGCGCTTGCCCGGGCATCCTGAACATCACCGCTCCGACCTTTAACCCGGCCGGTTGCCAAACTCCGCTGACGTTCCAATACAGCGTGAATGGTGGTGCTTTTGTCACGGTTACCTACAGCGCTCAAGTCGCCGTTAATGGTCTGGTACTCGGTGCAAACGTCATCGCATGGCGTATTCTCGACCCGGCAAGCGGCCTGGTGGTTAGCTCCGGCTCGAACACGGTGTTCGTAGCAGATAATATCGCTCCGACCATCACGTGCCCGCAGAACATCATCGTCAACCTCAGCCCCGGCGAATGCTGCCGTTTTGTTTCGTGGCCCGACCCGGTTGCTACGGACAACTGCCCACTCGTAGCTGCAGGCCCGACGCAGGTGTTGAACCAGAACGTTCAGTTTACGAACTACTGGACAGGTTACTATATTAACCTGACAAACATTAATGCAGGTCAGTCAATGAACATCACGAACCTGAATGTTCAAGCATCCCTCGCTGGTGCTGGCGCCGGTATCTACAACCTGCGCGCCTTCATGAAGCTCGGTACGCACGTTGGTTTTGCAAACAACGCAGCTGCATGGACACCTGTAGGTAACGTGAACGTTAACATCACTGCCGGTTTCCCGACCCAATTGCTGTTCAACATTCCGCTGACAACGCCATTCCAGATTCCTGCCGGTCAGGTTGCTGGTTTGTATGTTGTAGCTAACAATGGTACGCTTGTTCGTATGGTGGCTCAGTTGGGCCTCCCGACCACGCAAGACGCTAACCTCCGCATCCAAAATCCGGGTATATGGGCAAACGCAGGGGCCGCCTTCACGGGCACCCAATTCCCGGGTGAAGCCGTCAGCCCGCAACTGCGCGTATCGTACAACCTGCAGGTTAACAAACAGCCGGTTCAAATCGCTGGTCCGGTTTCCGGCACGGAACTCTGCAAAGCCAACTCGCCGTACACGGTTGCTTACCGCATCGAAGACGCAGCAACTCCTGCCAACACGGCAACTTGCTCCTTCACGATCACGATCAATCCGTTCCAGAACGCTATCCAGTCGCTGATTTGCAACGACTTGGTACAAGTATCTCTGGATCCGACTTGCACCGCTACGATCGGCGCCGACCAGGTACTGGAAGGTGGCCCGTACAAGTGTTATGACGACTACGTTGTAGAACTCGACAAATCTGCTCCATTCGGCAACGGCCCATGGCTTCCTGCCGTACTGGGTCCAAGCGACGTGGGTAAAACCTACCAGGTTCGTGTAACCGATCCGGCTACGGGCAATAAGTGCTGGGGTAACCTGCTGGTGGAAGACAAACTCCCGCCGGTACTGGATTGCAAAGAGCACTTTGTATATTGCAATGCTTCCTCTTTCGAGCCTTGCGTAGATCCGGGTCCTTCCTTCCTGGCACAGCCTCCGGTTCAATTGCCGGCATCCTTTGCTGCACATGGTGGTGGCACGGCATACACCCTTTCGGGCAATACGTTGCCTGGTGGTGTGTATTTCAACCTGACGAACAACTCCACACAGGATTTGATCGTGAACGGTTTTGGCGTTCGTCTTGGCAACCCGGCTTTTGGCCAGGTTAACCCGCCGCAGACGTTCGAGATTTACACAGCTCCTACTTACGTGGGTAACGAGACGAACCCGGCTGCATGGACAAACGTCGGCCCGGCCGTTGTTACGACCATCCCGCCGTACTTTGCTACGGGCCAAGGTCCGTTGGCTCAGGCGCCGATGACGGCTAACATCACGATTGCTGCAGGTCAGACGCGTGGTTTCCACATCTTTGGCCCTACGGCTTGCCCGGTATTCAACTACTTCAACACCACCGGCCCGCAAACAAACGGTCCGTGGACGATGCAAGGTGGTGCTGTTTCTTTCGGTCTGTTGGGCAACCTGTTCCAGGCCGGCGCAATGTCCGCTCCGAACATTGCTGTTAACTACTCGATCATTGCTCCTCCGTCTTGCTTGCCGAACGGCCTGCAACTGAACGTGGATGCATTCGCAAACGGCGACGGTACCTTCCGCGCACTTGCCGGCGCCGGTGATCCGGTTCTGGACTACTGCTCCGACGTGAACCTGAGCTACAGCGATACTTCGGTTGACGAAGATTGCACGAACTCGAATACAAAGACGATCACACGCAAGTGGACGGCTCGTGATGCCAGCGGCAACACCAGCACCTGCAACCAGCGTGTATCGGTACTGCGCCCGAAAGCATTCGATCTCGAACTCCCGCCGAGCTACGACGGTGTGGACGAAGCCGCTATCGCTTGCGGTGGTGTGTACCCGACTCCGGACTGGATTCAGGGCCAAGGCCTTCAGGGCTACCCATTGGTATTCGGCAAACCGAGCGGCTGCGACTTCGGCTGGAGCTACACGGATGTACGTATTGACGTATGCGACGGCACCTACAAAATCCGCCGCCGCTGGACGATCCTGAACTGGTGCACAGGTAGCAACCAGGACCACGATCAGATCATCAAGATCACCGACGACGTTGCTCCGACGTTTACTTGCCCGGCCAACATCACGGTCGGCACGGATCCGTTCACGTGCTGCGCTACGGTTGACCTGCCTGACTTCATCGTTACGGACAACTGCTCGCGCATCAAGAAAGTAAGCGCTATGGTGATCGGTTTCGATCCGCAGACGAACCAGCAAATTGGTATGTTCAATGTAAGCGGCAACGCTTCCGACTTCCTCGGCAACAACTACTGGGATCGCGACACGCTGGCCGTTATGGGCAGCACACCGTGCTTGCCACAAGGCACGCACACGGTGATCTACCAGGTTGAAGACGACTGTGGCAACACGCGT
>JBGSKO010000157.1:0-22169 GCA_041741155.1 Saprospiraceae bacterium | reverse complement strand
TGTCAATGAACTTGATCCGGCATCAAGACCGGAAATCGAAATCTTTACAATCAAACAATTCGTTGATAATCCGTTTCAACTTTCGTTGAACCTTGATTTATAATTTCTTCATTCAGGTCAAGGTATTTTAGGAAGGCACAGTGTGGTAATGATGAATGATGAATGCTGAATGATGAATCATTTTGTGGGGATGGGTTATGCGTGTCGCTTGCTGTATTGGGCGGAGCATATTCATCATTCATCATTCTTAATTCATCATTCCGGATCGGCAATTTCACCATAAACGTGCTGCCCACACCCACTGTGCTTTCCACAGAGATTTCGCCGCCCATGGCTTTGACCAATTCGCGGGTCAGGGACAGGCCAATACCCGTACCGCCGGACCCCACCCAGGCCCTCCCCAACAGGGAGGGAGACGCTTGTTCCTGGTTTTTTGCCTGAAAAAACCGCTCGAACAGATGCGGCAGTTCTTCTGCCGGAATACCTGCGCCGGAGTCGGTGACGGTGAGATTCAGACTTGGCCGGTTTTTCAAACCTGCCTGGTCTATGGAAGCCCGCAAGACCACCTTGCCGCCGGAGGGCGTAAACTTGATGGCATTAGACAGCAAGTTGTGGATGATTTGCAAAAAACGCTCGGGGTCGTAGTCCATCATGATTTTGGTCTGCTCGCTTTCGACCCGAAGCATCAGGTTTTGGGCGTTTGCCAGCGAGTGCAAACTTTCGGCGATGTACTTGATGTACGTCAGGATATCGCCCTGGATATAATTCATTTTCAGGGTTTTCGACTCTAATTTGGCCAGGTCGAGGATCTGGTTGATGAGTCGCAAGAGGTTTTCGCCGCTGCGTTTGATCAGCGTGAGCGGCTGGGCGATTGCAACGGGGTGCTGCCGCGTCGCCGCGTCTTGCAGCGCCCGCTCGGACATGCCGAGGATCACCGTCAGCGGCGTCCGGAATTCGTGGGTGATATTGGTAAAAAACCGGTTTTTAAAATCGTCCAGTTCGCGCAGACGCAGGCGTTCCTGTGCGGCAAACCGTTGGCGAAGCAGGTACTGATAATACCGCCAGATACCGGCGGCAGCCAGCGCGAGGTACAGCAGGTACGCCCACCAGGAAGCCCACCAGGGCGGGCGGATGACAAATTGAAGTTCGGCGGGTTGCTCGCTCCAGGCGCCGTCGTTGTTGCTGCCCAGCACTTTGAAGGTGTAGGTTCCGGGCGCGAGATTGGCGAACTGGATGCTGTTTTTGTTGCCCAGCGGCACCCAGTCCTTGTCCACGCCCACGAGTTGGTAGCGGTACTGGTTTTGCGCGGGATTGGTGAATTCGAGCGCCGCGAAATCGAACGTGAGCAGATTTTGGTCGTGGAAAAGGGTGATGGACGATTTCCCTGACAGGTCGAACTTCTGGTTATTGACCTGCAGACCGACGATATGGGTTAGCGGCAAGTGTTCATTGAAGCGCAGGCTGTCGGGATGAAACACCGTCAGGCCTTTAACGCCCCCGAAAATCATAGTGCCGTCCCGGGTTTTCAGGTAACTGGAACTGTTGAACTCGTTGTCCTGCAGGCCGTCGGCAGCGGTAAAATGTTTAGTCGTTTCCTTTCGGACGTGAAAGCGGCACAGACCTTTGTTGGTGCTTAGCCAGATAAATGGCCTCCCCCCTGCCCCCTCCAAAGGAGGGGGGGACGTGCCGGCGCCTTCGGCCAGAATGCCGTACATGACATTGTCGGGTAATCCTTGTTCCTTTTTGTAGTGTTTCCATTGTCCCGACTGTTTGTCGAGCCGGTTCAGCCCGCCGGCCTTGGTGCCCACCCAGAGGTATCGCCGGGGTTCGAGCGGGTCGTCGGCCACGCTGAGCACGATGTTGCTGCTGAGGGAGGATCGGTTGTTTGGGTTATTTCTGAAATACTCGAAGCGGTAGCCTGCATTTTTCGGGGTAGCTTTGGTCAATCCCTCGAAGCCGAATATCCAGATTGCGCCATCGGTATCCTCAAACAAGTAGAAGGAATACTCCGACACCCGTTTCTGCGGTTTTTCGAAGGGATACTCCTTGCTGGTATTGGTTCTGGGGTCAAATTTGCGCAAGCCGGTTTCTTCCACGCTCAGCAGGGCGCCGGTACGGTCGCACAACAAACCGACGCCACGCCAGGGAAACGATTTCAGGGATTTGGTCGCGGCATCCACTCGGTACAAGCGGGTATCGGAGCGGCTCAACGACCATCCGTTGCCGGCCTTGTCAAAGCATACGGCAAGACGCCCTACGGAGTTATTGTCAAATGGGTGGAAGTTGCCGTAATAATCCGTGTTGGGAGCCTGTTGGTCAAAGGTTTTGGAACGGTATTTTACCTGGGGAGATTCTATGCTGGAGAAGCCTCCGTCGGGGGTTTCAACCACGATACGTTGTGTGACATCCGGGAGGCAGGTTTTAAATACCGGTACCGTTTCATTCAGTTTGATCATGCCAAAGCCACTTGTACCGATCCAGCATACGCCACTTTGGTCAAACAGAAATTTGGTGCAAAAGGCATACTTATCCTTCAACAAAGAGGTATCGGTACGTACCTCCAGTTCCGGTTTGCCTTGATCAAAAAAAGCAGATAACTGCCATTTTTGAATGGCTTTTCCCCGAAATGTCCATAAGTAGCCCGCAGCATCCAGCGAAAAAACGGTGCGCGGATAAACCGGAGTAGAGGCGTCTTTATATTCCCTAATGTTGGAGCCGGATATCCAAATCCAGATTTTTTGTTCGGAAGGCAGTTTTCCTGTTATCAAAATTTCACCTGCCTTGTTTTCGGCAATACCCCGAATGGCCACATTCGGATTGCTGTATTCGGGAAAAACCTTTTCCGTAGCGAGGTCGAAGCGGAACAATCCCTGATTGGTGCCGATCAGCAACTTTTGATTTTGGGTGTACAATACTCTTGTCGCTTGCAGCGGCGGACCCGTTGTTCCGTCTGCCCGCTGCAGGGCAATGCGCCGGCAAGATGGTGTGATGCTGGCGTTGCCGGTTGTCACGGCTTTTCCCAGCAAACCTTCCGGTATGTGTATTTTCCAGATATGGGAATCGTCGGTCAGCCAAACGGCGCCATCCGGTGTTTGTGCAAAAAAAGCATACCCTTGACTGGACACCGGTTGCCCTTCGTGCATCAGATGGAAAAAGCGCCTGCTATTGGGGTCGAATAGCTCCAGTTGGCCGGGCAGGTTTATCCAAATCAAGCCGTTGTTATCTTCAAACAAGCTGGTTGCTTCACTGCCGCTGATGGAGAATGCGTTGAACGGGTCCGGCGCAAACACCTCGAACCGGGAGCCGTCGTAGCGGTTCAGCCCGTCATTGGTGGCTATCCAAACATAGCCGTCCCTGCTTTGCAAGATGTCGTACACCATGCCCTGCGAGAGACCGTCGTTGACGGTAATAGCCTCGTATTGAAACTGCTGCGCATACGTCGCCATGCTCGACGTAAACCATAGCAACAGAAGAAATGCAGAGCGGATGTACATGGTGGCCGCAAATATAGGCCATGCCGTTGGTCGCTTCTATTACCCGGTGTTCAACCTGTTTCAATCCCATAAACCTTCTACCTTGGGCCGCGAAAAAAAATCCAACGTATGAAGCAAACCTGGTTGCCACAGGTGGCTGGCCCGCTCCTGTTCCTGTTCATCGCCCTGATTCCAACGCCCCCGGGAATGACGGTGGCGGCGCAGTTCACCCTTGGGGTAACTGTCTGGATGGCTATTTGGTGGATCACTGAAGTGGTACACACGGCCGTGACGGCGATGCTGCCACTCGTGCTGTTTCCGTTGTGTGGGGTAATGCCGCTAAAAAATGTGTCGGCGGAATTTGGTAACGAGATCATCTTTTTGTTTTTGGCCGGGTTCCTGTTCGGGCGCGCCATTGAGCGTTGGAACCTGCACACACGTATTGCGCTGAACATGGTACTCTGGCTGGGCGATAATCCCGCCCGGATCATACTGGGGTTCATGGTCGCCACGGGTTTTATTTCCATGTGGATATCCAATACCGCTACGGCGGTCATGATGACGCCGGTGGCCATTGCTGTAGGTAGCGGGCAATGGGCCGGCCAGGAAGATAGCAACCATAATTTTCGAAAAGCCCTTATGCTGGGCGTAGCGTATGCCGCCTCCATTGGCGGCGTGGCCACCATCGTGGGCACACCCACCAACGCTATTTTCCTCGGCTACGTCCAGAATGAACTGCACGAGCAGGTGAGTTTCTGGAAATGGTTTGTGTTTGCATTTCCCTTCGCAACGGTGTTGCTATTCGCGTGCTGGGTGCTGCTGATCCGGTTATTTCCGCCGGAGAAAGCCGAACAGGGCACCGATTACGGACAAATACTGCGCACGCACCTGGAAGCACTCGGTCCCTTGTCGGCCCCGGAGCGCCGGCTGATGTGGTTGTTCGGCACCGTTATCGTCGCGTGGCTGAGCGGTTCGCTGCTGTGGTACCCCTGGATACCCAACTGCAACGACACCGTGGTGGCCACTGCGGGGGCCTTGCTTTTGTTCCTGTTACCCGCCGGCAATGCCCACCCCAACACCCCGCTGCTGGATTGGCCGAATGCCCTCAAAATCCAGTGGGGTGTCCTGCTTTTTTTTGGGGGAGGGCTGGCGCTGGCGCGAGGTTTTGATGTGAGCGGCCTGGCCCTTTGGATGGGTACTCAAATGGAAAGTCTGCGTACGTTGCCCCCGATACTCATCCTGTTGACTGTGCTGACGGTCGTTACGCTCCTGAGCGAGATCGCGTCCAATGTCGCCACGGCCTCTATGATGATGCCCGTGCTGGCAGCGCTGGCTGCCGCAGTAGGCGCCGATCCATTCGGAATGCTGCTCAGTGCTGCTTTGGCGGCGTCTTTCGGGTTTGGTCTGCCGGTCGCAACGGCGCCCAACACCATCGTATTCGGATCAGGCTATCTCCACACCCGCGACATGGCTCGCGCCGGATTCCTGCTGGATGCCATAGCCATTCTGTTGCTGGTCGGCTTTTTGTACCTGTTTTTGCCGCTGGTGTGGGGAATTAATTTTTAATAAAAACAGCATGCAAAAGGGCAGGAGGTTTGCCCATTGCCTACTGTTCCTTGTTTTTTCTGCGTTCCATTATACCACATCCTTTCCGGCAGGCGTTTCCTGCCCGAAAATACTGCCTGCTTGCGCGGCATGGCCAAATCCTGCCTACCTTTGCGCACTTTTTTTGTAAAAAATCAAGTCCATGATTCGTTGTGTCCAAGTTTCTATCGGAACCAGACAACAGCGACCAACTACCGAAAACATGCATTTTATCCGACTTTGTGCGCTGCTGAGCAGCCTTTTTCTGGTGCAGGCAAGCACCGCGTTCGCCCAAATGAAAGGCTGGGAGCTCGGCGGCTGGATCGGCGCTTCCAACTATTTTGGCGACCTGAATACTAATTATCGCCTAAATCGCGCACACCCTGCCGGCGGTATCCTCACGCGGTACAATTTCAACGACCGATTGGCATTGCGTTTTGGTGCCAGCTACGGAAAGATCAGTGCCACCGACGCCGACTCTAAAAACGAATACGAGCGCCGGCGCAACCTGTCCTTCCGCAGTACCATTGTGGATGGCGCCATGTTGATGGAGTTCAACTTTATGCCGTACATGCACGGCCACCGCGACTACTACTTCACACCATACGTATTTACCGGCCCGGCGGTGTTTTATTACAAACCGCAAGCAGAACTCAACGGCGAATGGTACGACCTGGCCGCACAAGGGACCGAGGGGCAATTCCGGGGCGAGGAGTACAGCACGACGCAAGGCGCACTTGCTTACGGCCTCGGGTTCAAACTGGACTTTTCCTACCGCTGGAGTATGTCTGTCGAACTCAGTGGGCGCAAAGTGTTCACCGACTATCTGGACGACGTGAGCGGCACATACGCCGATTGGCGGGACATCCGCTCCCTGCGTGGCGATGCAGCGGCAGCCCTTGCCGACCGCTCCGGAGAACCTCGCCTGGGTCAGCCGGGGCGCCAGCGTGGCAATGGTAAAAACAATGACATGTACGCCTTTCTTGGTGTAAGCCTGCAATACTACTTCGGCGAGATTCGGTGCCCCTCGTACAATCGGTAGGTTGTGGGTTGGAAGGTTTCTGGTTGTAGCCCGCTTTGTAGCGTTTGATGAATCAAAACAGGCCTATCGGGTTTGTTTCTAAAAACATCTGCCAGGGCAAAATTGCTCAACGAGAGCAAACGCTTTACTCAAAGTTGTTTTAACAAAAAATGCCCGCCCCCTGTAACAGGGAGCGGGCATTGTATTTTTAGATACTGTTCTGTTGTACACGAATTACTTCGCAGCAGGGCCTTTTGCCTTCTCGATCACCTGCTTGGCGATGTTTTCAGGCGCAGGGGCATAGTGGGAGAACTCCATCGTGGACGATGCCCGACCGGAAGTCAGCGTACGGAGGGAGGTTACATATCCGAACATTTCGGACAATGGAACTTCTGCCTGAATGGCTACAGCGCCACCGAGGCGACCTTCCTGGCCTTTCGGCATACCGCGGCGACGGTTCAAGTCACCGATAACAGGACCGACGTATTCTTCCGGTGTGATCACTTCCAGTTTCATGATTGGCTCCATGATCTGCGGTTTGCACTTGGGCGCTGCAGCACGGAAACCGTCTTTAGCACAAAGTTCAAAGGCGATCGGCTTGGAGTCAACGGCGTGCATGCCACCGTCCACAACGCGTACTTTCATGGCTTCGATGTTGTAGCCGGCCATGATACCGTTGTTCATCATCTGCGTGAAACCGTCGGTGATGGGCTTGATGTAGTTTTTATCAATGGCGCCACCAACGATACCCCATTCGAATTGCAGTTTTTTCTTGCCGCTCTTGAAGTCGTCGCTGTCGAGAAATTCCTGGTCGGCTGGGCCGAGCGTGAACTCCATATCGGCGAAGAGACCCGAACCACCGGTTTGTTTTTTCAGACGCTCGCGGTGCGAGACGGTAGTGGTCAATGCCTCTTTGTAGTTTACCTGCGGGGCACCCTGGTTGCATTCCACCTTGAACTCGCGACGCAGACGGTCCACGATAATTTCCAGGTGAAGTTCGCCCATGCCCGAGATGACTGTTTGGTTGGTATCGTCGTCGTAGCGGACGCGGAAAGTGGGGTCTTCCTCAGCAAGTTTGTTGAGGGCCATACCCAGTTTTTCCAGGTCTTTTTGTGTTTTCGGCTCGATAGCCAAGCCGATTACCGGCTCTGGGAACACCATGCTTTCGAGTACGATCGGTGCGTTGAGGTCGCACAGGGTATCACCGGTACGGATATCCTTGAAACCTACGGCAGCAGCGATGTCGCCGGCTTCTACCCGATCAATCGGGTTTTGCTTGTTGGCGTGCATCTGGTACAGGCGGCTGATGCGCTCTTTGTCGTTGGTACGGGTATTGAGCACATACGAACCGGCCTCCAGTTTGCCCGAGTACGTCCGGATGAAGCACAAGCGGCCGACGAAGGGGTCGGTAGCGATTTTGAATGCCAGTGCGCAGAACGGCTCGTCCACCGATGGTTTGCGGTACACTTCCTCGTCGTTTTTCGGATTGATGCCTTTCACGGCCTCAATGTCGGTCGGTGCGGGCAAGAAGTAGCAAACGGCATCCAGGCAAGCCTGTACACCTTTGTTCTTGTACGCCGAGCCGCACATAACGGGGGTCATCTTCATGTCGCAAACGGCGGCGCGCACGGCGGCACGCATTTCGTTTACCGTGATTGTATTTGGGTCATCGAAAAATTTCTCCAGCAGGGAGTCGTCGTAGGAAGCGACTTCTTCGATAAGTTTCTGACGGTACTCGTTAACGGTTTCCAGCAAATCAGCGGGAATTGGAATTTCCTGGAAGGTCATGCCCTGGTCATGCTCGTTCCAGATGACAGCCTGGTTGGTCACGAGGTCCACAACGCCGACAAATTTTTCCTCGGCGCCGATGGGTACCTGAAGCGGAATAGCGTTGGAGCCCAGCTTGGCTTTCATGTCCTTCACCACGTTGAAAAAGTCGGCGCCGGTGCGGTCCATCTTGTTCACAAACGCAATGCGCGGCACTTTGTAGTTGTCGGCCAGGCGCCAGTTGGTTTCGGATTGTGGTTCTACACCATCTACAGCGGAGAAGAGGAACACCAGGCCGTCCAGTACACGCAAGGAACGGTTCACCTCTACGGTGAAGTCCACGTGGCCGGGGGTGTCAATGATGTTGAAGTCATATTTTTGTCCATCAACTTCCCACAAGCACTTGGTTGCTGCAGAGGTGATGGTAATACCGCGTTCCTGCTCCTGCTCCATCCAGTCCATGGTGGCAGCGCCTTCGTGAACTTCGCCAATTTTGTGCGTCACGCCGGTGTAGTAGAGGATACGCTCGGTAGTGGTGGTTTTGCCGGCGTCAATGTGAGCGGCAATGCCGATATTTCGGGTGAACCGGAGGTCCTTTGCCATTGCAATGAAATATTGAGATGAGTGTTGAGTTTTTGAAAGTCCCGACGTGCGTCGGGGATGCTTGGACTTGTATGCGTGGTTGGAAGGGGCGGTATTGACAAATAATGAAGCGGTTTTTGCAAAAATTTGTTTTTGAAAACAAAAACCTTACTGGATTAGGTCAAAATTCTGTGCAGCGTCGCATTGCTTTTGGAATGTTTTGAAAAGGATATTCCTGTGCAATCTGAACGGGATGCTTAAAACAGCAAAACCGTCGAAAAAATCGGGCGGTTGCGGGGGCAACGATCGCCGGACTTTTTCAACGGTAGGCTGGAAATTAAGTCCTGCGCTTAGGCCCTGTAGTGGGCAAAGGCGCGGTTAGATTCGGCCATTTTGTGCGTGTCTTCACGCTTTTTAACGGCATTACCTTCTCCTTTGCTGGCGGCGACCACTTCGGCAGCCAATTTTTCGGCCATACCTTTGCCGGCGCGTGAGCGGGCATACTTGATCATCCATTTGATACCAATGGAGATTTTCCGGTTAGGTGGCAGTTCCGTAGGGATTTGGAAAGTAGCGCCACCAATACGGCGGCTGCGAACTTCCACTTGAGGCATGACGTTGTTGAGTGCTTTTTTCCACACTTGCAACTCGTCCTCGTTGGTGCGGGCCTTCACGAGGTCCATGGCCTCGTAGAAAATGCCGAACGCAACGCTCTTCTTGCCTTCCCACATCATGTGGTTAACGAAACGAGTTACCATCGTGTCGCCATACCGCGGATCTGGAGCCAATACTCGAGGTTTCGGTTTGTGTTTACGCATTTTTGCTAATGATGAATGATGAATGATAAATGATGAATGTGTGGTAATGAACGAGAACCTTGACAGGATTCATCATTCATCATTTACCATTCATCATTAAAGAATCTATTTCTTAGGACGCTTAGAGCCGTATTTCGAGCGGCTTTTTTTGCGGTTGTTCACACCCGCAGTATCAAGTGCGCCACGCACAATGGTGTAACGCACACCTGGCAAGTCTTTCACACGACCGCCGCGCACCAGCACGATGGAGTGTTCCTGCAGGTTGTGGCCTTCACCCGGGATGTATGCAATCACCTCGATCTGGTTGGTCAGGCGAACTTTAGCCACTTTGCGCAAAGCAGAGTTAGGCTTTTTAGGAGTGGTGGTGTACACGCGAGTGCAGACACCACGGCGTTGAGGGTTTCCGTCTAAAGCGCGCGATTTGCTTGTGTACTCTACTTTCTCGCGGCTTTTGCGCACCAGTTGATTAATGGTAGGCATACCTTGTTTTAACTATGTTGTTTGTAACTTGTTCAGAATCAATTGAAAAAAGGCTATTTCGCACACCCCTTTCCCAAAAGCGAACGCAAAGGTACTTGTAGAAGGGAGAATTTTCCAAACCAGCGTTCAAATTTTCTGGAAATGCACAAAAACTTCAAATCGCCGGGTTCTCCTGTTTCCTCAAAAAGGTCCGGAATTTGGTTTCCAAAACCACAAGGTACGGACTCCTGCAAAACAGTTATTGTCGTAAGTATTCTGTTTCTTTGCGTCAACATCTGACCTCCGTTCTTCATCCATCAATTTTTACCATGCAGGCGAAAATCACGGCCCTCGGCACCTACGTCCCCGAACGCATCGTGGACAACCACTACTTTGAAACATTCCTGGAAACCAACGATGAGTGGATCGTCAGTCGAACGGGTATCCATACCCGACGGTATGCTGCCGAACAGGAGTACACGTCGCACTTGTGTATCGGCGCAGCCAAAAATCTGGTGGAAGAAAATTTGGTGACGCTCGATGATGTGGATTTTGTCATCGTAGCCACGGTGACGCCCGATCAAACCATGCCCAGCATGGCTTCTCAAGTGCAAGACAAATTAGGCTTGACCAACGCCGGCGCCATTGATATTTCGGCAGCTTGCGCAGGGTTTGCCTACGGAATTATCCTCGCAAACGGCCTCATTGCTGCCGGCACACACCGCAAAATACTCGTATTCGGCGCCGAAACGCTTACAAAATTTACCGATTTCGAAGATCGAACCTCCTGTGTCCTTTTCGGCGACGGCGCCGGGGTGGTGTTGGTGGAAGCCGCCCCGAAGGGCAATATCCTCGCGGTGACCGCCGGCAGCCAGGGCGATGGCGGCAAGGATTTATATATGTCCAACCAGCGCAAAGACGTCAATGGTGTGGAAATTATTACCGACAATAAAATTCACCAAAACGGCCGCGCCGTGTTCAAGTGGGCCATCAATACCGTCGTCGAACAAATGTCGGTGCTGGCCAAACGCAGCGAAATAGACCTGCTGGACATGGACTGGTTCATCCCCCACAGCGCCAATATGCGCATCATCGAAACGCTCTGCAGCCAAACAGGCTTCCCGCTCGAAAAAACGCTCGAAAGTATTTCAATTTACGGCAATACCTCCTCCGCCTCTATCCCGCTGGCCCTGCACCGTGGCATTCGGGAAGGCAAGGTAAAAAAAGGCGATCGCCTCCTGATGATCGGCTTCGGCGGCGGATTAGTGTACGCAGGCGTAGTGGTGGAATGGGACGGCAAATAGCAATGTAGGCAAAGGGCGTTACCCTGTAACGGGATTTCTTATTCCATGAATTACCAACAGATACTCGAAAAAGCAGCAGAAGAGACGGCACTTCTGACTGGAATGGGGACCGTAGCCTCGTATATTCCGGAATTGGCCAAGGTGCCGCCGGAGCGTTTCGGTATGGCCCTGATCGCACTTGATGGGCAAGTATATGCCACGGGCGACGCCGAAACACGTTTTTCCATCCAAAGTATTTCCAAGGTTTTTTTGTTGGCACTGGCTATTCGACTGGTGGGCGAGGACCTGTTTGAGCGGGTGGGAAAGGAACCGTCGGGCAACCCGTTCAATTCGCTGGTGCAACTGGAATACGAGCACGGCATTCCACGCAATCCGTTCATCAATGCGGGCGCGCTGGTGATGACCGATGTGTTGCTGGAACATTTGCCCGATGCCAAATCGGCGGTGCTCGACTTTGCGCGCCAACTCAGCGGCAGCCCCGACCTGGAATACGATGCCGCTGTGGCTGCCTCGGAACGCGCCACCGGTTTTACCAACATCGCCCTAGCCAATTTCCTGAAAGCACACGGCAACCTCCGCCACCCCGTCGAGCAGGTGGTGGACGCCTATTTCCACCACTGCTCGCTACAGATGTCCTGCCTCGAACTGGCGCGCGCCTTTCTGTTTTTGACGAATCATGGCGTGCTGCCGGACACCGGCGAACGCCTGCTCACCATCAGCCAAACCAAACGCCTGAGCGCTATTTTGCTCACCTGTGGATTCTACGACGAGGCAGGTGAGTTTGCGTTTCGTGTAGGTTTACCCGGCAAAAGTGGCGTGGGCGGCGGTATCGCGGCAATCATGCCCGGGTGTTGGGCCACCGCCGTGTGGAGCCCGGAAATTAACCACCACGGCAACTCCGTGCGCGGCATGAAGGCACTGGAACTGCTCACAACAATGACCGGGGAGTCTATTTTTTAGGAATGCCCTCCGGGTAAATTTCCGCCAGCGCAGCTTGCACGGTTGCCTTGTCTGCCGGATATGTCACACCGTACCACTGGCTCTCACAAGTATCCACCTGCACGCGCACTTTGCCCGCTTTCAGCAAATTATTTACCACCGTCGGGATGTAAAACTCGGCCCGGGGCTGTTCCAATGTATCGTGCACAAAAGCCCGGAACTGTGCATCCAGTTCCTGAAAAATATCGGGATGGAAACCCCAGAAGTTCATGGACACCGGGGTGTCGTCGGCCAACGGGTGGCGGACGCCATTTTCATCCGAGAACTGAATACCGTCAGGATAGCGCTCGATTTTGGTGCGCTCGGTCACGTCGGTCAGGAAGCCGTCGGAGCTGACGGAGCACACCCCGCGCGACACGGCGCCGTTTTCCGACAGGGTATTGCCGAGGCGATAGGCGACCATTCCGTACTGATCGGGCGCGCAGCTGCTGCGCAGGAAATTTGCCATGACCTGAAAGGCATCGGCGCCGTAGAAATCGTCGGCGTTGATGGCTGCGAACGGCTCGCGAACGCAGTCGCGGGCCACCAGAATAGCATGGCCGGTGCCCCAGGGTTTTTCGCGGTGGGGAATTTGGGGGAGCCATTCGAGGGCCGCATCCATTTCCTGAAAAGCGTATTCCACAGGGATTTGCTGCTCAATTTTATGCCCGATTCGGGTACGGAATTCCGCCTCAATATCCTTTCGGATGACGAAAACGACTTTGCCAAAACCGGCTTGTTTGGCATCGTGTACGGAAAATTCGAGAATGGCTTCGCCGCCGGGGCCAATACCGTCCACTTGTTTGAGGCCGCCATAGCGGGAGCCGATACCGGCAGCAAGGATTAAGAGTGTGGGTTGCATGGTGTTGTTTGTTGTTCAGGTTCAGGTATTGGAAAGAAATTAGCAGGGTTCGCGGGGATTGCTACATTTGCCCGCCGCAAAAGTCCAAAACCCTGCCAACATCCACTAATATAGTCTATACAAAGTGGCCCTGAGCTTCCTGGGCCAAACGTTCTCTCAACCGTTTCTCAACCTGCACAACCTTTCTCAACTCCCTCAACATACGGTCATGCCAAACACCTCCGCCCGCCCTGCCGGCTACCTGTACCAGATCACCATCATCGGCTTGTTGTTCTTCATCTTTGGATTTGTCACCTGGCTGAACGGCACGCTTATCCCGTTCCTGAAATTAGCCTGTGGCCTGGAGTATGACTGGCAGGCGCTGCTGGTGACCTTTGCTTTTTACATCAGCTATTTTTTCCTCGCGATACCGTCGTCCGAAATCCTGAAACGCACCGGATTCAAACACGGCATGGCGCTGGGTTTGCTGGTCATGGCCGTCGGGTGCCTGATATTCATTCCGGCTGCAAGTGCCCGGGCATTTCCGCTGTTTCTCACCGGGCTTTTTGTGCAAGGTATGGGCTTGTCGCTGCTGCAAACAGCTTCCAACCCGTACATCAGCATCATTGGCCCTATTGAGAGCGCAGCGCAGCGCATTAGTATCATGGGTATTTGCAACAAGGTTGCCGGTATTCTGAGTCCACTCATCCTCAGCAGTATCGTCCTGAAAAATGCCACGGCTATTGAGGAACAAGTTGCCGCCGCTACCGATGCGGCACAAAAAGCTGTTTTGCTGGACGAACTCGCCGGCCGCGTGGTAACTCCATATATCATAATGGCCGTGGTTTTGGCTGCCCTGGCATTGATGATCCGCCGCTCGGCACTGCCGGAGGTGGATACCACAGCCGAAACGCCGGGCGCCGGTAATGCTGCCGGCCGCACCAGCATCTGGCAGTTTCCACACTTGCTGCTGGGCGCTCTGGCGATCTTTTTTTACGTGGGCGCGGAGGTCATGGCCGGCGACGGCATCGTGGTATATGGTCGCTCGCTGGGTTTTGAGCTGGATCAGACGAAGTTTTTTACTTCGTTTACCCTTGGCGCCATGCTGGTGGGCTATGTGCTGAGCATCTGGCTCATCCCGAAGTATATTTCCCAGCAAAAATTCCTGCGCTACTCGGCTATCCTCGGCCTGGTACTCACGGTAGCAACGTATTTTGCTTCGGGATCTGCGGCGGTACTGTGCATCGCGCTGCTGGGTCTGGCCAACGCCGTGATGTGGCCGGCGATTTTTCCGTTGGCCATCAACGGATTGGGGCGTTTCACCCAGGTCGGATCAGCTTTGCTCATCATGGGTATTGCGGGCGGGGCGCTGCTGCCACAACTGTACGGTTACCTGGCAGAATTAGAGCCGGTTGGGCACCAGCGGGCGTTTCTGGCGACGATGCTGCCCTGTTATGTGTACATTCTCTATTATGCAACGACAGGGTACAAAAACGGTTTGAAAGCATAAAATTCGGGTTGCTTTCCTTGTGTAGATCAATGGGACGCGGATGCCACGGATGCTGCGCAGCGCAGATTTACGCGAAAAAAATCCGTTAAAATCCGGGTTGCGCAGCATCCGTGGCATCCGCGTTCCAATGTGCGGAGCGTACGCGGGGTAGTGGCGACGCGGGTGGTGCTGGTGGAGTGATACGATTCCGAACGCTCACCACAGATTACACCGATAAACACAGATTTTATTTAAAAAGTATAGCAGAAAAATCTGTGTTTATCGGTGTAATCTGTGGTGAAATACCCGGATTAGTCGCGTACCCCGATCCTGTTTGATGCTACTTTTGCGCCTCAAAGGGTATTGATGCTGCGAATACCAGTTTTCTTTTTTTTGCTTTGGGTTTTGCCGGGTCAAGCCCAGTCCCCGCTCGTAGAGACGATCTCTATAGAGCAAGGTTTGTCGCAGGGTTTTATTTCCAGCATTTGTCAGGACAGTGAGGGTTTTTTGTGGTTTGGTACCAATAGTGGCCTGAACCGCTACGACGGATACGAGTTTCTGGTGTTGAAAAATGATCCTTACGATCCGTTTTCACTTCCGGACAATCAGGTTTTGGCCATTTGTGAAGCCGGGGAGTTTTTATTTTTGGTAGGTCGCGCAGGCACCAGTTTGTACCACAGGCGCACGCGTCGGTTTTTTCAGATAGATCAGACGGCGCATTTACCCACGTACTCTATTGCCAAATGCCAATCGGAAAATGCGCACACCGTATGGGTGTCCATGTTTCAAGAAGGCGCCTGGCGCCTTTACAGGCTTTCATGGCCGAAGGATTTGGCTGAACATTTGCCAAAAGAGCCGGTCTTGTCCAGACCCTTGCGTTTCGAACGGATGTTCAAGGACATAACGGTTACCGGTTTTGACCTTGCCCACGATAGCAAAACACTTTGGCTGGCAGCGTCGCGCGATCGGGTATTTCGTATGCATTTGCCCGATGGCCCGTTGGAGCCCGTTTCCATGACTGTTCCGAATATGCACAGCTTGTCGCTGCTGGCTACGGGCAACGACGCCGTTTGGGTGCTGGACGGTCAGGACAGAACCCTTGCACGGCTGGCGCCGACCAATGGCGGTTGGCAGGGGATTCCAGTGGAACGTGTGCCCCGCATGCGCTTGCTTAATTATGATGTCCAGCGGAAAATCGTTTGGGTGGGTACCCAAAAAGAAGTGTGGGGGTTCGATACCTCCGTTTCTCTGGATTCGATCAGCCGGTCGCGGGCACTCCACGTGCTGCCGGTGCCCGAAGACGCCCTGTGTGGCTATACTGATCGCAACGGCATTTTGTGGATCGGCACAGATGCAAAAGGCATACGAAAGTTTAATCCGAACACAGGTCTGTTCAAGAATTACTGCGCCGGCCAATCCGTTTTTTGCCCGCCGTTGGCTGATTTGCAAGGCAATATCTGGATAGGAAACTTCGGCAACAAGCAGTTCAATCGACAACTCAACCGCAGGACAGGAGTCGTCGGCCCGAACCCGATTACCGGGTTAGCGGATGAATTGTTCGAGTCGCGCGGTGTGGTTGCCCCCGACGGATCACTGTGGCTAACGTCGGTCACTTCGAATCGGCTGCCACCAGACTTGGTCCATTACGATCCGAAAACGGGGCAAAAAAAAGTTTTTCGCTATCCCTTGCCGTTTTACGATGCTGTTCCGATCTTGTTTTTCGATGCCGACAAACAGGTGATCTGGACAGCTTATTCCAAAAAACTGATCCGCTTCGATTTATCGAGCCGGGCATTTGCCATGTTCGATTTGGAAGGACTTCCCGAGGGGCTTCCGTGGGTATCTGCCTGCGGCAAAACTGCCGACGGTTCGCTGTGGTTGGGGTATGATGTGGGACTGCTCCGGGCAATACCCAAAGGAGCCGGCTTTACCTATCAGTTGTACCGAAACGACCCCGCCGACCGGAACAGCCTGCCGGGCAATCACATCAAGTCCCTGCTTGCCGACCCATCCGACGGTATGGTACTTTGGATCGGTACCTCCGGGTATGGGTTGTGCCGATACGATTTGCGAACGCAGAACTTTCGCCATTACAATAGCCGAAACGGCTTGTCCGACGACGTTGTTTACGGCATCCTTGCAGACACACAGGATGCAGCGGCTTCAAAAAACAACCTGTGGCTGAGCACAAACAAGGGGCTGATCCGTTTCAATCCTGCCCGGGAAAAATTCCGGTATTTCATGAAAGCGGACGGTTTGCAAGACGACGAGTTCAACACCTTCGCCTACGGCAAGACTCCCTCCGGTGAATTGATGTTCGGAGGGGTAAACGGACTTACGGTGTTCGATCCCGATGCGTTGCGAAAGGCTACCGCCCTGACGGCACGCGCTGTATTGACCAAACTGCGCGTCAATGCAACGTTACTCGAACCGCGCAACTCCAGTGACGCGCTTCAGGAGGGTATTGAGTTTGTCTCGGCTGTTACCCTTCGTCATGATCAAAACAACCTGTACCTCCAGTTCATGGCGACCGACCTGACCCACCCCAAGCGGAATATGCTGGCGTACTATCTGGAAGGCGCCGAGCCGGAATGGGCGCACACGGGCTTCGAAAATGTAGCGCAATACCTCAACCTGCCGCCCGGGGAATACCGCTTCAAGGTAAAAGCAGCCAATAGCGAAGGAGTATGGAACGAAACCCCTACTGTCCTGCGCATCCGCATCCGACCGCCCTGGTATGCCGCGTGGTGGGCATACACCGTGTACACAGTGTTGCTGGGCGCCGCAGCATGGTTTTTCTACCGTTTTCAGCTGCGCCGCAAATTAGAACAGGCCGAAACCCATCGCCTGAAGGAACTGGACACGCTGAAGTCCCGGCTTTTTACCAATATCACCCATGAGTTTCGGACCCCCTTGACGGTCATCCTCGGTGTAGCTGATCAGGCAAAGCAGAATTTTTATGCCGCCGCTGCCGATACCTTTGAGTACAATATTGAAATGCTCAAACGGAATGGATACCAGCTCCTCAAACTGATCAATCAGATGCTGGACCTGGCCAAGTTGGAATCCGGCAGTATGCAACTCAACCCGGTGCAGGACGATGTGGTTGCATACATCAAATACATCGTCGAATCGAACCACTCGTACGCCGCCGATAAAAACGTCCAGATCCATTTTGAGGCCGACGCTGAGTCGTTGTTCATGGATTTTGACCGGGAAAAGTTGCAGGCCATCGTGTCCAATCTGTTGTCTAACGCCGTCAAATTTTCCCAGCCCAATGGAGTGGTGCGCGTGCAATTGAAACAAATTCGGGCGGCGGACGGCCCCTGCCTGCAACTATGTGTGCTGGACCAGGGCATCGGCATACCCGAAGAACAGCTGGAACACATCTTTGACCGGTTTTACCAGGCGGACAATTCCGACACGCGGGCGGGCGAAGGCACGGGTATCGGGCTGGCGCTTGTGCAGGAATTGGTCAAACTGATGTATGGCCGTATTCGGGTGGAAAGCCGGGTTGGCGCCGGAACACGCTTCGAGGTGTTGCTCCCCATCCGCAACGAAGCGGTAAGGGACGCGACGCAGTCCGGTTGGCCGGAAACGCCGGTTTCGGGTCGGGATATCATGCCGGCTGCTCCAGAGCTCCCACTCGCCGATGCCGACGCACCCGCACTGCTTGTCGTGGAAGACAACGAAGATGTACGGCGGTACATCGTTGCCTGTCTGTCGGAACAATACCGCGTACTGGAAGCCCGCAATGGGCGGGAGGGGGTCGAAATGGCCCTGCTGCACACGCCCGATCTGATCGTAAGCGATGTGATGATGCCCGAAAAAGACGGGCTGGAACTTTGTCAAACCCTGAAAAATGACGCGCGCACAAGCCATATCCCGATCGTGCTGCTGACGGCCAAATCTTCCGTAGAGAGCCGTATTGCCGGACTGAGCCGGGGCGCCGACGCCTATCTGTCCAAACCATTCCATCAGGAGGAACTACTGCTGACGGTGGCCAATATGCTGCAAGCGCGGCGGGTGTTGCAAGAACGGCTGCGGGCCGCCTTGTTGGCCGACCAGGCGGCGGCGCCGAAAGGCGTGGACGAAACAGCCAGAATGGACCCCGAGGCACTCGCCGTGCTGGAGGTAGAGGACGTGTTTGTGCAAAACCTGCGCCGCTATGTGGAAGAGCACATCGGCAACACGGAACTTTCCATGGACGCGCTCAGCCGCGCCATGACCATGAGTTACCAAAATCTGCACCGCAAACTGACGGCGCTCACCGGCCTGTCGCCCGTGCAGTTTATCCGCCTCATCCGCTTACAAAAAGCAAAGGCCCTTTTGCAAACAACCCGGCGTTCTGTTAGCGACATCGCCTTCGAGGTGGGGTTTGCCGATCCGAAGTATTTCAGCCGGGTATATGCGGAGGAGTTCGGAATGCCGCCGAGTGCAGTGCGCGAAAAGCTCTGAAATAACCGAATTAGAGAATTGTCCACCTGTTTTGAGAGAATAATGGGAATGCCCCGGCTGCCCGGTCCGGCACCTTTGCCCGGTCGGTTTTCCGGCATTTTTCATCATTTCAAAATCAGGTTGACAATGAATCAGACTCTTGTGACAAGTCCGGTGCTGGAACCAAAGCAGCAGCGCCAAATCCCAGTTTTTTTCCAAAAAAATACCATACCTTTTAAAGAAACATGCCGGCGTGCCGGCCTGCTGCTGCTGTTGCTGACAGGCTTTAGCGCTATGGCCAACGCAGCACTCCGCACCTGGACGGGCGCCACGAATACCAACTGGGCCACGAATACCAACTGGAGCCCTGCTGCTGTGCCGGTAGCGGGCGACTCCGTAGTGATCAGTGTGTTCCCGGTGCCGGGCAATATGCCGGTTATCTTTTCCGGCACGACAGCCCGGGCGGCCAATGTCCTCGTCAGGTTCGGCAGAACCCTGACCATTCAAAGCGGCGGCGTGCTGGAATTGGACGGCAACGGATTCTACGGGCTGGGCATTTCAGGCACCGTGACCAATTCGGGACTCATTCGGGTGAAACGGGCCAGTTTCCACGGGATAGACATGAGTGGAAGCCTGACCAACAACGGCACTATCGAACTGGGGGAAATTACGGCCAACCCGTATTCTTTTCAGGAAGAAGGCATACGTATGAGCGATCCGGCCGACTTCACCAACAACTCCGGGGCGGTGATCACCATACTTCGACCCGGTAACAATGGCATCCTTCTGTTCACCGGCAGCGTATCGTTCATCAACCACGGAACAATTACGGTTCGGGAAACCGGACTCAACCCGGCCACCGCCCCTACCGCCGATGGTATTGACGTGCGTGCGGGAACGTTTACCAACGAATCAACGGGTAACATTCTGCTTTCCAAGATCACTGCCTGCGGCTTCCATTGCCGGTCGTCGGGTAATGCCACGAACGAAGGGGTGCTCACGATCCGAAACGTCGGCTTGACCCCCGAAAACGAGTTTCGGGAGGGCATCAACGTCGCAACCCCCGCCAACGCCTTCACCAACACCGCAAGCGGTCGTATCAGCATTGACACCGTCGGCAACAACGGTATCACCAGTCAAGGCACCTTCACCAACAGCGGTGAAATATCCATTCGGAAATCGTCAATCGGCTTGGTCAACCTCCTGGTCTTCAACAACGAGGCCGGGGCTATTCTGGAGATCAACAATGTCGCGAAGGGTGGACTTTTCTCCGGCGGGTTTGGCGGCGTGGTGACCAACCTCGGCACGATCACTATTGATACTGTAGCAGAATACGGTATCCAAACCCTGGGATTCGGAGGGGTGGACAATCGTAGTATTCTGAACATCGGGAATGTCGGGAATATCGGCGGGAATGGTATCCTTAACGGCGCCTTTTTTGTGAATCAGTTTTCCGGCATTGTGACCATCAACCGTGCAACCGAAGGTGGAATCAGAAATGAAGAATCAATCAATGGTATTTTGCCGGAGTTCGTCAATATCGGCTTGCTCACCGTCGGCAATGCAGGAGATGTTAACTCGGGCATTCCGGGCATTGAAAACCTGAGCGCAGGCAAGTTTAGAAATCTGCAATGCGGGGAGCTGACCACTTATCAAAAACTTGTCAGTGTGGACAGCTTCGTGAACGAAGCCTTTGTTTTCATCAAATCCAACATGACCAGCAGTATTTCCGGCCCCTTTATCAATGCCGGCATGATCCACGACCCCAACGGCAGTCTCGATGGTCAGCCGCTGACGAACAACGATATTATCATCAGCACTGCCGCCGGCGAATGTACCATTTCCGATGCCTTGCAGAATGGTGGCGGCGCGAATATCACTGTTGGTAGTACCTGGTACAAAGATCAAAACCTTACGATGCCCGCCGGCGCCTATAACCAGGCTGCCAACACTTTTACCGTGACCAACCTGACGGAGGGCACGTACACCCTGTATTTCCGGACCACCGACAACAACTTCGGCTGCAGCACGGTCGTGTCCATCGTCGTTACCTACGACGACGTGACACCGCCCACCATCACTTGTCCGGCCAACCAAACGGTGGAAGCCTCCGGCTCCTGTACCGGCACGGTCGGCGCCTGGGCCGCCGTGTCGGTCACCGACAACTGCGGCGGCACGCCCTCGGTGAGCCAGTCGCCCGCGGCCAACACCGCGCTCAACGGGCACAACACTAGCCAAACCGTGACCCTCACCGCCAACGACGGACGGGGCAACCCCGCAAATTGCTCCTTCAGCGTGACCCTGAAAGACGTGACCCTGCCCACCATCACCTGTCCGGCCAACCAGACCGTGTCGGCTGATGCCGACTGTTCGGCCCTGCTCGGTACGTGGGCTGCCGTGTCGGCGGCGGACAACTGCGGCACGCCCTCGGTGAGCCAGTCGCCTGCGGCCAACACTGCGCTCAGCGGGCACAACGACAGCCAAACCGTAACCCTCACCGCCAGCGACGGCGCCGGCAACACCAAAAACTGCTCCTTCAGCGTGACCCTGAAAGACATAACCCCGCCCAGCATTGACTGCCCGGCCGACCAGACCGTATCGGCCAATGCCGCCTGCTCGGGCACGATCGGCGCCTGGGGTGCTGCATTGGCTTCCGACAACTGCGGCACACCCACGGTGAGCCAGTCGCCTGCGGCAAACACCGCGCTCAACGGGCACAACGACAGCCGAACCGTGACCCTCACTGCCGACGACAATCATGGCAACACGGCGGAGTGCTCGTTTACTGTGACGCTGAAAGACGTCACTCCGCCTGTCGTCACCTGCCCCAACCCGGTCACCGTCACCTGTTCCAGTCAAGTGCCCGCCGTCAACCTGGCCGCCGTAACGGCCACGGACAACTGCGGATCGCCCGCCAAGACACACCTCGGCGACGCAACCAGCAACCAGACCTGCGCCAACCGCTTTACCGTCACGCGCATCTACCGCGCCACCGACAATGTAGGCAACAGCACCACCTGCTCCCAAGTGATCACTGTGTACGACAACGTGGCGCCCAACTTCACTTCGGTACCGGCCAACGTGACGGTGCAGTGCAACAGTATCCCCGCCGTGGGCAGCCCCATGGCCACCGACGGTTGCGGTGGCTCGGTCACCATCGCCTACAATGGCCAGACGACGGCACCCGGCGCTTGCCCCGACGCGCGCGCAATCACCCGCCTGTGGACGGCCACCGATGCCTGCGGAAACACCAAAACCGCCACACAGCGCATTTTGGTGATAGATACGCAAAAGCCCAATTTTACGAGTATACCCTCCAATATCACGGTGCAATGCAGCGCCATCCCGGATCCGGCATCGCCTACCGCCACCGACAACTGCGATACCGCCGTGGCGGTGACGTACAACGGCCAGAC
>JBGSKO010000156.1:0-19196 GCA_041741155.1 Saprospiraceae bacterium | reverse complement strand
AAAAAGTTCGGCAAGTGTTTGATCTCTTACCAGCAGTGTCAATGAACGCTATCTATCGTTTTATTGCTAAAAATAAACAACTTGATTTCCCGCTCTTGGAGTAAATATATTAGGTGTTTTTACAAACCGAGAATCGCTGCTACAACATCTATAATTAAATTTAATAATTATATTCCTGAAACAATTTATAAATTTGATAAAAAAACATTGGTTTCTGAGGGGTCAGAGGGCTTAGATAATAATGGTAATCGAATTTTATATTCCTTTAAAGATAGAATTGTACTATTAGAGATAATAAAAGGAAAAGTAAATAGATTAGAAACAAGACTAAATATAAGCGGTCGCGTCTACACCGACCGTTCCGGCCGCTTCTGGGTCTGTTCCCCTTCCCAGGGCGCCATTTGTTTTGATAATCAAAACCGGGATTTGTCGAACCCCAAAGTGTACTTGCCGGGCAAAAAAACAACCTCCATGTTTGAGGATGAGCAGGGCACTTTTTGGTTTTGTACCCTCGATGACGGTATTTACGGATTGCCGCTTGGCGCCCCGATCACCTACTCGAAAAGTGACGGCCTTTCCTCCAACAATTTGGTCGCACTGGCACGGGATAGCCTCGGTCGTATTTTGTTTGGCGACGACGAAGGCAATATGAATATCCTCCAAAATGCCCGGCTTTCGCTCGAACGCTATTCCTCCACAGACGGATACAATCGCTTGCTCGGAATTTACCCGATCTCCAAAACTGAAATCTGGGTATTGACCGATGAAGGGGTGTATGTTCAGTATGCCAATGGTCGGCGAGAAAAGGCCCCCACCTCCGGTAGCCCCAAAGCGATGTTGCCCGACGGTGATACCGTCTGGTGCGGCACTTCCTCCGGGCTTTACACGATATCCCGAAGCAAAAAGACCATGCGGCAACAAGCCGGCCAGCGTATCACGGCGATCGAAAAGGATGCCGAAGGCGTCATTTGGGCCGGCGGTATCGAGGGGCTTTACAGCGCAACGGATTCCTTCCAACGAAACTGGGGTAGCCGTTTTCCAGCGTTACTAAACCGGATTATCGCAATCAAACAAGACAAAAATCGTGGACTATGGGTGGCTACTCCGGAACATGGCTTGCTCAGGGTGGCAACAAAAAATGGGCGCGTCGTCGGGGTGCAGCTCGTGAACCGATTGCTGAAGCAGCCTATTCAGGGAATTCATTCTATGTACCGGGACGCTAACGGACGGCTTTGGATCGCAACCAACCGGGGTATCTTCGGCCTTAATCCGGAGAACTGGTCGGTCCTGCGCTACAACCACCACGACGGGCTTGCCAACAATGACATCAAGTCTATCGTCGTGCATAACGATACCTTGTGGGTAGCTTCTCCGAGCGGACTCACTCGTATGTTGCTCAGCCCGCTGCCCGCCATGGGGCAGTTTGCTACCTATATTACTGCCGTCCGGTATCGGGTCAATGACCAGGATAATGCCATACATGTCACCGACGCACCGTCCAGAACCAATACGACCATTTTGCCGCTCAACGCTACCCTCGTTGAAGTAGATTTTGCCGGGCTTGACTACCGAAGCCGCGGAAATTTGATGTTCGATTGCATTATTTCGGAGGAATTACCGCCCTTCCAATGGATCACAGCAGACCATTTGATTCGATGGGTCAGCAACGGGTTTCGCAGTAAACCAGATACTACACGCCTGTACAAAAGCAGCCTCGACTTTGGGGTAAGTATGCCTCCGGGAAAATTCAAACTTCGTGTAACCGCCCTCACACAGAACGACGTTTACGGACGCCCATCCGGGGAGTGGGCAGTGGTCATGCCTGCGCGCTGGTACTCCACCATCTGGTTTACGCTGCTCGTCTGGACCAGCATTGCGCTTGTGATGTATCGCATCTATCGAATTCGCACTAAATTGCGGGAAATGGCGCTCGCAGTAGCCCGGTTCAGGCTCATGGCGCTTCAGGCGCAGATAAATCCGCACTTCATTGGGAACTCAATCAACGCTATTCAGCGCTTTTTTTACCCGCCTGACCCGACCAATGCCAGTCGGTATAATTCGACATTCATCGCCATGCTGCGCAAGACGCTGAATTTCTCTGAAAAAACATTCATCCCGTTCGAGGAAGAAATCGCGTACAATAAACATTATCTGGAAATGGCGCGCCTCCGGTATGGAGACCACCGGTTTGCCTACACCATCACGGGCACGGAAGATATTCCCGGCGATATGCCCTATCCATCGCTTTTCTTGCAGCCTATCCTGGAAAATGCAACAATTCACGGAACTGCTCCCAGCGGTCTCTCCATCGTACAAGTGCATTATACCATACACGATGGCCGCCTGGTTTGTACTATCACGGACAATGGCCCTGGACTAAACGCCAGCAAAGCGGACCAGGCCAGCCGTGCAGATAATAAGCGCCGCTCAAAAGGGGTGGAAATTTTGCGCAAAAAGGCTGCAACCCTTAATGAACTGTTCGATATTGACCTGCAGATGGCGGTGCTGGATCTCGCCGATACCTATTCCAAACAAAGGGGTACGCAAGCAATTGTATCGTTTGATGTCCAGAAAATGCAAAAAGCGCCGCGAAAGCAAGCGAAGATTGATAAGTACGCTGTACCTTCCGACCATTAATCCGAGATCAAAACGCACTTGCATGAGCAGCATCACCGCCATTATTGTGGACGATGAACCCGGCGCCGTACAGGCGCTGCGGGGAATGCTGGATGAGTTCTGCCCTATGGTCAAAGTCATCCATATTGCCAACTCCGTCGAACAAGGGGTGGCCGCAGCTAAACAGTACCGCCCGGAGGTGGTATTTCTGGATATCGAAATACACCCGAACGGAAACGGGTTCGATTTTTTACAACAAACAGACCGACTGGATTTTGGCGTGGTTTTCACCACTGCACATGCCCACTATGCCGTCCAGGCCATCAATACTGCGCAACCCTGGGCATATTTAGTTAAACCTTATAAGGCTGCCGAACTCATCCAGGCCGTGCAAACCGCTGTCCTAAAAACGCGTCAATCCGATGCCCCGGCTGTCAGCAAACCCCGAGGAATCATTCTTAGCGATATGCGTAAAGGGAATGTGGTGGTGCGCTTTACGGATTTGATTTGCTGCTTGTCCGATGGCCCATGCACGGTTTTTCACTACTATGACGAGGAAAAAGTTGACCAGCTATCAGTGTACAAAACAATGCGCGAGTTGGAGGCAGAACTGCCCGCGCACCTGTTTTGCCGGGTACACCATGGCGCTATGATTAATATGGCATACGTCCGCCGATATGAGCGCATCGGACGTTCCGGCAAACTACATCTTGCGCCCAGTTTCGCAGTGGAGGTGTCCACTCAGCGAATGGAACATTTTACGCGGGAATTTGGCCTTTTTTTGAATGGAAACGAACCTGTAGAACCCCGGCGGCCCGGCAAGTGAACAACATTTATCCCCCTGCTTTTTTTGTGTTGGTATATCCCAATTCAACCAGGAGCGTCATGATTTTGTCGCGGTGATTGCCTTGTACGATGATGATGCCGTCCTTGGCATTGCCACCGGCCGCACATTTGTTTTTGATGAGTTTGGCTAATTCACCAAGTTTATCCGCAGAGCCGATATAGCCTTTGACGACGGTGGATTCCTTACCGCCTTTGCCGCGCTCTAACCAGATGCGCAGCACTTGTTTATCGTTGGTCAAATTCATCTCCGATTCGTTGTCCTCCTCAGCGGGCTGAAAATCCGGGTTTGTAGAAAAAATGAACCCGCCGGAAGTTGTGTTTTTGCTTTTAGACATGGTGAAACCTTCAACCCTTATTCGGCACCAAAATATTCAGTGCCTTCGGAAGCATTTTAAATTCAAGATCGCCGGTGGATTCGATGCTTTCGCCGTCAACATGCACAAAGGTCTTGCCGGCACAGGATATTTTCACCTGTTTTGCGGTGAAATGTTCAACAAATTCGGCATGGTAGAGCCTGCCGTTGAGGCTGGATGGTATGGCTGCGAAATATTGCCACCGCGGCACATTTTTGAAAATGACCACGGAGAACAAACCGTCGTCCAAACGGGCATCTGGTGCAATTTGAAAATTGTACCCATACATCGGGCCGTTGGCCACTGTGAGTACGAAGCAGGTTTCCGTGAGCGTGCCGCTTTCCGTTTCAATACGGCAAGTGTGTGGTTTGAAGGCAAATGCGGCTTTCACAGATTTCAGGAAATAAGGAAGGAAGCCGCGCCACTGGCTGCCTTTCATTTGCCGGGCCACAAAGCCGTCGAAGCCGATACCCGCCAGGTTGATGAACGGGTGACCGTTGAGCATGCCGCAATCAATGGTTTGAACAGTAGCTGTATTCAGTTTGCGGACGGCCTTGTTTACATCGCGGCCATAGCCGAGGTGCATAGCCAAGCCATTGCCGGAACCGGCCGGAATGATACCAAGGACTGTGTCAGTGTGTAGCAGTTGCGAGGCAACTTCGTTGATGGAGCCATCGCCGCCCACGGCTACTACAATGTCATAACCCTCTTCGCGAGCCTGCCGGGTCAGCTCGGCGGCATGCCCGGCGTGTTCGGTATGCCAAATGCCATAGATAAATTTTTTATGATCGAGGAATTGCTCGACACTCTTCTTGATATGGCGCTGCAGGTTAGTGCCGGCCTTGGGATTGACAATAAATACGATGCGCTTTGGACGAAGGATGTCCTCTATAAAAGCGCTTTTTATAACGGGATGTGACTGCTTCATGTGTATCACAACTGTTGTTTACGCGTGTGCACGTATTCACGCCATTTGTTGATCACGTTTTGCATATCCGCAGGCAGATCGGATTCGAAGCGCACATGCTCGCCGGTACGCGGATGGGCAAAACCCAATACTTTGGCGTGCAGTGCCTGGCGGGGTAGCATGCCGAGCAAACCCTCCACGAATTGCCGATATTTTGAGTACAATGTTCCTTTCAAAATTTGGTTGCCGCCATAACGCGGGTCGCCGAAAAGAGTGTGCCCGATGTATTTCATGTGCACACGAATCTGGTGTGTACGACCGGTTTCCAGCTGGCACTCCACGAGCGTAACATAGTAAAAACGTTCCAGCACGCGCCAGTGGGTTACGGCGTACTTACCGCTATCGGCTTCGGGGAACACCATGAACACCTTCCGGTCATTGGGGTTGCGGCCAATATTGCCGATTACGGTGCCGGAGTCCTGAGCTGGATCGCCCCATACCAAAGCCCAATATCGCCGTTCGATCGTGTGGTGAAAAAACTGGTTGGCCAAATGCACCATGGCGTACTCTTTTTTTGCCACGACCATCAGGCCCGTGGTATCCTTGTCTATCCGGTGCACGATGCCCGCACGGTCGGCTTCATTGCCGGACTTTATTGGTAGCTCGCCGAGTTGCTCGCGCAGGTGCCAGGCTACGGCATTTACAAGGGTGCCATTAGGAATGCCTACACCGGGGTGCACGGCCATATTGTACGGTTTATTAACGACCATGACCTCGTCGTCCTCATACACAATAGAGAGTGGAATGTTCTGTGGATCAACGCTGTGCTCCTCTTCGAGACTTTTTGGCAACACAATACTAATATGGTTGCCGGGCTTGACCTTGTAGTTGGGCTTGACGTCCAGGTTGTCCACTTTCACCGATCCGGCGCGTATGGCGTCCTGTACTTTACTTCGCGACCGATTGCTAAGGCGGTCCATCAGGAATTTGTCCAGCCGGACAAGCGATTGCTTCTGATCGGCGACAAATTCTTGCTGCTCGTACCATTCATCGCCGCCGCTTTTATCCTCAACACTGTCGTCTTCCAGGTCTGATGCTTCTTCGGCCAACTCGACGCTCGGTTCTTGCTCGGTAGACTCAACTTCTTCGGGCGCCTGCAGGTCGTCCGTATATTCTTGTTCTTGGTTCATGTTCGCTGGTTATATGAAGGCCCGGAGCGGCAAAAGTAGGGCTAAATTTGGGTTTCTGCGCCGCGTTGCCGGTGCACCCAAATGATCAAATATTCATAACCAGGAAAAAGTCTCCTCCTCGGGGCACTCTATGGCGCGTTTTAGGCGCCTGACGCGAAGAAAATAGCGAGGGATTATTTCAATTGTGCCAATCCCTGCCGATTGATCTTGCCTGTATCGTTTTTGGGCAAAGCATCCAGGAATACCACGCTGCGCGGCACCTTGAATCTGGCCAGGTGCATCCGGCAATGCTCCAGCAGATCGGTTTCCAATGCCGTTTGGCCAGGACGACACACGGCAAACGCGCGGCCCACCTCGCCCCATTTTTCGTCGGGAACACCGATCACGGCGGCTTCAGCTACTGCTGGATGCTGAAGCAATACACGCTCCACTTCGGCGGGATACACGTTTTCTCCTCCGGAAATGAACATATTTTTGATGCGGTCCACGATGAACAGATAGCCCTCTGCGTCCATGCGAGCCATGTCGCCGCTGTGAAACCAGCCACCGCGCAGGGCCGCTGCCGTGGCTTCGGGATTGCGCCAGTAACCAGGAGTTACCATTGGGCCGCGCAGGAGCAGCTCGCCCGGTTCGTCGGGCGGCATACCCTGCCCCTGCTCGTCTGCAATGCGCACCTGTACATAAAAATTAGGTCTGCCGATGCTGCCCTTTTTGCGCACGGCGTCAGACTGGTGCAGGGAGGTCAGGTTGGGTCCCACCTCGGTCATGCCGTAGCCCTGGCGTACGAATACGCCTTTGTTATGCCAGCGCTCGATGAGGGGGATGGGCATGGGCTCGCCACCGACGATGAGGTAGAGCAGGCTGGAAAAATCGGATTGCTCGAAATCCGGCTCATCGGCCAGCATTTTGAGCATCGTGGGTACGCCCATAAAAAGGGTGCAGCGCTCTTGCTCCAGTGCTTGAAGCACCGCCGGCGGGTCAAATTTTTTGAACAAACAGGTGTACCCGCCGTGGTGGAGGAAGGGCGTAACGAGTACATTCCAGCCGCCCGTGTGGAATGGGGGCATCACGTTCAGCGTCCGACTTTCGGAGTTGACAATCAGAGAGATGGCCGTGTTGATGCTGTTCCAAAACAACATCTTGTGGGTGTAAAGCGCGCCCTTGGGGAAGCCCGTCGTACCGGAGGTGTACAGGATGAAAATCGGGTCGTCGTCGTCCAGTTCCACAGCCGGAAAATGTGCGTCGTCGGGTGTATCGGTATGTGGAATGGCCAGTTCGGTAAGGGCTTCGAGGGTCCAGTAGTGGGGTACTTGGCCAAAAACAGGGGTGCTTTCCAGTAGCGTCAGGTATTTGGCTTCCGCCAAAACCAAACGCGGTTCGGCATTGCGCAGTAAATAGTCAATTTCCGGAGCGGCAAGCCGGTAGTTGAGTGGGGCCAGAATAAAGCCGAGTTTTTGCGCTGCGGTAAACAATACGATGTACTCCAGGCAGTTCTCCGCCAAAACGGCCACACGGTCGCCTTTGCCTACACCATATTCGCGCTGCAAGTAGTGCGCAAGCCGATTCCCCAGCCGGTTCAGTTGGCCGTAGGTAAGCGTGCGCCCGGTTTCATATTCCTTGAGGGCCGTTTTATCCGGGCTGTACAAGGCCCATTTTGATGTCCAGTCTTTCATTTTTTAGTGTTTACTACATTCGAAACGCCGCGCTTGCAAACGCCAGCCCGCCACCGGAGCCGATAAAAAAGCACAAATCTCCGGGTTTTACCCGGCCCTGTTCCCATGCTTCGTTGAAAGCCATCGGAATACAAGCCGAGCCGGTGTAGCCGTAGCGGTGCATCACCGTGGTAGCGCGTTCATGGGGTACGCCGAGGCGGTCAAGTGTTTCCCAAATACTGTTGATATTGATTTGGGTTATGAAATAATGCTGGGCATCCTGCGGCGTGGCGCCGATACGTTTGCAAAGCGTCTGAACCATATCTGCCCAGGTTTCAGGATTGAGTTCCTTGGGGAATTTCCGAACAAACTGCAACTGATGCTCGTGCCGGGCGAGTACTTCCGGAGTTACAGGTTGATGCGTGCCGCCGCCGTAAATACCCATCCAGGTGCTGTATTCGCCCATGGTGCGCAGTTCGCTGGCGAGAAAACCGCGTTGACCGGCGTTTTCTTCGGCCCGCAGTACGACGGCTCCTGCCCCATCGGCAAAAAGCGTGACGGTCTTTTTATCCGCCATATTCAGGTATTTGCTCATGGCGTAGCCTCCAAGTACCAGCACATGCCGATACTGCTCGTCGGCACGGATGTATTTGGCGCCGATGTCGAGCGCTGTGACAAAGCCCGCACAGGCCGTGTTGATATCAAATGAACCTGCCCCCCGGGCGCCGAGGCGGTGTTGCAGTACGGCAGCCGTGGACGGCGAGACGTACTCCGGCGTATCAGTCGAGAGCACGATCAGGTCGAGGTCGGCAGCTTCCAGGCCCGCACGCTCCAGTGCCAGGCGGGCAGCCCGCTCGCACAGGTCGGCAGTGGACTCGTCAGAACGGCACCAGCGGCGCTCGTGGATGTGTACATTTTCGCGCAGCCAGGTATCCACGTCCTCCCCGAGCAAGTCGTTGAAGTATTGGTTGGTAATGACACGCTCCGGGGCGTAGGCCGCGATGGCGGCGATGGTAGCGTTTCGCATGATCCGTTGTTTGGTTGAAGAAAGTTGAGGCTGGTTGAGTGGGGAGAGCGCGTTGAGAAGGTTGAGGGGGTTGAGTCCGGGTGTGATCTCAATAATCTCTACGCTCTCTCAACCATCTCAACCCCCTCAACGATGCCCTTATCCGCGCTTGATCCCCGGCAAGTTCACCTTGAACTCCACGGAATACAGCGGTTTGATGGCCGGCGAAGCCACGAATTCGCGCACCTCCTGGTTGAGGATATTGACCACCTGCGCCGAAACCGTGTAGCGCTTGGCAAAGGTGTAGCCCACGCCGAGGTCAAGATTGAAAAAGCCACCCAGCGGACCATTGTTGTAGGACGTGCCGACACGCTTGTTTTCGATCACCGGCATGCCGCCGTAAATCAGCGTCTCGTTTGTTTTGGCCGCTACGTTAATACCCGAGAAGAAGTCGTACTCGGCTACCCAGCGGCCAAAGGCTGTGGCGAAAAATCCACCCTTGTTGTAGGTCAGGCCCAATCCGATCTTGTGCTCGGGCGTGTTGAGGGGCAGGTCATTTTCATTTACTTTACCGTCGCGGTTGCCGTCGTTTTTCGGATCTTCTTCATCAATGTCAAATCCGAAATAAGAATAGTTCAGCGTGCCGGTGAGGCCTTTCGCCAGATCTACATTCAGCCCGAAATCAAAACCGTATGTATTTACCTGACCAAAGTTGACGTAGGACAAAACCAGGTCGGCGCCGCGGTTGCCGTCGGGCATCGGCGCTACGCCGATGAAGTTGGCAATATCCTCTTCGCCGCGTTTGATGACATAGCCGCGATACTGCTGGATATTCGGTGTAGCCGGGTTGTTGTCGTGGTCCACCAGCGCACCACGGTCGGTGCCGATGTTGATGGAAGGGCTCAGGAAGTTTTCCGACATATTGTAGTAAACATTCGCATCGAGATAGACCTTCTTGCCAATCTGGGTTTTGTAACCCAATTCCAGCGTTTTGATTTTTTCTACTTTGAGTTTTTCGACTGTGTATTCGTCGGTGACGGCGCCGGTGGTCATGTCAAACTCCCGGACGGTAAAGCCAGGGCTGTTGCCCAGCAGCAAACCGCCAAAAATATTGGCCTCCAGGTTAAGGATGGTCGGCGCAGCAATGCCCTCGCCGTATGTCAGGCGCAGCGCGCTTTTGTCGGTGGTATAAACCAGGGCGCCCTTGGGAATGAAGTTGAAGCCGTACAGGTCGTGGTTGTCGGCACGAGCCGCGACTACAGCGCGCAGGCGGTTGCCGAACTTGCGCTCCAATTGCAGGTACCCGCCAATTTGAGCAATCTCGATGTCGCCGTTTTTGTCCAGCAAATACGTGTTGTTGCTGCCGGCTACATCGCGCTGGTACTGTGCGCCTACGATGAAGTCGGCAATTTTACCCAGCGAGTTGTTGTATTGTACCTCCCCGTTCAGGCGGTTGGATTTGTCCTGAAACAAGGCGCCGCGCGGAAACTCCAGCCCGAATGCAGCTTGTGTTGCAAGCGATTTTTCACGGGCAACTTCCTCCGAAGCGCCGGCAGCAATGTGCGACCAATAGTTCACCGTGCGGCGATTCATGGCGTAGGTGGAGTCCGTGCTGCTCATCGTGTAATAGAGGTTGGCAAAGAAACGCGGCGACACAAAGCGCCCCTGGAACCAATGTACCTGCCAGTCTCGGATTTGGTTGCGGCCGGCATTTGTGTTGCCGATATTGTTGCTGTTGCTGCCGCCGTACCCGGCGATAATCGTAGAGGTCTCGTTCAGGCTGTAGTACACCTGGGCCTCGCCGCGCAGCGAATTAAAATCGCGGTTGAGCAGGTACTCCGGGTAAGCGGCAGCACCGGAATACACCGTGTCCACAAAATCGAACTCGGTGCCTTGTGTGTACTCCCCGCTGATTTTGAACGCAAACTTGTCGTTCAGTTTCATGGCATGGCGCAGGCGGCCGGTGAGTACATTTTGATTGCCGGCGCCTATGGCGACAGTGGTACCTTCCGAGGTGCGCGGGTCTTTGGTGATGGTGTTGATCAGACCGTTGTGCGCGTTCGGGCCATACAGCGCCGACGACGGACCGAGGATCACCTCGATGCGCTCAATATCTTCTTTGACCGTGGTGCTGAGTGCGCCCAGCGGCAGACCGGTGGCGATGAGCGAGGAGAAGCGGTTGTCATTGATTTGCAGGTTTTTCGGGTTGAATGCGCTGTTGAAACCGCGCGCGTTTACGCCGATACCCAACACGCCGGAGCGCACATAGTCCAGTCCTTTTTGGCGGCCCAGCAATTCTGCCACGTTGAAAGACGGTAGTTCCGCAATAGCCTTGGCATTTACCACCGAAATCGTGGCGGGTGCGTTGGTAAGTTTTTCAGCGCGGCGCGAAGCCGACACGACGATCTCACTACCGCGGATACCGGTAGCTTCGAGTGCCACATCGGCGGTAGTCGCTTGTCCGGCGGAAACGCTGACCGGCACCGTGGCGGTTTGGTAGCCGATGTACGAGACCAGCAAGGTGCGGGCGCCCGCTTCTACCGTAAGGGAAAACGAACCGTTTCGGTCGGTGGCTGCACCGCCGGTAGCGCCGTCCACGACAACAGTGGCGCCGGCAAGGGTTTCTCCGGTAGCGGAGTCCGTCACTTTCCCGGTGACGGTACCGCGTTGGGCATACATCCCGGATACAAACAGGATCAAGAGCAGCGTAGTAATCAGAGACTTCATAACATTGAGTGATTGAGCGATGTGTGAATTGTTCATTTTTTGACAAAAACCAGCCACCGACGCGCCAGTGCGTGTCGCCGTGGAATGCGCAGCGCCGCCCGGAACAGCCCTGTGCAATGCCGGAAATGCGGATTATTCCTCCAGAAATGCGCGGATAGCCTGATTGGTTAACAATGCCTGTTCCCAGTGGACAAAATGTCCTGCCTGCGGCAACAAGCGCAAACGGCTGCCCGGAATGCCGGACTGCGCCAGATTGGCGATTTGTAACGTGTTTTGTGTTTTGTGCAAAATCGGGTTGGGGATGAGTGCGTCATTTTCTCCAAAAATGAGGAGGGTTGGGGTGGAAATTTCCCCCAGACGCCCGAACACCGGCTCGTTGAGCATAGCCACGACGCACTGCGGCACCATGCGGCACCAGCCGTCGTATTCGGCTGTTTCGCGGAGAAAAAGCCGGTCCTCGTACAAGAACTCCGCGTCCTCGGGCCATTGGTAAAAATTGATCACAAAATTTTTACGGATTTGCTCCGGTGCAGTGTTTTTCACCACCTCCGGGGTATAAACCATTTTGAGCCAGTTGGCCTCGGCCTCGCTAAAGGTCTCGATACCCGCCGGCGCAATCAGAATCAGTTTTTTCACCCAACCAGTATCCTGTAGCGCGGTCGTCAGGGCTATTTGCCCACCCATGGAATGTCCCACCAGCACGACATTTTGCAGGTCAAGTGCGGAGCAAAACGCACGCAGTTGATCGGCAAAAAAGGCCATACCGAACGGATAGTCGCCTTTGCTCGATTTTCCATAACCCGGAAGGTCGAGCGCCACGCAGCGGTAGTGTGCGCTCAGGGTGTCCACATTGTGCTGCCACGCCTTGAGATAGGTGCCCAAACCATGCACGAACACAAGCGTAAACGGACCATTGCCGCGGTCAATGTAGGCGATCTCTGTGCCGCCGGGCAGGGAAACTGTTTTAGTATCGGCAGGGTAGGGGATGTCTTGCATACTCTTGGTTTGAGCCACCATAAGGGTGGCCAAGAGGGTGAATAGAAGTGTTGCTACGCGTTGTTTGGTGTGCATGTTGTTATTTTGAACGCTGCGCCTCTGCGCCACCGCGGTGAAACAAAAAACCTATCACTACTGAGCTCCATATCGCCAGCGCAGAGGCTACTGCCGGGTTGCGCACAGCACCACTCGTGTAGGGTGTAAGTTCGCCGTAATAGACAGCGAAATGCACGACCACTGCTGTGACGGAAGCCGCTGCCACCGCCCGAACAGAAGCGTTTTTAAAAAAAATGCCGAACAACACCGGCACAAACGCCGCCGAAAAAAAGGCATAGACCCCGTTTTGAGCGAGAATAGCCACACTCAGGTTGGGGTGCAACAACTGGTCATAACTCCAGAGTATGGAAACTACGGCCAGCGCCACGATAACGGCCTTGTTCAGCCAGGCCAGCCGACGAAGCCGCTGCTCGCCGTCGCCAAGCCGGTTCCCAGCCAGCGGGCTGATCAAATCGGCCGTAATGGTGGTGGACAGCGACTGTACCAAGCCTTCCAGCGTGGAAAGCCCGGCCGAGAGCAGCCCGAGTAGCACCAGTAACCCGGCGCCCAACGGAAAAACAGCCACTACGTACGCGGGAATGATTCCGTCCATTTTCAGCGCCGCCCCGTCCACCGTCAGGTCGGGAAATTGCAAACGAGCGTAAAAGCCAACAAAAAGCACCGAAAAGAACACGATTTCTGCGAGAATACCGACCAGCAAGTAGCGGTTCACATCGCGGGCATCGCGCAGCATCAGGGAGCGGGTCACAATGTGCGGCTGGCAGACGATGGCCACGCCCACTACAAAATTGCAAAATGCTACCTCGAACCAGTCGCGGAACAGGGCGCTCTTTGGATTCACCGGCTGTGCCAACAACGGGTCTATCGCGGATAATTTTTCCCAAAATCCTGAAAATCCGCCCTCGAAATATACCAGGCCCGAGCCGAGCATCACGAACGCCACGATCAGCATCAGCACCGCCTGTATCGTATTGGTATAGATCAGGGAATTGGCGCCGCCAAACATCATGTAGCCAAAAACAAAAACCACCAGCCCCACCAGTACCGGTAATTCTCCGGCGCCCAATGCGGAAGCGATCACTTTGGTCAAGCCCACGCAGATCAGCACCACAAACGTCAGCAGCAGCAGCGAAAGCACCGCAAACCACAGTCCCAGCGCCGGACTCTCGTAACGTTTGCTCATCCACTGCGACAGGGTGAGTGCATTCACATTCGCGCCATATTGCCGGAAACTGCGGGTGAGCACGATGAGCGAACCGATAAGCCCGATAGGCAAAATTACGCTCATGGCCAGAAAGGCGCTCCAGCCGTACAGCGCTACAAAACCGGGGTTGATAATAAACGTAGCAGCGCTGGTCACGCTGGCCGCCAGCGACAACCCGACTACGACTGGCGAAAAGCGCTGGCTGCCTACCGCGTAGTCGGCTAACGAGCGGGTGCGGCGTGCGGCGCGTACCACAAAAAACAACAATACCGCGGCGTAAGCTGCCAGTAGAATTGCCGTTGCTGTTGCTCGATTGTCCATGCTTCGATATAAAATTTTGAAACCCGGTTGCTCCGGATTTTGGGCCAATGTAGAGCGACCGTCAAGTTCGAAGCGCCGAAAATTGTTGCTTTCAGCCAAACATACGGATGTTTTTCAGCCTTGACTTTCAGCCGATTTTTTATCGGACGAAACGGCATTTTTCCAAAAAAACAAAACGAAACAAAAAACAAGCTGCTGAAAACCAAGTGTTTCAACAACTTGCTAAATGGCTGTTCGCTGGAAGGATGTTTTGGCAAAGTGCCGGTTGACCGGACAAATCTGCTGAATCCGGAAAACGAACATTGGGTGCTGGTGGCCGCCATACTTTTGCCCCCAATCAAACTAATCGAATCCATCGAAAGAATTGAATCTATGAAAAAAGTAGCCATCATCACCGGCGGCGCCAGCGGAATCGGTCGCGCCACTGTTTTACGCTTCCTGCGGGACGGTATGCAGGTAGCCATCTGGGACGTTCAAACGGAGCGGGGCCAGGCTCTTGAAGCCGAATGCCGGGAGCAGGGTCTGTCTGCACGTTTTTTTCAGGTGAATACCGCCGACTACGCTGCCGTTCAAGCCGCCGCCGGCCAAACGGTTGAGGCCTTTGGCCAGATTGATATTCTCATCAACAATGCCGGCATCACCCGCGACGCCACCCTCAAAAAAATGACGCCCGAGCAGTGGGATCAGGTCATCGGGGTAAACCTTACAGGGGTGTTTAATTGCACGAAAGCCGTGTATCCGTACCTCGAAGCGCGGGGATGGGGGCGCATCATAACAGCCGCGTCGGTTGTGGGGCTGTATGGCAATTTCGGCCAAACCAACTATGCCGCCACCAAGGCCGGCGTGATCGGCATGACCAAGGTGTGGGCCAGGGAATTTGGTCGCAAGGGTATCACCGCCAACGCCGTGGCGCCGGGCTTCATTCGCACGGAGATGGTGGACGCCTTGCCGGACAACGTGGTACAAATGATGCAAGACAAGGCCCCCGCCGGGCGGCTCGGCACTGTGGAGGAAGTTGCTGCGGTGTACGCATTCCTGGCGTCGGACGAGGCGGCATTCATCAATGGCGCGACGATTAGTGTGGATGGCGGGCTGACGCTGTGATGGGGATTTACGAAAAGACTTGATAAGGCAGCAAATAGTTTTGATTTGACGTTTGTATATTTGAATTCAGATTCAATTACTTTTTCAAACCAAAATCTATTTCATCATGGCAACGACTTCCACTTCACGGCGTGTGTACACAATGGCTGTTTCAGGTCTGCTTCTTTTTGCTTGCACCCGAAATGCGCAAGAGGCCCCCGAACCGGTAAACACGATTTATTTTGAGGCGATTGATGAGACGATCATGGAAATCGGCTCTCTTTCCGTGACGATTCAACCGTCCGTTGGACCAATACTCACTTTTAAATTATTGAATGGCGGCGTCACGGTGTCGCTACAACAGGCTGAAATACTTGACAATTCCACTTATGGTTACCCTGATGCATTACTGGTCGGTGACGAAGTTTCTGAAACCGGCAACTGGCGCACTTCCAGCGGCGTACTGGGTTCCGCCAATGGCAATGCTGGTCAATTTACCGGCACCGGCAAGCGTTTTTTGGGGTTTCGTTTCAAAAATGCGGAGAATAATTTCCAATATGGTTGGGTAGAATTGTATTGTAATTCCAGCAATACCAGGCTGGAAGTATTAAGCTATGCCTACAACACAGTGCCAAACACGCCAATTTTGGCCGGGCAATTCAACTCAAATGTCCGTGGCCCAGCCGGAACACCAACGCCAATCATGAACCTGAGCGATATTTTGGGCAACTACCAGTCCGGGCAATACCCGGACGCCCCGCCTTGTCATATAACAATAGAGGCCGCTACCGATACGGCTTTTGACTTCACGGTTCAATTTTTTCCGTTCATGTGGCCATTTCCCAAGATTCCGGGACGAATCATTGACGGAAATCTGCTTTTGCCGTCATTTGATTATGAGGGCAATATGCCGTCCCCCGGAGGCGCTGACCGCCTGTATTGGGCTTCTTTTTCCGGAACGGGCACAATGCTGATTCAAGACGGAAAGACACTTATTCAATGGAAAATTGACTACAACAAGACCGGTTTTATGAACGAGAAGTATAACGGGACTTTTCTGATGGAACGCTGTGACTGAGGTATGCAATAGAATACCCGACCGGCCCTTTTTCCTACCTTTGGCCGCACACGGTCATGCGAAGCAAACTGCAAAAATTCACGGAATTTGCCCAAACCCTCTTGCCCCACGAGACGGGCTACCTGCTCGCCGTGCAGCAGTTTGACGATAAGGCTAAACTTGCTATTCTGGAGCAGGTGGACCACAACTGCCGAAACCTGGACCAGGTCGTGCTGTACGACGAGAACCTAGACAAGCGCAAGTATTCCAATCTGAAACTCTGGATCACCGAGCGCCTGCACGCCACCGACGTGGACACCGAGTACGAATGGTTACTTACCGCCGAGCGCGAAATCGAAACAGACAGCATTGTTCCAGCGCAAGAAGAGCGTTTGCTGGCGCATTTGCGGGCCACCACACCCGAGGCATACCATTTTGCCAAATGTTATGAGCTGGCCCAGTTGTACCGCCATTTTCTGCTTATTCGCATGCGCTATGCCGAGCATCGCGCCGTAGAAAATTTTCTGGAAAAAAACCGTGCCGCCTACGAACGCGCCCGGAATGTGCGCGAGCGCCTCCATGCCGCCACAGAAGATATTGTGCGGCAATACTCCACCCGCTCCACCGAGAGTATGCAATGGGAGCCCTGGCTTACCGAGGTTTTTCACGACGAAACCCTCGATGGCTGGAACCGCTACATGGCGCTCGTGCGGCTGACGTTTATTTACTACAACTATCGCCGATTCGAGCCGCTGCGCGAGCAGTACCAAACGCTCGACCAACTATTCGGCCAGGGGAAATATTACTCCAAACGCTTGTTGATCAACTACTACGGCAACCGTCTGCTCCTGCACAACCGTTTTCAGGAGTACGATGAGGCGGAGTATTACGGCTACTTGTCCATTCGGGTAAAAACCGCCGACTACATCCACTATGTCAACAACCTGTGCGGAGTGCTTTTGCGCCGAAAAAAGTACGCCGAGGCGCTTTCGGTGATGAAAACGGCCTTGCCCGAAAGCCGAACGACCCACAGTTTTCACAACAAAATCGGTTTCGTAGCGCATTACCTGCGCTGCCTGCACCACACCGGGCAGCACAGATCTGCTGAAAACTATGCCGACACCTACTTGCGAGCTTACCGGAAAGAGATTTTTGAGCACCGGTGGCATGCGTTCTTCAGCGCCTACATCGAGGCGTTGCTGGCGCAAAACAACTTTGCCAAAATCTTGCGCTTGACCGAAAAATACCACCTGCTGGAACGCGACCGTGCGTACGCGGAAAAGTCGGCTTACCTGCCCATAATACCGTGGTTTTAAGCCGTGGCGGCGCATCAAACGGGCCGTCTGACGTCGGAGCAATTGCAAAAAAATTTACAGGAATCGGTGCGTGGAATGGCGCTTCTGCCCGACAAGGTGGCGCAGTTGGAAGAGTTGGCGGGGGAGATTCGGCGTACGGTGCCGGGAATTGCGGGCATTGATATTCAGAATTTTAGTGCCGCACAATCGGAAAATCATTGAAATTGAAAAGGTAAGCGGAAAAATCTTCGTCTCGACAACTCAATTTGCCTGAATGGTATTTGAACCACAAATTGATAAATGCTGCATTTCCCGTCTTTTCTATCTCAAAATTTTGGACCTGTACTTGGAGATCATCTTGCCTGACTAAGGCGAAATATAGCCACCGCCCATCAAAACGAACTAAAAACGCATATACCAGCATAGGGGCCACAGGTGTTTCAAGTTGGTTGACCGGAATACTAAACTGAGCGCGAATTTGCCCTCTCAGTTGACTACCGGTAGCAGTTTTTACTTGGATACGCACAAAATTGCCATCTGAATCCCGGACAACAAAAATGTCGTCGCCAACATCAACTTCCGGAGTTGCAACGTTCCACCCGCGACAGAGAAACTCAGACATTAAAGCGAATTGTCCGGCCTTACCGAGATAAAGATTGTTCTTCTTGGACATGGGTAGTCAATTGGATTATATATTGAGGTTCCCGGTCAGTAGGATCAACAAAAGTTACCCGGTCAAATTTTTCGGCTAACGCTTGCACATCCACTCCTGTCAAAAATGGAAGTATCTGTCCTTCAACCCGTCCATGCATTTGTTCGAAATCCCAATTTGTGTCATAAGAAACGTAAATATGGCGTACTTGCACAGAGCCGGGAAAAAGTGATTGCAACTCTGTTCTAGCCTTGGGAGAAAGGCTGAAGTTATACCCCCCGATTTGTGGCGCAACGTTGATAATCAATGTTCCCATATAATCAAAGTTTTTGCAAAGGTAGCGTTTCTTGTCGAACAGCTATTGTGTGTATCATTGCACATTCAAACAATTTATTTCTCATCCACCACTTAAATCTGCCATTTCATTATGGAAAAACGCACATTTCTCAAAACCGGTCTGTTCTTCGCCATCGGCGCTGCTGTTGCACCGCTCATTTCGGCCTGCACGCCCGGCAAAAAAGCCAATGGCACCAAAACGATGACTATCCCGCCGCCCAAACTCCGCCGAACTACGCCGTTTGCGCTGCCCGCCTTGCCCTACGCTGCTGCTGCTCTGGAGCCGCATGTTGACAAACAAACGATGGAAATTCACCACGGCAAACACCACCAGGGGTATGTAAACAACCTCAATGATGCCGTCAAAGACACCGTCTATGCCGAGTACGAACTGGAGGATATCATCGCCCGCATCACCACCGCCGATGCGGACAAGAAAATCCGCAACAACGCCGGCGGCCACTGGAACCACACCTTTTTCTGGCAAATTATGACCCCGGGTGGCAGCCCGTTGCCGGAGGGACAACTGGCCACTGCTATCAACACCACGTTCGGCTCGTTTGACAAGTTCAAAACCGCGTTTTCCGACGCTTCCAAAAGCGTATTCGGTTCCGGCTGGGCATGGCTGTGCGTGGGCAAAGACAAGGGTTTGTTCATCACGACATCGCCCAACCAGGACAACCCGCTGATGCTCCAGATTGCGCCTAAAACCGGCACCCCAATCCTTGGTCTCGATGTTTGGGAGCACGCCTACTACCTGAAACACCAGAACAAACGCCCGGACTACATCACGGCTTTTTTCAATGTTGTCAACTGGAAAGAGGTGTCGCTGCGGTTTGATAAGGCGATGTTTGGGTAGGGGTGACAGTTGGCTCCAGCCATAGTGTCGGGGGGTGGG
>JBGSKO010000155.1:0-3937 GCA_041741155.1 Saprospiraceae bacterium | reverse complement strand
GTGGCCGACTGCCCGTACATGACGGTGCAGGTAGCCGCCCCCTGGCTCGAACGCTGTTTTGACAGCTACGTCTGGGTGACGTGCTGCAACGAAGGCACCGAAGGCGCCGACTCTGCCTGGGTGGACGTAACCTTCGACCCGGTGCTCCTTTTCACCGATACCACCCTGAACTACGAGGCGCTGGGCAACAACACGTTCCGTTTCCAACTCGGCGCCATGCCGCAAGGGTATTGCCAAAACCTCATGTTCCGGGTGTATGTGGATTGCGACAGCACCGTGCTCGGCCAAACAGCTTGCGTGATGGCGCACGTGTACCCCGATTCATTGTGCATAGAGCCGCCGGGCTGGTCGGGCGCAGAAATCCAGGTATCGGCCCGCTGCGAACAGGACACTGCTTTGCACTTTGACGTGACCAATACCGGTCCGGTGCCCACACAGGGCCTGCACTATTTCGTGATTGAAGACGACGTGGTGCTCATGGAAGATAACGAAATCTACCAACCGGGCCAGACGCGTTCTTTTTCGCTGCCCGCCAACGGACACTTCCGCCGCTTCGAGTCGGAGCAGGAGCCGGGGCACCCGTTTTCCATGCAGGTGGCCGCCTGGGCCGAAGGCTGCGGTGGTTTCCAGGGCATGGGCTTCCCGAACTGGTATTTCCTGAACAACGGCATTCCTTCCCAGGATGTGTTTTGCGGCGAGCTTGTGGGCGCGTACGACCCCAACGACAAGCAGGGCTTTCCGGTGGGCTACGGCTCCGACCGCCTGGTGTCGCCGAATACCGACATCGAGTACCTCGTGCGGTTCCAAAACACCGGCACCGCACCGGCCCACCAGGTAGTGGTACGCGATACCCTCTCGAAACTGCTCGACCCGGCCACCCTGCGTATGGGGCCTACTTCGCATGCGGCCACCTGGACGCTGGACGGCCAGGGCGTGCTGATCGTGACCTTTGCCGACCTCAACCTGCCCGACAGCAATTCCAACGAAGCCGCCTCGCACGGTTTTTTTACGTTCAAAATTGCTCAGAAACCCGACTTGCCCAACGGAACAGTCATCCGCAATGCAGCATCCATTTATTTTGATTTCAACGGCGCCATCCGTACCAACGAAACCCTGCACAGCATCGGAAGGGGATTTATCCTGGTGGATGTGGCCGAGCAGCCCGGAGCCGCTGTTTCCCGCATTCGGGTGTTTCCCAACCCCGTGACCGAGACGGCATTGCTGACATTCGAGGGGCTGCCCGAAGGTACATACCGGTTTGTCTTGCTGGATGCGCTGGGCCAAACCCGGCTTGATGCGCCGCTGAACCGAAACACATATACGCTCCAGGGCGCGGAACTCGCAAACGGTGTGTACTTTTTTCAGATTCTGGACGACAACGGAAGAAGTGTCGGCGCAGGCAAGGTGTTGCTGCAGAAATAGGGTTAGAAGGTTGCGACAGTCGGTCCAAGATTTTTTCGGCAAAAATGACTTTATAAGTATTGATAATCAATTTTTTGAAAACATCAAAACCCGGCAAACACATAAAAATGTACATTGATTAGTCCGGGCATACACGGGTACATTTGAGCATCGAAACGACAATCTTATGAAAAACACACTCCTTTTTTGCCTACTACTGTGCGCAGGTATCGCCTTCGGACAAGCATCCTACTGGGAAGAACTGCCTTCCCCGCCGGGTGGCACGCCCGAACGAATCACTCAGGTCGCCAACGGCTGGGTGTACGCCGAGTATTACGACAGTACGGTGTACTTTTCGCAGGATAATGGCTTGCACTGGCAGCAGATGTTCTGGCCCTCGAACGACCCCGACACGGGATTTGCGAAAATTACGGTGGGCCGAGCGGGGACGCTGTTTGCGGAGCGGCGAATGGTTGACAGCGTTTTTCTGCAATTCTTTTTTGATGTGTTCACGTCTGTGGACAACGGAGCGACATGGCAACTGCTGCTGGATTCGACTAATATTCACGGACTGGGAGAAACTTCGACTGGTTATTGGTTTGGGTTAAAAGATACGATGGGCTTGAACTTCATCAGCTACCAACTCGTGGTACGCTCCGACAACGCCGGTGTCAATTGGCAAACGGTAAACTCGTTGAACAATTGGCCATATTTCTATGAGAGGGTTGATGTGGGAGGCTATGACGAGGTGTGGGTAGGCCGAGGCGATTATATTGATACGAAGTACTATTCGAGAGACAACGGCAACACCTGGGTGAGTAAGTTATTGCAATCGCCCAGAATTATGATGCTCACATTTTCCAATACCTTGCTCTACGCTGATTTCAAACAAGTCTGCCGTGTCCCTGCCGTCGGCACCGCTGTGTGCAGTAATATTGACTCGGCATTTTCTAACAGCCACGGTTACGTTTACAGTTTTTTCCAACTTCCCGACAGCAGCCTCTACGCCACGACTTCGCAGTTTTTGTACAAGTCGGTTGACGACGGCATCTCCTGGCAGCGGGTTGGCCCCAACAACGGGATGGTTTATTTCCACAACGACCGTCCGCTCTTCGACGGGACCTGGTTGGCCTCAAACGGCTACACGCAGGCCCGTTCCGCCGACCTCGGCGTGTCCTGGAATTTTTCTGCTTTTGGGGTCAACAGGGGTCTGGTACAGGACCTTTTCCTGCGCAACGAGCAAGAGTGGCTCGCCTGGACGGGCAGCGAACTCTGGCACACCAACAACGCCGGCCAGGACTGGGAACTGCGCCTCGACAAGTCGGGCCGAACACCGTGGCTTTACCTCGTCGAAAACATGATGGCGGATGCCAATGCCAATACCTGGCTGGTTGTCCGGGATTCCCTGTTGTTTTCTCCCGACATGGGGCAAACGTTTCAAAACATCACCCCGCCCGCAGGCCTGTCCACGCATATTCCGTCCCAAATCGGCCTCAATGGCCAACAAAACACCCTGTTTGTCGGCACCCAAAACGGTACGATGCGTACCCAAAATAATGGACAAACCTGGGAGAACGTACTGGACAGCTTGTACCTGCGAAAAATCGTGCATCACCCTTCCGGTGTTTTGTTCGGGCTTTTTGACAGTGTGTCCTGGTGGTTCTCAAACAGCAGCTACGAACTGCACCCGCTCTTGTTCCGCTCTAACGATGATGGAGATACCTGGGAACGCTTGTCGGATCAAAAGGTTGAAGGACTAATCGTTGCTCCAGCCGGCGACCTCTTTGCCTTTTTCCCGACAACCATACATCGCTCTACGGACATGGGCAGCACCTGGGTTTCGGTACAACAGTACGGCGATCTGCTTGCCTCCGATGCCGGTGGATTTCTGTTTTTGTTTCAATTGGGCAGCAAAAACGGCTACATGTCCGTGGATGACGGGCACAACTGGCAGGGGTTGCCCGTACCAGAGTCGTTGGCGAGCGCCGAGTATTCCAGCATCGGGTTTCTTGGGTTCGACGACCAGAGCCGCTTGTTCGTCAGTGGCTGGGAATACGCCGGCGCCGGCTCCCACGGTCGCCTCTTCCGCACCACCAACCCCACCCACTCCGGCGCCTACCTCAACGGTACCGTGTTCAAAGACGCCGACGCCGATTGCTCAACCAACGACCCTGAAAGCCTGCTCGAAAACTGGATCGTACGCGCCGATGGAAACGACTCCTGGTGGGCCACCACCGACTCGTCGGGCAGGTACTCCCTGTTCCTCGACACCGGCGCGTATTTTCTCACCGTAAAACCCGCACTGGAATTGCTCTGGCAAACCTGTGCCGACAGCCTGCCGGTGCAGCTGCCCAACCTGCAGGATACCACCGAACAAGACCTGCCCGTGCTGGCCGTGGCCGACTGCCCGTACATGACGGTGCAGGTAGCCGCCCCCTGGCTCGAACGCTGTTTTGACAGCTACGTCTGGGTGACGTGCTGCAACGAAGGCACCGAAGGCGCCGACTCTGCCTGGGTGGACGTAACCTTCGACCCG
>JBGSKO010000154.1:0-128280 GCA_041741155.1 Saprospiraceae bacterium | reverse complement strand
AGGGTTGGGTTCAGGGTGGTTTCGATGGGCGGCAGGAACTGCAGGGCGATTTGCACCGTGCTGTCGCAGCCGTTCGCGGCGGTCAATGTTTCGGTGCCGACGGGGTTTTGTGCGTCGTACAGGGTGCCGTTCACGAGCAGATTTTCTCCCGCGCACAGGATTGGGTTCAGGGTGGTTTCGATGGCGGGCAGGAACTTCAGGGCGATTTGCACCGTGCTGTCGCAGCCATTTGCGGCCGTCAGGATTTCCGTGCCCACGGGGTTTTGCGCGTCATACAGGGTGCCGTTCACCAGCAGGTTTTCTCCTGCGCACAGGGTTGGGTTCAGGGTGGTTTCGATGGGCGGAAGGAACTGCAGGGCGATTTGCACGGTGCTGTCGCAGCCGTTTGCGGCCGTCAGGATTTCCGTGCCCACGGGGTTTTGTGCGTCGTACAGGGTGCCGTTCACGAGCAGGTTTTCTCCTGCGCACAGGGTTGGGTTCAGGGTGGTTTCGATGGGGGGCAGGAACTTCAGTGCGATTTGCACCGTGCTGTCGCAGCCATTTGCGGCCGTCAGGATTTCCGTGCCCACGGGGTTTTGCGCGTCGTATGCCGTGCCGTTCACCACCACGCTTTCGCCGGCGCAAAGGATTGGGCTGAATAGATGTACAATCTCGGGTAGAAAATGCAGAATGATGTGTACCACACTGTCGCAACCATCGGCAGCCGTCAGGGTTTGGGTTCCGTCGGGGTTTTGTGCGTCGTACACGATTCCGTTGATTTCGATACTGCCGCCGACGCAGATGATCGGCCGGTGTGTTTTTTGAATGGGGGGTAAAAAAACCAAAGACACCAATACGAAACTGTCACACAGCATGCTTGCTGGTTGAAAAACCTCCATCCCTTGCGGGTTTTGTTGATTGTACTCGGTTCCGTTTACGAACAGGCTGGCGCCGGCACAGAGTGTGTCGCGAAAAAAAGTTTGAAAATCCGGTACAAATGTGATTTGCACAAGCATGACCGTGTCACAGTCACCAATTTCCACGATGCCAACCGGATTGAACTGATCGAACGTTTGACCCTGAATGGTGAAATTATCGCCCAGGCATAAGGTCAATTTTTTTTGCACCTGTACGGGTGTTTTGGGAATGAGTCGCACCGGCACCGTCATGGTCATCAAGTCATTTTCCAGCAATACCTGAAGCACCGTGTCGGCAGGCGGGGGAGAAAATAGCGGTGCTGCCTGGGTAGAGCCGTCGGGCCATAAGTAGTCGAACTCGTGGTACAGGAAGTCCTTGGTCAGGGTCATGGACCAGTTGTGCAAACTCCCGGAACCGGTCTTGGCCAACAGGTTCCATTCGCCGTTGACGGGCGCTCCGTACAGGTCGAACCAGGAACCCTCCGAGCGGTATCGCTCGGTGTACGGCGACCCGGAGAAGCCTATGCTTTGTATTTCCGCCGGCGAAAAACAGGTGTTGGTGAAATAGCCGCCGGTACCGTTGTTGGTGGTCAGTTCGACCCGGCTCTTGTTGGACGCTTGCAGATACAGCCGGGCGTTAGCTGCGGGGACCGTCATGTCCACGCACACGTCTTCGATCATGTACGGCGAGGTAAAAAATTCGTACGGAAAATCCTGGGAGTAAACCGGCGATTGCACGAAGTCGGACGACATGCTGTACGGGGTCGGGTTGTCAAACGGGAACTGCACCGTTGGTTGGGGCAGGAAAGCGGGCACCGGCTGTTCCTTGCAAATGACCTCAACGGTAGAGTCAATTTCGGCGATGTAAAAAATGCGACTTCCCTGCAATTGGCAACCGGGGTTCTGGGAGCGGTAGGTGAACAAAAAGTACTCGCCTTCGTCCGCGATGGAATCCGCGATAATTGTCGGTTGAAAGGAGATGGCATTTCCCGAGACATAGCCGGACGGCGAGATATTCAGGGTGTAGTCTACCCCGGGCGTTGCTGTTCCGCTAAATTCATACTCAATCGGTTGGAAAAGCGGCAGCCAGCTGAAGTAGAAATCAAGTTCTTTGGTTGTACAACCTTCGAGGTAAACATGATCTGAAGGTCCAATAACGGAATTTAATCGCGGTGAGCCGATTGTTTCTAAAAAAAGAGCGGAGTCGTAACGGGCATCCCGCACATCCGTAATCATGATCGTCATGGTATATTCCGTGCAGGGGTCAACGGGTATTTTAAGATCGAAGGTGTCGGAGATTCCGTTGAATCCCATCCAGAAATCGGAGTAGGAAAACGGTTTTTGTCCCTGGCAAAAAACGGTGTTCACACCGATATTTTGCCCGGATATTGTTTTGGCAATGTTGACCGGAGGTTGGCCGGTTTTGCTCAAAAAAATGCCCATCAAGTCATTGTACGATGCGCAAGTGTACAAGGGATATTCTTCCGTGGCAAAGGCAAATCGAAATCGGAGGGTGTCCACAAAGGGCGTAAATACTACAGTTAACCTACCGGCATCCCAGGGAATATCACCCGGGTTGAGCATATAAACTTCCGGGCTATTGTTAAATATCTTCAGGTAGGCGTGGTCCAGATCGGAACCACTCTGTGCGACATTGGTGTATTGGCCGGTCGTCAGGAGGATACCTTTTTCAAACGGAAACAGGTTTTCCCCGTCTTCAAAAATCGTGTATTGAAGCGGCTCTCCGTTAAAAACGGCAGAATGTACCTGGGCTACTCGCGGATCGAAAATTTTGGCCGGATACTCCAGCGGAAAATCGTCGTTCACCTCAAACGACATTTGGGCTAAAGCAAATAAGGGGCAAAAGACGAGGATCAGAAAAATCGGGTATCGAGCGCGCATACGGCTGTTTGTTGTGGTATCGCAATGGCAGAGAGACGCCCCGAATTTACCTTTCGCTGCTTTTCCAGAAAACCCCCTACCTTAGCCCCAACGGGACTAAACACAGAAAAAATGCTCACGAACTTAGCCAATCAACACTCCGTAGCCAACCGTTTTGTTGCCGAATTGCGCAACGCCGAACTGCAAAAAGACCGCCTGCGTTTCCGCCGGAACCTCGAGCGGGTGGGTGAGGTGCTGGCCTACGAAATTTCCAAAACGCTGACCTACGAAACTGTGGAGGTGGAAACACCCCTCGGAATCGCCACCGAGCAACTGTCCGCCGACCGTATCGTGCTGGGCACAATCCTGCGGGCCGGACTGCCCTTCCACCAGGGTATGCTCAACTATTTTGACCACGCCGACAACGCATTCATCAGCGCATACCGCCGCCAGCACAAAGACGGCACGTTTGATATCCAACTGGAATATGTCAGCTGCGGCGACCTCAACGACGCCGTACTCATCCTGGCCGACCCCATGCTGGCCACCGGCGCTTCCCTCTGCCTTGCGCTCAAGCACCTCGAACGCCACGGTACCCCCAAGGTCATCCACATCGCAGCGGTTATTGCCAGCACTGCCGGCGTGGAAGCTGTGCAACGCCAATACCCCAATGCCCACCTCTGGCTCGGCGCCATTGACGACGAACTCACCGGCAAAGCCTATATCGTGCCGGGACTGGGCGACGCGGGAGATTTGGCATACGGTGACAAATCTTAGGGTTAGAAAAGGTTAGAAGGTTAGAAGGTTTCTGGTTAGAAGGTTAGAGGGTTTCTGGTTGCACACGACAACCGGAAACCCTCTAACCTTCTAACCAGCCCCCCCCCAACCAGAAATCCTCTAACCTTCCAACCAGAAACCTTCTAACCAGAAACCCTCTAACCTTCTAACAGAAACCTTCTAACCAGAAACCTTCTAACCAGAAACCCCCTAACCTCACTTCCCAACCATATCTTCCGGTCGTACCCACGCATCGAATTCTTCGGAGGTGAGGTAGCCCAGCGTGAGGGCGGATTCTTTGAGGGTCAGCCCTTCCTTGTGTGCTTTTTGTGCGATTTCGGCGGATTTGTAGTACCCGATTTTGGTATTGAGGGCCGTCACCAGCATGAGCGAATTGTTCACGTGCTTGCGGATGTTGTCGTGCAGCGGCTCAATACCGATGGCGCACTTGTCGTTGAACGACACGCAGGCTTCCCCGATCAGACGGGCCGAGTGCAGGAAATTGTAGATCATCACCGGCTTGAACACGTTAAGTTCGAAGTGGCCCATGGAACCGCCGATATTGATGGCCACATCGTTGCCCATCACCTGGGCGGCCACCATCGTGAGCGCTTCGCACTGCGTGGGATTCACCTTGCCGGGCATGATGGAGGAGCCGGGCTCATTGTCGGGAATATAGATTTCGCCGATACCCGAACGCGGGCCGGACGAGAGCATCCGGATGTCGTTGGCAATTTTCATAAGGCTGACAGCTACTGTTTTCAGCGCGCCGTGGCTTTCCACAATAGCATCGTGCGCAGCCAGGGCTTCAAATTTGTTGGGCGCCGTCAAAAAAGGCAGGCCCGTCAGTTGAGCGATGTGGCCGGCTACATTTTCGGAGTATCCCGGAGGGGTATTGATGCCGGTGCCAACAGCGGTGCCCCCCAGAGCCAGCTCGCTGAGGTGAGCCAGCGTATTGCGGATCGCCCGCAGACCGTGGTCGAGTTGGGCTGCATAGCCCGAAAATTCCTGTCCCAGCGTGAGCGGCGTGGCGTCCATGAAGTGGGTGCGGCCGATTTTTACCACATCCATAAAGGCTTCGGACTTGGCCTTCAGCGTATCCCGCAGTTTTTCAATGCCCGGAATGGTCACCTCCGCCAGCATTTTGTAGGCGGAGATGTGCATGGCCGTCGGGAAGGTGTCGTTGGACGACTGCGACTTGTTTACATCGTCGTTCGGATGCACGAATTTTTGTTCATCGGTCAGTTGACCGCCGTTGAGCACGTGGGCCCGGTAGGCGATCACCTCGTTGGCGTTCATGTTGCTCTGCGTGCCGGAGCCGGTTTGCCATACCACGAGCGGAAACTGATCGTCCAGAGCGCCCGTCAGGATTTCATCGCAAACCCGACCGATGAGGTCGCATTTTTCTTTGGGTAAAACGCCGGCCTCGAAGTTGGTCAACGCGGCGGCTTTTTTCAGGTAGGCAAACGCCCGGATGATCTCAAGCGGCATCCGATTGGTGTCGCGGGCTATTTTGAAATTTTCGATGGAGCGTTGCGTTTGCGCGCCCCAATAGGCATCGGCAGGTACCTGCACCTTGCCCATCGTGTCTTTTTCTGTACGAAAGGTCATTGCGTGGTGGATTTGTTGAGTGGTGAATTGGTTGACCGGTGATTTTCGCGCAAAATTAGTGCGATGTACCGGCAGTTCTTTAGAAAAGCAGAAATTTGGCGTTTGTTTCTGCAAAGCGTTTGCAGAATATCAGATTTGGCGGCAATTGGTGTACATTGCTTCGAAACAGCATTGTGTGCGAGCCAGCATCGCAGCTAATTTGCCCCCTCCTAATCCCTGTCAACCCATAAACCAGTCAAACAATCCATCCGCCGTGATAAAAATATTCATTTCCGACGACCACGTTATGTTTGCCGAAGGCCTCGAAAGTATGTTGAGCGGGGAGCCGGACTTCGAGGTGTGCGGGCGCGCCCGCAATGCCGCGGACACCATCCAGCAAGTGCTCGAATTGCGGCCCGATGTATTGTTGCTCGATATCAATCTGCCGGACAAATCGGGACTTGATGTGTGCAAACAATTGCGGGCAGAAAGTCCTGAAGTGAAGATTTTGGCCCTTTCGATGCACAATGATGAAAGTTACATCAGCGCGATGCTCAGCCTGGGCGCCCAGGGGTATGTGCTGAAAAATACGGGACGCGAAGAGCTTTGCACCGCTATTCACGCCCTGGCAGAAGGCAAAACGTACTTTTCGCAGGAAGTGACCGACACGATGATGCAAAGCCTGATGCGCGAACGCAAGGGTGGCACGGCCAAGGAGCCGCCCAAAATCAGTCGGCGGGAACGCGAGGTACTGAAATTGATCATGGATGAACGCACCACGCAGGAAATTGCGGCACAATTGTTTCTGTCGGAAAAAACGGTGGAGAGCCACCGCGCGGCACTACTGGCCAAGCTGGGCGCCCGAAATACGGCCGGTTTGGTAAAAGCGGCCCTTCACTGGAAGATCATAGAAGATTGAAAAACACACCAACACCAAACAGCCTCCGCGCTTCGCTCCGTTGGATGCTGCTGTGGGTCTGCTTGTCGGCAACCCCGTTTTCCCTGTGGGGCCAGCCCGGATTTGAGGAGCGGCTCACCTTCGAGCAAATCCAACTGATGCTGTCCGATGGCATTGAGCAGCGCGACGTCGGCAAACAGGCGCTTGGCTGGTACAAATGGGCTATTTATCGGGAGCAGGAAACACTCAACCGGGACTCGGCATTCCAGTACCTCGCCCGCAGTGTGGATTTGTTTTTGGCTGCTAATGATACTACCGCTTACCATCGGGCACGCGCCGAATTGGCTACCCGGCTACCCGAGCGCGGCATGGCCGAAGAGGCTCTAAAAATGCAACAGGAAGCGCTGGACTATTTCCGAAAGACACAAAACAAACGCCTGGAAACGCTTGTACTCGCGCAAATGGCCCGGGTGTATCAATTGAAAGGCGATACCGCTCAGGCATCCGTGTTGAAAAAGGCATTTCGGGATAAGGGCCTCATGCTTCAGGATACCTTCCTGCTCATCACTGTTTTTCTCGACGACATCGCCCGCCTGCAAAGCGAGCGCAACTACCGCGATGCGATTTCTCTCGCCTTTCGCGTCCTGGAACTCGCGCAGCAAAGTAGTCGCCCGGACCTCGTTACGCTCGCCGAATATCAAATCGGATCCCTGAACAAACAGGCTGGAGACTACTACATGGCCCTTCGGTTCCTGAAACGGGCCGAGCGCTCCATTTCGGCGGCGTATGACCCCTTGCGGCGCGATATCTACCGCCACCTCTCGGCCACCTATACCTTGCTCGACAGCCTGCCCAAAGCGCTTGAATATGCCACGCGCCACATCGAGCTGGGCGATACGTTGCTCAGTCGCGACCGAATTGCTTCCTCGCAACGGCTCGCTGCACAGTACGGGGAACGCGAACGCAGCCGGCAGTTAGCCGAAATGTCCAAGGAAATGGCGGCCGTAGAACTTTCCAAGCGCCAGCAACGCGATTTTTTCTACGCCATCTTGCTCTTTTTCGGCGCCATCATTCTCGCCCTGTTTTTTATGGTGCGCGATTACCGGCACCGCCTGGCAACCAACCGTGTCATCGCCGAGCAAAACGAAAAAATCAACCAGCAAACCATCCGGCAACTGGAGGATACCCTGCGCCTCGAATCCATGCAAAGTATGCTGGAGGGCCAGGAAAGCGAGCGCAAACGGATCGCAACCGATTTACACGACAGCCTCGGCGGACTGCTCGCCGCGGCCAAAATGCGTTTGGAAAACCTTTCCGGTAAAATGCCGGCCCTCGGCCAAAATGAGGAGTTCTCCAAAATCAAAGACCTGCTCAACGATACCATCGCCGAAACCCGCCAGATATCCCGAAACCTGCAACCCGGCTCCCTGCACCAGTTTGGTCTCATGAAGGCTGTGCGCGACCTCGTCGTGCGTTTTCGGGGCGAAGGCGGGCCAGTTATTGATTTCCAGCACTTTGGCGAGTTTAGCGGCATAGACCACACCATCGCACTGAACTGCTACCGTATCGTACAGGAACTGCTGCAAAACAGCATCAAGCACGCGCAGTCCACCGAAATCCTGGTTCAACTCACCCGTACCGAGAACGAACTCGTACTCCTGGTCGAGGACAACGGCATCGGCTACGACCCGAAAAACATTATCAAGGGTATGGGTACCGATAACCTCAGTCAGCGCGTGCAGTTCATCCACGGAGAAATGAGTATCCAGGCGGCCAAAGGGCAGGGCGCCAGCACCATGGTCACGGTGCCGTTGGCATAGGGCCGTCCGGTTTTATGTACCCCGATGGGGCTATAGCCAATAACTCGGGGTTTTCCCTGATAAAAAAACGGGTGTTTGCACGGATTGGCCGCCCGGGAATCGGCTCTACATTTGTACCGGGCATCACAAAAACCGTATTACAACATTTGCTTGCCCTCTTTACCCCCCACATTTTTTTTCTTAAAGTCCTCTGTACCCGAGTGCCATCCCATGTTCCAATGTAATGCCCCCCGATTGCACTATTCCGCGTGGCAGCAATTGCCGCATCATTCTCCCCCTTTAGCGGCATCGCCTTTCGAGCAGCACACACGTAATCCGGCGATGCAGGCAAACAAACACTATTCACATTATCATGCGCCCGGTGTTCAAAGGAGAACATCGGGCGCTGATCTTTTAAGGTGCCGGCGCTGAACTTCTTACCTTTGGCTTTGTTGAAAAAACAGATTTTCATTTCACAAAAAGACAAAACCAATACAACAATGGCATTTACACTTCCGGACTTATCCTACGCCCCTGCTGCGCTCGAACCGCATATTGATGCCCGTACCATGGAAATTCACCATGGAAAGCACCATGCAGCCTATGTAAACAACCTGAATGCCGCCGTGCAAGGTACCGAACACGAAGGCAAAACCCTGGAGCAACTCCTGTCCACGATTTCCACCCAGTCTGCAGCCGTGCGCAACAACGGCGGTGGCCACTGGAACCACACGTTTTTCTGGTCCATCATGGCCCCCAATGCCGGCGGCACCCCCGGTGGCGACCTGGCTGCCGACATAGACAAGACGTTCGGCTCGTTCGATGAATTCAAAAAACAATTTGCTGCTGCTGCAGCCACCCGCTTCGGTTCCGGCTGGGCATGGCTCTGCGTCGGCGAAGACGGCAACCTGTTCATCACCAGCACACCCAACCAGGACAATCCGCTGATGGATATCGCCGAAAAACCCGGCCAGCCGATTCTCGGCGTGGATGTGTGGGAACACGCCTACTACCTGCACTACCAAAACCGCCGCCCCGACTACGTCACCGCGTGGTGGAACGTGGTCAACTGGGACGAAGTGGCTCGTCGCTATGCCGCTGCGAAGTAATCCGCAGCAGTGATTTTTACAAAAAACGCCCGGCTCGCAGATTTGCGCGCCGGGCTTTTTTTGATGTGGAATCTAAGCAAAATCCTGGTATCTCGACGATCAGTCCGGCATTTTGGAATTTATCGCGAGCAAAAACTCGCGTTTTGTATCCTCGTTGAGAAATTTTCCGGAGTACTCGGCCGTGATGGTGCTGGCGCCGTGGTGTTCTACGCCGCGGGCTTGTACGCACATGTGTTTTGCATCGAGGTAAACAGCCACGTCTTCGGTGTGCAAGGTGCGCTTGAGTTCTTCGGCAATTTGCATGGTCAGGCGCTCCTGTACTTGCGGGCGCCGGGCGTAAAAATCCACGATCCGGTTCAGCTTTGACAAGCCAATTACCTTCCCGTTGGGGATGTAGGACACGTGGGCCACACCGAAAATGGGCTGGAAGTGGTGCTCGCAGGTGCTCTGCAAGGGTATGTTGCGCTCGATGACCAGGCGGCGGTACTGGTATTTGTTTTCGAAAGTAGTAGCTGCCGGCTTGTTGGCCGGGTTCAGGCCGCGGAAAATTTCCTGCACGTACATCTTGGCTACCCGCCGGGGCGTGGCGCGCAAGCTGTCATCGGTCAGGTCCAATCCGAGAATTTCCATGATCTCGGCAAAGTGATCCGAGATGCGGGCTACTTTTTCAGCATCACTCAGGTCAAAAGCGCGGGCGTGCATCGGGGTGTCCATGGATTCAGAAATGTGCAGGTCACTGGTATCGTCAGAGTCGGAAAAAGCGGCGTGTTGGTGGTCGTTATGCAAAAGGTCGAGCATGCTGTAAGATTGGAAACGTGAAAAAACGAACGGTGTGTAGTTGTTTAGGCATCTGAAACGCCCGAAGAAATCATATTGTTTATGAAATAACGGTATTTATAGGTAAAATACTTAAACAAAAATTTGTTTTTTCAACGGATGTCCGCGCCTTCGAGCTGCTCGACCTCTTACTGCGAATGTACTATTTCCGGTTGTTGTCCTGCTTTGCAAATACTTTTTTCAGCAAGTCGGATGTCCGCGAAACCGGATTTCGGCGAATGGTTTTTTCTTCTTCCTGGATTTTACCAAACAGCCCATCCAGCGCTTTGGTTGTCACGTGGTCGTCGAGGTCGCTGTTAACCTTGGTCACCATGGGGAATTTGTTGTAGGCGGTGGCCGCGTTTTTCCAGAGTTCGTTCGCGCCGATCTCGTCGAGTGCTTTCACGATGACCGGATTGAACTTGTCGTACAACTGTTGGAACGTGGATTTGCGCAGGTAGGTCGTGGCCGAGTTATCGGCGCCCATCAGAATATCCATGGCATCCTGAATGGTCATGCTTGTGATAGCGCCGGCGAAAATCGGACCGGCCTCTTTGGCTGCCTTTTCGGCGCCCCGGTTCATTTTTTCGATCAGGTCGGCCTCCACATTGGCAAAACCGGGTACGGATTTGAGGCGTGTTGTCACTTTTTGCGCTTCCTCGGGCAGCAGGATTTTGTACATACTTTTGAAATAGCCGTCGGCAGAAGACAGTTCGTTCACCCCTTTTTCAACGCCTTTGGACAGGGCGTCCTTGAGGCCCTTGCCAATTTCGGCAGTGCTGAGTTCGGTCTTGTCGCCACCGAGCAAATCCTTGGCGCCTTTGGTCAGGTTTTTCAGGTTTTGTGCGGTAACGGTGCTCAGAAGCAGGCTGAAAAGGAACAGGGTACTTGCAAATTTTTTCATAGCATTTATTTAATTGATTCGATTGATTCGATTGATTCGATTGGTTCGATTGATTCGATTTTTACACCGTATTTGCCAACAGACTATTTCCGGTTGGTGTCTTGTTTTGCAAATACTTTTTTCAGCAGGGCGGACGTCCGGGCAATCGGGTTGCGGCGAATGTTTTTTTCCTCTTCTTCCACTTTGGAGAACAGTCCCTTGAGCGCCTCGGTCGTCACGTAGTCGCCGAGGTTGGAGTTTACTTTGCTCACCAACGGGATTTTGTTGTAGGCATCGGCGGCTTTTTTCCAGAGATTGTTCGCACCGATTTTGTCTAACGAGCCCACGATTTTGGGGTTAAAACTCGTGTAGAGTTGCTGGTACGTTGTTTTGTGCAGGTACGTTGTGGCGGCGTTGTCGGCGCCCATGAGGATGTTGACGGCGTCTTTGAAGGTCATCGCCCGAATGGCCGACATAAAAATCGGACCGGCCTCCTTGGCGGCATCTTCGGCGCCGCGGTTGATTTTTTCGAGCAGTTCGTTTTCCAGATTGGTAAACCCGGGTACGACTTTGAGTTTGTCCGTCACCGTGCGGGCCTCTGCCGGCAGCAGTATTTTGTAAACACTTTTGAAATAGCCGTCGCGGGCAGAGAGCGTCGTCACACCCGAGGAAACGCCCTTGCCGAGCGCGTCTTTCAGTCCTTGTCCAACTTCGGTGGAGGTAGGCTCATTCAGGGTTTCTGTGGCAATTTGTTGGAGTACATCGCAGGAGCCGAAAAACAGCGGCGTGGCGAGTAGCAAAATGGCGAGCGTAATTTTTTTCATGGTAAAAAGGTATAAATGTGCGTTTGAAAGGCGGTGTATTAACCGAAAACACCGCGTTCTATTTTGGTGAAAAGTTTAAACATTGGTTAAGGGGGCTACTGCAAGGGAGCGAAGTCCAGCACCTGTAAAATGGAAAAATGCAAGACGTGGTTCATCACATCGGCGTTGCCCGGCGGATTTAGAAACTGATTGAGGTAGCCTATTTCGAGGCGCGTGAGGCCGGCATGCTGGACCCCGAATGCCACCAGGAACCGGTTTTGATCAAATGCATTGGAGTTGATATCCGGCGAGGCGATGTTGAGGAAAAACTCGTTTTGCAGCGCGAGGTAGGGGCGTACGCGGGTTTCCTTGTGATTTGTCAAATTGAATATGGTCCGGTTGAAATACCGAAACCGTTGTCCTGTTGCCCAGCCTGGATCCTGATTTTGGGAAATGCGTTCCACAAACCGGTTTTCGAAGCGGAAACGGTGTGTCATCGAAACGGGAGCGCCCACGGGATGCGTGTGCATGAACTGTTGCCATATCCGATGTTCGGTGAAATACGCATCAGCGCTTTGGCTGTACGTGTTGATATAGGCGTAGCCGAGCGTCAGTGTGGTGCTCGGGTTCAGATAATATTGGCCGCCTATTCGCAAGAGTGACTGGTTGATTTGCTTCACATTGTCATTGGCTCGGAACTGCCCGTCCACATGCAGCCCCCAGTGCGGGTGTAATTTGTACTGGCCAAAATACGTGAACCAGTTGTTGAAGCGATGGTCCACCCGTTGGGTGTGTGCGGTGGTTATTTGGAACAAAACGAAAAGGCCGAGCGCGACCCCGCGCAGGTTCTGCATGGTTGCTTGTGTTATTTGTTTCTGCAAAATAGTGTTTCAGACGCAAGACATTCGGAAAGATCACATCTGCTCCACCTGTATAATCTCAGGTGGCCGCAAAGGTTTGGAAATAACCTGAATTGCCTGTTTTACCCCACTCCCTAAAACGACAAAAAAACATAACCTGCTGGAAAAGACGGCTTCTTCAGTCGAAAACTGAAATTTCACTACTTTTGCGGCTCTTTTTCCGAAAAGCAATATTTTTTGCCCCAATCGAATCAATCGAATCAATCGAATCAATCGAATCAATCGAATCAATCCATAAATTCAAGTTCACTTATATCAAGACAAGATGAGTTCTTTGGTTTACCTACTTCCTTTGTTCGGCGTTGCCGGACTGTTGTACATGGCCGTTCTCCAGGCCTGGGTCAAAAAGCAAGATGCCGGCGACGCTAAAATGCGCGCCATTGCCGACCACATTGCCGACGGCGCTATGGCGTTTTTGAAAGCTGAATACCGCGTGCTGGCGATTTTTGTCGTTGTCGCCGGCCTGTTGCTGGGCTGGCAGAGCATGATGGTGACCACCAGCCATCCGCTCATCGTGGCATCTTTCGTCATCGGTGCAGCCTTTTCGGTACTGGCGGGTTACGCCGGTATGCGCATAGCGACCAAAGCAAATGTGCGCACCACCCAGGCCGCCCGCACGAGCCTTGCCAAGGCGCTCAAAGTGTCGTTCAATGGCGGCTCCGTGATGGGTCTCGGCGTGGCCGGTTTGGCTGTACTCGGACTGAGCGCCCTGTTCGCTATTTTCTTCAACTACTTCATGGGCGGAACATACGGCGTGGACGGCCCGGCTGCCATGTCGCGCGTGCTGGAAGTGCTGGCGGGTTTCTCGCTCGGCGCTGAATCCATCGCTCTGTTTGCCCGTGTAGGTGGCGGTATTTATACCAAAGCAGCCGACGTAGGCGCCGACCTCGTGGGTAAAGTAGAAGCAGGTATCCCCGAAGACGACCCGCGTAACCCCGCAACCATCGCCGATAACGTGGGTGACAATGTGGGCGACGTAGCCGGCATGGGCGCCGACTTGTTCGGTTCCTATGTGGCAACCATGCTCGCAGCCATGGTGCTCGGCAACTCTGTGATCCGCGATTCCGGCGGCATCTCCGACGCGTTCGGCGGTATCGGCCCTATCCTGTTGCCGATCCTGATCGCCGGTCTCGGCATCATTTTCTCCATGATCGGCATGAACCTCGTGCGCGTAAAAGACACCGCAGAGGCCAGCGCCGACACCGTGCAAGGCGCACTGAACCTGGGCAACTGGGCCAGCCTTATCCTCACGGGTATTGCTTGCTATCCGGTTATTCACTGGATGTTGCCCGACACCATGACCATGAATTTCTTCGGTACCGGCTCCCGCATGGTTAGCAGCACAAATGTGTTCTACGCCGTACTGGTAGGTCTCGCCGTTGGCGCACTCATCTCTGCAATCACAGAATACTACACCGGTTTGGGCAAAAAGCCTGTACTGGCTATCGTCCGCCAGTCGGGCACCGGCCACGGTACAAACGTGATCGCCGGCTTAGCCACGGGCATGATGTCCACCTGGATGCCTGTTTTGCTGTTCGCCGGCGCTATCTGGGGGGCGTACTCTCTGGCCGGATTCTACGGCGTAGCTATTGCTGCCTCGGCCATGATGGCTACCACGGCCATGCAGTTGGCTATTGATGCCTTCGGCCCCATCGCCGACAACGCCGGCGGTATCGCTGAAATGAGCGAACTACCCAAAGAGGTACGCGAAAAAACCGACGTGCTCGACTCCGTAGGCAACACCACCGCCGCTATCGGCAAAGGTTTTGCCATCGCTTCGGCGGCCCTCACGGCGCTGGCGCTCTTCGCTGCTTACGTGGATTTCACGGGTATTCAGGGCATCAACATCTTCAAAGCCGACGTACTCGCTGCGCTGTTTGTTGGCGGTATGATTCCCGTGGTATTCTCCGCACTCGCCATGCAAAGTGTGGGTCGTGCTGCCATGGACATGGTGAATGAAGTGCGCCGCCAGTTCCGCGAAATTCCGGGCCTGCTCGAAGGCACCGGCAAAGCCGAGTACGGCAAGTGTGTGGAAATTTCTACCAAAGCTGCCCTGCGCGAGATGATGCCTCCGGGCCTCATCACGATCATCACGCCTATCGTCATCGGCTTCGTCATGGGCCCCGAGGCACTGGGCGGCTACATGGCCGGTGTCACGGTCAGTGGTGTGATGTGGGCAATCTTCCAGTCCAATGCCGGTGGCGCTTGGGACAATGCGAAAAAATCCTTCGAAAAAGGTGTGGAAATTGACGGCAAGATGTACTACAAAGGTTCCGAGCCGCACAAGGCCGCCGTTACCGGCGACACCGTGGGCGACCCCTTCAAAGATACTTCCGGTCCTTCGATGAATATCCTGATCAAACTGACCTGCCTCGTAGGCCTGGTGATCGCGCCGATTCTCGGTGGCCACACGGATAGCGAAGTCGGCAGCACGGCTCCCGCACAACAGGAGATCAACCTGTCGCAGCAAGATGCGCAGCAGCAGCCCGCTGCCGCGCCGATTGATGCAGCGAAATAAGGTGTTTTGATGCCAATTCATACTACTGGACATTTTCGCGGAATGAGACTTTCCAGGTTTTAAAAACCTGGAAAGTCTGGAGCTCTGAATAAAAATGTCCAGTAGTATGGTGCCAACATTATTTGAAAAACGACCGCCCCGGTCAGCACATGCTGGCCGGGGCGGTTTGTATTTGATGCCGGAAAACGCCAATTTTTCCCACCTTTGCGCCGCCGTTTTTATCCCCTTCGCCAACTCGCCCGTTTTAAAAAGATATGTCGCCCAAACTCAAAAAAGCGCTTCAGTTTCTCCTGTTCCTCGGTATCGGGGTGGTCATTCTCGGGTTGGTTTTTCGAAGCCAGAACACCGCATTTCAGGAGCAATGCCGCCTGGATGGCGTGCCTGCCGATCAGTGCAGCCTGATGGATAAATTGCTGCACGATTTTTCCACCATACACCTCGGCTGGATGGCGCTGGTGGTGGTGGCATTCACCGTGAGCAATGTCTTTCGCGCCTGGCGCTGGCAGATGCTGCTGGAGCCGATGGGCTACCAGGTCCGGTTTTCCAATTCGTTTCTGACTATCCTACTGGGCTACTTCGCCAACCTCGGCTTCCCGCGCATGGGCGAGGTGGTGCGGGCCGGCTCTCTGTCGCGCTACGAGCGCATCCCGATGGAGCGGGTTATGGGTACTCTGGTGGTGGACCGGCTCATGGATTTTGTGTGCCTTGGTATCGTTGTGGGGCTGGCGTTTGTGTTTGAGGCCGACACCCTCTGGGCTTTTATCCAAAGTCGCCGCGGGGATACCTCGGGCGGCAGTTTTTGGCAAAACCCCGTTGTGTTGGGCGGTTTGGCCCTACTTGTGCTGGGCGCTGTACTGGTATTTATTTTCCGAAAAAAAATAAGTCAACTTGCGCTTGTTCAAAAAATAGCCAACCTGGTTGAAGGTTTCTGGGATGGTTTGCGCAGTGTGTTCCGCCTGCGCCACGCGGGGCTGTTTCTGGCCTACTCGCTCGGCATCTGGCTGATGTTTTACCTGCAATGCTTGTTCAATTTAATGGCGTTCCCGCCAACAGCCCATCTTGGCGCCGGCGCTGCGCTGATGGTATTTGTATTCGGTACACTCGGTTTCGTCATTCCCTCCCCGGGCGGCATGGGTTCGTTCCACGCCCTGGCCATCGCCGGGCTGGCGCTGTACGCCATTGACGGCAGCGACGCCTTTTCGTATGCCAATATTGCCTTTTTCGCGATCCAGATTTTTTACAACATCATCGCCGGAATCATCGCCCTCGTACTCCTGCCCATCCTCAATAAACCCAAGCAGTTTTGAGCGATGAGTGATGAGCGGGTGAGTGCTTCGTCTGACCTACTTTGATATGCCTCATTGTTCCCTTCAACCAGCAACCCTCTAACCAGCAACCTTCTAACCTTCTAACCCTCTAACCCTCCAACCAACAACCCTCCATTCATGACAAGTTTCGCACATATCCAGCAAAAGATACAAACGGCCGAGCAGCTCCGCGAAACGGTGGCCCGCTGGCGTGCGGCCGGGGAGCGTATCGTGTTTACCAACGGCTGCTTCGATATCCTGCACTACGGGCACCTGCACTACCTTGCCGAAGCCCGCGACCTCGGCGAGCGACTCGTGATCGGCCTCAACAGCGGCGATTCGGTGCGGCGGCTCAAGGGCCCCGCGCGTCCCATCAATGATGAAGCTACCCGCGCCCACCTTTTGGCAGCGCTCGAAGTGGTGGACGCCGTCGTGTTTTTTGACGAAGACACACCGCTTGAACTCATCAAAACCGCTATGCCCGATGTACTGGTGAAAGGTGGCGACTGGAAACCGGAGCAAATCGTTGGCTCGGATGTGGTGCTTGCAAACGGTGGCCAGGTGCGCAGCCTGCCTTTCGTGGATGGATACTCCACGACGAATATCGAGCAGAAAATACGGTCTTTTGGCGGTTAACAAACTTATCAAAAAAAATACCGGGACGCAACCGTGTTTCCGGCTGCGCCCCGGCAGTGGAGCGTGTATGCGGTCTTTTACTTAGCCGATTACCGAACGGTCTTTGGCCAAATGCAGCGCATACAGCATGCTGGCGCCTGCAAGGCCCAGGTCTTTTAGAAAACCGCTCATGGCGCTGGCATTGTCACCGCCGGCCATAACGCCCGGCAGGTGTACCATAAGCGCAATCAGGATGAGCATGATGCTCAGCAGGGTAGCCGCCAACTTATCGTATTTCCCGATATACATACTCACGGCTGCGCCGAGGAGACCTGCGCCGGACAGATACACCCAAATAGTTTTGGCGGGCATGTAAGCAGGCACCACATAATCTGCCATCATTTGCGCATTGGCAAAGTGCATCAGCCCGAAAGCGAGAAAAGGGATGGGAAAAATCCAGCGACCAAGAGATAAAAATGCATTCATACAGAAACGATTTAGAAAGTGAAAAGATGAAATATTATAAACATTGAATGTTGGGACATGCAAATTTTGCAACAAATTTTGAAATCAGGTTTCATGTAATCCTGTTTTTTCAGAAATAAATTTTTATATATTCTATATATCCCGGCATTTAGTGCTGTTCTCGGGATTTACAGGCTTTGTAGAAAAGCCATTTCCCGCCCCATTACCCGACATTTTGTTTTCCGGGCATCGTTTGCAAAACCTGGAAGGTCTCGTTCCGAATACGTCCAGTAGCGTGATATCCCGCACGTTTCTCAAAAAAAATGTTTCGTTGTGTTTCGCTGCGGTTTGTTTGAAAATATCCGGTTGTGTACCCGACCTTCAACCCATGAATCAGTTGTTTTTCGCGAAAAAAATCGAAAATGGCCTGGCCTATTTTGACGACGAGGAGAGTCGCCACCTGCTCACCGTGTTGCGCAGGCAGCCCGGCGACCGCTTGCGGCTGACCGATGGAAAAGGTTTTTTTTATGAAACCGAACTGGCGGAAGCGGGAAAGAAACACGCCGTGGCGCGTATTTTGGACACATTGCCGGCTCCGATGCCGCCGGCCCGACTGCACATCGCCATAGCGCCCACCAAAAATATGGACCGGCTGGAGTGGTTTCTGGAAAAAGCAACCGAGATCGGCATTCAGGAAATTACGCCGCTGGTGTGCAAGCGTTCCGAGCGCACAACCGTCCGGCATGACCGGCTGGAGAAAATTCTGGTGTCTGCGATGAAACAATCCCTGCAAGGCCATTTGCCCCAATTGAACCCGCTCACGCCGTTTGCCGAAGTGGTGCGCCGCGCTGCCGAGCCGTTGCGTTGCATCGCCTGGTGCGCCGATCTGCCGGCGCCCCATTTGACTACATTCCTGCGGCCCGGCGCCGACACGCTGGTACTCATTGGCCCGGAAGGTGACTTTACGCCCGAGGAGGTTGCGCTGGCGCAAGCGAAGGATTTTGTCGAAGTCGGCCTCGGCCCCACGCGGCTACGCACGGAGACGGCAGGGTTGGTAGCGGTGCTGGCGTTTCAGTTGGCAAAGATCAGTACACCGGTCAACCCATAAACCAGGTTGCCCCTACCCGCATCAGTACGCCCGTTCGTCCGAATTTTCCATAAAATTAATGAATGCGCGGTTTGCCACCCGGTTGCCGCCGGGGGTGGGATAGCGCCCGGAGAAGTACCAGTCGCCGCGATTTTTGGGGCAGGCCGCATGCAGTCCCTCCAGCGTCTGGAAGATGACCTGCACCTCGGATTTTATTCCTTTTGGCGTAACTAATTTGGCGATACGCGCACTGATTTCAGTGTAACCAAAGTGGTTGTACAGCGGCGCTACTTCGTTTTGCACCATTTCTACCGGCAGGTTTTCTGTGGCTTTGCAGCGGTTGTAGGCTTCATCCAGCAGGTGCTCGCGGCCGGTTTCCTGCAGCAGTTGCACCAGCGCCTGAAAAGCCACGAAGTCTTTCATTTTACTCATGTCAATACCGTAGCAGTCGGGGAAGCGAATTTGCGGGGCACTGGAGAGGATAATGATTTTTTTAGGATGCAGGCGCGCGGTGATGTTCACGATACTGTCGCGCAGGGTGGTGCCGCGCACGATGGAGTCGTCGAGCAGTACGAGGTTGTCCTTGTGGTTTTCCACCAGGCCGTAGGTGACGTCGTACACGTAGCTCACCATGTTGTGTCGGCTTTTGATGTCGGCGATAAACGTGCGCTGTTTTTCGTCCTTGTGTACGAGTTTTTCCACGCGCGGGCGGTGCGCCAGAATGGTTTGCAACTTCTCCGGCGTGAGTGTTTTATTTTCCTGAAACTGCAGGATTTGCTCCTGTTTCCACACATTAAGGGCTTTGTCCAGGCCTTCGGCCAAACCCTGAAACGCCACCTCCGCCGTATTGGGGATAAAGGAAAACACGGTGTGGTTTATATCGAAATCCACCGCTTCGAGGGCGGGTTGGGCGAGTGTCTCGCCGAGTTTTTTGCGTTCCTGGTAAATTTCGCGGTCGTTACCGCGGCTGAAATAGATGCGCTCAAACGAGCAGGCGCGGATTTCGCGGGGTTCGGAAAACGGTTGCTCGCTGATAGCGCCGTGGCATTTCATGATCAGCGCATGCCCGGGCTTGAGTTCCTTGACGGTGTTGAAGCGCACATTGAACACCGTCTGAATGGCTGCGCGTTCGGAGGCGCCCACAACGATTTCGTCGTCCTGGTACCAGTAGGCCGGTCGTATGCCGTTGGGGTCGCGGATCAGGAATGCATCGCCATGGCCGATGAGGCCGCCCAGCACATAGCCGCCGTCAAATTTTTTGCAGGCGCGGCGCAGCAGGCGCTGGATATCGAGGTTTTCGTAGATGAGTTTGTTGATGTCCTGGTTGGAGTACCCGTCGGGTTTGTACCAGGTGTGCAGGCGTTGCACCTCGTCGTCGAGGAAGTGCCCGATTTTTTCGAGCACGGTTACGGTATCGCTCTTCTCTTTGGGGTATTGGCCGAGTTCGACGAGTTCTTCGAAAAGCTCGTCCACGTTGGTCATGTTGAAGTTGCCGGCCAGGAGGAGGTTCCGGTTGATCCAGTTGTTTTGGCGGTGGAAGGGGTGTACGCGTTCGATGCTGTTGTCGCCGTGGGTGCCGTAGCGCAGGTGTCCCATAAGTACTTCGCCGGCGTAGGGAGCGTTGGTTTTGAGCCAGGCGGCGTCGCCGAGGCGTTCGGGCGGAATTTCCCGGATACGGCCCCACACCATATCGAACAGGTCGGCCAGATAGCTGTTCGGAGCGTTGCTGCGTTTGCGGCTGATGTACCGCTCGCCGGGCGTTGGATTGAGTTTGATGGTAGCGATTCCGGCGCCGTCCTGTCCCCTGTTGCGCATTTTTTGCATGAGCAACTGGAGTTTTTGGACGCCGTAAAACGCTGTTCCGTACTTTTTATGGTAATAATCGAGGGGTTTGAGCAGTCGCAAAACGGCGATGCCACATTCGTGCTGTATCTGGTCACTCATCGTGTGGAGAAAAATTGGAAGGCTGGTGCCGCAAAGGTACAGTAATGCGAACTGAACAACAAAGCGCAGCTTAAGTTGTCCCTCCCCCGGCAGTACCGACTGGATAAATCCCGTCCATCCTGCGCATCTTTGCGACCCGAACCGTATCTGTATCCGCTATGCATTCCACTCCGCAAAAAAAGCGCCGCCCGCTCTGGTGGCGCATCCTCCTGATCACGGGTATCCTCCTGGCTATTCTGGTCCTTGCCCTCGTCTTGCTCGCCGCTTTTTTCAACCAGCAAATCACCCGCCGTGTGCTCAACGAGGTGAGCAATAACCTGCGCACCGAACTCACCGTGCGCGATGCCGGGCTCTCCCTGTTCAGCGGTTTCCCCAATGCCTCGGTCAACCTCGCCGACGTGCGCCTGAAAGACGCCTTCGGCAAAGACCTGCTCGCCGCCCGGGAAGTAGCGTTCCGGTTCAAACTCACCAGCTTGTTCGGCGACCGCATCGAAATCAAAAACCTGCGCATCAGCGGCGGCGCCATCGCGGCGCGTATCAACGCCCGCGGCCAGGCCAACTACGATATTTTCAAAAGCACCGGCGATGCCCAAACGGACGACTCCGACCTGCGCATCGCCCTCGAAAATGCCGAACTGGAAAACTTGCTCGTGTCGTACCAAAACGCGCGCACCAAACAGATTGCCGAGATCAACCTGCGTAGCGCCGGATTTGCCGGCAACTTTTCCGCCCGGCAATTCAGCCTGTCTTCCCAGGCCGACCTTACGGTGGCCCGCCTCCAGTTCGACCAAAGCCGCTACCTGCTCGGAAAAACCGTGCGCTACAACGCCGTCATCGCCGTGGACCTCGACAAGGATCTGTACGATTTCCAGAATGTGGAACTCGCGGTGGGCGGCAATGCCTTCGACGTCGAGGGTATTGCCGTAAACAAACCCGACTACACCGACCTCAACCTGAAACTACTCGGCAAAGAGGGCGACGTGTCGCTGGTGGTGGACCTCCTGCCCGAGCCGTACCACCGTTATTTCAGCGACTTCCAGAGCAGTGGCGCCTACACCTTCAGCGGATTTGTGCGGGGGCGTGCCGGCAAAACCCAAACACCCACCGTGGGCATGGAAGTGGCCCTGCGCAACGGCTCGGTGCGCTCCGAAAAACTGCAAAGCCCTCTGCGCGACGTGTCGTTCCGCGCCCGGTACAGCGCCCCGCCCGACGGAAAAGGCGTCTTTGAAATCGCCGACTTTCAGGCCGATTTTGGCGGACAACCGCTGGCGTTCAACCTCAAAATCACCGACCTCGACAACCCCGTCGTGGATTTTCAGTGCCACGGCGCGTTGCCCCTGAACGCTGCATTTGGTTTGTTCGACAACCCGGTGATAACGGCCGGCGACGGTGTCGTGCGGATCAACCGCCTTTCCGTGCAGGGGCGCTACGCCGATATGACCAGCATGGGCAGTATCCCCAATGTGCGCGCCGGCGGCGAGGTCCAATTCGAGGATGCCGGCATCACCTACCACGGCGTTCAGATTTCGTTTCGCAGTGGTCGCCTGACGCTGGAAGACAATCTGTTTGCGCTGGATAGTCTCGCCGTGCAGGCCGGGCGTAGCGATATTGCCCTGCAAGGCAGTGCCCGCAACCTGCTGCCGGTGCTGTTTGCCGACTCGCTCAACACCGCCGACGCCTTGCTGGAGTTCGATGCCAAATTGTACTCCCGGCTGTTCGATGCCACGGAGTTTCTGTCAATTTTTGCCGTGCCGGAGGCCGGCGAACAGGCCGAGCTTGATTCCCTGCGTATGGCTGCCAACCTGGAACGCCAGCGCATCACCGACCGGTTGCAGGGCACGTTTGCGGCTACCTTCCAGACGTTTGAGTACGAAAAAATTCAGGGGAAAAATTTCATGGGCCAACTGGCTTTCGATCACAACCAACTCGTGCTGAAAGGCGTCGCTCAAACCATGCAGGGGACAGTCAACCTCGACGGCATTGCCCGGTTTGCTATCGCGCCTACGCTCAAAATGCGTGTTGTTGCCACCGATATTGATTTGCACACCTGCATGGAGCAGTTCGACAACTTTGGCCAAAGTGTCATGACCGCCGACAACCTGCGCGGCCGCTTGTCGGGGCGGGTAGTTGTGCACGCATTTTGGGACGAGCGCAACGAATTTTTACCGGAAAAACTCCGCGCCTATGCCGACGTGACGGCCTCCAACGGGGAGCTGGTCGGCCTGCAGATGCTGGAAGAATTTTCTACGTTCGTGCACCTCGAAGACCTGCGGCGGGTGAAGTTTATCACCCTGCACAACTACCTCGAAATCCGGGACCGGAAAATGTACCTGCCCGCCATGCTTATCCAGAGTAACGCCCTGAACATGACGTTGTCGGGAACGCACAGTTTCGACAACGACATTGACTACAAGCTCAAGGTAAATGCGGGCCAGACGCTGCTCAACCGGATCAAGCGCCACGACCCCGACCTCGACCCGCTGCCTGCCGAAAAGGGTTTGTTTAATGTGTTCTACACCATCGTGGGCACGGTAGACCAATACGATATGAAACGCGGGAAAAAGGCCGTCAAAGCCGAGTTTGAGCGCAGCGAGGCGCGCAAAAAGATCATTGCTGCCACTCTGGACAGCGAATTCAACAGCCTGGGCGTCCAAGCTACCCGGCAGCCGGATGATACGGAATATCTGGAGCCGATTATCGGGGGCAAAGGGCAGTAGCATGGGGCGAGTTGGCAAGGGGTAAGGTTTTGTTGGTCCTTGATTACCGCCATTCATCCGTCCCCATCGGGCATTCGGCAACTCCTTTTTGCTCCCCGGCCCTCCGCCATGGCACCTTTGTAGCGACAAAAACAAAAACAATTTTCTTCGCTATGAAAACAAGTGCCAATTCGGGGGAGCGCTATCTCCTGCTGTCCGATGAGCAACTCATTGCACGCGTGCTCTCGGGCCAACAACAAGCTTTTACCGTACTGATGCAGCGCAATGAGCGCCTGCTCCGCTTCGTCCTCAACCGCTACCTGACCGACGACGAAGCGGTCAAAGAGGTCATCCAGGATACATTCCTGCGGGCTTACCGCTTTCTGGCCGATTTCCGCAGCGAGAGCAAGTTTAGCACTTGGCTTACCAAAATCGCTGTTTCGCTGGCTATTTCCCGGTTGCGCTCCAAGCGCTACGCTGCATGGGAATCCTGGGAGGATTACAAAGCAACGCGGCCGGACGAGACCTACGACGGCGGTTCATTTATGGAAAAGGAAGAGTCTGTGCAGCTGCTCCGCCGTGCCGTGCGCCAACTCACCCCGCACGATGCTACTGCACTGGAGCTGTTCTATTTCCGCGAGCAAAGCATTGAAGAAATCAGCCAGATCACCGGTTGGACGGTGTCCAACATCAAAAGCCGCCTTTGTCGGGCACGGCAGCGGTTGCAGGGAGTTTTGGCAAAAGCAGAGTTTGCGGCAGCGTACCGCGCCTGAAATAGTGGTGATGTACTGCCCGGGACAAGGTTTGAATTGATCCAAACCAGATTACCATACTTGCGTCTTGCCCAACGCCAACGCAACTTCTGTCATTACCCAATTGTCAGAAAATTTTTGGATACCCATCGTTCGTCCATACTGATTTTGGCCCAGGTTCCGCTTTCCTGATACAGGAAAACCTCCTCGCCTTTACGCAGCGCAGCCACTTTGTTGAACTGTGTGCCGGGGCCGCTGCGCACGTTGAGTGTGGTGGCGGTTACGGTGGCGCGCCGGACATCCCGGACAAATCGGGCTGTCACCCACTCCTGTTTGCTGGCGGAGATCCGGTACCAGCCGTTTTGGGCCTCGTACACCCGGACGACCGAGCCGAACGGCGTTGTGTTGATCTGTTTACCCGTGGCGGTGGGCTGGTTTCGGATATTGAGCCAGTCGGCGACTACGACGCCGTATTTGAGCACGGGGACAACGACCGGGGGTACGGAGCCGCCTTTCAGAACCTTTTCTACCAGGGGCAGGAAATTTTTTTCAGCATCGGCGACTTTATTACCTCCAAAAAATGTGGTGCCGGGGCAGCTCTTGGTCGAGCCGGCTCCATCGGTACGTTCGCCGGTGCGCAAGTCGAACCAGTGGTGGTAAACAATCCGGTTGGCACTGACGGGGATATTGAACCGTTTGCACAGAGCGGCGGTGGCGCGTACGATTGCTTCGCGTTGTTCGGTTCGCATGGTATCGCCGTCCGCGTCAAAATTTCCGATATTCTCGATGCAGATAGCGTTGGCGTTGAAGCCGTAGATACAGGCCGGCGAAACCTCCAGATTGCGCCCGGTGACGATCATACCGTCGGGAAAAACAGAGAAGTGCTGCCCGATATCCATCCATCCATTCACGTTCCGATGAAAGTTCTGCATGCTGCGTTGCAGATCGAAATGGTTTTTTCCCGTGAAGTGGATGTAGTTGGGCGACCAGGTGTGGTGCTCCTGAATGTACAGGACGGTGCGCGCGACATTCCACTGCGCGATCCAGGTCTCAAATTCGGCGGGGGTGAACAGGGTGAAGCCAAATTTCTCCGTCATAAAATAGCAGTTTTTGATAAAAGTAGGTTTGCGCCTCAAATATGGGAAATTCTCCCGGACCGGGTCAGTAATTTTCAGAAGCTACCTGAATACGGGTAAAATTGGCCCGATTTGTGTAAGCTGTTTGTTGGTTGAGCGACATTTCTACGGGTAATTGTGGCGAATCGGGTTGGGGCGCTGGTCGAAAACCAAAGGTTGCACATACAGGAAGATAATTTGTATCTACCTTTGTGGGCGTAATTCCGGCTGGAAAGGATATATACTCCGGAATTGCTTTTTTAATCGCACCGATTACCGGTTTTCAGGAAAACAAAGGTACCGAGGTTTGTAAAGATTCCGACAGTCACATTTGTTTTACTGATCCAGAACATACAACAAAAGTAATCCTATGACTGCATTTTACCCGAGACGTTCCGACAGGAGCGACCGTGGGCTCCCAAGTGTCCGAAATAAAACCACGCATACTCCCGCTCCGGCGAGTTTGCTTCGCTTCGATCTGTATCGAAAGACGATTCCCCATTTTGTCTTTATTTGACCCCGTCTTGCTGCCTGTGTCCTAACAGCGCGGCCATTGGTTTTTTGTATTTAATCCATCAGTTAAAGGCCGCTTGGGCCTGGTTTCCTGCCTGTTTTGCATCTTTTTTTTCCATCAAAACGCTTCGAGCATGAATCGGCGCCAACATACCTTTAACGACACACACCTCCGTTTTCCCATGTTCAATTTTAAACATTCAGGTCTTCGCCTGTCGCTTTACGCGCTGGCGTTTAGCGTGCTTTTTGCCGTTCCGGCAATGGCCAAAGTGACCACCAGCGTATCCACCGGCAATTGGAGTGCCGCCGGTACCTGGAACAACGGCGTCCCCGTTGATGGAGACCAGGTCACCATCTCCTCCGGCCATACGGTCTCCCTGACGGCTGATGTCAACTTCGTTTTGGCCGGATCCTCTCTGACCACAAACGGTGTCCTCAACATGGGGCCTTTCCTGTGTCGGGTGGTCACAAATACGGTATCATCTACCGGTCAGATTATCCAAAACACGGTATCGGGGACGGCACAGCAGGCGAACTTGCGCGGCACCACCGTGACCTTGCACGCTTTGAGTACCTATTTTTATACCGGTAATCAAACGGGTTTTACCAGTACGCACCCGACCTACGGCAACCTGAACTACGCCTCCACGTCGGCAAACGCCGGGGTATTCGAAGTAAACCTCAACGTAGGCGGCAACCTGACGATCAACAACTCAGGCAGCGGGGAAATCCGATTCGGCGATGCGCTCAATCACACACATACAATTGCCGGCTCGCTGCTGGTAACCGCCGGCAATGTGGCGGGTACCAGTGGAACGTCCAATGTTTTGCTTGATATAAACGGCGGGCTGACCATCAACGGGGGGGCTTCCTTTAAGGGCTGCGCCGCCACGGGTAATATGAATATCAACCTCGCCGGCAACCTGACGCAGAACGGTACATTGACCAGTCCCGGACTTGGCACGTTCCGCATTGTTTTTGACGGCAGTGGAAATTCCACGATCTCCGGCACGGGTACCGTAACGGTGCCGAATGTCACAATGAACAAAACCGGCAGCGCAGTCGCCATTTTGGCGCAAAACCTGACCATCGGAAAAAACCTGACGTTCACCAACGGACGCATTCAGACCGCTAATTTTAACCTGACCATGGCTGCGCTGGCAACGATTAGCAATGCCTCGGCAGCTCAGGGCTATATTGAAACAACCGGGATGGGCAAACTCATTTTTGCGCAAACCAACCCCGGGGCAAATTTCCCCGTCGGCAAGGGCAGTTTTACACCAGCCCTGCTTTCTACCACCGCTACCGCCTGCACCTATGGAGTGCGCGTAGAAGACGGTTTTTTGGCCGATAGCGGCTGCATTGGCTCCGTGAACGACGATGCCGTGAAAAAAATGTGGATTGTCTCTCGCGAAGCCGGTTCCGGTACTATTCAAAGTATGGAACTGACCTGGAATGGCACCGACGAGGGTACCACGTTCAACCGCAATGTGTGCGGTGTGGTGCAGTACATCAGTAACAACTGGGAAAACGCTACACCAAATATGGCAACGGGAAGTAACCCGTACAAGCGTGGACGTATTTTCACCGGCCTTGTCGGCGGCACGTTTGGCGTCATTGACACCAGTTCACAAATTAACCTCACTGCGCCCGCCGGTATGAGCAACAGCCCCCTTTGCTCGGGCGCAACCCTGAACCTGACCCGTACCTCCCTGCTTATCGGCGGTGCTGCTTATCAGTGGTCCAAACAGGGCGGCGGATTCAATCCGCCCGGCGGCTCCAATGCCACCCTCCCCAATGTACAGCCCGGCGATGCCGGCAACTATCTGCTAACTATGACCAAATACGGCTGCAGCTACACTTCTACAGCAGTAGCAGTAACTATCAGTAGCCCGCCGGTGTGCAGCATCGCCGGTCCGCTGACGGTGTGCGCCAATACTACCGGGCATGTCTATGCCGGTCCGGGTGGCCAAAGCGGGTACGAGTGGTCGGTTTCTGGAAATGGAACCTTGTCCGGCCCAAACAACGGTCCAAACGCAACAGTAAATGCCAACGCACCCGGTACATACACCGTAACCCTTACGGTTACGGGTCAAAATGGCTGCAAAACGACCTGCTCGCAAATAGTAACCATACAAACACGGCCAGCGGGCGTTCTGAGTGGCAACGCGGCGATCTGTGCCGGTGGCAGCGCTACCCTTACGATTAATGTTACAGGCACCGGTCCTTGGAGCGGCACCCTGAGCAACGGTACCAATTTCAGCGGAAACAGTAATCCGATATCGGTGTCTGTCAGTCCGGCCATGAATACCGTTTATACCCTGGCTACCCTGCAAGATGCTGCCTGTGCATCCACACCAAATGATCTGAGCGGTTCCGCGAGTATTACAATTGATGTGTTGCAAATTTTTCAGGTGACTGGCGGTGGCGCGTACTGCGTTGGCGGCAACGGCTCCGACGTGGGCTTGAGCGGCTCGGAAAACGGAGCGACGTATCAATTGAAACTGAACGGCAACCCCGTTGGAAGTCCTGTAGCCGGCACCGGCAATCCCATCAGTTTCGGTCTCCAGGCTACTGTCGGAGCATACACCGTTATGGCTACCCGAATCGGCCTTGGCTGCATGGCCAATATGGGCGGCTCGGTCAATGTGAGTATCAATCCGCTACCGGTGGTTAACCTGAATCTCGGCGACGACTCGGCTACTGCTCTCGAAACCAATGTACCGCTTACCGGTGGCAGCCCAACCGGCGGCACCTACAGCGGTCCCGGCGTATCGGGCAATGCGATCAACCCGGCAGACGCCGGCGTGGGTACGCATGTCATCAGCTACACCGTAACCGACAACAACGGTTGCTCCAACACGGCCACCGATATTTTCACAGTAACGCCTGCTCCGGGCCTCAACCTGTTCATAGATGCGCCGGAAAGCGCGGAATGCGGCGAAGAATTTGTTGTGGACATTGTGGCGGCAGCTAATTTCACCGACCTCGGCACCTTGCAGTTCAGTGTGGATTGGGATACCAATGTGTTCACTACGGTCGCTATCGAACCGCAAACGGTTGACAACAGCACACCGCTCACCGGTTTCATCGGCGGTGTTCTCATTTATTCCTGGCTCGATTCCTCCGGTATGTACGGCGCTTCGTTGCCTGACGGTTCCCTGCTGCTGCGTTTGCGCCTCAAGGCGCTCAACTGCGGCGAAAACGGCACGATTTCGATCACCGGTTCGCCCCGCGTCATTGAAGCCTCCGACCTGAACTACGCTGTAGTGCCGGTGGTCCTGCTTGGTCTGGCCGATATTTCGGTAGAAGACACCCAGCCACCGACCTTTACGAATGTACCTGCAAACACCTCGGTGTCCTGCTCCAGCATACCTGCTCCCGGCCAGCCTACGGCTACCGATAACTGCGACGACACCCCCGAGGTGCTGTATCTCGGCCAAACGACTACCCCGGGTGATTGCCCGAACAAATACCTCCTGACCCGCACGTGGCGGGCAACGGATGCCTGCGGCAACTCGATCACAGTAGCGCAAGTCATCGGCGTCACGGATGTTACACCGCCAACATTTACTGCACCGGCCAACACAACGATTTCCCTGAATGCACAATGCCAGTACGATGCCCCCGCGGACACCGTGTCGAATGCTTCGGACAATTGCTCGCCGGCGCAAACACTGGTGGCAACGTTTACGGATAATTTTATCCCCGGTTCGGGCGGCGAGGGCATCATTGAGCGCGCGTGGGTTGTGACGGACGAATGTGGTAATACCGCATCCGTTCAGATACAGACCATCACCGTTCAAGACTTGACGCCTCCGACGATCATTTGTCCGGCCAACGCAACGGTGTCGGGTAGCGGCGGCGAGTGCGAGTTTGCACCGGCTAATGGTAACTATGATCCGGTCGTGTCCGACAACTGCGGTACGTCGAGCACGACCTACTCGTTGAGCGGCGCTACCCAAGGCAGCGGTTCCGGCTCGCTGGACGGCTTTCCCTTTGGTCTTGGTGAAACAACCGTGACCTGGAGCGCTACCGATGTAAATGGCAACAGCACGGTCTGCTCCTTTACGATTCAAGTCAACGAATGCTCCGGCATCAGCGGCAAACTGATCTGGAAAGGCGACCCCGACGGTATTGCCGGTGTAGCCCTGGCGATGGTAGCGCTTACGGGCGATGCGTCCGATATGTTTGGTCCGACCGACCCGAGCGGCCTTTTCACCGTCGTTGGCGGTGGAAACGTAACCCTGACGCCAACAAAAACCACACCTCCCGCCGATTCAATGAACGGCGTGACGGCTGCCGATGCGCTGGTGTTGTTGAATCACCTGAACAACAACCCGCCGATCACCGATCCATATATACTTATGGCTGCCGACATTGACCTGAACAATGTGCTGGACGGCAACGACTGGCAGATCATTCGCCGGGCAGTGCTGGGAAGCCCGTCGTCGCTGGCATTTTTCAAAGCCAAACCGTGGCGTTTCGTGCCAACGACCAACCCTGGCCCGGGCTTCCCGGGCTATTCCCCGGCGCCCAATCCATTCCTGTTGCCGATCCCTGAAAGCCGGCCATTGCTCGGCGTGTCGGGTGGGGTATCCGGTCAGGACTTCTTTGGGCTTAAAATGGGCGATCTCAACTACTCTGCCAATCCCAACCTGAAACCCGAAGCACAGTTGCCCGTGGTTTTATTGACGCAGGATTATATTTTGAAAGCTGGTCAGGAGTACGCAGTGACGTTCCGCGCTTCCCGTTTTGATCACCTGACGGGCTACCAGTTTGCTTTGAATTTTGAAACTGTCCGGCTGCAATTGCTGGATATTGAACTGGAAAATACGCCGCTCGGCTTGAATAAAGCGGAGCACTTCGGCCTCTACAATGTTGCCGAAGGCGAAATTCGCAGTGTGTGGCTTGATGCCGACGGACAAACCTTGCCCGAAGGATCTGCTGTGTTTACCCTGCGCTTCCGGGCGCTCCAGGGTGGCGCATTGCTCAGTGAGGCACTTCGGTTCGACGCCAGTACACTTGCGCCGGAAGCATACACTACGGAGCAAGGCCGCGCCGAGGTACAACTGGTATTCACCGACGCGCAAACTACCGACGTGAACAGCCCTGCCGCTGCGGCGGGTGTACACCTGATGCAAAACCGCCCGAACCCGTTTTCCGGCGCTACGGCAATCGGTTTTGTGCTGCCGCAACCCTGCGACGCACAACTGCGCGTATTCGACGCCACGGGCCGCGAACTGTTCCGACTGAGCAAGGCATACCCGGCAGGTTACTCCGAAGAGATCATCCGACTGGATGCCTCCGCCGCCGGCATTTTGTACTACGAACTGACCACACCGTTCGGGCAACTGGCACGGCGTATGGTCAATGCGAACTAACACACAGCGGAATCCTTGTTTCAATCATATCAACCAGCCAAAACTTGATTATGAATAAGTTATATCAATACTCCCATATCTTTCTTTTCCTTTGTTCGTCACTGACAGTAGTAACCGCTCAGCGGACGATTTGCGCCTCCGGCGTGACGATTAATGCAACCAATTACAATTTGAAAGGCGTATCCGGAACAGAAGTTTTTCCCGGACAGCCGTACCTGGGGACCGGGGTAACCGATCTTGGGCTGCTGACAGCGCTCAATATCTCGTTTGCCCGGCACGATATCAATCGGTCCGTTGACTGCGCTACGGGGTCAGTAGATAATCTCTTATACCGGGTATATAAGGTCGGGAGTACCCCGCCGGCGTTCACGACGGCTGCGTTAACAGGCGACGCAATGGATATTGGCGTTTGCGCACCATCGGATAACTTTCACAAAAAGGCGACGCTTAACGTGGACCTTTTTCCAAGCGGCGAGTGCGGTCAGTATCAGGTGGATTTCAAAAATAACACGTTTGCAAGTGGTATGGGATGTGTAGATGAGACAGCTACTTATTCGGCGACGTTCTCTGTGGCAGGCGCCCTTACCCTTACCGCCGAATCTGTTACTACGACTGCCGCCTGCGGCGATATGGTGGACGTGACCATAAAAATCAGCAACAATCCGTGTAATTTGTCCGGCTTACAATACTCCGTCAATTGGGACCCCAAGCAGTTTCAGTATGTCACAAATGTGCCGGTAGATATTGATGGTCAAACCCCGTATAGGGGTGTTACTGAAACAGCAATGGGCAAACTGACCTATTCCTGGGCTGACAATACCAATCCTTGCAATACGGTCCTGAGCGATGGTACGCTCCTGCTCACCATTACCCTCAAGGCATTGGGCTGTAATGCGGTCAATGCTCCGGTAAATATTACGGGCGCTCCGCTGACGCTTGAGGCATTTGATTGCACGTTCAACAATATCACGATAAACCCGGTGAACAACGTAGCGGTAGATATTTTGGACAATATCGCCCCGGATTTTGTCTGCCCGGACAACCTCACCCTTGAATGTGTGGACGGAACAAACTATGTGGCCGCCATACAAACCTGGATTGCTGCTGCTCCGGCTACAGCCACGGATGCCTGTGCAGGCACGGTGCCGGTACTCAACACCTGGAATGGCATGGACCAGCCGCTGGTATGCGATTCTCTGGTCGTGACCTTCACGGCCACCGACTCGTGCATGAATACCAAAACCTGTGCACAAAAAGTCTATTTGCGGGATACACAAGCGCCGACGTGGGTGACCATGCCCGGCGCTTTTAACGTCACCCTGCAATGCAGCGATGCTGCTGGGCTGATAACAGCGCAAGCGCAGGTACCGGTGGCTACCGATGCCTGTGACCAGGCGCTGGTTCCATCCAAAACCGCCGGTATGTTCGTGCCCGGCACCCAGTGTTCCCAAGCCGGCACCTATACCAACACCTGGACGGTGACGGACGACTGCGGGAACACCAGCACAACCTTCACCCAAATTATCACCATCATAGATACCCAGGCACCGACGTGGACAACCCCGCTCGGCAACCTGGATCGCACGGTGGAATGCAGTAACTCCCTGGCGCTGGCTGATGCACAGGCGCTCGTCCCCGTCGCTTCCGACAATTGCGACAACGATGTAACCAACATCGTGGAAGTGGCTGGTTTGTTTGCGGCAAGCACACAATGCTCGCAAGCCGGCACCTACACCAATACCTGGACGGTAACGGATGCCTGCGGCAATACCAGTGTGGTTTACACCCAGGTCATTACCGTAGTGGACACCCAGGCGCCCACCTGGACCACCCTGCCAAACGCACTGGATATCACGCTGCAATGCGATAATGCAGCAGGGCTAATCGCCGCGCAAGCTTCGGCGCCGATCCCTTCCGATAATTGCGACGTTGCTTTAATTCCGGTAAAAACGTCGGGTTCGTTTGTCCAAAGCACGCAGTGCTCGCAAGCCGGTTCTTACACCAATACCTGGATCGTATCGGATGACTGTGGCAATCCAAGCGCGGTTTTCACGCAGGTGATCACGATTATTGACAATGCCCCGCCCACCTGGACGACCCCGCTCGGCAATCTCGACCGCACGGTAGAGTGCAGCAACACGGTAGCGCTGGCAAATGCGCAGGCGCTTTTCCCCGTCGCTATGGACAACTGCGACATTACTGTGAGCGCTCTGAACAAAAACTCAGGCGCCTTTGTAGCAGGCATGATCTGCGCACAAGCCGGTACCTATACGAATACCTGGACGGTGACCGATGATTGCGGAAACACAAGTTCTACCTATACCCAGGTCATCACCGTAGTGGATACTCAGGCGCCTACGTGGATTTCCGTGCCCGGCACACTTGATCGTACCGTGGAATGCAGCGATGTAGCTGGATTGGCTACTGCGCAAATGCTGGAGCCGGTAGCAAACGACAACTGTGATGCACTGCTTCAACTTCCGGTGAAAAGCGCCGGCGTGTTCCAGGCTGGTACCCAGTGTGCACAAGCCGGAACGTACACCAATGTGTGGACGGTGACCGACGATTGCGGGAACACCAGCACGATATTTACCCAGATCATCACGATTCAGGATACGCAGGCGCCGACGTGGACGACCCCAGTCGGCAATCTGGACCGTACGGTGGAATGCAGCGATCTTTCTGCTTTGTCCATTGCACAAGCCCTGGCCCCGGTAGCTTCGGATAACTGCGATATGGCCCTGACCCCGGTGAAAACGCCAGGAAGCCCTGTTCAGGCTGCGCCTCCGTGTATTCAGAATGAAACAATCACCAACACCTGGACCGTGACGGACGACTGTGGGCATACCAGCATTGCTTATACTCAGGTAATCACTATTCGGGATACGCAAGTCCCGACCTGGACAACCGTTGCCGGCAATCTGGACCGCACCGTGGAATGCAGTGATGCCGCCGGATTGGCTGCTGCCCAGTCTTTGGTTCCGGTAGCATTGGACAACTGTGATCCCAACATTAATACCCAATTGATGAAAAACTCCGGAACTTTTGCTGCCGGCTTGATTTGCGCACAGGAGGGTACCTACACCAATACCTGGACGGTAACGGATGACTGCGGGAACACCAGCACAACCTACACCCAAATCATTACCGTTACAGACAACACCAACCCGACCGCCCTTTGTCAAAACACTACTGTCTTTTTGGATAACACCGGAAATGCCACTTTGGCGGCTTCGGCAGTGAACAACAACTCGTCAGACCTCTGCGACGCTGCTGTTTCCTTGTCCGTTTCGCCCAGCGCATTCACGTGCGCCAACGTGGGGCCGAATACGGTTACGTTGACGGTGACGGATGATTGCGGAAACGTCTCGTCTTGTATGGCCACGGTAACGGTGAGCGATATTATCCCGCCGGTGGCGGCCTGCCCTATGAACGGTGTACAATCCAATGACCCCGGCCAATGCAGCGCCGTGGTTACGTTCACGCTGCCGGCTTCTTCGGACAACTGTCTGGGTGTGATGAGTGCAGCGGTACCCGCCAGCGGCAGCACGTTTGCCGTAGGCACGACAACAGTCACAGTAACTGCGACGGACGCTTCGAACAATATGCACAGCTGCACTTTCACGGTGACCGTGAACGATACGCAGGCGCCAGTGGCGGCCTGCCCGATGAACGTGGTACAAGCTAACGACCCCGGCCAGTGCAACGCCGTGGTTTCATTCATGCTTCCAATTTCTTCGGACAACTGTCCGGGTGTGACCAGCGCCGCAGTACCTGCCAGCGGCTCGACGTTCCCGGTTGGTATAACGACAGTAACGGTGACGGCCACGGATGCAGCGATGAATATGCACAGCTGCACCTTCACGGTGACGGTGAACGATACGCAGGCGCCTGTTGCAGCCTGCCCGATGAATGTAACCCAGGCCAACGATCCCGGCCAATGCAACGCTGTGGTTTCGTTCACGCTTCCGACTTCTTCGGACAACTGCCCCGGCGTGACGAGCGCTGCGGTTCCTGCCAGCGGCAGCACGTTTGCCGTAGGCACGACAACGGTCACGGTAACCGCAACGGACGCTTCGAATAATATCCATTCCTGCACCTTCTCGGTGACGGTAAATGATACGCAGGCGCCTGTTGCAGCCTGCCCGATGAACGTAACCCAGGCCAACGACCTCGGCCAATGCAGCGCCGTGGTTTCATTCATGCTTCCTGTCTCTTCCGACAACTGTCTGGGCGTGACCAGCGCAGCGGTACCTGCCAGCGGCAGCACGTTCCCGGTTGGTACCACGACGGTAACGGTGACGGCCACAGATGCAGCGATGAATACGCACAACTGCACTTTTACGGTGACTGTAAACGATACGCAGGCGCCTGTTGCAGCTTGCCCGATGAATATAACCCAGGCCAACGACCTCGGCCAATGCAGCGCCGTGGTTTCATTCATGCTTCCGACCTCTTCGGACAACTGTCCGGTTGTGACCAGCGCAGCCGTCCCAGCCAGCGGCTCGACGTTCCCGGTTGGTACGACGACGGTAATTGTAACTGCTACGGATGCCTCTAATAATACGCACAGCTGCACCTTCTCGGTGACGGTGAACGACACCCAAAACCCTGTCGCCGCCTGCCTGCCTGCGCTTTTCCAAAACAACACGCCCGGTCTGTGCAGTGCTGTGGTGACGTTTACCCTTCCGGCTTCTTCGGACAACTGTCCGGGCGTGACCAGTTCCGCTGCTCCGGCAAGCGGCTCGACGTTCCCGGTTGGCCCGACTACGGTTACCGTAACCGCTACGGACGCCTCCAGCAACACGCACTCCTGCACGTTCGTCGTGACGGTGAACGATACGGAACTACCGGTCATCACATGCCCGATGGCAGTTACCCTGGAATGCCCGGCAGATACTTCTGCTGCGAACACCGGTTTTGCTACCGCTACGGACAATTGCACGGCCATGCCTACAATCACCCGCACGAATGTTACAGCACCCGGTAATTGCCCGCAAGAATTTACCGTCTTCCGGACCTGGATGGCGCAGGATGCTTCCGGCAATACCGCGACTTGCGGACAGACTATTACGGTTACTGACAACACGTCGCCCGCACTGGCCTGCCCGTCGGACATTACGGTGGAATGCACGTCCAGCACGTTACCCGCTGCCACCGGTACCGCCGGCGCTTCCGATGCCTGCGATAATTCGGTTGTGCCCGGCTATAGCGATGCCGCGCCTGTGCCCGGCACTTGCCCGCAGGAGTACCATTTCTTCCGCACCTGGGCTGTTTTTGACGACTGTGGAAACACCAGTGTGTGTACACAAAAAATAACGGTGGACGACAGCACAGCGCCCACCATCACGTTCTGTCCGGCTGCCGTGATCATCGAATGCGATGAGAGCCGCGTACCGGGTATTAACATGAGTTTGTTCCTGGCTACTGCTACCGACAACTGCGACAATGCGCCGACGGTCACTTATGGCGACGCCAACTTTACCGGTGGCTGCCCACAAGCCACCAATGTACTGCGCACCTGGACGGCCACGGATGCTTGCGGCAATGCTACCACTTGTGTACAGGCTATTGCTGTAGTGGATACGAAAGCGCCCACTGCCGAGCCGCTTCCGGCGCTTGGCCCGTTCGCGTGTTACGCTGATCGGCCTGCAGCCAACATCAACGACGTAATCGGCGAGACCGACAATTGCAGTACAGTGGTAACGGTCACCTATATTGGCGATAGTGCAAATCCTGGCTGTACAGGCACCGTGATTCGTACTTACCGCCTGACGGATGGTTGCAGCAATTCTGCCGATATCACGCAGACCATTACCATCAATGACAATGTAGCGCCTACGGCTGACCCGCTTTCGGCAATAGGGCCGTTTGCATGCTACGCAAATATTCCGGCGCCGAACGTGAACGACGTAACCGGCGAAGCCGACAACTGCGGCGGCGCTGTCGCCATTACACATATCGGCGACAGCCCCAACCCCGGCTGCTCGGGCACGGTGATTCGCACCTACCGTCTGACGGATGGTTGCAGCAATACTGCCGATATTACTCAAGTTATCACGATCAACGACAACGTAGCGCCTACGGCGGATCCGCTTCCGGCACTCGGCCCGATTGCATGCTACGCCAATATTCCGCCTGCGAACATCAACGACGTGACAGGTGAAACCGACAACTGCGGTGGTACTGTGACGGTGACGTTTGTGAGCGACGGCCCGAACCCGGGCTGTTCCGGTACGGTGATCCGCACCTACCAGTTGACGGATCAATGCAGCAACAGCACCCTTATCACGCAGAGCATTTCTATCAACGACAACGTACCTCCGGCGCCGGTTTGCCAAAACGTAACGGTGTCGCTCGACGGCATGGGCAATGCTTCAATTACGGCTGCCCAGGTGAACAATAACTCCACCGATAACTGCGGCAATCCGGTGACGCTGGGTGTTGCGCCGAGCACATTCACTTGTGCGAATGTGGGCGCCAATGGCGTCGTTTTGACCGTGACGGACAACTGCTCGAACTCGGCAACCTGCACGGCTACTGTGACGGTGAACGACCTGATTCTGCCCGTGGCTATTTGCCCATCCAATATTACCCAGGCCAACGACCCCGGCCAATGCAGCGCCGTGGTGGCTTTCATGCTTCCGGCCCCCACAGACAACTGCCCGGGCGTGACCAGTGCAGCAGTACCCGCCAGCGGCAGCACGTTTGCCGTAGGTACGACAACGGTCACAGTAACCGCGACGGACGCTTCGAGCAATACGCACGCCTGCACCTTCACGGTGACGGTAAATGATACGCAAGCGCCGGTTGCAGCTTGCCCGATGAATGTAACCCAGGCCAACGACCTCGGTCAATGCAGCGCCGTGGTTTCATTCATGCTTCCGACCTCTTCGGACAACTGCCCGGGTGTGACCAGTGCTGCCGTTCTGGCAAGCGGCTCAACGTTCCCGGTCGGTACAACGACGGTGACGGTAACAGCTACCGACGCAGCTATGAATACGCATACCTGTGCCTTCACGGTGACGGTGAACGACACCCAAAACCCTGTCGCCGCCTGCCCGCAGGCGCTTTTCCAAAACAACACCCCCGGTCTGTGCAACGCTGTGGTGACATTTACCCTTCCGGCTTCTTCGGACAACTGTCTGGGCGTGTCCAGTGCTGCCGTTCCGGCAAGCGGTAGCACGTTCCCGGTCGGCCCGACCACGGTTACGGTAACCGCTACGGACGCCTCCAGCAACACGCACTCCTGCGCGTTCGTCGTGACGGTGAACGACACGGAATTGCCGGTCATCACTTGCCCGATGGCGGTTACCCTGGAATGCCCGGCAGATACTTCTGCTGCGAACACCGGTTTTGCTACTGCTACGGACAATTGCACGGCCATGCCGACGATTACCCGTACCAACAGTATCGCGCCCGGCAATTGCCCGCAAGAATTTACTGTATTCCGTACGTGGCTGGCACAAGATGCCGCCGGCAACACCGCTTCCTGCGTTCAGGCCATCACAGTGGACGACAACACACCGCCCGCACTGGCTTGTCCGTCGAATATTACAGTAGAATGTACGTCGAGCACGTTACCCGCTGCCACGGGTACAGCCGGCGCCTCGGACCTGTGCGATCTGATGGTTACCCCCGGCTACAGTGATGCCGCACCTGTGCCCGGCACATGCCCGCAGGAATACGTCATCGCCCGCACCTGGGTGGTTTTTGATGATTGTGGCAACGTCAACAGCTGTACGCAAATAATTACGGTGGATGACAGTACGCCGCCGGCTATTGCCTGTCCAAATGCGGTGACTATTGAGTGCACCGACAGCCGCATACCGGGCGTAAACCCTGCGCTACTCGTCGCCACGGCCATGGATAACTGCGATACCAATCCTACAATCACGTATAGCGACTTGAATGCATCCGGCGGCTGCCCGCAAGCAGCCAACGTATTGCGTACCTGGACAGCATCGGATGATTGTGGCAATACCAGTTCCTGCCCCCAGGCGATCACGGTGCTGGATACGCAAGCGCCGACCTGGACGACAGCTGCCGACGCACTCAACAGCACGGTGGAATGCAACGATGTAATGGCTTTTGTTGCTGCGCAGGCCTTGTTCCCCGCAGCGACGGACCTTTGCGACAACGACGTAACGAACATTTCAAAATTACCCGGCTCCTTCGTGCCCGGCATGCTTTGCCCACAAGCTGGCACATACACGAACACCTGGACGGTAACCGACGACTGCGGCAATACCAGTTCGGTGTACACGCAGGTGATCACCATCGTGGATACACAAGCGCCTACAGCAGATCCGCTTTCGGCAATCGGGCCGGTTGCCTGCTATGCCAATATTCCGGCTGCTGATGTGAACGTCGTGACTGGCGAGGCCGATAACTGCGGCGGTGCGATTTCCATTGTACACTTTGGCGACAGTGCCGACCCGGGATGTACAGGCACCGTCATCCGCACCTACCGCCTGAGTGATCAGTGCGGTAATACCGCCGATATTACCCAAATTATTACCATCAACGACAACGTGGCGCCTACGGCTGATCCACTTCCGTCGCTCGGCCCGATTGCCTGCTACGCCAATATTCCGCCTTCGAACATTAATGACGTGACTGGCGAAACCGACAACTGCGGTGGCACCGTGACGGTGACGCACACTGGCGACAGCGCCAATCCTGGATGTATTGGCACCGTGACCCGTACCTACCGCCTGTCGGACGGCTGCGGCAATACTGCCGACATTACGCAGAGCATTTCTATCAATGACAACGTGCCACCCACGGCCGTTTGTCAAAATATAACCGTGGAACTGGATAACACCGGCAATGTCGCCATCGCGGCCGCTCAGGTGGACAACAACTCCTCCGACAACTGTGGCGGCGTGGTGACGCTGGGTGTTTCGCCAAGCGCATTTACCTGTGCGAATGTGGGCGCCAACACCGTGACACTGACTGTGACGGACAATTGCAATAACTCATCAAACTGCACGGCTACGGTTACGGTAACCCTGCCGGGCGGCGCGCCAAGTATCCCGACGGTGACGCTGACGCAAAGTGCATCGCCGATTTGTTCGGGCGATGATTACACGCTGACGCTGACGCCGGGCGGCATGAACCCAATAGGAACAACCTACGATGTATCGTGGGTAATTACGCCGGTGTTCGGTATGCCCGACCCGAATTTGGTGACGCTGGGCGGCGATTTTGGTGGCGTTTCCGGCAACGGAATGCTGTCGAATACCACCGACTTGTCCCTCCTGGGTGCAATTGACAACATCAATATCAACTCGGTGAATGTGACCTTCACAGTAACACCGAAATTCGGCCCCTGCTCGGGCACGCCGCAAGTAATCGCGGTGGTGGTACGTCCGTTGCCGCAGGTGACGGGCATTTCCCCGACCCCTCCCGCAGGCGTATGCTCCGGCAGCACGGTAGGCGGTTTTTCAATTGACCATAACCTCGGAACATTCGGAGCCGATCCATCCAACGCTATCGTTTGGGCTTGGAGTGGAACCAATCTGACCGCCACGCCGGCAAACGGCACGGATAACGGCGGCGGTTCGCCCAATGCATTGTTCGTGAGTGCGACCATGTTGGAAAACACCGGTGCATTGGCTACGACGGCCATGTTGAGCGTGATCCCGCAGCGGACGTCAGCAGGTTTGACCTGCTCCGGCCCTGTACGGGAATTTCAAATCGTTGTGGAACCCAAACCAGAGGTCATTTGCCCGAATAACATTTTGGCCACGACGACCGCCGTATGCGATACCATGCTGACGCTGACGCACCCGACACTGAACCTGAATACGACGAATTGCCCGGCAACGCTGAGCATTTCCTTCGGAAACGGTATGCCGGCGCCGCCGGTGCTCCCGACGGGAGGCGCGGTAACATCCGGTGGAAACGATGCATTTACCTTTGGACTCGGTCAAACCGTGGTAACCTACACGGTCGTGGACGGTGCAATGAACGTCTCCTCGTGCTCCTTCGTGGTAACTGTGGCGGACAACGACGCGCCGACCATTTCCTGCCCGTCGTTCCTTACCATCGAGTGCAACGCCGACACCATTCCCGGCTTGATGGCTCCGACAGGTATTGCAACAGCAACCGATAACTGCGATCTGATGCCCGTTCTGTCACATACCAATGCCATTGCACCCGGCAACTGCCCGCAGGAATATGTAATGGCCCGCACCTGGGTAGCGCGTGACGCCTCCGGCAACACCGCGGTTTGTACACAAGTCGTTACGGTGGATGACAGCCAGGCGCCGTCTATTTCCTGCCCGATCAACCGCACGGTAAACTGTGGTACGGACACGACCATTATGACGACCGGCATCGCTACTGCTTTGGACAACTGCTCCCCGACGCCATCAATCGGCATCGGCTACAGCAATACAATCACGCCGGGTAGCTGCCCGCAGGAATTCACGATCACTCGTTTGTGGGCGGCAGTAGATAATTGTGGCAATTTGGCCACCTGTACGCAAACTATTGAAGTACAAGACACCACCCGCCCGGTTATCACTTGCCCGATGGGCGTGACCGTGGAGTGCAACGTGACCCTGATTCCCGGCCCTGGTTCGCCAACCGGAATCGCGGTGGCTACCGACAACTGCGACAACAACGTGAACATAGCGTACAGCGACCTGCCGCTGAGCGGCGGTCCTTGCCCGCAAAATGTCATCATCCTGCGTACCTGGACAGGTACGGATGATTGTGGAAACACGAGCGTCTGTACGCAATCCATAACGGTAAAAGATACTGCACCGCCAACCTGGACAACGGCTGCTAGTGCCCTCGATCAGACGCTACAATGCGACGATGCGACTGGTTTGGCCGCTGCTCAAGCCCTGTTCCCCGTGGCGACGGACCTTTGCGATAACGATGTAACCAATATCGTAAAAGTGCCCGGTTCATTTGTGCCCGGCACGCAATGCCCGCAAGCCGGCACGTACACGAACACCTGGGTAGTGACGGACGATTGCATGAACACCAGTACGGTGTTTACCCAGGTTATCACGATTATTGATAACATGCCGCCAACCTGGACAACAGTTGCCGGCGAACTCGATCGCACGGTCGAATGCGACGACGCGGCTGGTTTATTGGCTGCGCAAAATTTGTTCCCGGTAGCTACCGACAACTGCGATAATGATGTAACCAACCTGGTAAAAACATCAGGTTTGTTTGCTCCGGGACAATGTCCGCAAGCCGGCACCTACACGAATACCTGGATGGTGACGGATGCGTGCGGCAACCCGAGTGCGGTCTTCACGCAGGTGATTACGGTGGAAGATACAGAGGCGCCCATGTTTACCGTGCCCGTTGATATTACCATTTACGCCACTGCAAACTGTACCTACGACGCGAGCGTTGGTGTAACAGGCGACGTAACGAACGAGTCAGACAACTGTGCTTCCGGACTGGATGCCATCCCTACGGATGTCATTGCCGATGGCGCTTGTTTCGGCAATAAAATCATTACCCGTACCTGGAGTTTGAGCGATGGCTGCGGAAATGTGCTGAACCAGAACCAGATTATAACGGTGCTGGATACGCTTATTCCGGCGTTCCCGAAACCGGCTGACGTGACGCTTACGACTGCAGATGGCGCTTCGTGCCCCGAAACAGCTGCTATTGGTTTGGTGGCTGACCAGGTCAATCCGATAGCGACAGGAAATGCGGCGTTCACCTTCACGGTACACGGTATTACCATTGACGGACCGACGGACTACAACGACAACTGTTCTGCCGGCAGCAATTTGAAATTGTTTGTCTGGAATATTCAGGAAGACTTTGGCGGCAACGCCGATGCTTGTTCCCGCGATATCCGGGTGACCTGGAGGGTGTATGACGACTGTGGAAACTTCCGCCAGCGTCAGCAGACATTTACGATTGTAGAAAATACCCCGTCAGTCATCGCATGCCCTGCTGATGTGACGCTTAACTGCGAAGACCTGCAGGTGCCATCCGTAACGGGTGAAGCCACGGCAACAGACAATTGCGATGTTGCACCGGCAGTCACCTTTGCTGATGTTGTAGTTCCAGGCAACTGCCCAGACAACTATAAAATCGAGCGCATCTGGACGGCTACGGACGTGTGCAATAACTCGACCACTTGTTTGCAAGTCATCACCGTACAAGATATTACGCTGCCGGTGCTCACTTGCCCGGCCGACACGATTATCAACTGCGAAATTGTTTCAGTCCCGGCAAACACGGGTACGGCCACGGCTACCGACAACTGCGACATGATGCCGGTGGTGACGTTCACGGATGCACCTGTTTCAGGCTCTTGCGCGGCCGCGCAAACGATCACGCGCACGTGGTTTGCGGTGGATGCTTGCGGCAACCAGGCGCTCACGTGTGTGCAAACAATCGCTGTACAGGACACGACCGACCCGGTCATCGTTTGCCCGGGCGATGTGCTTGTTACCTGCGAAAATCCGCACACACCCGCACAAACGGGTACGGCTACGGCCATGGACAACTGCGATGCAAACCTCGTGATCATTCATACCGACATCGCGACGGTTGGCGCTTGCCCGCAAGACAGCATCATTTCCCGCCGCTGGATTGCAGTGGACGACTGCGGCAACATCGGAATCTGCGTACAAACGATCACTGTGCGCGACCTGACGGCTCCGACGTTGACATGTCCGCCGAATGTGACCATCGCCTGTAACGCCGATACGACTGCTACAGGCACGGGCTCCCCGATCGTGAGCGATAACTGCGACCAGACACCTACTATTTTCCACAGCAATATTATCACGCCGGGTGGACTGTGTGCCCAGACCTATCTGATCACGCGCACCTGGACTGTGGCTGATGATTGCGGAAATGTTACGAGTTGTGTGCAAACAATCAACGTGCAGGACGTTCTCCCGCCGGTGTTGGTTTGCGCACCAAATGTGACGGTAGAGTGCGATCAGAATTTGACTCCCGGCGCGAACAACCCCACCGGTATTGCCGTGGCGGCGGACAACTGTGATATTTCTCCGACGGTATTGCTGGACGACGAGGTTATTGTCGCCGGAACTTGCCCGCAGGAAAGTATCATCACCCGTACCTGGGTAGCGATTGACGATTGCGCCAACGGCACGGCTTGTATCCAGACCATCATTGTACGCGACCGCACGGCGCCGGTGCTGACCTGCCCGGCAGAAAGCACGGTGGAATGCGACCAAAACCCGCTGCCAACCCTCACGGGAACACCTTCGGTAACGGATAACTGCGATATGGCTCCGACCACACCGGTTTACACGGATGTGATTGTTGCGGGTCAATGTCCCCGCGATAGCATCATTACCCGTACCTGGACATCGGAAGATGCCTGCGGCAACACCGGTTCCTGTGTGCAAATTATCCACTGGCGCGACCAGACGGCGCCGGTTGTGACCGCCCCGACTACAATTGACATCGAATGCAGCACGGACCTTTCGCTTGCAGCAACGACGATTGCCGAATTCCTGGCACTGCCGGGCACATCGGCAAGCGACAACTGCTCGCCAACGGCGAATCTGACAGTCAGTTCGGTTACAGGCCAGTTAGTCGGCACACCGTGCAACGGAACCATTGTCCGGACGTACACGATCTCCGACGAATGCGGCAATGCCACGAGCGTAACGCAAACGATCACCGTGACGGACAATACCGCCCCGATCGTTGCCTGCCCGAATCCGATCACCATCAACTGTCAGGATTCTCAACTGCCGACGAACACCGGTAGCGCTACTGCTACGGACAACTGTTCGACCGCTCCCGTGATTTCTTCCACGGATAATATCATAACGGGCAACTGCCCGGGTAACTATGCTATTGCCCGCATCTGGACAGCTACGGACGATTGCCAGAACAGTACAACCTGCGTTCAAACGATCACGGTGCAGGATGTTACGCCGCCGAGCATTGCTTGCCCAACGAATACAATCATCAACTGTGAAGACCCGCAAGTGCCGGCCAACACGGGTACTGCTTCTGCGACGGACTTGTGTGATTTGGCTCCGGTGGTTACCTTCACGGATAACCCTGTCCCCGGCAATTGCCTCGGCAATTACGCCATTGAACGCACCTGGATAGCTACAGACAACTGCGGCAACTCGAATACCTGTTTGCAGGTGATCGGTGTGCAGGACATTGCGGCTCCAACGATTGTTTGCCCGGCAAACACGACGGTGAATTGCGAAGGTACTACGCCTGCTTTTGCCGGCACGGCAACCGCCTCCGACAATTGCGACGCTACGCCGACGGTAACGTTTGTAGACCAGAGTACGCAAACCAATATCGGTGCGTGCACGGACCAGACTTACACGATCACCCGTACCTGGACTGCGTTGGATGTGTGCGGCAATAGCACATTCTGCCAGCAAATCATCGCCGTGCAGGACACGACGCGTCCGAGCATTATTTGCCCGCTCGACATCACGATTAACTGTGAAATAGATCCGCTCCCAATCAACACGGGTACTGCGATAGCGTCCGACAATTGTGACCCTGACCCGGGCCTGACGCCTCTGGATGTTGTCATCCCGGGTGATTGCCCGCAGGAAAAGGTCATCCGGCGCCGCTGGGTAACCGTGGACAACTGTGCCAACATCAATGCCTGCGAACAGATCATCACGGTGCAGGATACCACCAAGCCGGTGCTGACTTGCCCGGCCGATATCACGGTAAATTGCAACGACGACCAAACGCCCGACGGCCCGTCCGGCTTTGCTACTGCGACCGACAACTGTACCAACAGCCCTGTGGTAACCTTTACCGATAATGTTTTGCCTGGTGGTTGTACACAAGCCAAAACCATTCAGCGCACCTGGACAGCTGCGGATGCCTGCGGTAATTCCACCACCTGCCTGCAAATCATTGCGGTTCAGGACGTGACGCCGCCGGTCATCGCATGTCCGCAGAACCGGACGATTGAATGCAACGAAAGCACCGATCCGAATGTGAATACCGCCCTCGGCGTCGCCATTGCTATTGATAACTGCGACCCGACGCTGATTGTAACCTACATTGACACCAAAACACAAGTGGGCGCTTGTTTGCGCGACACGGTGATCACACGTACCTGGGCTGCTCTGGACGACTGCAACAACCAATCGGCTTGTCAGCAGACGATAACCAAGAAAGATACTCAGGGACCAGTTGTCGTTTGTCCGGCAGACACGGTGATCAACTGCAATACCAGCATTGCTCCGCTTGATCTGGATTTTGCTACGGCAACGGATAACTGTGGAACGGCAACAGTGCCAACCCACAGCGATGATGTTGTGCCCGGCAACTGCCCGCAGGAATCGGTAATCATTCGCACCTGGACTTCAGAGGACGACTGTGGCAACATCGGTATTTGCGAGCAGACGATTACGGTGCAGGATACTACGCTGCCGACCTTCGTCGTGCCTGTTGATATCACTATTTACACGGATGCCAATTGCGTTTATGACGCAAGTGTTGGCGTGACTGGCGACGCGGCGAATGAGAATGATAACTGCGCTACCGGTCTGGATGCCACCTTTACGGATGTTACCGTTGACGGCCAATGTGCCGGCAGCAAAATCATTACCCGTATCTGGAGCCTGAACGACGGCTGTGGAAATGTGCTGACGCAAAACCAGATCATTACCGTGTCCGACACGCTCATCCCAGTGTTCCCGAAACCGGCGGATATGACGCTGACGACGGAAAACGGTGCTACCTGCCCCGCTACTGCGGAAATTAGTCTGGTGATTGATCAGGTTAATCCGGTCGCTATGGGTAATGCAGCGTTTACGTTCACTGTACACGGAATGACCATTGACGGTCCGGCGATTTACAGCGACAACTGCACCGATACGGCGGATCTTAAATTATACGTCTGGAATATTTCTGAAGACTGGGATGGCCCGGCCGATGCTTGCAAACGCAACATCCGGGTAATCTGGCGAGTGTACGATGACTGCGGAAACTTCCGTCAGCGTCAGCAGATTTTCACGATCATCGAAAACACACCGCCGGTGATTACCTGTCCGGCAAACGTGACGATCAATTGTGAAGACCCGCAAATACCTGTCGAGACGGGTGAGGCTACGGCTACGGACAACTGCGACGCAGCTCCGGTAGTCACCTCTTCCGACAACGTGCTTTTGGGCGGTTGCCTCGGAAACTACGCTATCGAGCGCACCTGGACGGCTACCGACCAGTGCAATAACTCGACAACCTGCGTGCAAGTAATCGCCGTTCAGGATTTGGAAGCCCCGGTACTCGCTTGCCCGGCAGATACGGTGATCAACTGTGAGGTGGACCCGATTCCGGCAAACACCGGTGTGGCCACGGCTTCGGATAACTGCGATGCGCTGCCGACGGTCAACTTCACCGATGTCAACACGCCCGGCAACTGTCCGGATGCCCGCACCATTGCGCGTACCTGGACGGCCTTCGATGCTTGCGGCAACCAGGCTATTCCGTGTACGCAAATCATCACGGTTCGCGATACGACCAAGCCGGTTATCATTTGCCCGCTCGACATTACGATCAATTGCGAAGTAGCTACCATCCCGGCAAACACCGGCACGGCCATTGCTTCCGACAACTGTGACCTGTCGCTGTCGGTGACAATGGTGGACACGCAGGTGCCGGGCGATTGTCCGCAGGAAAAAGTCATCAACCGCCGTTGGGTGGCTGTTGACAACTGCCTGAATGCCATTGCCTGCATCCAGCACATCACGGTGCAGGACACTACGCGCCCCGCGCTCGTTTGTCCGGTAGATATGACTGTAGAATGTGACCAAGACCTGACGCCTGCCGGCACCGGTTCGGCTGCGGCAACGGACAACTGCGATACGGCACCTGTGGTGCTTGATTCGGATGTCATTGTAGTGTCGGTAGATTGCCCGCAAAATCGCGTCATTACCCGCACCTGGACAGCCACGGATGCCTGCGGCAATGTTAACACGTGCGTCCAGACAATTAATGTAGTGGATACCACGCCGCCGGTGATTGCCTGCCCGAATCCGCTTACAGTGGAATGCGACCAAAGCCTGACACCAGGTGCGAATGCACCTACCGGTACGGCTATTGCTATAGACAATTGCGACCCGATGACGGCCGTAGTTGTGGTGGATGATGTAGTAACTCCCAGCGGCAATTGCCCACAGGAGAAAACTATTGAGCGCACCTGGGCAGCTCTGGATGCTTGCGGAAACGCAGCGGCCTGTGTGCAGCTCATCACCGTAGTGGATGACACGCCGCCGGTTGTTGTTTGCCCGGCTGATACCATAATAAATTGCAATACGAGCACTGCACCTGCAGCAATAGGCTTTGCTACGGCAACCGATAACTGCGGAACAGCGACCGTGCCGACTTACAGTGATGTGGTAGTAGTTGGACAATGCCCGCAAGACAGCATCATTACCCGCACCTGGACTTCCGAGGATGATTGCGGAAACATGGGGACCTGCGTGCAAATAATCATGGTGCAGGATACCACACGTCCGGTTCTGGTTTGTCCGGCCGATACAGTTATCACCTGTGATTCGAACTTTGACCCGATCAGTACCGGCGTTGCTACTGCTACCGACAACTGCGACCCGAACCCGACAACGCCGACATTTACGGATGCTGTTGTTTTTGGGAATTGCCCGCAACAAGGCGTTGTCACGCGTACATGGACCTGGGCAGATGCCTGCGGTAACATTGGATCGTGTGTGCAAACCATTACGGTGATTGATACGGTGCCGCCGACGTTTGATCCGGGCGGAATGCTCGTAGCCCCACTGACAACCGAAAATGGTGCTGCCTGTCCGGCCGATGCTGTAATCAGCCTGACGGTCGGCCAAATCATTGCCTTCGATGAAGGCTGGACGGTTGCTGGCCTGCCTATCCAATCGTTGGCCGGCTTTATCAGCGACAACTGTGCGGCTGAAAACGAGATCATCATTGAGGTGGCTTCCATCGAAATTAACAACGATTTACTACCCTGTCGCCGCACGATCACGATTTCCTTCCAGTTCTCCGATCCGTGCGGAAATCTGACGCCGACCCTGTTTACCTGCGTGTATGAAATCTCCGACAACACGGCGCCGCTCTTTACGGTACCGGCAGATGTCACCCTCAGCTGTGAGCAAGACGTGAACGATCTGCAGCTGGCCGGCGATGTGAACGACGAAGAGGATAACTGCGTAGGTAGTTTGGACGCAACCTACTCTGATGTAGCCGACCTTTCGGGCTGCAACGGCACGGGTGCCATCTTGCGTACCTGGACACTGACGGACGGCTGCGGCAATACGTTGGTACAAACACAGACGATTTCGGTTGTGGATAATTCGGCGCCGACGCTCGTTTGTCCCCAGAATACGACGGTAAGCTGTGACGACACCACACCTGCTGCTGCCGGTACGGCCACGTCTTCGGACAATTGTGGTACACCGACCGTCAATTTCAGCGACCAAAGCACTCAAACCAACATCGGCCTCTGCTCCGACCAGAGCTACACCATTACACGTACCTGGACTGCCGTGGACGACTGCGGCAATCAGGCGAGCGCTTGCATACAGATCATTACTGTGCAAGACCTCGTTGCGCCGGTCATCACCTGCCCGGCCGATGCGACAGTGAGCTGCGAACAGAGCCTGAACCCGATGGTAAACACGGCGCTCGGCACGGCTACTTCGGTAGATAACTGTGATCCTGTTCCGGGTATATCGTTCACAGACTTCTCTACCGCGGGCAACTGCCCGCAGGAACGGACGATTCTGCGTACCTGGCTGACGGTGGACAACTGCCTCAACCCGGCGGCTTGCACACAGACAATTGTAGTGGTGGACAACACGCCGCCCGCGCTTGTTTGTCCGAAGGACACCGTTGTCAATTGTCAGGTTGACCCGACGGTGAACATAACCGGCATAGCTACGGCCACCGACTTGTGCGACGGTAACCCCACGGTTTCGCATAGCGATGTCAGCACGCCGGGTGCATGCCCGACCTTGCGTACCATTGCCCGTACCTGGATAGCAGCAGATGCCTGCGGCAATTCGACGATTTGTGTACAAACGATCACGGTGCAGGATACCACGCGCCCGGTCATTGTTTGCCCGGCCGACGTGACGGTTCAGTGCAACGAAAGTACTGATCCGATGGTGAACCCGAACGTGGGCACACCAACACTCTCCGACAATTGCGACCAGATGCTGGCCAGCAATTACATTGACAACCCGCTGCCGCCCAACGGCTGTACGCAGGTGATTCTGCGCAACTGGATTACTTCTGACGACTGCAACAACGCGGCCGCTTGCTCGCAAACGGTCACCGTTACGGATACACAAGCGCCGTTACTGGTGGATGTGCCTGCTGATGTCACGGTGCAGTGCGACGCGATTCCGACGGTTGGAACACCAATCGTTTCGGACAACTGCGACCCGAACCCGACTGCAACGTATATTGGTGAAACGCCGATCACAGGACAATGCCCGGACAGCTATATCCTGCTGCGTTCCTGGTCTTTGAGCGACAACTGCGGCAACTCTACCATTTTTGTGCAAACCATCACGGTACAGGATACTCAGGCTCCGACCTGGGTGGACGTGCCTGGTGATATTACGGTGGAATGCGATGCAATTCCTGCGCCGTATCAACCTGCTGCGGAGGACAATTGCGACGCGAGTGTAACCGTCACCTACGATGGCGATTCCCGGGAGGATAGCGAGTGCGCGGATACGTACACCCTGACCCGCACCTGGACAGCGGTGGACAACTGCAACAACAGCACCACGTACGTCCAGACGATCCTGGTTCAAGACACGCAGGCGCCCAACTGGATTGATGTGCCGTCGGATGTTACGGTGGAATGTGATCAGGTTCCGACACCGTACCAACCCACAGCCGAGGACAATTGTGATGCACAAGTCGAGATTACTTTCTCCGAAACCCGTGCTGACGGCAATTGCCCGAACCGCTATGTGCTCACCCGCACCTGGATGGCTTCGGACAATTGCAGCAATAGCACCGTGCATACACAGACTATTACGGTGACGGACGATACACCGCCCACGGCTGTTTGCCAAAATATTACGGTCGAACTCAATCAGAATGGCGAGGTGATGATCACCGGCGCTCAAGTGGACAACGGTTCCAGCGACAACTGTGGCGATGTGTCGCTTGCAGTTTCTCCGGCCAGCTTTACTTGCGCCAATGTTGGCACAAACACCGTAATACTTACCGTTACCGACGCTTGCGGCCAATCGGCTATTTGCTCCTCCAATGTTACCGTTACCCTTTCCGGTGGCGGCACGACGTTGCCCACAGTGACGCTCAGCCAGAACCCGGCCTTGATGTGCTCTGGTGATACCTACGATCTGACGCTCACGCCGGGTGTGAACAACGCCCCCGGCACCGAGTACATGGTTTCCTGGGCAATCACGCCGGCATTCGTCGGTTCGACACCTGATCCGAATCTGGTGACCCTCGGTGGTGACTTCGGCGGTGCAACGGGTGATAGCATGATTACCACGACCGATCTCAATCTGATCGGTGCATTTGACAACTTGAATGTCAACTCCGTGATCATCACATTCACCGTTACGCCCAAATCCAACGGTTGTTCCGGTACGCCGCAGATCGTCGCAACGACGTTGCGCCCGCTGCCACAGGTAACCTCTATTTCGCCCATACCGCCGAGCGGCGTTTGCTCCGGCAGTTCGGTTGGTGGTTTTACCATTGGCCATAACCTCGGTACGGGTGGTGCGGATGCCAGCAATTCCATTACGTGGAACTGGAGCGGAACGAACCTGACGGCGACACCGGCCAACGGCACGGACAACGGCGGAGGTTCGCCAAACGCCTTGTTTGTAAGCCCGACGACGCTGGTCAACACCGGCGCTACAGCTACAACCGCAACGCTGAGCGTGATTCCGCAACGCACAACGGCAGGTCTGACTTGCTCTGGACCGGCGATAGAACTTCAGATTGTTGTGGAGCCGGAACTTCAGATCGCTTGTCCGAGCAATCTATCGCTGTCCACCGAAATGGGTTCCTGCACGACGGCGGTTGCATTGACGCACCCGACTACGAACATCAACCCGATCAACTGTCCGGTAATGTTGGAGGTAGGATTCTCGGCTGGAATGCCGGCTCCTGCTACGCTTCCGACTAGTGGTTCTGTTACTCCGGGCGCTACGGTGAACTACACATTTGCCGCAGGCCAAACCATCGTATCCTATAAGGCTATAGATGGCAATGGCAACAGCAAAACGTGTTCGTTCGTAGTAAACGTGACTGATAACGAGCCGCCGGTTTGGATTACCCAGCCGGGTACGCTCGACCGTACAGTGGAATGTGGAAACACATCTGCTTTGGATGATGCCCAGGCGCTCGCGCCGATGGCAGCCGACAACTGCGGTTCCGTAGTACCGGTCAAAACATCCGGCAACTTTAGCCCAAGTACGGCCTGCCCGCCAGTAGGTACCTATACCAACACGTGGTCGGTTGTAGATGCTGCCGGTAATACGACGGCAGTGTTTACGCAAACCATCACGATATCAGATACTGAGGCGCCGACAATTATATGCCCGGATGATTTGGTACTCGAATGTGGCGACGGGGATCTTGCAGCACAAATTGTTGACTGGCTCGCTGGCGCAACTGCTACGGACAATTGTGCCGGAATGGTTATTCCTGCCAATAATTACGATGGCGATTCCATCCCGGCGGTTTCTTGCGACCTGACCAACGGCCTGCTGGTATCCTTTATGGCTACAGACAACTGCAGCAACTCGGCGGCGTGCGCGGCTTCAATTTATGTGCTTGATACGGAAGGCCCGACGATTAACGGCGATTGCGCCCTGCTCGACCAATATGGCAACGGTTCCAATGCAGCTGCCTATATAGTTGGTACGTCTGCCGGGGCCGAGTGCCCGGCAGTGGCCACAGTAAATCTGCAAGTTGGCCAGGAGATTTCGGATGACTATGAAATCACGGTTGGCGGCATCGCGGTGCCGGGCATTCTGGGTTGTTTGACCGACAACTGCACCGCTACTGACAATCTGATAGCGCGTGTGGTAGTCGTCAACGAAAGCGGAGATGCTTGCATCAAGAATTTCGAGGTTCGGTTTGTGATTGAAGACGCCTGCGGAAATCTCAGCGCCGACACACTCCGGTATGTCCTCGAAGTGATAGACAATACCGCGCCGACTTTCACCAAGCCGGCCGACATTACGGTTTATCTCGACGGAAACTGTGAAGCGAACCTGAGCGGCACCGGTGTTGTGGAAGACGAGGAAGACAATTGTGCAACCGGCTTGCAGGCAACCTTTACCGACAATACTATACCTGGCCAGGGTGCTTCGGAATACATCATCGAGCGCACGTGGACCCTGACCGATGGCTGTGGGAATACCGCCTCGGCACAAATCCAGTACATCGCTGTGCGCGATACCATTCTGCCGGTATTTGATTGTCCGAACGGTATCGAGGTAGCGCCCAATGCGACGGGCTGTACCTACCTGGTGGATGGCTCCATTCTGGATCCACGCAATGTTTCGGACAACTGCGGCACTACCACGGCGACTTATGACCTCGATGGCGACACCGAAGGTTCCGGTTCCGGTTCTCTGAACGGCGTGACCTTCAACGAAGGTACAACTACCGTGACCTGGACCGTCACCGACGGCAACGGCAACACTCAAACCTGTTCGTTTGCGGTCGTCGTTACAGAATGCACCCAGATTAGTGGTATGCTCATCTGGGAAGGTGACGATTCCGACATGACTGGTGTGGCTTTGGCCAATGTAGCACTCAGTGGCGACGACAATGATTCCGACGGCCCGACGCTGGCGGACGGCAACTACACGCTGATTGCCGGTATGGGAACAAACTTTGTGGTCACACCGGACAAAACCAGCCCGCCGGCCAATCCGCTCAATGGTGTGTCGGTACTCGACGCCTTGCTCGTACAGCAGTACATCGTGGGTCTGCACACGTTCCCTGACGGATATAAAATGATCGCCGCCGACGTGAACCTGAGCAACGCGATTACGACACTCGACGCATCGCTCATTCGCCAGGCTATCCTCGGAAGCCCGGGCGCATTGGCATACTTCCTGAACAAGCCGTGGCGCTTCGTGCCAACCAAGGACGACACGCCGTACTCGCTGGGCTACGATCCGGGCAGCAATCCGTTCCTGTCGCCGATACCGAGCACCCGCGTACTGACCGGCGTTGCCGGAGATGCAGTAGGAGAGGACTTCTATGGCATCAAAACGGGTGACGTGAATGCGACCGGCAATCCGGAAAACCGTCCCGAAAATCTTGACCCGCTGCGCTTGCGCATACAGGATCGGGTGCTGGAGGCCGGTCAGAACATCTTTGTGCCGGTACGTATGGCCGCGTTCGACAACCTTGCCGGTTATCAGTTTGCCTTCGACTTTGATGCCGACGCGCTCGAACTGCTGTCGGTGGAAGCGATTTCTTCGCCGCTGGGCCTCACGTCAGCCGGGCACTTCGGCTTGTACCAGGCCGCTGCCGGCGAGATTCGCAGCGCGTGGATTGACCCGTACGGCCAGACCATTGCTGCCGAAATGCCGGTGTTTGCCCTGCGCTTTGCCGTGAAGCAGAGTGGCGCCAAACTCAGCGAAGTGCTCCGGATGAAGCCAAAGGCGATCAGCCCCGAGGCGTACAACATGGACCATCAGGTGGCCGGTATTGAGTTGGAGTTCTACGAAGAGCAAACAACTTCGGTATTCGACCCGACCGGCACCGAGGCGCCAGGGATGACGCTGCTGCAAAACCGTCCGAACCCGTTCACCGAGCGCACGACCATCGGTTTCACGCTCGACCAGGGCTGCGATGCACAACTGCGTATCTTCGATGCTTCGGGCCGCGAACTGTTCCGGATGCATAAAACCTACCCGGCCGGAAAGCATGAGGAAGTTCTCTTCCTCCGCGACATCCGCGCGACCGGCGTGTTGTACTACGAACTGAAAACGCCTTACGGTACGCTGACGAAGAAGATGACGGCGCTGACGCCTTGAGGCAGTTTGGAGTTTAGAGTTTTGAGTGTTGAATTGGCCCTCCCGGTTGTGATCGGGAGGGCCAATTTTTTTACCAAAACAGGTGCTTCTTTTTCTTTTTCCCGGCACTCGTCGTGTCCGCCGGGGCAACCGACGGGGCCGGGAGGTGCATCTGGAGTGAATCCGGGCCCGGCAGTATTTCGCTTTCTGATGCGGTTGTGCGGTGTCCCGAATCTTCAGCAGGGTTTTCCCGGGCTGATTCCGCTGTGCCGTGTTCTGTCTGCGTAGTTTCCGCTTTTTCGGCGGCTGCATCGGAAGCGGGCGACGGCACGGGGAAGGCAGACATTGGATGTGCCGGTGCTACTGGCTGTGGTTTTTCCGATGTTGAATGTATTGCGGGTGCTACCGGGGCGGCGACTTGCGTGCGTTGCCACAGTACCCAGGCAGAACTGAGCAGGGCCAGCACCCATACACCGGAGACCCACCAGCCTTTGTTTCCTCCGTAGTGCTTCCGGCCTTTTGATGTGGCCGGCGGCGGCGGCAAATCCGGTCGGGCGGCATGGTCCAGTGCTGCCGCAAGTTGTTCCCAGTGTTTCGGGTCAAAAGCGACGGGGATATCGGCTTCATGCCGTTGGAAATATGCATCAACCAATGTTTGTTCTTCTTTTTTCATAATGCTACGGCTTCTGTGAGTTGTTTTTGAAGCAGTTTGCGGGCATGGTGCAGGTGCCATTTGGAGTTGGCCTCTGTGATGCCCAGCATATCGGCTATTTCCCGGTGGGCATAACCTTCGAGGACGTACAGACTGAACACCGAAGCGGTGGTGTAGGGCAGTCCGCGGAGCATTTTCAGCACGTCGTGGCGGGCCAGTTCGCTGTCGGGTTGCGATTGTCCCGGCATTTCGTGTGCCTGTTCGACCGGCTCGTGGAATCGGAAGCGCTGGTTGGCGCGCACATAGTCCACAGCGGCATTCACAAGAATGCGTTTCATCCAGCCGACGAACGAACCTTGCCCGGTGTACTGGTCTATGCGGGTCAGGATATTGAAAAACGCCTTGTTCAGGATGTCCGCAGCATCGTCGCGGTTGTTCGCATAGCGCAGGCACAAGCGCATGAACGGCTCGTAGCACAACTGGTACAGCTGTTCCTGCGCGCTGCGTTCCTGCTGGCGGCATCCGGTCAGGATTTGTTCGGGAATAGTGATGTTCATCGTTTTGGATTGGTGCGGAAGTTGTGTTTGGCGGCCCTCGTAGTGTAAGAAGTGTCACAGAGGCTCACAGAGTTTTAGGAGAGCACAGAGCTTTTTCTGATTTAGAGCGGACGGATTCCTACGGAATGACAAATCCACTGTGAGCTTCTAAAAACTCTGGGAGCCGCTGTGACACCGTTGGAACACAAGGATGTTACGCCTCTGAACTCAGAAAAAAATGGACCCACGCAGACAGAACATGTTCCAGGCTTTGTCCGCCACCTTGTCGTTGTTGGCCGCGATGCGCAAGGTGCTGGTGTTGCGCAGGTAGCTCAAGTCGAGCCAGATGCCTGCGTTGCGCAGCAAGTTGATGCGGAACCGAAGCCCCGTTTGAAGGTGCAAGCCGTTGCCGTAGCGCAGGGTTGCCTGGGCTTGTTCATCAAAGTAGTCGTTGCCGAGGTTGAACGAATAGCCAAGGTCTGCAAATGCGAGCACGCCAAAACGTCCTTTAAGTCCCGTTGAAAACTCGTGGCTGCTGTGCGCGGCCAGGCCGAGGGAGTGTGTACCATAGTTGTTCTCGTCGCCGACGAAGGACAGCCCCAGCCCCAGCCAGGAGCGCTGGTTGTTCAGGCGCCGTTGCACAGTGGCGCCCATGCCGACGATGGAGTGGTCGCCGCCTCCCGTAGAGAACTGCAGGGCCGTCGCCCACGCACTCGTGTTCACACCGGAGGTCTTAGGCTCAATCGCCGGACTGGCGAACTGGGCCGCTTGCTCGCCGGCAGCCGGGACGATTTTTGCAATGCGCTCGATTTCGTCCATTTCGAAGGCCAGCGTATCGCCTTCGGTTGTGCGCCAGAGTCGGATGGATGCGCCGGGTATTTGTTCCACGATTATGCCCCGGTGTATATGTCCGGAGATCAGGTGCACGGCATCGGCGGCCGGCGGGGTTGTTTGTGCCACGAGGCACGATGTCCAGAAAAGTTGGATCAGGGCGGGCAGGAAAAATATTCCAGTCTGTGCTTTCATAACAAGTGTGTTTATGTGTCTGTGATTGGTTTGGGATGCTGTCTCCCGGGTTGCGACCAGCGATCCTTTTCTCCAAGGACGAACGGGGTACACGAATGGTTAGAAACAGACTCCGATTTTTTTAAAAAAATGCACCACGGTTTGATGATCGCCTGTAAAAACTGCTCCACTGAATTTGAGGGAAAGCATTGCCCGCAATGCGGTCAACGCGCCAAGGTGAAACGTATCACCACCCAAGCCGTCTTTGAGGAAATCCGGGATCGGCTGATCCACATAGACAGCGGATTCTTGTTCACATTCCTGCAATTGGCACGCCGCCCGGGGCCGGCCATCCGCGAGTTTCTGGAAGGCCTTTTTTGATTTCAAAAAAAATTACCCTCCTTTCTTGGCAATCCCGAATTGCTGCTACACCTTTGCCTTAAAATTAACCAAACGGTTAAACCTTATGGCTAAACGCAGCGCAACATCGGAGCCGGCAAACGACTCCACCGAGCAAAAGATCTTCGATGCTGCGCACGAGATTTTTTCCCAGAAAGGCATGGATGGCGCCAAAATGCAGGAAATCGCCGATCGTGCCGGGATCAACAAAGCCTTGCTGCACTATTACTACCGTTCCAAGGACAAGCTATACGAGATGGTAGCGCGGGCAATTTTGACCAAAGCCGTTTCTGCCGTGCGGGATATTTTGGAAAAAGACCTACCGCTGGAGGAAAAGATTCGGCGTTTCATTGAGACATACATTGGCGTAATTTCCCGAAACACGTTCATCCCGCTGTTTATCATTTCTGAAATCAACAAACACCCGGAACGGTTTTTCGCGACCATCATGCCCGATGATTTACCCAAACCGCACTTGTTTTTTCAGCAAGTGGAAGCCGAAATAGCTGCCGGTCGCATACGCCCCATCAAGCCGCAGCACCTGATTGTGCATATCATTTCGATGTGTGTGTTTCCCTTTGTCGGCAAGCCAATGATGGCTGTGCTGATCGGGATGAATCCCGTCGAGATGCGGGTTTTTCTGAAAGAACGCACCACGGAAGTCACCGAATTTGTGCTGGCCGCACTGCGTCCCCAACAACCACAGTAAACATTGATTAGTTATGAAATCCACCTTCCTTTCGTCCATTCGCTTTTTGCTTTTTGCCTTTGGCATTCTGCCTTTCTCCGGTTTTGCCGGCGACACGCTCACGGTGCGGCAATGCCGCGATCTGGCTGTGCAGCAAAGCCCGTTGCAACAAAAGAAATTGTACGCCGAAAGTATTGCCGCCCTTCAAACCCGAAATGTGCAAAGCAACAACCTGCCACGCATCTCGGTCGGCGCTCAGGCTTCCTGGCAGAGCGATGTGTTTGGCCTGCCGTTCAGTTTTCCGGGTAGCGATATTCCGGTTATCCCCAGGGATCAGTACCGACTCTCGGTGGATGTGGCCCAGCGTATCTGGGACGGCGGCTCGGACAAGTACCTGCGCCGCCAGCGTGCGGTGGAGCACGACCTCGCCGTTGCACAAGCCGACGTGGATATTTTCCAGTTGCGCGAGGTGGTTACCGACCTGTTTTTCGGAGCACTCCTGCTTCAGGAGAGCGAAGCGGTGCTGACGGCGGCGGAGGCGGATTTGCAAAACCGGCTGAAACAAGCCGAAGGCGCCGTGGCCCAGGGTACGGCGCTGCGTACCACTGCAGACCAGGTGAAAATCCAGATTTTAAAAACGGAACAACAGATCACTGCGGCGCATGCCGACCGGCAAGCGCTGCAGGAGGTGCTGGCCAAATGGCTCGGGCGGGAAAACGCGGATTTTTACCTCGTCCAGTCCGAATGGTCCGATGAACCGCTCTTGCCGGAAAAACGACCGGAATACCGCCTGTTTGAAGCGCAAAAGAGCGCGGCCCAATTACAAAAAGACCGACTCCGGCTGTTGGCGCAGCCACGCATCGAGGCGTTCGTTCAGGCAGGTTTGGGGAGACCCAATCCATTCAATTTTTTTGAAACAGGTTTAGAGCCGTTTACCCTTATCGGTTTGCGGGCTGCCTGGACCCCGTTCGACTGGGGCAACCGCAGCCGCGACGCGCAGGTGTTTGATTTGCAACAAAAAAATGTGGACGCACAGCGCCTCGTCTTCGAGCAACGACTGGAGGCCGGAGCCGTGAAAGACTTCTGGGATTTGAACGTGAAATACCGCGAGCAATTGAAACAGGACGAAGCGATCGTGGCCCTGCAAAGCGACATTGTAAGCCGTGCCGACGCCCAGGTGAAAAACGGTGTGATGACCGCTACGGACTACCTGACCCAAATCAACCTGTTGACGCAGGCCCGTCTGGCGCAGAAAACGCATACGTTGCAGTTGGCGCATGCGCGGGAGCGGTTGGTGGCGAAGATGGGGGAGTGAAAAAATCTAAATTGCAACATAGGTTATGCAGGAATTACATGCCGAAAGTAAGGGTAAAATCTTAAAAATGAGACAAATCAATATTCTAACAGCCATTCCGCTGCTCGCGCTGCTCCTCTCCGCGTGCCAAACCTCCGCTCCCAAAGCCGATGCTTACGGCAACTTTGAGGCCGACGAGCGCATCATCAGCGCCGAAGCATCGGGGCGTATTCTGGCGCTGGAAGTTGAAGAAGGGCAGCCCCTGCGCATGGGCGATCCGGTCGGCGCCATTGACTCTGTACAATTGGTCCTGAAGCGGGAACAACTCCAGGCGAGCATTCAGGCCGTTGCAGCCAAAAGCCCGGCCATCAGTGCCCAACTCGCGGTTTTTGACAAACAAATGGCCTCTGTACGCCAGCAACTCGCCACACTTGACCGCGAAAAACGCCGGCTGGAAAATCTCCTGAAAAGTGATGCGGCTACGCCCAAACAACTGGACGACCTCAATGCCCAAATCGAGGCAGCGCAGCGCCAGATGGACGTACTGCTGGGCCAGCAATCGGCTACCGGTGCGGCGCTTTCCACGCAAAAAGGCGGGCTTTTAGCCGAGATACTTCCCCTGCAAAAACAGATTGCGCAATTGGATGACCAGATTGCCAGGTGCCGCATTGCCAGCCCCGTGGACGGCACCGTATTGGTAAAATATGCCGAGCCGGGCGAAGTGACGAGTTTTGGCAGGCCGCTGTTCAAAATCGCAGATTTGAATACAATGACCCTCCGGGCATACGTGGCGGGCGACCAGTTGGGCGCCGTGAAAGTCGGTCAAAATGTACAGGTGGCCATTGATGCCGGGGATGGCGCACAGCGGGAGTTTTCGGGTCGGGTGCAGTGGGTTTCGCCGAAGGCGGAATTTACACCCAAGATTGTGCAGACCCGGGAAGAGCGGGTGAATCTGGTGTACGCAATTAAAATCAGTGTAGAAAACACCGAGGGTGTGCTGAAGATCGGCATGCCGGCGGAGGTGCAGTTTTGAGTGCATCCTGTCAAAAAAGCAAAACCAATTTACCATGTTCGAAATACAGGTACACAACCTTTCCAAATCCTACGGCCCTGTTCACGCCGTGCAGGACATCACCTTCGACGTGCAGGCGGGCGAGGTTTTCGGTCTTATCGGTCCCGACGGGGCGGGCAAGACTACCCTGTTCCGAATGCTCACTTCGCTGGTGTTGCCCGATACCGGCTCGGCCACGGTGGCCAGCCTGGACGTAGTGCGGGACTACAAGCAGTTGCGCCAGATTATCGGCTACATGCCCGGGCGATTTTCGCTGTATCAGGACCTGTCGGTAGAGGAAAACCTTGGCTTCTTTGCCAATGTGTTTGGCGTACGTATCCGCGAGAATTACGACCTTATCCGGGATATTTATGTGCAACTGGAGCCGTTCAAAGACCGGCGGGCGGGCGCTTTGTCGGGCGGCATGAAACAAAAACTGGCTCTGTGTTGCGCCCTTATTCACCGGCCCCGCGTGCTGTTTCTGGACGAACCGGGTACGGGCGTGGACCCCGTGTCGCGCAAAGAATTTTGGGATATGCTCCGGCGCCTGCGCGAAGCAGGCATTACCATCCTGGTCAGCACGCCCAACATGGACGAAGCCGAATTGTGCGACCGCATCGGCCTGATGCAACAGGGGCAAATTATGGCTATTGATACGCCGAAGGGCATTACTGCCGGTTTTCGACATCCTTTGTTCGCCGTGCGCTCCGACGAAATGTATCGCCTCATTCAGGATTTGCGCGGGTTGGAGGGTGCGGCATCTTGCCATGCGTTTGGGGAATATGCGCACTTGTCGTTGCACACCAGTGCAGCAACCCCGGATCGTCAGGTTGGGGCAATTCACGAATTTTTGGTTTCTATGAACCACCGAAACATCGAAGTGAGGCCGGTTGTGGCTACGGTGGAGGATTGTTTTATAGAACTTATCGCGCAGCACACCTAACCCTCGCTACCCATGGTGCAATCTGTTATCGCCACCGATCACCTGACTAAATCTTTTGGCGCTTTCACCGCTGTCAACGCCATCACTTTTTCCGTACAGACGGGTGAGATATTTGGCTTCCTTGGAGCCAACGGAGCGGGTAAAACCACGGCCCTGAAAATGCTGACGGGCTTGATCACACCCACCAGTGGCACGGCTACCGTGGCGGGTTTCGACGTGTGGAAACAGCCCGAGCAGGTGAAACGCCGCATTGGCTACATGAGCCAAAAATTCAGCTTGTACGAAGACCTCACGGTGCGCGAGAATATCCGTTTGTACGGCGGTATTTACGGATTGAAAATGTCGGAAATCAAAGCGAAAACAACGGATTTACTTCAAAAACTGGAACTTGAATCGGAAGCCAACAAACTCGTGGGCGCGTTGCCCTTGGGCTGGAAACAGAAACTTGCCTTTTCGGTGGCACTGCTGCACGAGCCCAAAATTGTTTTCCTCGATGAGCCTACGAGTGGCGTAGACCCGCTGGCGCGCCGGCAGTTTTGGGAACTGATTTACGAGGCTGCCGCGTCGGGCGTGACCCTCATGGTGACTACGCACTACATGGACGAGGCCGAGTATTGCGATCGGGTAAGCATTATGGTAGATGGAAAAATAGAAGCGCTGGATACACCGCGAGCGCTGAAGGTAACTTTTCAGGCGGAAAATATGGACGAGGTGTTTCGGAAACTGGCGCGCAATCAGTTGTGAGTTGGAGTATTTAGTTTGGATTAACTGATGAGGAGACTAAGGTCAAATTCAAAGTCAGGAAGGACGTCTTCGCCGGTGAGTATTAGGTTGAAATCGGGGATATGCGTTTCCGTATGATTGGCACGGAAGACCCATGCTTGTAGCGATTCCGGGTCGAGCAGCCAAGCGAGGCGGACACCATTGGCGATCCAGACAGCGCGCATTTTGGTTTGCAGGGTATCGAGGCGGTCGCTAGGGCTCCGCACCTCAATGACAAAATCCGGGACGATTTGCGCGAATGATTTGCGCTCTTTAGGGCTGAGTTGGTTGTGTTTTTCGAGTGAAATCCAAGCTGCATCGGGCATTCGTTTCGAGCCGTCGGGGAGTTTGAACAGGGTAGATGCGCTGAATACTTTGCCGAGTTTGGTGCGGCGGTTCCAAAGGACGAGGTCAGCACCGGCTTCTATTTCATGGTTGCCGGAATCGTAGGAGTTAGGCATGAGGATGGTAATATTTCCGTGTGGGTCTTGTTCGAGACGCAGGTTGGGGTTGGCTAAGCAAAACTCGTCGAACTCTACTTCCGTCATTTGAGGGAAAGCATGAAAAACCTCCCCGTCATGGAGGTGGATGGCTATTTTTTCAGGGCGGTTTACAGTAGCGGGTGGTGTTGCGATTGCTTCTCGCGTCATGGCTAAAATTTTTACAAAAGTACTGATCAAAATGGGTTTATTCAATAGTTTGTCCAGGCCGAGTCGTTTCCGGGCGTTCGTTATCAAGGAGTTTCGCCACATTCTTCGGGATCGGCGCACGCTACTTATTCTGTTTGGAATGCCGGTAGCGCAGGTATTACTGTTTGGTTTTGTACTGACCAACGAAATCAAAAACGCCGCCATCGCCGTGCTCGACCCATCAAAAGACGCGGAGAGTATCGGGCTGACCAATCGGCTTACTTCGAGCGGATATTTCCGGCTGGAAAAGAACCTCGAATCAGTAGATGACCTTGACCCCGCTTTTCGCACCGGCAAGATTAAACTGGCGGTGGTATTCCCTTCCAATTTTGCCCAAACGCTGGTTGAGCCTGCGGCCTCGGGCCAACAGCCAACGGCCGCGCTCCAGCTCATCGGCGACGCTTCCGACCCCAATACCGCCACCACGCTCATCCAATATGCCAACGCCATCATAGCCACCTACCAGCAGGAACGCGCTCAAAAATTCAGCATTCAGCATTCATCATTCATCATTCAAACGGAAACGCGGATGCGCTACAACCCCGAGCAAAAAGCCGTATTCAATTTCGTACCCGGCGTGATGACCCTGATTCTGATGCTCGTGTCGGCCATGATGACGTCTATTACCATTGCGCGGGAAAAGGAGCTGGGTACCATGGAGGTATTGCTCGTGTCGCCCCTGAAACCCGTACAGATTATTTTGGGAAAAACGGCGCCCTACCTCGTCTTGTCGTTTGTGAATGCGGCTGTGGTGGTGCTGCTCGGCATTGTGGTTTTCGGGATGCCGATGCGCGGATCGGTACTGTTACTGGCGGCAGAGTGCGTGCTGTACATGTTTGTGGCGTTGTCGCTGGGAATTTTCATCAGCACGCGGGCGAAGGATCAGATGACCGCCATGTTTATATCGGCACTGGGCTTGTTGATGCCGACGGTGCTGTTATCGGGTTTTATTTTCCCGAGAGAAAGCATGCCGATGCCCTTGCAGGTGATCGGCGGGGCCTTACCCGCGACGTGGTTTAACCCCATCATCAAGGGCATCATGATAAAAGGTGTGGGACTGGAGATATTGTGGAAAGAAACGCTGGTATTGGGTGGGATGGCCGTGTTTTTTCTGGCGCTGAGTATGCGAAATTTTAAGGACAGGCTGGTGTGATCTATTTAAAAATTTCGGACAGCGCGAGCTCGATACCGAGTTTTTCGTCAACGAGGGTTTCGTTTTTGGAAAAAACCTCAAAGGAGGTTGGAGAAGAATAGACATAGATTGTCAGGAAATCGGGCAAAACGATCCAGTACGACAGGACGCCTGCTCCGAAGTACTCGCCGCGTTTTAGCATCAAGTCGGTGGTGCTTTGACTGGGCGACAAAATCTCTACCAGTCCCAGGGGGATATCTGTCATGACGGTTTCGTCGTCGCCAGGAGTAAAATCAACCTGCCGGTAAAAAGCCAGATCAGGCACGCGGTCGCGAACCAGAAAATCAATAGCGAGTTCGGGCAGTACATCCAAACTTGGATACTTGATGGAGATGGCTAAGAGCAATCGTTTTTGGATAATTGCATGATTTTTACTCGGCATAGGTTTTCCGCGTTCAATTTCGTAATCGGACAAAGTGAGTACGTCTTCCATTGTTTGATCAAATTTCGATTTCAAAAGTAAAAGAAAATACAAAATGCGAACCGTTTTGTTTTTGGTACAAAAGGAATTTCTACAGGTTTTTCGGAACCGCGTCATGCTGCCGTTGCTGCTGGTCATGCCTGTTTTCCAGACCCTTCTGTTGTCCTTTGCCGCAAACTACGAGGTAAAAAACCTTGCCTTGGCTGTGGTGGATCACGATCTGTCGTCTATGTCGCGGCAGTTGGTGTCCAGATTCAGTGCGTCGGGTTATTTCCAGGTGAAACAAACATCTTTTGCCGCTAAAGATGCCGACGTGGCAATGGCTGCCGACCGCGTGGATATGATTCTGGAAATTCCCCCGCACTTCGAACGCGATCTTGTTCGGGAAAATCGCGCGGTGGTCTCCCTTACGGCCAACGCCATCAACGCAACCAAGGCAGGCTTGGGTATGGGCTACGCCCAAAGCATCATCGTCGCGGCAGGCGATAACGGGCGGGAAATAGCGGTTGAATCGGCTAATCCGTCCATTACATACAGCAACTGGTATAATCCGCGACTGGACTACAAGACGTTTATGGTTCCGGGTATCCTGGGGGTGATCGTGTCGCTCATCATCTGTTTTTTGACGGCGTTGAACATCGTGCGGGAGCGGGAAGTGGGTACTATTGAGCAATTGAACGTGACGCCCATTCGGAAGTGGCAATTTATTTTAGGGAAACTACTACCGTTTTGGTTGCTTTCGCTGGTGATGATGACGATAGGATTGAGTGTCGGTAAACTCGTTTTTGATATTCCGATGCTCGGCAGCCTGTGGCTTGTGTTTGGCTATACAGCGGTGTTCACGCCATGCATGTTGGGGCTTGGGTTTCTGATTTCCAATTTTTCCGAATCGCAGCAGCAGGCCATGTTTACTGCCTGGTTTTTCATGGTTATTTTCATTCTGATGAGTGGATTGTTCACGCCATTGGACAGTATGCCGGAGTGGGCGCAGGTGTTGAACAAAATCAATCCGGTCGCCTATTTTGTAGCATTTATGCGGTTGGTATTGCTCAAGGGGGCGGGATTTCAGGATATCCAGACCAACTTTTTTACAGTCTGTGGGTACGCGTTGGTGGCCAATGGGTTGGCAGTGTGGTCGTATCGCAAAAGGAGTTGAGTGGTTATCACCAAATCGCTTCGCGAATCGGGATTGTGGTAATGCCCGGAACTGTTCGTTCAAACCACTTCAGCGAGGCTTGTGTTTTGTCGCCCGTTTGAGTGTCGCACTTGAAGAACAGGTAGTACAGTTGAATACAGTACCCTATGCGCGTGAGCAATGCTTGTAGCGATTTATGCGGATGTTCCTTGCCAAACTCTTCATTTTTTTGTCCCAGCCAGGCATAGTAGGCATCATCGTGTGTTTCCACGATATCGAGTACGGTCCGGTCATTGCAGAATTTTTCCAGAAATCGCTGTGCCAGTATGCCGTGGTGTTTGTTCCAGTCGCGCGGGTGCGCGCGGTCTTCGGCGTATTTAAATGTGTCATGCACGAATGTGATCAGCCGGAGCTGTCGGCGCTGTTCATTAGGCAGTCCGGGGATTAAGTCAACATTTTCGAGCACTTCCCGAATATGAAAAACTACCTTTCCTTCCGGGTGGCCAAAACGCGGTTCCCCCCAGAGCATCCCGCGTCGGAACTCCGGTACTGTTAGGATATGGCGTTCCATATCTGTCTCCGGGCGCAGCAAAGCCTCCAGGGCAAGCGATTCGTCCAACGGGAGTTTCATCCAAGGTGTTTGTCGGTACGTTAGGATTGTTGGTCGGGCACTATCGGTTTTGGCAAACATAGAGCGCAGGTCTTGCGTTTTAAGGTCCGTTTAAAATTAGACTCTAAAGCCATTTATACTGTTGGTTAACGAGACGTTAAAGTGCCAAGGACCGAAAGCAAAGACAGCACCTCTTCGTTGTAAAGTCGCTCGAAACAAAGGTAGGCAAACATTTAACCGCTAAACAAAAGCAATTATGAGTAAATTTTGGTCGACTCTGCTTGCCGGTGCCATGGGGGGGATTGTTACCTTCGGCGCAATCAGAATGACGGAAAAGCCCCAAACGCAATCGGCATCAGTTCCATCTGAAACACTGGTTAAACAAGTTAAGTATGCGTACGGCGGAGGTCCTGCGCCTTTCGATTTCACGCGTGCGGCTGAGCGTACCATGTCCACGGTGGTACATATTAAAGCCGCCGAAAGCCGTCAAACCGCGATTCAACGTCAGCGGGAAACGAATCCGTTCCGATTTTTTTTCGGTGACGAATTCTTCAGTTATGATGACTATGCCCGTCCGCGTGCTGGCACGGGTTCTGGTGTGATTTACACCTCCGATGGCTACATTCTGACAAACAACCACGTGGTTGAATTCGCGGATGACTACACCATCACATTGCACGACAACCGCGAGTTTAAAGCTCGTCTCGTCGGCACCGATCCCAGTACCGATATGGCCGTATTGAAAATCGAAGCCACTGACCTTCCGGCAGTAGAACTGGGTAATTCGGATGCCGTCAAAGTTGGCGAGTGGGTGCTTGCCGTCGGTAACCCTTTCGACTTGACATCCACTGTTACCGCAGGTATTATCAGCGCCAAAAGTCGAGACATCAATATTATTCGTCGGGGTGCGCCGATTGAGTCGTTTATCCAGACAGATGCTGCAGTTAACCCGGGCAACTCGGGTGGCGCGCTGGTAGATGTAAACGGTCGCTTAATTGGCATCAACTCCGCTATTGCCACACCTACAGGCACGTTTGCAGGCTACTCATTCGCCATACCGGTCAATCTTGTCAAACGTATCGCCGACGACCTCATCAAATACGGCAAGTACAAACGCGCTTATCTGGGGGTGGATATCGCCACAATGGATAGCAACCTGGCCAATGAGATGAACATTCCATTCACCCAAGGCGTTTGGATCAAAGCATTGGACCCACAAGGCTCCGCAGCCCGTTCCGGTGTCCAGCCCAACGATATCATCGTCAAACTAAATGGCAAAAACGTGACAACTGTGCCGGAACTTCAAGAGCTTGTTGGTCGTTCTAAGGCAGGTGATGCGGTAGCGCTTACAATTCTCCGAAACGGCAAAGAGAAAAATATTGAGGTAGAATTGAAGAGTCGTGGAGAGGAATGATAAATATCCGGCTCTGCCGGTTTAAAGATAAAGTTGGTTTTTCGTTTTGTTTTGATGTGTCTGCTCCGCGCAATGCGGAGCAGACTTTTTTTATTAATGAACCTGGCAAGCCGAAGCAAGCATACGCAATAACCACTTTTTAGCGTAGGTTTGTCAACTATTTTCCGAAATCAATGCCGCCCAATACGATGACAGATGCCGAACTCTCCGAACTAAAGCACTCCTTGCTTCACTTGTTGCCCGAGGAAGGTATTAGTGGCACGCTCGCTGCTTTGAAAAAATCATTGCCGGAAAATGCGCCCAAGTTCAGTGCCGTATTTCAGTTGGAAACCCGACTGAATATGGCCAACCGTGATAAAATTCGGGGGGTGCTGTCACAGGAACAACTCGAACTTACCTACAACCGCATATCTGCCGATCTGCTTGATCTGATCAATAGCCTGGAACTATCCGATTTTTCACCAGCGGGCAGCGCCCACAAATCCGGCTCAATCCTGTACAAGATACCGGATACCATGCGGGTGAATGAAGAAAAACGCTGCGTGGTTCGCTTGGCCTTCGAAGAAGATGTGATTATTCAGAATATTGATTTGGTGGATGTGGAACTGAAGTCCATCCGAGTGGCAGAAGTAATGGAAGTGGCCCTGATTGACCCCAACGAGACGCCCGCTTTTTCCATCCGTCAGATCAATAGCGCCGAGCAGTTTTTGGAAAAAGGTGATTACACGGAGTGGGTTTATTTTGTAAAACCATTGCGTACCGGTGATCTCCCGCTCGCTTTGCGCGTATCGGTCGTAGAGGTTGTAAAAGGTCGGGATCGCAAGAAAGAAATTGTCCTGGAAGAGGTTGTGCAGGTATTGTCCGAGCCGGATAATGATGGATTTGAGGAAACGGCTACGTTCAAAAATGCCGGGTACTCTGTTTCCTACGGGACAACATCCGATGCGCCGTTGCCCAGTACGGAAACAGGTTCTACCATACGACGCCTGAGTATGGCACTGCTGATTCTGGCCGTCTTGGGTAGCGGTGTCTGGGCCGTAGGGCTGCTTGATCCGGTGGCCTGGTGGCAAGCCGAACTGCAAGGATCGAAACCCGCTTACGAACAATATCTGCGCAAATTTCCGGAAGGCCGTCATCGCGCAAATGCCCTGGGGAAATTGGATGAACTAGCTTGGCAGGACGCACTGCTTGTCGGTACAGCGGATGCTTTTCAAATTTATCTGTACCTGTACCCGACGGGAATATTCCGTGTACAAGCGAAACAAAAACTCGATAGCCTTCGGCAAGAATCGCCCCTGCCCATTGATAATATTTCCAATTCGCCGCCTTCCGTACAGGATACTACAGACAAACAACAGGAGAACACTGCACGTGCTGACACCGAAAAGCCGGCAGCCAAGCCCAAACGCAAGCCCAAACCTGTAAATCCTGCCCCGCTGCCGGCGCCTGTAGGGCCTGCTGTGCCGCCTGCCCTGCCACCGGTCACCGAGCCTGCCAAGCCACCCGCCAACCGGCGCTCCGGCTTTGAAATGGTGGATGTCGCCGGCGGTACTTTCACGATGGGTGACAAGGGCGGTGAGAAGGACGAGTGCCCCCATCAGGTAACAGTTGGTAACTTCAAGATTGGAAAATACGAAGTAACCCAAGCCGATTGGAAAGAAGTGATGGGCAGTAACCCCGCCTTTTTCAAAGGGTGCGACGAATGCCCTGTGGAGAATGTCTCCTGGTCCGATATCCGGGTGTTCATTTCCAAAGCCAATGTGTTGCGCGGTGCGCAGTATCGGCTGCCCAGGGAAACGGAGTGGGAATTTGCAGCTCGGGGTGGTAAGGAAAGCCGGGGGTATACCTTTGCCGGTAACAACCGGGCGGGCAATGTAGCCTGGAACCACAACAATGCCGAGCAAACCCAGCGCGTAGGTCGAAAACGGGCCAATGAGCTCGGGATTCACGATATGAGCGGAAATGTTTGGGAATGGTGTCTGGATACCTTTCAGCCTTACCCAAGCTGTAAAGGAAAAACGAGCAGCGACCGTGTGGTGCGCGGCGGCGGTTGGCGCAACTACGAAGATGCCTGCCGTGTCAGCAACCGCAACCAGGAAAAACCAGAAAAAAGGGAATATAGCATCGGCTTTCGATTGGTACAGCAGTAATTTTTAGCCTATTCCCGTACACCGAAAAAGTAGGCCGCTGACAGATTCATAATGCGCTGTTTGGCGGATACAGCATCCGATTCGGAATAAAATGCCGGAATTGCATTGGTCAGGCCGAGTTGGTAGGAGAGCATCAACCGAAAATTGCGGAAGCTGTACCCGACCTGACTGTACAAACCGGCATCCATACGCCGGTACTGGCCCGATTCATCGTTTGCAAACCGCACATTTTCGCGAAAATCCTGGAGGTTTGGATACACCGTATTGACCTTGCCACCCAAACCGAGTGCCGCGTACGGACCCGCCCCAATGGTAAATCCCCGCCAGCGGAAATTGCAGGCCAGCGGCACTTGCAGGTACCACAACCAGGCATCAAATGACTGAAAATCCTTCGTGGGATCCTGTGGTTCCAGACGATAACCTCGTCCCCCCAGCTGTATTTCGGCACTCAGCGTCAGGCTCTTTTTTAGGTCGTATAAAAGTATGGCTCCGACAGCAAAAGACAACCGTGGTATACTTTTCTGTTGTTGCAACACAGTATAAACATATGGGTTGTTGGTACCTTTGTAGTGCATATTGGCCAACTGAAGGCCCGCCTTTATTCCAAAACGGTATTGGGCGTGCATGTCGGAGGTGGTCCAAACTGTAAAAAAAACGGTAGAGAGGAGGAGTATGCGCAGGTTCATCATTGAAACAAGGATTGACAATGAATGTAGAGATGTTTGAATTATCCCGTCAAATGTCGTTTTTTTGCCCCACAATAATCCATTTATGCTGGCCAAACCACTCACCCTTCTTGCAGAATTCACCCGGCAGCATGTATTAATTGAGCCGCAGGCGGGTTAATCTAACGCTCTTGCGCTCGTTTCTAGGCCTGACCGGCCACTCCAAATTTTTTAAAACACAAACACTTAGCCATGAAGCGTACCTGGCTCTTAGTTGCCCTTTTTCTGCTTTTGGGCATCGGCGTTTTTTACACCGTACAGAAAAAAAATACACAAACTGGAAGTAAGGTCTCTTGGGACATGGACTTTGCTGTCCGGGACACCAGCGAGATCACCCGTATCTTCCTTGCCGACAGGTCTGGGCAGAGCACGCTGCTGGAGCGCAAAGACGGCTACTGGCTCTACAACGGGCAATACAGAGCCCGACAAACGGCTGTCAGTACCTTGCTGGAAACCATCAGCGGCCTGAACGTGCTGTACATCCCTCCAAAAGTAGCCGAACAAAACATGATCAAAAGCCTTGCTGCCGAAGGTGTAAAAGTGGAGATATACGGCAAGGAGAACAAGCGCATCAAAAGCTACTACGTTGGTGGCGTGACCGGCGACGAACGCGGTACGTACATGATCATGGATGGCGCCGAACAACCGTATGTGGTGCATATTCCCTCCTTTATCGGCCAGTTGCGCGTGCGCTACATGATGGGCTCTGATAACTGGCGCGACCGGACGGTCTTCTCCGAAAAACCAGAGGAAATACAATCTATTGCGATAGAGTACCCGCAGCAAAAAAGTGCATCGTTTCGACTCGAAAAGGTTGGTGAGGCGGCTTACGAGGTGCGCCCTTTTTTCAGTACAACCCCTGCCAGCAAAACCCCGCAGCGCAAAGGTGTTGCCGAGGCATATCTGCTGCGGTACGAGCGCATCGGGGCGGAGGAACACATCAACAACGATCTGCGTAGGGATTCGGTGACCTCCCTGGTGCCGTTCGCCATCGTCACGCTCGTGAAGACGGATAGCACGATGAAGCAGGTACGTTTTTGGCCTATGTCCATTCAGGAAGACCCGCGTACCCAATCAACCTATATCGTTCGATATTTTGCGGATTTGAATAATGGGGAGGCTTTTCTAATCACGCAGCACCATGTGTTCGGGCGAATATTCCGGGATTACGCTTCTTTTTTTGGAAGCAGTGGCGATACGCAGCGTATCCGAAACTGACCGGAATTACCCATTTTCCGACTCATCCGCCTCCGGCTCCTCGTCATAATCCTGGCTGGAGGCAGTAGCGGGCATGCCTTCTCGTACGAGAATGTGGAGCGCCAACATAGCGCGTTCACTGGCTAATTGCTCTGCGCTCTTTTTGTTGAAATCGTCGGCAGTGCCGAGTTTTTTGCCATCCACATAAACGGCTACCTTGAATTTGTCACGCTTGTCACTTTTGTACTTGGCCAGCACTTTATAGTCAATCTGATGTCCGTTTTTCTGGCACCACTCCAGCAGTTGGCTCTTGTAGTTGTCGTCGAACAGTTCTAGTTCGTGAATATCCAGATAGCGGCGTAGAATCCGGCGGATCACATAGCGTTTAGTACGTTCATAACCTACCTCGATATATATGGCCCCAACCAAGGCTTCCAAAGCATTGCCCAGCATGGACTTGGAAAGGCGGGTTTGGTTGTAGTCAGACAAGAATAAATCCAAACCCATACGATCGGCGATTTCATCCAGCGAATGGCGTTTCACAATTTTCGAGCGCATCTTGGTCAAAAAGCCTTCGTCACTATTTGGGTATTTAGTAAAAAGGTATTCGGCTACGATGGTACTGAGCACGGCATCTCCAAGAAATTCCAGCCGTTCGTTGTTGGAAATAGCGTAATCACGGGTAGTAAATGTGCTTTTGTGATAAAACGCCAGTTTGAACAAATTGAGATAAGCCGGGGTGAAGCCAAGTATATTTTTGAGGCGCCGCGCGAGTTCCTTTTCGGGACTGATGTAATAGTTGTAAAAACGTCGAATTAATCGTACAACAATAGGCATAACAAGTGATTAGTTACGTCTGTCAGCAAACGCCAACAGCCGGTAAAGCCGTTTTTTGGGTATAGATGGGCAGTTGTTACCGGCTTTTAACCACTAACAATTGCTCTGTGAGCGTCATATTTTTCGAAATATGATCGAAGCATTGTGTCCGCCAAAACCAAAGGTATTGCAGAGTGCGGCATGCACTTGGCGCTGTTGGGCTTGGTTAAACGTCAGGTTGAATCGAGGGTCAATATCCGGGTCGTCCGTGAAATGGTTGATGGTAGGGGGCACAAAATTTTGCGTGATCGCCAGTATGCTGGCAATAGCTTCCACCGCGCCGGCGGCTCCGAGCAGGTGTCCCGTCATGCTTTTGGTGGAAGATACATTGAGTGTAAAGGCGTGCTCATCGAATACCTGACGGATCGCTTTAAGTTCGGCAACATCGCCCAGTGGGGTCGAGGTACCGTGTACGTTAATGTAATCAATTTCACTTGGTTGCATACCGGCATCTTCAAGGGCCAGGTTCATTACATTGATCACGCCAATCCCTTCCGGGTGCGGAGCCGTGATGTGATAGGCGTCTGCAGTGGCTGCAGCCCCGACCACTTCGGCGTAGATATGCGCGCCACGTTTTTTAGCGTGTTCGTATTCTTCCAAAATCAATGCGCCGGCACCTTCGCCAAGTACGAATCCGTCCCGGTCCTTATCGAACGGGCGCGAAGCGCTTTCATAGGCGTCGTTGCGCTCGCTAAGGGCCTTCATGGAGTTGAAACCGCCAACCGCTGTTTTGGTGATTGCAGCTTCTGATCCGCCGGAAACAATGATGTCAGCCCTGCCCATACGGATATAATCAAAGGCATTCATGAGCGCGTGCGACGACGATGCACATGCTGAAACTGTGGCGTAATTGATGCCCATAAAGCCGTACTGAATGGAAATTTGTCCAGCAGCGATGTCTGAAATCATCTTGGGAATCAGGAACGGATTGTGCTTGGGCGTGCCGTTCCCAAGTACATGCTCTTCAATCTCTCTTTCAAGAGTAGTCATACCTCCAATTCCAGAGGCCCAAATGACGCCAACCCGATGTTTATTTATAGTATCCAGATCCAGGCCGGAGTCCTTCAGTGCTTCAGCGGCCGTTACCATGGCAAATTGTGTGAAGCGGTCAATCCGGCGCGCTTCCTTGCGGTCCATGTGGTCCTCAACGTTGAACCCCTTGACATCGCAAGCAAATTTTGTTTTAAACAGGCTGGCATCAAACTGTGTGATGAGGCTCGCACCACTAATTCCTTTTTGTAGCCCTTCAAGATATTCCGAAAGGGTGTTCCCTATTGGGGTGAGGGCGCCAAGGCCGGTAACAACGACTCGTTTCATACAGCGAATAACGATTGAATTCGATTTGAGAAAGGTTGCCGGAACGGCTAATTGAGGCAAAGGTACCAAGGTTCAGACAGAACACAAAAGGTTCAAAGCAAGACTGCTTTGAACCTTTTGTTAACTTTTACCGGATACTCAGGTATGCCAGCGTTGGAATCAAGAAGCTGTTTGGCTTTCGAGATAATCAATGGCCTGGCCGACTGTCTGAATTTTTTCGGCTTGCTCGTCAGGGATGGACACATCGAACTCTTTCTCGAATTCCATGATCAATTCCACGGTATCGAGGGAGTCGGCGCCAAGATCCTGAATGAAATTGGATTCGGGCGTTACCTCGTTCTCGTCCACACCCAGTTTGTCAACGATAATTTTTTTGACACGTTCGGCTACGTTTGCCATGTTGTTCTGAACTTTAAGTGAAAAAAATGCAATTTTTCAGGGGGCAAAGAAACGGCTATCCGCGTTTTTAAAAAAATTTTTATCCTTGAAATTTTAATGTACCTTACGCGTGGCTAATACGTATTTTTGTAAATTATACACTTAGTCGTCTCTTTTGAATATGATGCAAATTGCCATGTTTGTGACAATCTTCGTCAAGATACAACAAACGAGGGTATTAAAACTTGGTGCATTGTCGGCAACAGGCTACTTTTGTAGCCTGATCTTATTGTGAATTTTACACTTAAAAGCATTGTCCGACAATGATACACACTGAAACAGATATTCTGTTGACTCAAAATAATTCGCTCATGCGTAAAGACGGTGCACAAAACACCAAGATCGTCGCTACTGTAGGTCCTGCCTGCAGTTCGTTCGACAACTTACTGGAACTTGTCAAAACTGGGGTGGACGTCTTCCGTCTGAACTTCAGTCACGGTACTCATGCCGATCATTTGACAGTTATCCAGCACATTCAGGCCATCAATGCAGAGTTCAATACCCACACGGGTATCTTGGCTGACCTGCAAGGACCAAAACTTCGGGTCGGGAAAATTAAAGACAATGCCTTGCCGCTGCAAACAGGCGACATCATCACATTAGTCAATGAAAATGTGCTCGGTACCCGCGAAAAAATCTACATGTCGTACGAGCAATTCGCCGAAGACTGCGAAGTGGGCGAAAGGATCCTCATGGATGACGGAAAACTCGTGTTCGAGGTGGCATCCACCAACAAGGTGGATACGGTTCAGCTCCGGTGCCTGCATGGTGGCATTCTGAGCAGCAACAAAGGCGTTAACTTGCCGGATACGAATATCAAGCAGCCCGCACTCACCGAAAAAGATCTGGAAGACCTTGACTTTATCCTCACACAGCCGGCGATCAACTGGATTGCCCTGTCGTTTGTGCGCACCCGCCACGACGTGGACGATCTCAAAAAACGGATCGAGGAGCGGGGGCACCAAGCCAAGGTAATGGCCAAAATCGAAAAACCCGAGGCTGTCAAAAATATTCGCAAGATCATCAAGGCCGCTAATGGCATTATGATCGCCAGAGGTGACCTCGGTGTAGAAATGCCGATGGAGCGCCTCCCCATTACCCAAAAAGAGATCATCCGGATGTGTATGCAGTTCTCTCGCCCGGTGATTGTAGCCACACAAATGATGGACAGCATGATCAAAAGCCCCTCGCCAACACGAGCGGAGATCACTGACGTGGCCAATGCTGTACTCGACGGCGCCGACGCCGTCATGCTCAGCGCCGAGACGTCCGTGGGCGACCATCCGGCTCTGGTCGTGCAGGCAATGACCCGCATTATCGAAGAAGCCGAAAAACACTACTGGCCACAAATTGAGGTCAAACGCCCCAAGGCCTCCACCAATGCCAGCACCTTTCAAAACGATGTGATTTGTTTTAATGCCTGCCGGGTGGCGGAAGAAATCGGCGCCAAGGGCATTGTCGGCCTTACGGTTTCGGGCTACTCCGCATTCAAAATGAGTAGTTTTCGGCCCAATTCCCGCATCTTGATCTTTAGCGACCAACAGCATATTCTGAATACACTCAACTTGCTCTGGGGGGTTCAGTGCTTTTTTTACGACCGCTATGCTTCCACAGACGAAACCATCCAGGACTGCACGGATATCTTGAAAAACAGCGGCTATGTGAAAACGGATGATATCCTGATCAATACCGCATCCATGCCCATGCACAAGCGGTTTCGTACGAATATGCTGAAGGTAACCGTAGTAGAATAAGTCTATTTTGAGCTACAAACACTTCCAACTCAAAACTTTACTATTCTCCCCATCCCGGTTCTTCTTCCACCATTTTGGGCTGTTTGCGCACAATGCCAAATTCAATTTCTTTTTGGCAGGCGCCGCATATTCCATACAAGTTGAGGGAGTGGTGGGTGATCTGGAAATTCAGCAGTTCGCCCACCATGTCCTTGATTTGTTGTACCCGTGGGTCGCAGAACTCAACCACGCGCCCGCAGTTGGCACAGATGGCATGGTCATGCTGTTTGTACCCGTATGATTTTTCGTATTGGGCCAGGTTTTTCCCAAATTGATGTTTTTTGACCAGATCGCAGGAGGTAAGCAGTTCCAATGTATTATACACAGTGGCGCGGCTGACCCGGTAATTGCGATTTTTCATGTGGATATACAGCGCCTCCGCATCAAAGTGGTCGGTGCGCCGGTATATTTCCTCGAGAATGGCAAAGCGCTCCGGTGTTTTGCGCAACCCACCCTTTTCCAGATGTGTAGAGAAAATATTGAGGACTTCCTGAATGATGTGCTGTTCGTCGCGGTGGATAGACATGGTTGACTTGGAAAAAACGCTCGTATTTTGGGCAAAATTAGCATTTAAACATTGCTAATTCACCTAAAGTTGACGGACACAGCCAGTATCCGCTCGTGGTCAATACCGGCTGAGCGTTGCGCCCAATTTTCATCACAGATACGTCAGCACCCCGGCCTGGATCGAGAGCGAATTAATCGGTTCCTGCTTGTGGCCGATACCTTTGCCACCCAATGCTTGCCGGTAGGCTGGTTCTACAAAAGCCAGATGGCGCCCTCCGCGGAGCGGACGCTCCAGACGGATGCCCGCATCTACCGTGGCATACAGGTTGTCGCCAATGCTACCTTTTTCAAAAATACCCTGACCCGACTGACGAAGTTGAGGGGCTTGGTTGGGGTCAGGTAAAAAATTGGGCGGCAGGGTATTGGGTGAAAAAAACACCGTTCCGTAGTCGTAGTTTTTTTGTGCGGCGATATGTCCGGTCACACCGGCCACTGCATGAGCGGTTGTTTTGCCCAATCGGGCAAGACGGCGGGTGACCTTCAGCGGGACCGTCACCAGGTCGGCGCCTACATCCGTTAAGTTGGAGCCGTAGTAGCCGACGGATGGGTTGCCGCTGTAGATTTTTACGTCCTGTTTTGGTGTGTAACGTACGTGTGCATACCCGATGCCGGCCTCTACCCCCCATTTATTTGGCCGAAAACCACCAGCCACGGTCGCTCCGTAGCCGCCGCTGACCTGACGATCTCCATTGATCAATACCCGATTTTGGTTGGCAGCCAAATAGGTGGAGAGGTAAAATGGGGTCGTTTTTTTAGAATAATTTCGAGTGGGTACTGTCGAAGAAATTGCGTTTCGACTCGGGATCAAAAACATCGAAAGTGGAGTGCCAAATGGTAGCTGTTCCGTGGATGCATACAGGCGGCGTTGGGCTTGAGCAGCTGTAGTGTTCAGGTCGTTCAATATTTTCGGAATGCTGCTCGCGGTTTTATATCCATCGGAAAGGAGATTCGGTGCGTCTGGTTGTGTTAGTTGGCTCTGCAGGGCAGCCAGTATGTTGCCGGTATTTGGGGCTGTGCCGCTGGGTACGCCTCCCGGATGATATACTTTGTGGGGTTGGTTCTCAGGGGCAGCCTCTGCCACAGGTACGTTCGGGTCAAATTTAGGCACTGCTGGTGCTGTATTCGACCCTGAAGTACCCCAATACGCTTCCGTGTTCCAAAGGAGGAGCAGCAGTATGGCAGCTTCTGCGATTTTGGCGATGCGCAGCCGCCGTAGCCGAGTTGCCTGGAGTTGCATACGGTTGGCCAACAGATTCCAGTGTGCCTGACGGTACGGGGCTTCCAGGCGCTCCAACGTGTGGTACACGGCTTTGTCCACCGGATCTACCGCAGCAGGCTGCTCTTCGACGAGCGCTGCGTCCATCTTGCGCTCCAGCATCGCCCAGGTGGTCGGATCAAAGTCCGGCTCCAGATTTTCCAGAGCAGACTTCAGGTGTTGGTCAAAATTTTTATCGTTCATGATATTTTTATCGTCAATACGTGTTTCCTACCGTTCCCGGTTGCCGGATTCAAAGTTGATGTGGCGGGCGCAGAAGTATTCTTTGAGTTTAATACGGGCTTTCACCAGATTGCTCCGGGAGGTACTTTCGGTGATTTGCAGCGCATCGCCGATTTCCTTGTGCGAGTACCCTTCTACTACGTACAAGTTGAATACCGCGCGGTATGCCGGCGATAGTTCCTGAACGGCATCCAGTATTTCCTTTTCAGTGAGGTGGCTCAGCACATCCGGGTCATCGGAGGACAAATAGTGCGCCTCATTGATGTCCTCGGTACGCCGACGAATCGTTTTTCGATAGTAGTCAATGCAGGTATTGACCATAATCGTACGGATCCAGGCTGCGAGGGAGGTGCCGGCCTTGTAGCGGGCAATGTTTTGGAACACTTTGATGAACCCTTCGTGCAGGAGGTCCAATGCCTCGTCGCGCGAGCCGGCGTAGCGCAGGCATACGCCCATCATCTTGCCGTAGTGCTGTTCGTACAGCTGCTGCTGCGCCCAGCGTTCCTGCCGGGCGAGGGCTGCGATCAAATCGTGTTCGGTATGTTCCAACGATAGTGCGAAATCCATCTGTTGATTCCGGTTCAAATGTTTGAAAAAAAACGGCAAAAGAACAAGCTCGTTCCCGGGCAAGTGGAAAGGAAACGATACGGACTGGTAAACCGCTGCTTGCTTGCCTGGAAAATTGTGCGCGCGCCTTTCCCGCCGAGGTTTGGAAAATATTAACCAGAGGCTAACTGGCGCCGACTACTTGCTTTGCTTTTTCCAATACCTGCTCGTGGAAATTTTTGTGCGGTACAGTTTCCGCATATTTCACCAAATCGGCCTGTTGCAGCAAAAAATCCAGTGTGGGCCGTTGCGCGTCCGGGAGGTTGGAACCTTGGAGCAAGCCGGCTATTTCCCGCGTGGTGGACTCCAGAGCCGGGATGTCGTACTGCCGTTCGAGAAACTCCCGGACGATCAGACTCACCGTGGCATAATATTCCGGCATCCCCCCCGGCTTAAGCCATGGTTTTTCGCGTTGCAGGGCCGCTAATTTCTCCAGCGCCACTTCCCGTGCCGATGGGGGAGGCGGGGCTAACGGGATTGCCGGAGGAACCGGTATTGCCTGCCGCTGCCGCCGACGGAAATACCAACCCAGTACAATTATAACCAAAAGCGCACCCACGCCCCAGGGCCAATGGTCGTACCACAACGCCTGTTCCCGGCGTATGTCCCGGATACTGTCCATATCTCGGATATCCGACGACGCTCCCGGGGCCGTTACGGTCAATTGCAACGGATTGGTGCGTATGGTGCCGTTGAGATGAAGGTGTACTGTCAGCGGCGGCAAACTCAAGGTGGCGCTGTCGAGTGCAAGGAGCGTGAAACGCTGCACCCACTGTCCGCCGGAGCGCATCCATTCGGAACGGGAGCGGATGTTGTCTGTGGGAATCTGGTTCTGCCAGGCCGCAAAATTGACGCGTTCGGGCGCCACCTGTACCCCGGAAACCAGCACGCGCAGGGTGAAGGTGTCGCCCAATTCCACGCGGTCGCGGTCGAGCGCAGCGCTTGCTTTAGCCTGGGCGCGGGCACTTTCGGGCAGGGCCAAAACGAACAGGACCAGCCCGAGCGCAAATACCGCCGCCTTACCCATGGGATACACTTTTCGATCGTTTTGCAAAAAATTGTAGCAGGGCACGGACGTACGGCTGGTCGGTACACAGACTCAAAAAATCAGTTCCCGCCCGCCGAAACATGGCCTGTGTGGCGGCCCGGTGCGTCTCGAATGTATGTCGGTATTGCCGGCGCAGTTGGCTGCTGGTGGTGTCCACCCATACCTGCTCGCCGGATTCGGCATCAGCTACTCGGAGTACACCCACATCGGGCAGGTCGCGTTCCAGAGCGTCCCAGCAATGGATGCCGATGCAGTCGTGCCGGCGGGCCAGAACGCGCAAGGCATCTTCGTACCGGTCGGCCAGAAAGTCGGACAAAATAAAACACACGCTGCGTTTTTTCAGCACATTGTGGATAAAGCGCAACGCGCCGGCCAGGTCTGTTCCGCGTCCGCTCGGCTTGGTTGTCAGGATTTCGCGGATAATGCGCAGGATATGTTGTTTGCCTTTTTTAGGCGGGATGAACAGTTCGATCCGGTCGGAAAATAACATAACCCCGACCTTGTCATTGTTGGCTATGGCCGAAAAGGCTAAAACGGCACAGAGCTCCGTCAGGTATTCTTCTTTGAACTGGGTATGGCTGCCAAATACCGCCGAACCGCTCACGTCCACCAGTAGCATGACGGTATTTTCCCGCTCTTCTTCAAACACCTTGACAAAAGGTTCTCCAGCTCGCGCAGTCACATTCCAGTCTATTGCCCGCACATCGTCGCCGGGGTAATACAGCCGTACTTCGCTAAACGACATACCCCGTCCCTTGAAGGCACTGTGGTATCCGCCCGTGAACAGGTGACTGCTCAGGCCCCGCGCCTTGATCTCGATCTTGCGGACTTTTTTGAGTAGGTCGGATGATGTCATGGGTGGAAAGGTTGGAAGGTTTCTGGTTGGAGGGTTAGAAGGTTGGAGGGTTGGAGAGTTTCTGGTTGGGATGTACGAACCCTCTAACCAGCAACCTTCCAACCAGCAACCCTCTTAAGGTATGACGACTGTTTGCAGAATTTTTTGGATTATATCTTCCTGGCTGATGTTTTCCGCTTCGGCTTCGTAGGTCAGGCCGATGCGGTGGCGCAGCACGTCGGGGCATATTTCGCGCACATCGTCGGGGGTAACGTAGCCCCGGCGCTGGATGAAGGCCAATGCCCGGGCCGACTGTGCCAAGGCGATACTTGCCCGGGGCGAGGCACCGTAGCTGATGAGCGGCGTCAGGTTTTGCAGGCCAAAACGTCCCGGCTCGCGGGTGGCGAAGATGATGTCGAGGATATATTGTTCGATTTTTTCGCTGAGCAAGACTTTTTTCACGGCTTCTCGGGCTTTCAGCAGGGCCTCGACAGGTACCACGTTTTTTATCTCCAGCGACTCTCCATTCAGGTTGCGGCGGATGATTTGGCGCTCATCCTCCTGCGAGGGGTACACAATTTTTATTTTTAACAGAAAACGATCCACCTGGGCCTCGGGAAGCGGGTAAGTGCCTTCCTGTTCGATGGGGTTCTGCGTGGCCAATACCAAAAACGGCTCTTCGAGTTTGAATGTCTCGGTACCGATAGTCACCTGGCGTTCCTGCATGGCCTCCAGAAGTGCGCTTTGAACTTTGGCGGGGGCGCGGTTGATCTCGTCGGCCAGCACAAAGTTGGCGAAGATGGGGCCGCGCCGCACGGTGAACTCGGCCTTGGCAGGGTTGTAAATCATGGTGCCCACTACGTCGGCCGGCAGCAGGTCGGGGGTGAACTGGATACGGCTGAACCGCGCATCCACCGCCTGTGCGAGGGTTTTAATCGCCAGCGTCTTGGCCAGCCCGGGCATACCTTCGAGCAGAATATGCCCTTTGGTGAGCAAACCGATGAGCAAACGATCAATCATTCCCTGCTGTCCAACGATCACCTGTGCGGTGGCCGCCCGGAGTTTTTCCAAAAAAGCGCTATCGGCTTGTACTTGTTTGTTCAGGGCCTCTGCGTCCGTAGTGTGTTGCATAAGTGAAGTTGATTATTCGCAAAGGTAGAAAGGTTAGAAGGTTTCTGGTTAGAAGGTTTCTGGTTAGAAGGTTTCTGGTTAGAAGGTTTCTGGTTAGAAGGTTGGAAGGTTTCTGGTTGATCGGAATCATCCAACCAGAAACCTTCCAACCATCTAACCTTCCAACCTGTGAACCTTTCTACCTTTGGCGGGTCTAACGAAATCGTATGCCTACGCCACTGGATCAATTGCATGAAGAAGAGCGGCTGCGCCAAGAGCGCGCCGAGATGTCATTTTTTGACCATATCGAAGAATTGCGCAAGCATATTCTGCGCTCGGTAATGGCCATAGCTATTGTCGGAGTAATCTGCTTTTTGAACAAAGATTTTATTTTTAATACGCTGATGTTTGGACCGCGAAATGCGGATTTTCCGACATTTCGAGTATTGTGCAGCCTGTCACACCAATTTGGTTGGGGCGAAAGCATGTGCTTTCAGCCGGTACCATTCAAGATTATCACCCGGCAATTGGGCGAAGTTATCATGCAACACCTGTATGTGTCTTTTTGGCTGGGTTTTATTGGTGCTTTCCCGTTTGTTTTGTGGGAATTTTGGAAATTTCTGCGGCCAGGGCTGTTGGAGTCCGAGCAAAAATCAGTTCGGGGTGTAGTCGGGGTCTGTTCGGTGCTGTTTTTGATGGGGGTGAGTTTTGGTTACTTTGTAATTGCTCCGTTTTCGATCAATTTTTTGGCGGGTTACACGCTCGAAGGAGCCGAGGTGTCGCCGACTTTAGACTCGTATGTGACGTACATGACCATGTTTACCATTCCAATCGGCCTTGTTTTTGAAATGCCGATCGTGGCCTATTTTCTCGCAAAAATCGGGTTGGTAGGATACCGGTCGCTCCAGATATACCGCAGGCACGCCGTAGTGGCGATCCTCATTGTGGCTGCCATCATCACACCACCCGATGTGGTGTCCCAAACTATCGTTGCCATTCCCTTGTATGTGCTGTATGAAGTGAGTATTTTGGTGGCCAAACGCGTGCAACGCAAACGAGAGCAGGAGTTCACCAGCGCCGTTCAGGTTCGAGACAACGATTAAACCAGTATTATGAAAGTTACCGACCACTTTGCCAAATCCGCCGGGAATACCCTGGTTTCCTTCGAAGTGCTGCCGCCGCTCAAAGGTGGAAGTATGCAAGCTATTTTCAGGACGCTGGACGCGCTGATGGAGTACAAGCCGCCTTTCATTGACGTGACCTACCACCGGGAGGAATACATCTATAAAGTTCGACCATCGGGTTACTACGAGAAGGCCGCCATCCGAAAGCGACCCGGCACGGTAGGCATCTGCGCGGCCATCATGCATCGGTTCAAAGTAGACGCTGTGCCGCACCTGATCTGCGGTGGTTTTTCAATGGACGAAACCGAAAACGCACTCATTGATCTCAACTTTCTGGGCATCAACAATGTACTTGCGTTGCGCGGCGACGCGCGCCAGTTCGAGGAGCGTTTTACCCCGCATGAACACGGGCACAAGTATGCTCTCGAGCTCGTGCGCCAAATTGCCGGCATGAACCACGGGTATTACCTGGATGAGGGTATCGTCAACGGCGAAAAGACCGACTTCTGTATCGGCGTTGCCGGCTACCCGGAAAAACACTTCGAGTCCCCCAACTTCGATATTGACCTGGCTTATACCAAGGCGAAAGTGGATGCAGGCGCCCACTACATCGTCACGCAGATGTTTTTTGAGAACAAACGATTCTTCGAATATGTCGATGCCTGCCGACTGGCAGGCATTGAGGTGCCTATCGTGCCGGGCCTGAAGCCGCTCACAAAGCGGTACCAGCTCAATTCCATCCCCCGCAAATTTTTCGTGAATATGCCCAAGGACCTTGTGGATGCAGCCATGAAAACCGCCGACGACGAGGCTGTGCGCCAAGTCGGCATCGAATGGTGCATCCAGCAATCCCTGGAGCTAAAAGCCGCCGGCGTACCCTGTTTGCATTACTACACCATGGGCGATACAGACACTATCCGGCAGATTGCCAAGGCCATTGTGTGATCTACCTGTCCAGCTCCTCCAATTGAAATTCCCGGATAATTTTTGCCATTTCGGCTTCGAAGTTTTCTACATCGGTGACGCGGTGCTTTGCCAGCGCTTTCACCCAGTGCTTCCAGTTTTGCTTTGATCCTTTTTTCAAAGCCACATACCACTCCTTGCGGCTATGCACTTGGTTGAAGTCCCGAATGCTTTCCCAGGCAGTGTTATATTGCCGAAAACACGACCCGGAAATATTGGTTACCGGACCGCCCCAATCGGCAGTACACCGCGTAGCGAGGTAGTTATTGGCCTCGGTGGCGCAGGTGCGCTGGCCGGCAAAACTATTCACATACGCACAGGCCAGCAGGACGGAAGCCGGTATGCCGAATTTTTCCTGCTCGGCCACAGCTACCTGAGCGAACCGTTTCAGAAATGCCACCGCGATTGCGTCGTCCACATTGGGCATCCGGACAGGCTTTTGGTCGTCGTCACCTACTATATTCATCCTTGCAGTTGCCTTGGGCGCCACGTCTTCGGTGTATTTTTCAAGGTTTTCCCGAGCTGCAGGAGCGGCGGTATCATCCACTTGAAAGCGTACGTTTTTGCGCGCCATGGCGACCATAATGATCAAAACCAGCGCGATGCTGAACCAGCGTTTTTTTACAAATGTCATAATCATGGCAGATACGTTTTAAAAAATGTGCGCATTTTCGATATTTTTTCCACGTTTTTCTTACCGTTATTGTTTCAGCGAGCAAATATAAAACAAATTGTGTTTTTGTAAATTAATTTTTTGTTTTACGTTTGCCCTGCCTCCCGAAAGCTGCTATACATATTAACTTAGGCGGGTACTTTTACGCATCGTTTATCACTCATCGTTCATCACTCCGTATGACCCTCGACCTGGCTCAAACCACCCTCAAAAAAGTTTTTGGATACGATGCGTTCCGACCGTTACAAGCCGACATCATTCAGGCGGTGTACGATCGGCGCGACGTACTGGTGCTCATGCCCACCGGCGGCGGCAAAAGCATCTGCTTTCAAGTTCCCGCCCTGACGCTGGAAGGCACCGCCGTGGTCGTCAGTCCGCTCATTGCCCTGATGAAAGACCAGGTGGAAGGCCTGCGTGTCAACGGCGCCCCTGCGGCGTTTATCAACAGCATGCTCACGGCCAACCAAATTCGTGATGTGGAGGACGATGTGTTGGCCGGACGCGTGAAACTGCTGTACGTCAGCCCGGAGAAACTGGTCTCCCAAAATTTTCAACCCCTGCTGCGCCGCCTGAAAATCAGTCTTTTTGCTGTGGATGAAGCGCACTGCATCTCGGCTTGGGGGCATGATTTTCGGCCGGAGTACACCCAATTGAAATTTCTCAAGGAGCAATACCCCGACGTGCCTGTGGTGGCGCTCACGGCTACGGCCGATAAACTTACCCGAAAGGATATTGCCTCCCAGCTTCAATTGCGCGATCCCGCCGTATTTATTGCCTCATTCGACCGGCCGAATATTTCTATGACCGTTCGCCCCGGCCTGAAACGCTTCGAGCAAATCGCCGATTTCCTGAAAAAACACCCCGGCCAATCGGGGATCATCTACTGCCTGGCCCGACGTACTTGTGAAGAAGTAGCTGAAAAACTCAATACCCGGGGATTTAAAGCCGCGGCATACCACGCACAGATGTCGCCACAAGAGCGCGACCGGATACAGGAAGATTTTATCAATGACCGTGTGCCGGTCATCTGCGCCACCATCGCCTTCGGCATGGGCATAGACAAGAGCAACGTACGCTTTGTAATCCACTATAATCTTCCACGAAACCTCGAAGGATACTACCAGGAAATTGGTCGCGCCGGCCGCGACGGACTACCCGCCGAGGCGCTACTGTTTTTCAGCTATCAGGACGTAACGACCTACCGGCAAATGTTCGAGGAGGGCGATGCATTGCCCGAGCAAAAGGAGCTGAAAATTGCCAAGCTGAACCGGATGTATCAATTCGCCGAAGCTCCTGTGTGCCGACGCAAAACGGTACTCCACTATTTCGGCGAAGCCTACGACCATAGTTGCGGCAATTGCGACGTGTGCCGCAACCCGCCACGCCAGTTCGACGGCACAACTGCCGCTCAAAAGGCGCTTTCGGCCCTCTTTCGTATGGATGAAAAAGTAGGCATCAACATGCTCATTGATGTGCTGCGTGGCAGCCAGCGCCGGGAAATTTTCGAAGCCGGATTTGACAAAATTAAAACCTACGGCGCCGGGAAAGAGTACAGTTTCGAAGAGTGGCAGTTTTTGATTTCTCAAATGTTGCACAACGGCCTCATCGAGATTGCTTACGACGAAAACAATTGCCTCAAGGCGACCGAGGCCGGCCGTTCGGTGGTATTCGGAAACCTGCAGGTCCGCCTGGCGCTTCCGCCCAAACCCGAAGAAAAAGCAGCCGAGCGCGCCGCCGCCGCCGCCATACGACAGCCCAGTCGCACCCAGCTCTTGCGCGGCGAACTCTTCGAGCGCCTTGTGGCGCTGCGTCGCCAGATCGGCCAGCAGCAGGGCGTGCCACCCTACCTCGTTTTCAGCGATGCCACCCTGGAAGAAATGGCCGAAAAACGCCCGGTCACAGATGCCGATATGCTGTACGTTAGCGGGGTCGGGGAGCGCAAACTGCAACTCTACGGCGATGCCTTCATCGAGGCTATTCGCCGCTTTGTACGCGAAAAATCGGGCGAAGGCCTCAACGTGCCCGGCAGTACCTACCTGCTCACGTGGGATTTGTTCAAACAAGGATTGCCCGTGGAAGAAATCGCCCGCCGCCGGGAGATCAGTCCGATCACCGTCATTAGCCACCTGGCGGTTATGTACGAGCGCGGCGAATTGGTGGACATCAGCCGGTGGGCCTCGCCTGAGGCGCTGGATCTGGTACAAGGAGCGCTGGGCCTGTTCGAGGAGCCGTATCAGCTAAAAGAACTCTACGAGCATTTCGAGCAGCGGTTTTCGTACGAAGCCATCCGGTTTGCTATCGCGGATGCAAAACGGACCAAACGAGGCAAATAGCAAGCGGCAAGGCAAGTGTGATCGAATACGGTCCTGATAAAATCAGCGCAGGCCGCAGTGCTCGTTTGCACCGCGGCCTGCGCCTATGATATTCTCATGAAAAGATCGAATCTGGTGGTCAGTGCTGCATCGCGTTGTTCGTTCCGCCTCTTGTTCCCTCGCATTGACAGTACAAAGATGGGGGTGGTAACCAGCCGGGACAAGGACATATCCCGCGTTTTGTTCGCGTGCTTTTTTTTGACTTTTTTTTACCAAATAAAACCTAAGTGCATGATTTTCAATAATTTTTATAAATTGAATCTGTTGGAATAATGTGGGTTCAGCGGTATTTTTTGTACCAAAAAAGGCGTCAAAAAATCTTGAAATTCCTGAAATCTGAACACAAAAATCAACTTTAGGCGCCGGCAGTGCATCATTTTGTCACCAGAGCGGCTGCTTGTTCGGCCACATTCGCAGCCGTCAACCCAAATTTTTCATACAGCAACTCGTACGGCGCCGAAGCCCCGAAATGGTCCAGACCAACCACGGCGCCTTCCAAACCGACGTATTTGTACCAACCGAGGCTGGCCCCTGCTTCTACTGCCAGGCGCGCCCGGCAATGGTTCGGCAACACCGATTCCCGGTATGCTGCTGGCTGTCGGTCAAATACATCCGTGCTGGGCATAGACACCACCCGTACACCGATACCTTTTTGATTCAGCAACGCTTTTGCGTTCACCGCGATTTCGACTTCCGAGCCGGTAGCGATGAGCAGCACCTTGAAATTTTTATCTTCCATCAGTACGTAGCCGCCTTTTGTAGCCTCATTGGCACTGCTCATGCCGAGGGCCGGTCGGTCGTAGTTGGGCAGGTTTTGGCGGGTGAGGATCAAGCCGGTCGGGCCATTGGTGCGGGTCAGGGCCATTTTCCAGGCCACGGCGGTTTCGTTGGCATCCATGGGCCGGATGAGCGAGAGGTTGGGCATGACGCGCAGCGCAGCGAGATGCTCAATAGGCTGGTGCGTGGGGCCGTCCTCGCCGAGGCCTATAGAGTCGTGCGTGAGGACGTAAATAACCCGGATTCCCATGAGTGCCGCCAGGCGCATGGACGGGCGCATGTAGTCGGTGAACACGAAGAACGTGCCGCTGTATGGAATGATGCCGCCGTGCAAGGCCATGCCGTTCATGATGGCGGCCATGCCGTGCTCGCGCACACCATAGTGGACGTACTGCCCGGCCGGATTTTTTACGCTGAACGCGGTTTGGCCTTTGGCAAATGTTTTGTTCGAAGGCGTCAGGTCTGCCGAGCCACCTACCAATGCGGGTATTTTACCGGCAATCAAATCCAGCACTTTGCCGGATGCAATGCGTGTAGCCATTTTGCCGGCAGGAAACTCCGGGATGTCCAGTGCTTCTGCCGATACCTTTCCACGCAGGCAGGCATCAAAAGTAGCGGCGAGTTCCGGGCGCGCAGCCTTGTATTTCTCGATCCGATCCTGCCATTTGTTTTCGGCTTTGGCGCTATCAGCGCCGGCTTTTCGGGTCATTTTCAACACATCTTCTCCAATAAAAAACGATTTGTCGGTTGGCAGTCCGAGTTTTTTCTTGGTCAAAATAGCTTCCTCTTTGCCGAGTGGCGCCCCGTGGGACTCCTCGGAACCGGCCTTGTTGGGGCTGCCAAATCCTATTATCGTGCGGCAAGCGATGATACTGGGCTTGTTGGATGCCTGGGCCAGCGTAATGGCCGCGCGAATGGAATCGTAGTCGTGCCCGTCAATGCGCTGGGCGTTCCAGCCGTAGGCGGAGAAGCGCTTCAGCACGTTTTCGCTGAACGACAGGTGCGTTTCGCCATCAATACTGATCTGATTGTCATCGTACAGGACGATGAGTTTGGACAGGCGGTTGTGCCCGGCGAAGGAGCAGGCCTCGTGGGAAATCCCTTCTTGCAGGTCGCCGTCGCTGGCGATGACATACGTGTGGTGGTCCACCACTTTGTACGGGCCTTTGTTGAAGCGGCCGGCGAGATGTTTTTCGGCCCAGGCCATACCTACGGCGCTGGAAATACCCTGTCCCAGTGGTCCGGTTGTTGTTTCCACGCCGGGCGTATGTGCGTACTCGGGGTGGCCGGCTGTTTCGCTACCCCACTGGCGGAAGTTTTTGAGTTCTTCCAGCGGCAAATCGTAGCCGTACAGGTGCAACAGGCTGTACAGGAGCATGCTGCCGTGTCCGGCGGAGAGTACGAACCGGTCGCGGTCGGCCCAATGCGGGTTGGAGGGGTTGTGTTTGAGAAATTCCGTCCAGAGGACTGCGGCTACGTCGGCCATGCCCAGTGGCATACCGGGGTGACCGGAGTTGGCGGCTTCCACGCCGTCAATGGCGAGTCCGCGGATGGTGTTGGCTATCTTTTTTATGTTCTGATTTTTCATGCTGCGAAGGTACGGCTGTCGCGTCGCTCAGCATCGGACATTTTTTTTTCATCGATTGGCGCAGTGTTTTTTAATCGCTACGGTATTACAAGTTTTCCTGCAAAAACGGCCCCTCGGGCGGGTATGAGCCGGAACGCGTACACGCCCGCTGGTTGTCCTTGCCGATGAAATGTGAATTGATTTCCAGAAAAGGTTTCGGAACGCAGTAGTTGCCCTTGCAGGTCGTACAGTTCAAATCGGCAAGGACCGGTTTGTTCCGATTTGCTGGTGACAAAATGACAACGGTCGTACAGCGGGTTGCCAAACAGACGCCAACCCGGCTCGGGGTTGGCAGGCAAATCGTCGACCTGCACGGTCAGTTCTCCGATTGTGTGTATCGAAGGTTCTGTGATGATCGGAGCATTGTAGTCGAAGTAAATAGCTGCTGTATTGCGCAGTATAGTGCCCGTAGGCAGGTTGGGGCGCTGGGCAATCCGAAACTCAAACCACCCATGCGAGGCGGGTTCGTTTTTGTTGCTATCCGGCAGCACAATCGGATCGAAGACAACTTCCAGGGTGTCGAACCCCAGCAAACGCCAGGTACAGGGATGCGAACTGGCGCCGGGCCGGAACGTGCTTGGATCAAGTGTAATTGGCAGTATATCAACCAGGCGTACAAAGAAAGCCGTGTCGGTACCTGTATTTTGGAAGTGAATGGTGTATTCCAGGGGAATATTTGCTTGAATGATGTGGTTGCTGCCTGCCCCGACTGGTGAAGCAACCTTGATGTTCGGATCATAAGCAGCCAGTACTTCCCGGCATTCTATGTCGCGGAACAAGTCGGCATCATCCTGCGGAAACGCATTAATAAACCCAGGAGACAAACCGCCACAGCCTTCAATGGAGACGGACGGACTCGACATTCCCGGATGTCCGGGTTCTTGTTCGGCTTCCATTCTCCAGGTAGCACCGTCGGCCGCAAACACGAACGTCGTATCCTGCCCTGCATCCAGTTGGAACATTCCGCTGCCCACTATTGCCGCATTTTTGATCAACGTGTATTGGCGTGCGCTTGACATCGGGCCTGTACCCGTATTTTGAAGTGTAAAATACACCACCGTATCGGCATCGCAAGCTGCAGCTAAAGCCACATGTGCGCCTGACCAGTTGACGTTCGGAGCGCAAGCGGTATCGGGGAAAATATGTGCTGAAAAACAAAAAGTACGCCCTCCCACACTGCCTTCACAAAGTATTTGGGCGAAAATTTTAAAATAACCTACACCAAACGGGGGAACATTGCCCAGGAAAAATCGCAAGGTGTCGCCCAGACTATCGAACGGCATCGTTGCATTGGTTATGTTCATGCCCAGCGGCGAGAAGGCAATATCCAGCACCACATTTTCGGCCGTTATAGTGCCTTGGTTGGCGTATTTGACGGGAATTGTAATGTATTGGCACGGGCGAAAAAAAGGCGGCAAACTCAAGTCCACGCGCATATCCGTGCAATCGTCCTGTGGCTGGAGCAAAAACGTTACATGGCTGGTGTCTGGGCCACCGGAAGGGTTTATGTGGAAGGTATCCGTGCAGAGTTCCCACAAGTCATTATCCCAAACATCCAGGGTCAAGTTGAATCCCAGAGCGCTAAAAGCTGGATAAACAAACTCGAACCGCCCGAGAGAATCTGCCGGGGTAACCGCATTGAACAGTCCGGAGGCAACTATTGGTACCTCCGGTACAGGTACATCCGAGCTGTCTACGATACAATCAAAATTGAGGTCGGCAAAAACAGCTCCAGTAACAAAACTAATGTTGCTTACGTCAAGTATGCCGGTCACTTGTACGGTAAAATCACAAATATCCCCAACATAGCCATCTACCATCAGATAATATACCTTTCCCGGTGTGACATTAGCCGTCAGACTGATACTGATGCTTCCGCCGTTCTGTTGACCGCCATGACATGCGATAGGAAATGTGCTACAGCTTTCATAAATCGCCATTTGAAGCCCGTTCGCGCTTTCACAATTCGAAGGGAACAGGGTTAGTTTTATTTTACCGCTGGAGTCCGACAGAACTGGAAACCAAAGGTCATTCTGCGCGCTACTACAGAAGAGGATACCTTCGCTCGCGACATAACCGGAAGTACTCCAAATTGTGTTATTCAGGATAGTCGGACCGAACAGGCAGGATATCTGACCGCAAGATTCAGCAGGTGTACATTGTGCATAACCACGAGAAGTAATACTAAGGGCTAAAATTGTTATGATCAGGGTGGCTCGTGACGTTTTTTTCATATTACTGAAATTTTTTGTACAGATAGGAGTATCCAAATGTACAGTTTGTTTACGAACAAAACGGGATAAAGCTGCTATTGCGCGAGCCAGATTTTGAAACACCAGCCAACGTATTGGCATAAAATATACAGGAGCCCTCTCCGACGGGTCGGGGAGGGCTCCTGTATACCAGTGATCAGCTGCCGGTAAATTTTAATTGTTATGCCGCCTTCAACCGCCCCACCCGGGACCGTTCCAGTTTTTCGGCTGCATACGCCCGGTCCACCGACAGTTTTTTGATGGAGGCTTGTTCCATGGGCATATCAAACATGGCATCGGTGAGAATGGCTTCGCACAGAGAGCGCAGGCCGCGAGCGCCGAGTTGGTACTCGAGGGCTTTTTCTGCGATGAAGTCAATGGCATCGGGTTGGATGTCCAGTTCGATGCCTTCCAGGGAAAACAGTTTTTTATACTGCCGCAGGATAGCATTGCGCGGTTTGGTGAGGATGAGTCGCAGGGCTTCCAGATCGAGCGGATCAAGGTGGACAACCACGGGCATACGGCCTACAAGCTCGGGAATGAGGCCGTAGTGTTTAACATCCTGGCTGGTGACGTACTGGAGGAGGTTGTCGCGGTCAATCTCCATATCCTTTTGTTTGTTGGAATACCCGATCACCTGGGTATTCACCCGCCGGGCGATGACCTTGTCAATGCCATCGAATGCACCGCCACAGATGAAGAGGATGTTTTGGGTATTGACCTTGACGAGTTTTTGCTCGGGGTGTTTGCGCCCGCCCTGTGGCGGCACGAGTACTTCGGCGCCTTCCAGCATTTTCAGCATAGCCTGCTGAACGCCCTCTCCTGATACGTCGCGCGTGATGGAGGGGTTATCTTGTTTGCGGGCGATTTTGTCAATTTCGTCAATATAAACAATGCCGCGTTCGGCGGCGGAAACATCATAATCACATACCTGAAGCAGGCGAGCGAGGATGCTCTCGACGTCTTCACCCACATAGCCTGCTTCCGTGAAAACGGTGGCATCCACAATGGCAAAGGGGACGTTAAGCAGTTTGGCGATGGTTTTGGCGAGCAGGGTTTTCCCGGTGCCGGTTTGGCCTACGAACAATAAGTTGGATTTTTCAATCTCTACGTCGTCGTGCCCGGGTGTGGGTGTAGCCAGTTCTTGCAGGCGCTTGTAGTGGTTATATACTGCCACTGCAAGTACTTTTTTGGCCTCGTCCTGACCGATAATGTACTCGTCCAGAAATGTTTTGATGTCGCGGGGAGGAATCAGGTGTACAGGGCCGTTGAACTTCGAGTTTTTAGGTTTTCCTTTCCCTTCTCCTTCCTGTCGGTTGAGTTCTTGCTGAACAATCTCTTCCGCTTTTTCCACGCAGGCTTCGCAAATCTGCGCTTCCATGCCGGAAATCAGGATCATCACGTCGTCTTTGCTACGCCCGCAAAAGGAGCAGTGGTTTGGATTCACTTTACCGCGTTTTTGCATTAAATATGGTTTCTGGTTGGAGGGTTAGAAGGTTGGAAGGTTTCTGGTTGGAAGGTTAGAAGGTTGCTAGTTACAATGACGAACTCATCTTTCTAACCAGAAACCTTATAATTTTAAACCTTTTTTTTCGGGTTGTTCCGATCAAGCACTTCGTCCACTAAGCCGTATGCTTTGGCATCTTCGCCGCCCATCCAGTTGTCGCGGTCGCAGTCCACTTCAATTTTTTCATAAGGTTGGCCGGTGTGGTGTGCGAGTACTTCGTACAGGGATTTCTGCATCTTTTTGATGAGTTTGTACGAGATTTCGATGTCCGACACTTGGCCTTGTGCACCGCCCATGGGCTGGTGAATCATGACGTGGCTATGGAAGAGGCAACTACGTTTGCCTTTGGTGCCGGCGGCAAGCAACACGGCGCCCATCGAAGCTGCCAGACCGGTACAGATCGTAGCCACATCGGGAGCCACATACTGCATGGTGTCGTAGATGCCCAGCCCGTCAATGACCGACCCGCCGGGGCTGTTGATAAACAATTGGATATCGCGCTTCGGGTCGCTGGACTCCAGGAAGAGCAATTGGGCTTGAATGACGTTGGCGACATAGTCGTTTACCGGCACACCCATGAAAATGATGCGGTCCATCATCAGGCGGCTGAACACGTCCATGGCGACCACATTCATTTGCCGCTCTTCGATGACAGCCGGCGTGAAAGCGCGGATGTCGGGCACCGACACCGGGGTAGTGGAATTAATGTACTTGTCGAGGTGCATGCTACTCATGCCGAGGTGCTTGGTAGCGTACTTCTGGAACTCGTTTTTGTTGAACATAGTGCTGTATTTTTTGCGGATATGATAACAACAAATCGGGTGAATGGTTATCAGCCGTTATTCAATTGTTTCGCGGAGGGAGCCATCAGCTTCCTGTTCCTGCTTGGCTTTATTGGTCACCTCATCCAGAATTTGGTGGAATTCATCGGAAGGGATGACCCGATCCGTGGTCGTTATTTCGGCCCGGATGGCTTCAAAAATTTTGTCTGTTTCCAGCTGGCCACGGGTTTCCACCACTTCTTTTTCATCCTGCATCAGGCGATCAACGCTGCTCTGGATGATGTTGTCGGGCAGTTCCGCCTGGAAGTAGTTGCGCACCCGGGAAGTATATTCCGCCTTCAGATCATCTTCGGAAACGAAAATGTCGAACTGGCGTTTCAGGCGGTCGCGCAGCAGCGACCAGCGCAGGTTGTCGGAAAAGGCCGGGTATTCTTGCTCAATCTGTTCGGGCTGCAACGATTCGTTGTTGTACCCGAGCCAGCGCTTGAGAAATGTGTCCGGCAGATCGAATCGGTTCAATTCCAGCAGGCGTTTCTGGAATTCGCGCATGAGTAGTGCGTTGGAGCGCAAGTCGTAAAAACTCTGAATTCGGTGTTTCAACTGCTCCATCGCTTCCTCTTTGGAGGATACGCCGCCGCCAAAATAGCTGTTGAAAAATTCTGCGTCAAGGTCGGCAGCCTCCAGACGCGAAACTTCTTCGATGGGGCCTTCGAACCAGTCGCCAACCAGGCGATCGTCTGTATCCGGGATGTTCAGGATGAACTTCCGGAATTTCTTTTCGTCGTGGCCCGATTCCAGCAGACGGGCGTTGAACCGCACGATGTCCCCTTTTTTCTTGGACAAAAATTCGTTTTTCAGCGCTTCATCGGGGATGGAATTCACCAAAAACGTGACGGTGGTTTCCCAGCCGTCTGTTTTGGACTGGTCGCCGTCGAGTTCCCGAGCGGCTATTTTCAGCATATCCGTTTCGATGATGTCTTGCTCCGGGTTGGAGCGTTTGCCCATTCGTTTACGGGCGTACTCCAGATCTTTCTCTGCGAGGTCATCCAGATCAGAAACGGTCAGGCGCTCGTATGTTTGATCCTTGCTTACACCTTGAAGTTCGAACTCCGGTACGAAACCGACTTCATATTCCACGGCGTACTCGTCTTCCATTTGATCTAATTTGAACGAGTACCGCTTCTGGTTTTCGGTAGGAAGCGGTTGGCCCAACACGTCAAGTTTGCTTTCGCGCAGGTAACTGGTCAGTTCCTCGGAGAGCATATCACCCAGCATTTCACCGAAAACAGATGATCCATACATCCGCTTAATGAAATCAATTGGCGCCTGACCCTGACGGAAGCCTTTGATTACTGCCTTATTGCGAATACGCTTAAGTTCGGCATTTATTTTGGGCAAAATTTCATCCTTGGCAATGGTGACTGTGACCAGGGCAGAGGTGTTGTCGATATCTTTTCGTTGAACGCTGGGCATGAAAGTGCGGATTGGAAAGGTTGGATGGTTGGAGGGTCGGAAGGTTTCTGGTTGGAGGGTTGGAAGGTTTCTGGTTGGAGGGTTAGAAGGTTTCTGGTTGGAGAGTTTCTGGTTGGAGGGTTTCTGGTTAGAAAGTTGCTGGTTGTAGTGATGAACTAATCTTTCTAACCAGAAACCTTCTAACCAGCAACCCTCCAACCTTCTAACCAGCAACCCCTAAAATTAAGTGCGGGCGGAGGGACTCGAACCCCCATGCCTCTCGGCGCCAGATCCTAAGTCTGGTACGTCTACCAATTTCGCCACGCCCGCAGATGGTGCTTTTCAAAAAGGAGCGCAAAAGTAAGCCTTTTCTGAATAAACAAAAGTTGTCAGCAAAGAAAACCGTTAACAAGCCTCAAACATGCTTGTCTGTCCGCAGGTTGGCGGTAATTTTGTTAGTAAAATCAGAACAAGCAGGAAAATATGATGCAGGCGAATGAATTAGTAGTTGTGCCCGACCGCGATACGGCGCTTATCCAGCGTGCTTACCGAAATCTCCTTAAGTGTATGCCTGTGCCGTTGGACAAGGAGGACAAGCGCAATATTCGCGCAGCGTTCGAGTTGGCAGCCAAAGCCCATCAGGAACAGCGGCGCAAATCGGGAGAACCGTACATTTTACATCCAATTGAGGTCGCCCGGATTTGTGTGGACGAGATCGGACTTGGTCCCACGGCTGTTGTTTGTGCGTTGCTGCATGATGTCGTGGAAGACACAGACGTGAGCCTCAAGGAGATACATGAACAATTCGGAGAGCGGGTCGCACTCATAGTGGATGGCTTAACCAAGTTGGATAGTTTGCACGACTCCGAAAGCCCCCAGGCCGAGAATTTGACCAAGGTACTCCGTACGATGTTGTCCGATGTGCGTGTAGTACTCATTAAAATGGCCGACCGCCTGCATAACCTTCGTACAATCAAGAGCATGGCGCACCACAAGCAGCTCAAGATTGCCGCAGAGACCAGTACGATTTACGCGCCGCTTGCGCACCGGCTGGGGCTTTATAAAATCAAAACCGAGTTTCAGGATCTTTGCCTAAAGATCTCCCATCCGGAGGAATATCATGATATTGCTGAAAAACTTGCCCTGACCAAACGGGGCCGCGAAGCATACATCGAGGAATTTAAACGCCCTCTTCAACAGGCCCTGCACGAACAGTTGGGCGTGGGTGTACGCATCCTCGGTCGTCCCAAAAGTATCCACTCCATTTGGACGAAAATCCGAACCAAACAAGTTGCCTTTGAAGATATCTACGACCTGTTTGCTATACGTATCGTGCTTGATGTGCCTACAGAACGTGAAAAAATACTCTGTTGGCAGGCTTATGCTATCGTGACGGATTTTTATACTCCAGTGCCGGAGCGTCTCAAGGACTGGATTACCAATCCTAAGGCAAACGGATACGAATCGCTGCATACCTCCGTAATGGGGCCAAAAGGCAAGTATGTAGAAGTGCAAATCCGCTCGGAGCGCATGGACGAAATTGCAGAATGCGGTTTCGCGGCACACTGGAAATATAAAGGTATTAGACGGATGCGCAACGATACCGACGTATTTGACACTTGGTTAAATCAGGTTCGGGAAACACTGGAAAATGTCGGCGCAGCCAATGCCGTGGAGGTTTTGGTCAATTTGCAGAGCGATTTGTTTTCCGAAGAGGTGCACGTCTTTACTCCCAAAGGCGAGATGAAAATCCTGCCCGAAGGCGCTACTGCGCTCGACTTTGCTTTTAGCATCCACTCCGATGTGGGGGGGACATGCAGAGCAGTGAAGGTGAACAATCGGATTGAGCGCATAAATTATGTGCTCAAAAATGGCGATCAGATACAGATCATCACCGACAAGCACCAGCACCCCAATGAGGCGTGGATGAACTATGTGATCACGTCCAAGGCAAAAAATCGCATCCGGTCCGCTTTAAAGGAAGAAAAACGTCAGTTGGCAGCCATGGGCCGCGAAATACTCGAGCGCAAACTCCAGAATTTGCACAAATGCCCAGTGGATGAAAACGCTGATATGTTGGCCAAATGGTATGGCTACCACAATCGCCTGGAGTTTTTTAGCGCTATAGCACTGGAACTGGTGGATATGGCCGGACTCAAGTCGTTTCGTCCAGAGGGGCATCGCTTGGTGGAGGTAGAGGTGGAAAAAATGCCTGTAATCCATGAGGGCGAACTCAAGCATACAGAAATACAGCAACCGGTCAAACCGCTCAAAAACCCGGTCAACAAGGCCGATATTTTTATCAATGGCGAACCGGGCAGTTACTATCCGTACGCATTTGCTACCTGCTGCAACCCGGTCCAGGGCGACCCGATTTTTGCATACATCGGCGCCAAGGAGGGCGTAAAAATTCACCGGACGACCTGCCCAAACGCCGCATTCCTGTTCGCCAACTACGATTACCGCGTACTCAAAGCCGAATGGGGTGCTGCTGTCAAATCAGATTTTGTAGCCACTGTTATGGTCACTGGAATTGATGCCGGTCCGGGCGTAATTCAACAATTGACCGACCGTATTTCGAGCCTCGGAATCAATATCCGTTCCTTTTCGATCTCCGGAGAAGGGGGCTATTTTGAGGGACGTATTTCTTTAGTTGTATCAAATATCCACCAGTTGAACCAGGCAATATTGGCACTGAAGCAATTTAAATTTGTAGCAAACGTCAGCCGCATGGAATAGCAGGTCACTCGGAATTTTTCCGATGCATCAGCCACAAGGTGAAAAATAAATACCAGGCTACACCAGCAGCGGTTTCGATGGTGTATTCGACCAGAAAGGAAATAAATGCCAATACCTGAAAGGTGGCAAACAAATAGTCTTCGCGGTATTTTCGCAAAAAAAGTGGGTATAAAAAGGCAACCATGCTGAAGCTAAGTCCGAGGATACCGGTTCCAGCGAGGATATACAAGAACTGGTTGTGCGGCAATTTGGGGGTGTTTTCGTAATTTGGAAAATGCACCCGGGTAAGGCGCGCAGTTTCCTTAGGCAAGTCACCCTCGCCAATGCCGATCCATTTGTGTTCCTGCCACATTAGCCAGCCAGTTTTCAGTGAAACCCATCGTTCTGCATCGGAATAGTTCTCTCCGGCGCCCTTTGTGTATTGTTCCCAGTCCTGTTCCGTGTAGGCCAGTTTTTGTTTTAAACTGGGCATCAACTGTAGAGCCATCCAGGGCAATACAAACAAAAGTGCCAGGATAGGTATCGCAATCTGCCAACGCCGTGTCTGCCGGACATACCGAACCAAGGTAAAAAAAAGGCCGCCATACATGGCAATCAACCCGCTCCGAACGGATAAAAAATGGGCAAATGCAAACAAAAAAAGCACAGACACGGCCAACAGAGGGCGCTCCCACTGAAATCTCCAGTGAAAACGCTGGTGCCACAAATATCCGCCCGCGAGCACAGTTGTAGCCAACAGGAGACTGAACCGGATATGATTGCGCGGCATCGGCATTGGCCGGCCTTGCTGCATGGCCATTAAGATGGTTTCCTGGTGCAGGAAATAGTTGATACCCACACCAATGCAGAGCAGTACCATCGTCAGAACCAACAAATAAAGGACCAGTTGAAAATCCCGGGTTCTGAGAGATTGCATGTTGGCAAAAGCCCAAGGGAGTACCAAAAACGGGAGCCGCACCCGCACCCGCTCAAGCCAGTAGACTTGATCTTCCGACCAGAAGCCACTCAGCACAGGCACAGCCAAAAGCAGTAAAAAAAATGCGTAAGCCCGTTGCCGAAACAAGTTGCGAAAAGAAAAAAGCAGGGTATCAAACCATCGGCTACCGTTGGGCGCTGAAAGTGCCAGATGCCAACAAGCCACAAATACCAATCCCCACATCCCAATAGATAAAACAAAAGGGGATGTCGGAATACTCATCAACAACAGCGCAGTGAAAAATACGGTCGTCTGCCGGAGTAGATATGCACTTGTAAACCAGTGTCGAATTGTTTGGTTTGTATCGTGTTGCAACTTGTAGAGGTGTTTGTTATGACGGGGCGAAGATAGGGTTGCTCCGTACCGAAATTACCTGTTGCAGCGTAAATCCTGCTTGTTAGATTGGCCTTGTTTAAATAAAAAATTTGCACTTCAGCGCAAAGTTCCGATTTTAGCGCCCGGATTGTGCGGTAAAACCACTGGTTTTCTCAAACGATCAACCATTCAAAAGCTAATCCATTCTATTGTATGAACGACGCCGGCTGCTCTTGTTAGCATCCGGCGTTTTTCATTTTCCAAATTTTCTTTCCGAAGTGAAACCAATATTTGCGGTGTACGGTTTTTTGTTCTGATTAGCCGGTTGGTCTGCGCAACAATTTGCTCAAACCAGTCGTCTGTATGCATTCATTTTCCAAATATCGTTTGCTTATGTTGTTTCGGCTTTACGCGCATTGGCGGGAATCCTACTCGGGTATTCCTACTCGAATATGGTTATTATCGCTGGTTAGTTTGGTGAACCGCTGCGGTTCAATGGTTGTAATTTTTCTGACCATTTACCTCACCAAACACCTCGGCTATGGGTTGCAAGATGCCGGCTATGTGCTCGGTTGTTTCGGAGCCGGCGCTTTGGTCGGGACCTACATCGGTGGTGGCCTGGCCGATCGGCTGGGGTATTATCCGGTTATGATCTGGAGTTTATTACTGAACGGCGCCATGCTGATCCTGCTGATCTGGCTCCAAAGTTTCTGGGTAATGTGTGCAGCTGTCTTTCTGCTTAGCGTGGTGGCCGACGGTTTTCGCCCGGCAAACTCGGTAGCTATTGCCCGGTACAGCACGCCGGAAAATCGAACACGGTCCATCTCCCTGTACCGTATGTCCATCAACCTCGGCTGGGCAGTAGCGCCGGCGTTGGGCGGGCTAATGGTTGGACTCGGATGGCATTGGTTGTTTGTCGCCGATGGGATCACGTGTATCCTGGCTGCCGGCTTGCTTTGGATGTTTATGGCGCCGACTGCTGCTGAAAAACATTTGAACAAAGCTCAAACCGAGCAGCATCAACCAGATAAAGCTCCACTGGTTTCCCCTTACCGCGACAAGCCGTTTTTGGTGTTTGCATTTTTTACTACGATCAATGCCATCGTTTTTATGCAATTCTTGTGGACGGTGCCGGTGTATTTCAAAGACGCCTACCATTGGGATGAAGCCACGATAGGGTTGGTATCCGCCATCAATGGTTTGCTCGTATTTCTGATTGAGATGCCGCTGATTTACAACATCGAAGGACGGCGTTCACGCTTATACTATGTTCGGTTTGGGCTGATGCTGTATGCATTCTCCTATCTGGCATTTGTTTTTCCGCCCGGCGGAATGGCAACAGCGCTGATTTTTATTTTCGCGATCTCCTTTGGCGAGATGTTTGTCATGCCCTTCAGTTCCAATTTTGTTTTTGGCTATGCGGCAAAAGGCAGTAGCGCCGGGAGTTACATGGCGGTATACGGGATTGCGTACTCAGTGGCCAATATTATTGCCCCGTTGTTGGGTACACAGGTGATCGCAAGGTGGGGATACCATACGCTTTGGTACCTGCTATGCGGTTTGGCAGCAGTGAGTTGGGTGGGTTTTTGGCTCCTGGAAAAGAAGACTGAAGGCGCCAGACCCAACGCAAACCTATCGGTCGAAGCGGTGTAAATCGTAGCGCTCGATCACGCCGATGAGTTTCTCGGAGTAGGTGGGGTCGGTGGCATAGCCCAATTGCTCCAGCCCCCGTGCCCATGCCCTGTAGTTTCTCCCGTGTTTTTTCAGTTTGGCATACCGGCCATTGGCCAGCATTTGGCTGTGTGCCCGCCAGCTTTCCCAAGGATTTTTGTATTTTCGGAAAAAATCCTTGTGGTGGTCGTCGCTGTGATTGGAGCAATGCCCTGGCCTGCAATTTTTCAAAAAGCATTTCATGCCGAAATGATTGTTGTTGCGCACGGCCAGCGTACTGGTACCAAACCGGCTTTCCACCAATCCCTGGGCAAGGCTGATACTGGCCGGTATGCCATACTTTTTCATCTCTTGCACCGCAATGTTTGCGTACCGCTTAACATAGTGTTCAGCATTCCCCTTGCCGATCTGCCGAACACCCACGGGGGCGGCATCGTTTTTTTCGACCGTTTTTGGTCCGCGTTTTTTGGGTTTGGCCAGTTCACCGACCGGTTCAGCGTCCCGGATCAACGATCGCCCTCTTGGTTTTTCTTCCATTTCCAGAGACGTCTCAACTGGTCCGATCCATTCGGTTTCCATGCTGTCTGCACTGGAGGAAAGCCAAAATTCCCGGTCAGAGAATAACAGGACATAAGTGAGCACCGACAGGGTGCCCAGTTTGAGCATGGTTTGTTTTTGAAAAATGCCCAAGGTGTACCGATTGGCTTGAAACCGGAAAGCGATCCAGTTTCTGCGCCATCGGAGCAAAATTTGACGCAACAGGTACCGCAGCGACGGAACTTCCGGCTGTTGCTGGAAAAACCGTCCAGGCGGTTTTGCCCGGTGCTGGTGTTGGCGATTTTGTTTGGTGCTGCGAATTCCTGGCTGCGGCATATTGTCCTCCGAGGCGGCGTACCATTTCATTTTTCCCATAACGACAACGGAAGGATTGGTGAACAAACTGTTTTGTTTCTTGCTTTGTGGCAGCAAAAGTAAAACAAAAAATGTTTATACAAAACAATTTGTTTTTTTTGATTGACCTTTTTTCAAACCTGCGTAAAACAGGTGGGATCACAGGCATCTTCCTACATTTGCCCGACACACGACCCCAAAGACAAACTACAAATCGAATTTCATTTTGGCATTCTCCGAACCATATTGGCTTCTTCTGCTCCTGCTGCTTCCGTGGCTGATGTACCGTTACCGACAGGCTGCGCGGGAGCGGCACGTTACCCTCCAGGTATCGCGGCAGGCGGCCATGACGGGCGTGAAAACCTGGGTCGTTTATGCCCGCAGTTGGTTGCAGGCGGTGCGCTGGGTCGTGCTGGTGCTGCTGATCGTGGCCATGGCGCGCCCGTACCTGCTCTGGTACGAGGAAAAAACAGAAGCCGATGCCATGGATATTCTGCTGGTATTGGATATTTCGCCCAGTATGCTCACCAGGGATTTGCCGCCGGACCGGCTGAGCGTGGCAAAAAAGGTCGCCAATGATTTTATCAGTCGTCGGCCTTTCGATCGTATTGGTCTGGTTGCGTTTTCCGGAGGGGCGTTCACCCAGTGTCCGCTCACCAATGACCGCCGCTTGCTACAGGGGTTCATCAACAACCTGCAAGTGGGGCGTTTGCCCGACGGTACGGCCATCGGCATGGGGATCGCCACGGCAGTGCACCATTTAAAGGATAGCCCTTCGCCCGGAAGGGTCATTATCGTGCTGACCGACGGCGAAAACAATTCGGGTTCCATAGGCCCGATCCGCGCAGCCGAGGCTGCCAGGGCGCTCGGGGTGCGGGTGTACACGGTTGGTATTGGCAAAGACGGCACGGTGTTGTCGCCCACCCGCCGCCGCTACGATGGGGGCTACGATTTCGCTCCGCGAAAAATGGTGTTCGACCCAACCGTACTGCAGGAAGTAGCACAATTGTCGCAGGGAAAATTTTACCGGGCCAACACGCCCGCCGATTTGCAAAATATTTATGCCGAGATAGACCGCCTGGAAAAAGCCAAAATCACCATCAAACAGGTAGAGCAAAAAACGGAACTGTTCTTTTGGCTGCTGGATATCGCGTTTTGCCTGCTGGTGCTGGAGTTGTTCCTGCGCTGGGGGCCGCTGCGGGTGATTACGGTGTGATTACCTCGCAAGCATCAATTTAGTGGCCACCCGGATTCCCGCTGCATCCGCCACCCGGAGCGCTGCCAGACCGGAAGCAAACAGAACAAGGATCGTCAAAATGACAGGAAAGTTAGCAGGGGGAAATGTGCTGCCTGCCTTCTGCCCGGTAGCATGGTGGTTTACCTTTTTCATTGGTTGTGATTTGTTTGAATGGTTGGTGCGAATACGTTCGTAAAAGTAGATAAAACGGCGAAAAGGCCAGGGGGGGCGTGGTTTTTGGGTTAGAAGGTTTCTGGGTTAGAAGGTTTCTGGTTTCTGGGTTAGAGGGTTTCTAGTTTCCAGGTTAGAAGGTTTCTGGGTTAGAAGGTTTCTGGTTAGGGGAAAATGTTGACCTTCGCAAAAAATCGAACCAATCGAGCCAATCGAACCAATCGAATCAATCGAACCATTCGAATCAATCGAGCCAATCGGATCAATCGAACCAATTCATGACAAGCATCCGCGAATTATTCCCTGATATGGAGGAGTCTCTGCGCACCGAACTGGAGCAAAAGGGACGTATCATGCACGTACAAGCCGGAAAAGTGCTGCTCCAGACCGGCCAGAACATCCGAAACACGATCATTGTGCTGGACGGCCTCGTCAAACTTTTCCGCGAGGATGAGGAAGGCAACGAGTTTTTCATGTACCACCTCCAGCCCGGCGACGGCTGCGCGCTTTCGCTGATCTGCGACCGTACGCACCGCTCCAGCGCCGTCACCGCCAAAGCCGTTACCGAAGCCACCTTACTTGTGGTACCCCTCGAACATACCGAAAACTGGATGCGCGACTACCGCACCTGGTACGCATTTGTGATAAGTACCTACCGCAAACGGTACGAGGAACTCCTCGAAACCATAGACAGTATCGCATTCAAAAACCTAGACGAACGCCTCGAATTTTACCTGCGCCGCCACCGCGATACCCTCGGCACCAACGTGCTGGAAATCACCAACACGGAAATTGCCAATGAACTGAACTCCTCCCGGGAGGTTATTTCCCGCTTAATGAAAAAACTCTCCGAAGCGGGCAAAGTACGGTTGCTGAAAAACGGGATTGAAATTGTGAAACTTTAGTCGCCGTGACATAGATCACGAACCATCTGCCGCAGCGCAGCACACCTTTGCAGCAGATTTGAATTGCGACGCATTCGCAACCCTTTTTTCAACTTTTTCCACTTATCTCAACTTAAGAAATGGCTATCGCAGGTTACCTCGCGTCGGCACTGATCGGCGTGTCTCTTGGTCTCATTGGCGGGGGCGGCAGCATCCTTACCGTCCCGGTTTTAGTGTATCTTTTTGGTGTGGACCCCATCGTGGCCACCGCCTATTCTTTATTTATTGTCGGTGCGACCAGTTTGGTCGGCACGTTTCCCAAGTATCGGGAGCACTTAGTCAACCTCAAGACGGCGGTTATTTTCGGTATTCCGTCCATTGTAGCAGTGTACATCACCCGGGCGTGGCTGGTACCGCTCATCCCGGATCCTATTTTCGCCGTGGGAAGTCTGGCGGTCACCAAACCCATGTTCATCATGGCTTTGTTTGCCGTGCTGATGGTGTTTGCGTCCATCTCCATGATTCGGACCAAGAAAAACGGCAGTACTTCGGAGCCTGTCGCTCAGCAAGTGTTTAACTATCCGATGATCCTGCTTGAAGGCGCGGTAGTGGGCGTTTTGACTGGTTTGGTAGGCGCCGGCGGCGGGTTTTTGATTATTCCAGCCCTGGTGTTGTTCAGTAAACTCCCTATGAAACAAGCCGTAGGCACCTCCCTGCTCATCATTGCCGCCAAATCATTGTTCGGCTTTTTGGGAGACATCAACCATTACCACTTCGACTGGCTGCTGCTCGGCTCCGTTACGGCGCTCGCTATCGCCGGTATCTTTATCGGCAACCGCTTCAGCCGCAACGTGGACGGTGTGAAACTTCAAAAAGCGTTTGGCTGGTTCGTATTGGTTATGGGGATTTATATCCTGGTGCGGGAGTTGTTCCTGAATCCGGCCGCTATGGCGGGACATTAAAAACAAACTCCCCCAAATTGTATTGCACCACAGCGACGCCGAATTTTTGAATTAAATACTCGCTGTCGCTGTGTCTTTGCGGTGCAACTTTTTATAAATGACAGTTAGCCCTTCAAATCTTGTCGATCCTGTCAAAAAATACCGCAAGTCTCCTATTTTCGCACCGAATTGCTACTGCGTGACGCATGTCACGAAATTTTTGAAACCGCCCCGGCTACTTTTGCGCAAAATTCTAGCCAACCTGACGCAGAATTTGAACAATCGAATCAATCGGAATAATCGAATCAATCGGACCTATCGAATCAATCGGATTTAATAAAAAAACCGCGCACATGAATATTGAACAAATCTATACCGGCTGTTTAGCTCAAGGCGCCTACTACATCGAAAGTGCGGGCGAGGCGGTCGTAATTGATCCCCTCCGCGAGGTGGCTTCGTATATCGAAAAAGCCGAAAAGGACAACGCCAGGATCAAGTACGTCTTTGAAACGCACTTTCACGCCGACTTTGTCAGCGGGCATATTGACCTGAGCCACAAAACCGGCGCACCCATCGTGTACGGCCCGACGGCAAATCCTTCGTTCGAGGCACACATAGCCACAGACGGCGAGGAATTTAAAGTGGGCAAGCTGACGTTCCGCGTGCTGCACACTCCGGGCCATACCATGGAAAGTACCTGCTACCTCCTGCTGGATGAAAACGGCAAACAAATAGCCCTGTTCTCCGGCGATACGCTCTTTATCGGCGACGTGGGCCGCCCCGACCTGGCTCAAAAAGCCGCCCACATGACGCAGGAGCAATTGGCTGAAACGCTTTTTGATTCGCTGCGCAACAAGATTATGCCCCTGTCCGATGACCTGATCGTGTATCCAGCCCATGGCGCCGGTTCTGCCTGCGGCAAAAACATGTCCAAGGAAACATTCGATACCCTCGGCCACCAAAAAGAGACCAACTACGCCTTGCGCGCCAACATGACCAAGGCGGAATTTGTCAAAGAGGTAACCACCGGACTGATGCCGCCACCGGCCTATTTCCCACTCAATGTAGCGCTCAACAAACACGGTTACGACAGCATAGACGAGGTGGTGAAACGCGGCACACAGGCACTTTCGCCCCGCGCTTTTGAGGCGGCAGCCAACGAAACCGGCGCACTCATCCTCGATACCCGCGACCAGCAGGTTTTTGCCAAAGGCTTCGTGCCTAACTCCATTTTCATCGGTATTGACGGCCAGTTTGCCCCGTGGGTAGGCGCCCTTATCCCTGATGTGAAACAGGAGCTCCTCATCATTGCCGAAGCCGGCCGCGAAGAAGAGGTGGTCACCCGCCTCGCCCGCGTAGGCTACGATTACTGCCTCGGGTATCTCGCCGGCGGTATAGATGCCTGGAAAGCCGCAGGTCTGGAAGTGGATACCATCGAAAGTATTACTCCGGATGAATTTGCCGAACGCCTCGCCGCCGATCCGAATGCACCTGTGTTCGATGTGCGCAAAAAAAGCGAGTACGACAGCGAACGCCTCGAAGAGGCTGAAAACGCACCGCTGGATTTTGTCAACGACTCCATGCTGCTCATGCCCAAAGAAGCGACCACCTATATCCACTGCGCCGGCGGCTACCGGTCCATGATCTTTACCAGCATCCTGCGCGCCCGCGGCTACGAAAACCTCGTGGAGGTACAGGGCGGGTTCAAAGCACTCAAGGAAAGCGAAAAATTCAACATAACGGACTACGTTTGTCCGAGCACATTGCTCTAAAACTTTAAAATATGGAACTTCTAACACAACCTTGGTCCTGGTGGGTAGCCGGCATTTTCGTCGGCCTGACCGTACCCATCCTCCTTTTTCTGGGCAACAAACAGTTTGGCATTTCGGGCAACTTGCGCCACATCTGCGCTGCCTGTATTCCTGCCAACATCCCCTTTTTCAAGTACGACTGGAAAAAGGAGACCTGGAACCTGTTTTTCGTTGTCGGTATTATCCTCGGCGGCGTCATCTCCACCTTATGGTTGAAAGACCCCAACCCCATTCAGGTACATCCCAATCTGGTCAATGATCTGGCCGCTGTCGGGGTAACCAATATTGACGGACTAGTGCCGGCCGACTTGTTCAGCTGGGATAGCTTGTTGACTGTGCGGGGGTTCGTCCTCATGGTGGTCGGCGGATTTCTGGTCGGATTCGGCTCCCGCTATGCCGGTGGCTGCACGTCCGGTCATGCGATCATGGGACTCTCCACCTTGCAATGGCCTTCGCTGGTCGCCACGATATTCTTTATGGTTGGCGGCTTTCTGATGACCCATCTGATTCTCCCGTTCATTTTGGCACTATAAAAGGACTCCAGCACACATGAAAAATACAGCATTCAATCAATCAGCACCCGCCGAAACGGATTCCGAAGTGAAATCCTTGCTCGTTACGAACGCAAGCGAATCCGACGTGCCGCACCCGTGGTGGCACTATCTGAAATATACGCTGGTGGGTATCTTTTTTGGCATCACGTTCGTGAAAGCCGAGATTATCTCCTGGTTCCGCATTCAGGAAATGTTCCGTCTGGAGTCGTTTCACATGTACGGCGTAATCGGCACCGGCGTAGTTGTAGGCGCTATTTCAGTATTTCTGATTAAAAAATTCAAAGCCCGCACCATTGACGGCGAGCCGATCACCTTTACGGACAAAACGTTCAATAAAGGCCAGATCATCGGGGGTACCATCTTTGGCCTCGGCTGGGCCATGACGGGCGCTTGCCCGGGTCCACTGTTCGCACAAATCGGTACCGGAGCACTGGTCATCATCGTAACCCTGCTGAGCGCTATCGCCGGCACCTGGGTGTACGGGTACTTCCGGGATCGGCTGCCGGTTTGAGTAGCTTCGTGATGGGGTGTTTGAACACCTAAATACAAGAACACACAAGCTACCAACCACACAAACACTTACCAAAAATAGATGGGTCGTTCCGGTTTTCCGGGGCGGCCCGTTTTGTTTTTCATCGGCGGGCAACCAGCGTGCGCTGTTTGGAATCCAGACAGGACACATATCCAAACACATTATTTTTATGAAAAAAAGAACTGCCTTTATGTCGTTCAAAACCACAGCTGCGGCTGTATTGCTGTTCATGGTGTCTGTGCAGGCCTGCAAATACCGCATTGCCGTTGCATCGCCGCTACAGAACAAACAAACCTTCGAACAACGCAAACTGGCGTTTTATACCGATGCCTTTGCCGGTCGCCTGGATAGTGCCAAACTTGCCGGCCGACCGGTGTTCCTGGATTTTTACACCAGTTGGTGTGGCCCTTGCAAAGTAATGGACCGGGATGTGTTCACCGACGCTGCGCTGGCCACATACCTCAACGAAAATTTTGTCAACCTGAAAGTGAATGCCGAGAAAGGGGAAGGCATTGCGCTAGCCAAAAAATTTGACATAAAAGGCTACCCCACGCTGGTGTTTCTGGATGCCACGGGCGCCGAGCAGGAGCGGGTTTTGGGCATGACAACGGCTAGACGGCTACAGAAAATGGGCGAGCACGTGCGCAAATTGAAGTAAAATAACGCTGGATGCGTGCCGAAACAGCCACAAGGATTTTCGGGAAAAGTATTGCGGTTGCCTACCCAGACGAGGCTGTCTCTTAAGTCAAAAATATATTTGCGCGGGTATTGAATGCTTGCTTTTCTCGAGAGTTAGACCTTCCAGGTTTTAAAACCTGGAAGGTCTGGAGGTAAAACGAAAACATTATTCAACTCGGGCATTCAGATTCCGACTTATGAGACTACCCCGTCCGGGTCGGCTTCGTGAGTGCCTACTGATGTGGCGGAATCTGCTCCATTGCCCGCTCCGAAATCGCTGTGATCGTCAGCGACGGGTTCACGCCCGGGTTCGCGGAGATCATGGAACCATCGCATACCAGCATGTTTTGGTAGCCAAACACCTTGTTGTTCCGGTCAATAACGCCTTCTTCCGGCGTTTCACCCATGACTGCCCCGCCCAAAATGTGGGCTGTTCCTGGAATGCCGGCCAGTGGGGTGAGGAAAAACGCTGTGGCTTTACCCTTCAGAATTTTTTCCATTTTCCGGGCCAGTTCGGTGGCGCGGGGAATAAATGCGGTGGGCTTTTCCTGCCCCACCACCGCCGTGCGCATTCCGCCGAAACGGCTGCGGGTGAAGGTGACCGTGCTGTCCAGGGTTTGCATAAACAGGAGGATGGTGGTTTTTTTTGCCCAGTCTTTTACCCAGGCGTATTTCCACCAGGCGCGCGGGTGCCGGAGGATTTCCCCGAAAATGCGCAGCAGCCGCACGACCATATTTTTCCCTTCCACATACGGGAATAGCGACAGTCGCCACGCACCCGACCCCGTGCCGTAGCGGCACACTTCGAGGTGGCTGTCGGCGTCGGGGTGCAGGATGGAGCCGATGGCTACGCCCTGTGAGAGGTCGTCGTTGCCGTCCAGCTGGGTGACCATGATGAGGCTCTCGTTGTTGGTGCGCACATCCTGGCCCACTTTGTCGGACAAGCGCGGCAAAGATGTTTTTTTAAGTTTCAGCAACAAACCGATCGTGCCGAGTACGCCTCCGGCAAACACCACGCCGCGCGTGCGCAAGCGTTTGGGTTTTCCGAAGAGTCGCGTGCTGGGCCGAAAAATTACTTCGTATCCGTGGCTCCCATCAAAAACGTCCGATACACCTCCCTCCTTCAGGGAGGTGGGGGGGATTGGTCGCACATCGGTCACTTCGTGTTCGGCAAGGATTTCGGCACCGTGCAGCTGTGCGAGGTGGAGGTAGTTTTTGTCGAGCGTATTTTTGGCGTTGTGGCGACAGCCGGTCATGCAGCTGCCGCAGAAATGGCAGCCTGTGCGGTCGGGCCCCCGACCGTCAAAATAGGGGTCGGGGACCGTTTTGCGCGGCTCGCCGAAGTGGACGGCCACGGTGGTGGGGCCAAAGTGGGCCTCCTGGCCGATGTCGCGGGAAAGCGTTTGCAGGGCATGGTCGTTGTCGAACAAGTGCGGATTGGGTGCGGCGCCGAGCATCCGGCGGGCAGTATCGTAGTGCGGGACGAGTTCCGTTTGCCAGTCGGCGAGGTTTTTCCAACTACCCGACTGGAAAAAAGCGGTTTTGGGCACGGGCAACGTGTTCGCATATACCAGCGAGCCGCCACCAACCCCCGTACCGGAAATAAACCCCACGTGCCTGAAAATGGTGATTTTCATGATGCCAAACCAGCGCAGCGCGGGCGCCCAGAGCCATTTATGCAATTGCCAGTTGGTGCGTGCAAAATCTTCTGCCCGATACCACTTTCCTTTCTCGATGACGAGTATCTTGTAGCCTTTTTCAGACAGGCGCAAAGCGCTCACCGAACCGCCAAAACCACTGCCGATAATGATGTAATCGTAATCCATTTTGTGTTCCATTGCAGTGACAAAGAAACGAGGTCGCCGTGAATTTTTTCACGGTACAGGTTTGGAAGCGCATGGAACTTTAGGACGTTTGTTGTAACGCCGTGTGTCAGACCCCACAAATCAGACAAACCAACTCTGCACATGAAATACGGATTCATTATTGACAACCGCAAGTGCATCGGCTGCCATGCCTGCACGACCGCTTGCAAAAGCGAACACGAGGTGCCCGTGGGGGTGTTTCGCACCTGGGTCAAACAAGTGGAAAAGGGCACGTTCCCAAACACCCGGCGCGTATTTTCGGTGCTGCGTTGCAACCACTGTACCGATGCCCCCTGCGTGGAAATCTGTCCGGTAACGGCGCTCTACACCCGCCCCGATGGTATCGTTGACTTCGACAAGGACCGCTGCATCGGTTGTAAATCGTGCATGCAGGCCTGTCCGTACGATGCGCTCTACATAGATCCCGATACCCACACGGCGGCCAAGTGCAATTACTGCGCGCACCGGGTGGACGTGGGGCTGGAGCCTGCCTGCGTAGTGGTGTGCCCCGAGCACGCCATTATTTCCGGCGACCTGCACGACCCGAACTCGGAGATCAGTACCACGCTGTCGCGCCACCAAACCACGGTGCGCAAGCCGGAAAAAGCGACTATTCCCAATCTATACTACATTGACGGCGATGAATTTTCGCTCTCGCCTACGGCTGCCGAGCAACCCGATGGCAATCTGTGGAGCGCCCAAACCCGCGGCGTGGGTCATTTCGCCCGCATCACCGAGCGGCTGGCCTGGCAGGGAGAGGATGTGGTGCAGGAGTTGATGCAAAAGACAGCGGCGGTCGTCCCGGAATCCGCCGCCGGCAATTTCGCCCCCCCCAAAAGTATCGAGGTGCTCACCGGCCAAAACGCCAAACGCGTGTACGGCATCCCCGACAAAGGCATCTTGTGGGGCTGGGAAGTGCCGGCGTACGTGACCACCAAGGCGGTGGCGGCGGGCGCCTACCTGATCGGCATGTTGCTTTTCCTCGGGCAAAACGAAACCTTCACCGACTGGAGCCTGCTGCGCTGGTCGTTGGGTACGAGTCTGGTGTTTTTGGTGCTTACCACAGCGTTGCTGGTCAAAGACCTCGACCAGCCGAAGCGGTTTTTGTACGTGATCCTGCGCCCGCAATGGCGTTCCTGGCTGGTACGGGGCGGCTATGCGCTGACGCTGTTTGGCGGCTTGCTGACGCTACAACTCATAGCCGCATGGCTCGAGTGGGAGCGCACCGCCGTCTGGCTCGTGTTGCCGGGCGTGTTTTTGGCGGTAGTCGTGGCGGTTTATACAGCTTATTTGTTTGCACAAGCCCGGGGCCGCGATTTCTGGCAAAGCCCGATTTTGCCTTTGCACATGCTCGTACACAGTGTCATGGCCGGCGGAGCAGCCCTGGCGATGCTGGAAGGTTTGGGTGTGCTGGAACTGAATGGACAGCCGTCGTTTTTACTTGCCCTCGGTATCGTGGCCAACCTGTTTGTGCTGGCCGCTGAACTGACCATCACGCACCCGACATCGGATGCCAAGGCTGTGGTGAAAATGATCACCAGTGGACGGTATCGCAATGAATTCTGGACTATGGTGCTGCTCTGCAACGTACTGCCCGCGACGGCCCTGTACGTTAGCGGCGATGTGGCAAGCACACAAATTCTGGCCGGCGTACTGGCGCTGATCGGGATTTACCGGTTGGAAAAAATATGGATTGAAGGACCGCAGCGGATCGCGTTGAGTTAGGGCGGGGTTGGTTCGATGAGGTGGATAGCTTGTATTACATACGTTTTCTAAATTGCGACGGCTCTTCGCTAATTACTTTTAGGTCGGGGCGCTGCCCTGCACGAGTTGTTACTATTTTTTTTCATAGCATTGCTATCAAGCTTTAAACCAGAACCCTCAACTGCTGTTCTGCATCTGTTTAGCTTTTTTCAAAAACACCGTTGAGGTAAGCATGAATCTGCAAATCAGTATCCAACCAAGTCTCAAACTTGCACTCCGGGATCCGGAAAGTAGTGCGCTGGGAAGAAAGATCGTGCGCGAAGGAATTCTGCTCATGCGTAAGCTGGGCTATGAGCAGTTCACATTCAAAAAGCTGGCAGAAGCGGTAGAAAGTACGGAGGCGAGTATCTATCGTTACTTTGAAAATAAACATCGTTTGTTGCTCTATATCCTCACCTGGTACTGGAATTATGTAGAGTACCAGACGACCGTATCGCTTCAAAACCTGAATGACCCTGCTGTAAAGATCAAAAAGGTCATCGAGATCCTTACCGGGGGCCTCCCCGACTGGTCGGATGCTTCCGGGATTGATAAAAATGCCCTGCAGGAGATCGTGATTTCGGAAAGCAGCAAAACGTACCTCACAAAAGAGATTGATGCGATCAATCATGAACAATTGTTCAAACCGTACAAAGACCTCTGCCGGCATATCGGAAATATCTTCATAGAATATAATCCGGCGTACCAATACCCCAACTCACTGGCAAGCACCGTTGTGGAAATGGCGCAGTTTCAATCGTATTTTATGGAACATCTGCCGGCACTCACCGACTTTGGCGGAAAACGGGATGGCGCAAAAGTGGCAGGCTTTTTAGAAAGCCTGGTATTCTCTTCCCTGGGACATACAGCCCATTAAGGACTTGAGGTAGTATCATTTTAGAGGAAGGGTATTCCTGCACAACTCATTGGTAGTCAATAAAAAAAATGTGTGCGTGCCATAGGTGAACGCACCAGACGCGGCAATTCATAAATTTTTTTTGAACAAAATTTAATGCTATCAGTTTTGATAGTATTACTTTAAAACTCGCATTTATGACAACGCTCAGCCACACCACTACGCCTATTATTCCCCAGCAATCCACTGAAAAAACGGCTTTCCCGATCACCGTCACGCATGGTGACGGGATCGGCCCGGAGATCATGTCCGCAACACTCCGAATTTTGAAAGCTGCGGGAGCCCGATTGGATATAGAAACCATCGAGGTGGGCGAAAAAGTTTACCTCAGCGGCAACACCTCCGGTATTCCTGCTGAAGCATGGAATTCGTTGCAACGCACCAAAGTATTGCTTAAAGCGCCCATTACTACTCCGCAGGGCAGTGGATACAAAAGTCTGAATGTTACCCTTCGAAAAGTCCTGGGATTATATGCCAATGTACGCCCGAATGTTACCTATGCCCCGTATGTGCCCACCACGCACCCAACCATGAATGTGGTCATTATCCGGGAAAATGAAGAGGATCTGTATGGGGGGATCGAACACCGGCAAACGGACGAGGTGGTCCAATGCCTAAAACTGGTGTCAAGGCCTGGTACGGAAAAAATCATCCGTTATGCCTTTGAGTATGCCCGTGCCAATGGTCGTAAAAAAGTGACCTGCATGACCAAAGACAATATTATGAAGGCTACCGACGGCATGTTTCACAAGATGTTCCGCGAAATCGGGCAAGAATACCCCGAGATCACACAAGAGCACATGATCATTGACATTGGTGCTGCGCGGCTTGCGCACCACCCCGAAAAATTTGATGTGATCGTAACACTGAACTTGTATGGCGATATCATCTCGGATATAGCGGCGGAGGTGAGCGGCTCGGTCGGACTTGCAGGCTCTGCCAATATTGGTGAAAATTTTGCCCTCTTTGAGGCTATCCATGGATCGGCGCCTGATATTTCAGGGCAAGACAAGGCCAATCCTTCAGGGCTTTTAATGGCTGCTTTGCAAATGCTGGAACACATTGGCCAGGCCGATATTGCAGCCAGAATACAGAACGCCTGGCTATGTACTCTTGAAGACGGTATCCATACTCCGGACATTTTCAATGAAGCCAGTAGTTTGAAACGGGTGGGTACCCAGGAATTTGCCGACGCAGTCATTGCCCGCCTGGACAAGACGCCTCAATACCTGCAAAAAGCAAAGAAGGACACCGCTCATGCACCCATCAAAATTAAGTTAACCGAACGCCCGCGCGCGAAAAAGGACCTGATCGGAGTAGATGTATTTCTGCACTGGCCGGAAAAAGATGCCAACAAACTCGGCGCACTCCTGAAAGACGTCAAGTCCGGAAAGATGGAACTCACCATGATTACCAATCGAGGCGTAAAAGTATGGCCCGGGGGGAACCCGGCCACGTATTGCACCGATCACTGGCGCTGTCGGTTCAAATCCGAAACGTATCAAATCTCCGAATTTCAGCAGGTTCTGAATCTGCTATCCGAAATCAGTTCACTGGGGTTTGATGTGATCAAGACTGAAAATCTTTACCTGTTTGACGGAGAGCCGGGATTTACGCTGGGGCAGGGGCAATAGACTATTCACTACTAAATATACTCAATTATGAAACATTCAAGGTTCCATTTTACTGCTATTGCAGCGATGATATTCCTGTTGACCAGCTGTGCGACTGTTATGCCGGACCAGGTTGGCGTAAGGCGGACATTTGGCCGTATTGGCGATAGTGTAAAACCGCCAGGCATTGTAGGATTCAATCCTTTCACCACACGAGTAATCAAAGTGCCGGTCAGGACCATGAATCTTGCAATCATAGAAAACCTGCCGTCAAAGGAAGGGCTGACGATTCGGTCAGAAAGTTCTATCCTGTATCGAATCAAGTCGAGTGCTGTGCCTCAAATCCTGAAAGAGACCGGAATGGAGTTTGAGGAAATGTTGATTCTGCCGGTATTTCGTTCTGCCGCCTCGGATGTCTGCTCAAAATATGATGCGAAGAACATGCATAGTGCCAAGCGCGCTGAAATCGAAGAAGAAATCAAAAAGCGTCTGATCGAAGTCTGCGCTCCAAAAGGGTTTGTTATAGAGGCTGTTCTTTTGAAGAGTATTACGTTGCCGAGCGGCTTGTCAAAATCTATAGAGTCCAAACTGGAGGCAGAGCAGGATGCCTTGCGTATGCAGTTTGTGCTGGATCGCCAAAAGCAGGAAGCCCAACGCCAGATTATTGATGCCGAAGGCGCCAAAGAGATCGCCCGGATCCAGGCGGAAGGGAAGAAAAATGCGACCATCATTGATGCTGAGGCCAGAGCACGAGGCAATGAGATCGAAGCGGAAGGCATCAAGAAAGCCAATGATTTGATTAGTGTTAGCTTGACACCAAACGTTTTGAAATTCAAGCAAATAGAGGCATTCCAAAAGTTGTCGGCATCGCCCAACACAAAAACAATAATCACCGATGGCAAGACACCGATGGTGAATATGCTGGGCAATGAGGGGAATTAAGCACGCTTAAAGGGGCCGGTGGCCGCGGAGTATTTACAGTTATTAGGCCGGAATTTTAGTCCGGTCTTCAGCAGCGGTATCGTCGATGACTTTTTGCAGGTCGGCGATGCCGCTGCCTTTTTGATAGCAGGATCGGTTTGGTTATATTTGCCCCTGAAGCATTTTTTATTCACCAACCAACCATCGCCATGATCCGAATATTGACTACCCTGCTTGCCACTTGTGTTGTTGTTGTTCAACTCACCGCGCAAATCTCCACCTTCAAAAAACGCCATGGAACTTCCGGCGACGACGAAGCACGTTTTGTGGAGGTACTGCCTGACAACAGTTTTATTGTGGCCGGTAGCAGTACCGCTGGTGGTTTGGGTGGCGTGGATGCAATGCTGGTCAAGTTTAGCGCCGACGGCACTGTAGAGTGGAGCAAGTCGTATGGCGGCTCGGGAAACGAGTTTTTTATGCACATCCTGGCTTGCAGCGACGGCAACTACTTGGCCGTAGGCGAAACGACCAGTTTTGGTGCAGGCAACGTGGATATTTATGTGGTAAAATTTGACGGAAACGGAAATGTGGTGTGGGAACGGACGTGCGGGGGAGCAAGCGTAGAAACTGCTCGGGGAGTGTGCGAAGTATCGAACGGATATGTCATTTCCGGTGGCACACAAAGTTTTGGAGCCGGATCGTGGGATATTTTTGTGGAAAAACTGAACTTAAGCGGCAGCAGCCTCTGGAGCAAGGCTTGGGGTACCGGAGGTGGCGATGTGGCAGGCGAGATTGTACCTGCTACAAATGGAGAGGTGTGGGTTTCCGGATTTGTTTTTGTCTCTTCTGGTAACCACGATGCCTGCTTGTTAAAAATTTCCTCAACCGGGACACTTTTGAATGCCAGACGGGCAGCGGCTTCCGGCAACGACGGGTTTGCCAGTCTTGCCTCTGGGGGCGCCGGCTTGGTATCCTGTGGCGGAACTGGCAGTTATGGCGGACATTCTCCCTGGCTGATCAGTTTTAACACTGCCGGTGACTTGGTATGGGCAAAACGGTATCCGATTTCCGCTGTCGTATTCGATATGTATGTGGAGACCTGCCTCGACGGTGGTTTCATCCTCACCCCATCCAATTTTGGCGGTGAGGATACAAACGGCGCTAATTTGATAAAAACAGATGCAAACGGCGTTGTTGCCTGGGCCAAAAACTATTCGTACGGAGGAAACGGGAAAATGTGGCGTACGGTGCCGTCGCCCGATGGTGGCTATGTGGCAGTCGGTTATTGCTACGGGAATAACCGCGACATGTTTATTGTAAAAACGGATGGAGCGGGCAACGTTTTGGAATGCTGCCCAACGGATGCCAGCATTTCAGCAGTAACAATCACTCCGAGTGGTGTCACGTATTCCCCCTCCACCGCCAACGGCCCCACCGCCGGCGCCCCAGCTGGACAAGACCTCTCTGTAGGCCTCACCGAAACCAACCTCTGCAACGGCCCGGCCTGCTGCCAAACCGATGCCGGCACCATGCTCCTCGAAACACGCAGTATCTGCGCCAACCAACCAGCCTCATTCACCCACAACAGCGACGACACCCTGGAAATCAACGATCTGCTCCAGTTTATCCTGTTCTCCAACCTGAGCGACACACTGGGCAGCATCATTGCCGTCAGCAACACGCCGACGTTCAGTTTCAACTCCGCCACCATGCAGACCGGCACAAACTATTACATCGCCGCCATTGCCGGCAACAATGTGAGCGGCAACGTAGACCTGAACGATCCCTGTCTCGATATCTCTAATGCAGCAGTGTTGAGCTGGCTACCACTCCCCGAAGTGAGTTTTACCACCAGCAACCCCGACGCCTGCGCCGGAAACTGCCGAACCATTACAGCCACTCTCGTCGGTACCCCGCCATTTACCCTCACGGTAGAATCGCCGGCCGGTACGACCACATTTTCCTTTCCCACCAACACCGGCAGTTTTGTCATTTGCCTACCGGCAAATGCACCGCCGGGCGACTTTACCATTCAGGCTACCGCCCTGACGGATGCCTGGTGTGATTGTCCCTGATAAACCCCTGCTGCGAGGCCGGATAAAGACGGCGCCAAGTCAAAAGAAACGGTCAAACACGCCGGATAAGCGGCATAAATCGCGCAAGGATTTGCTAACACCGCAATAGGGTTAAACTTTCTTTAAAAATGTGTGTTGCGTTAAAATATTGATAATCAATATTTTAATAGCGTTTTTTGAATGCATGAGTACAGAAAAGAGTACAAAGTAATCCGAAGGATTTCACTAAGAACTATGCTCACGGCGCCACGCCCGTTTCCTAAGGTTCCCGCCATCAACCCTCTTACGGCCTTTCCAAATTCCCGCAAAATCCGATGGTTTTTCGCCAGGCGCATATTCGCCAGGCTCCATCCCATTTAGGAGACCATGCGGTGCGATGGCCGGAGGTGAGTCGCGTCGTTCAACTGCTTCCACGTAGTCGATTGTGTTTAAGAATTCCGCCAATATTTGGGCGGCCTGTTCCGGTTTTACTTTGACAATAAGTGTTTTCATCAAAGAGATAAGATTGCGCTGCATGGTTTGATCTACTTCCCCCGTCCCACTTCCTCAACCTTCCGCTTTAACTCCATCACCTCCGTCTGCAATTCAAAGTTCCGCTTCAACAGTTCGATCTTCTCCAAGTTGAGCTGATTGATGGCTTCGTGCGCATCGAGCAGTCGGGTCTGTAATTCCATCGCCTGTTTCCGGTATTCCTCGGTACGCAGGTCGGCCACCGAGAGCACGTCGTCCGGGTGGACGGCTATAAACCTCCCAAAAAAGCCATCCTGAACATCGAGGTACTTGTAGATCGCCTCGCTCACCTTCTCAAACCGCTTCCGGGAATCCCCTTTTTCGGCCAATACGATGTCCGACTGAAAAATTTTTTCTCCCCGCTTGAAACCATTGGGAAAATCCGGTTTCATCTTCTCTTCCAACAAGTTAGCCAAATCATGGGTGCTCATTCCCATGTCGTTTTCCCGCCAGTTTTTCAATTTTTGATGTGCTTTCATCGAAATAAATCATTTAAAGGCTTGACAAAATCAAAAATGCCTTTACTTTTGTGGCTATTGATTAGCATTGGATACTAATTATGTTAATCAAAAATGCCGATTCCTGAGTTAAATGTTTATCAATGACCGAACACGAAATTTTATCGCACTACCTCAACACCATCTACGACTCGCAAAGCGAGATGTGCACGGCACTGGGCCTCGACAAAAAGTCGCAGCCCCGGTTCAGCCAGGCCTTCAAGGGGGAGAAACACTCCTTTGCACTGATCCTCCGGATCTGTGAAGAGAAGCAGGTGTTATCCAGGTTTTTCTTGCAGGGAATAGCACAAATATTCAAAAAAAAGGATGAAGAAATAATCGCATTGCAGAAAAAACTAATCGAAAAGAATTGCGAAGTGGATCGAATAGCATCCTTGTTCCAAGCTTTCATCTCAAAAGTTCAACCCAATGATTACGCTGAGCCAGCAAGAAATACAGCACATTGAAGAGCAGTTTGCGGCAGCTATGTTCAAAGCCTTTGAAAAGGTGCAAGGAAGTATTGCACATGGGCCGCATTGGGTGAGCCATTCCGATGCCATCGAGAAGGTGGGTTGGCCAGAAATTCTGCTCAAGAAGGGCGTGAAAAACGGCCACCTCAACCCCATCAAGTTTCACGGTAAGGGCGGCACCCAGTACGATGTACAAGAACTGGGTGCGTACAAAGAATGGCTCATGGCCGAACGCCGCGCAAACCGGCTCGACCCGGATTATCTCACCAACACCTTGGCACAATCAACACCTGACAATTATGTATTACCTGACCATTCTCAAAAAGGACGCCCGGAGAATCGGCTACCTGGTCGCCGAAAGTCCGTTTCGCGATAGCAAAGAACAGGACGAGCACATCGACATCCGCTTGGACCAGTCCACGGAGGAAGAAGCGGTGCTCGAAGCCACGAAATTTGTCGAAAGACACAGCCTGACCTATTGGGAAGTGCATCGCGTCACCCAGGTTGCGGGCTGCCACCTCACCAACGGCGATTGGGATTAAGAGCATGTTGGGGATTTTCTCGCCAGGTCAAAAACGGTTCTTTTTTCGCCATTTTTCACCTTTTTTCAGTTACAGAGTCCCCACTATGCTCCTTCAAAAACGCGAAAACTGACGAAAAAAGTCCTCGTTTTTGCCTCTGGCAGAAAATTCCCAACATGCTCTATTTTTTTGCCCCGCCAGTTGCAAATCCGGGGCATACATACAACCATCAGCAGTACACTCAAATAGGCGGTTCCCGCATTCCAGCGGGAGCCGCCAAATTCTCCGCATTTATTATGGCAACACCTGCTTCTCGCATCGTCAAAAACACGGCGCCGGCAACTATTGATTGGGAACGCGACCATTTTACGCTGGCCCGCCTGCTCAACATTGACCTGAATCTGCGCCGGGAGGAACTGAAAGACGCCCTGCTCGACTACGAGGACACCCACCCGGGCAACAACCTGGTGGGCAGTAAAGTGTACGAATTCCTCCGCCACTGCCAAAACATCGTCTGGAAACAACTGGCGGAACTGGCCCTCCACAAGCCGGCAGAATACGAGTTGTGGCGCTCCGGTCAGCGTGGCCATTGGCCCCTGGAGACCAACAACGTCGCCCACGGGATGTTGCTCCGACTCTCCGAAGGCCGGCGGGCCAAACTGCACGAGCCGGGTGCTGCCATCGAACGCAACAAATCCGGGATGCCCGTGATTACGGACAACATACGCCGCACGGTCCAGAACTGGCGCCGCAAAACCACGGCAGCCTGGGTGACCCAATCTGGCGACACCTTGAAAGGTTTCCCGTTCTTCCTCTCCTGGACGCGCCTCAACCGGGCCGGCGAACCGGACCCAAAAGGCCGGGGAAACGTGGTCGGATTGGTCAATATGGCCTGGATTTTCGGCCCGGAATGGTCCGATGCGACCGGAGAAAATGTGGCTGATAATGAGTCAGTTGAGGGGGAGCAAGGGGAAAAATCTTCCACAATTCCCCGTATTTTAATAAAAACCGTAAAAAAAGAGAAGAATGAAGAGGAGCGGCTTTCCGCTAGCGCGGAAAACGATTTATTCCGGTCGGCAAAGCCGACAGAACCCGAAATGAAAACCGCCCACCAGCAGGGTACACTCCCCCAGACATCAACACAAGAAAATGAAGAAAAAAATATTCCGCCCGGCCCGTCCGGCGGCGGCGGCGCGCTGAGCCGGGCGGCTGCGCTGTGGCAGTTTCTGCTTGCGCGAGTTTACCTGCCGCTTTTGGGCACCGGCCGGATCCGGCACAGTGCTGAAAATGCCTTTTTGAAGGATTATTTCTTGTCCTACACCGTTCAGAAATGCGGCGAATTGCTGGTAGAAAACCTGCATTCCGCTCGAAATGCGGGGGAAGTCACCCTCGCGGAAGCGGAAATGCGGCTCCGCGAGGCCATCGAACAACAGGCCAAATACATGGAAGACAACCCGGAAGCCTGGGTGCTCACCCCCGAAAAGTTCCTGCGCCCCGACCGGCCGCACGGTACCCTGCTGAGCGCGTTGCGGTTGTTTGTGAAGGAACAACATGCCCCCACTCTACCGCCTGATATCCCAGATAATGAATCCGACCGCGACCGCAAAAACCGGCTTTACGCCCACTTGCTCTCCCTTGGCGCCCACCGCATTCATCCGGGCACATTCTCCCGGTGGTATGCCCAATACGGCCCGCAAACGCTGGAAGCCTGTATGACCTACATGGCCCAACAGGCCGCCCGCCGGCGCCAAACCGGGAAATCGAAAGGCCGGGAGTTCGACAGCAACCAGGGCGGCGCTTCGGCTTATTTCGCGAGCCTGGTCACCCGCTACGACAGCAAAGCATTGCAACAGGAAATGGAATTGGCCGGGCGGTCAAAACTGAAACGAACCATTTGGGCGTATGCGGACGACATCAAATCGGGGAAAAATTCGCCGGAAATGGACCGCATTAGGGACGCCATGACTGAAATCTACTACCGCTTGCACGGGGAGGCGGACTTCCGGGATGCGGTCGTTCGCGATACCAACGCATTTTTCCAAACGCGCCTTGGTTTCGAGGATTTTATCCGCGCATTTGATGGACATAAATATGTCGCAATGGCTCAGTACGTGCTTCAACATAAAAATGCTCAACAATGAAACAAACGGATCAAAATGCGCCGGGAATTGCCCCTGGCCGCCCACCACGAAAACGTCGTCCAATCCGCTGGAAATACGGCACCGAGTCCAGTTTCAAACTCCTCGTATTTGACGGCCACCGCTGGTTGCCGCCTTTGTACTCACACGACGTACCCAACAAGGGTATTTCGAAAGGCACCAGGGCGGAGTTTTCCGATGATCAAAAAATCGCACGGCTTCAAAACTTGTTCTCCAGGGGCGGTACGCGGGGCAACCATTTCGACTCCGGACACATGACTTATGCGGTGATTATCCCCAATTTTGGAAAGATAAAAGACGCCGTCGCCTTTTGGATGCCGCAATCGGGTTGGCAGCCCGTGCAAAAGGCCACTGCCCCTGTCCTGAACCGGGATTGGCGGCTTTGGATGGCCGGCAGCAAACCATTGACATTCGTTGCAAACACAGAATGCGACGAGTTTCGACAATATGCGGCGAATTTACCTACAGACAAGCCGCATTTGGCTGTTCGGTATGCCGATCCTGAATCCGGCGAATTACCGCAATCTTTCCTGATCACGGCCTACCTGGGCGAAATCGCCACGCGACTACAGGCCGGCCAAAAATACACCCGCGCCTATATTTATCATGGAACCGCTCCGGACCCCGTTTTGCGGGTTGATCTGGCTTCCGGCCGCTTATGCGGCATCCGCCAGGGTGGCGGATGGGTGTCACCCGAATTTTTCTTCACGCATTAATTCTCCCGCATTATGTACGATCAACGGCCAAACTCATCCCGTGAATATCCGTCCAAAATGCGGCAAAATTCGTCCCAAATGCGGGAAGATGCCGGCATGTCGCAATACGTATTCGGCAAAATTCCGCCGCAGGCACTGCCGCTGGAGGAAGCCGTTCTGGGTGCCCTGATGCTGGACCGGGAAGCGCCTGCCATTGTTTCGGATTTGCTTACCCCCGAGGCATTTTACACCACTGCGCACCAGGTGATTTACCAGGCCATAATGCGGCTGCATGAGCGGCAAAATCCGGTGGATTTGCTGACCGTGACCGAGGAACTGCGCAAATGCGGCGAGTTGGAAAATGCCGGCGGCAGTTATTACCTGGTGGAATTGACCAACCGGGTGGCCTCGGCAGCCAACATCGAGTACCACAGCCGCATTATCCAACAAAAACATATTCAACGGCAGATCATTGCCACCGGCGCCAAAATGGTAAAGGAGGGTTATGAAGACACCATCGACTGTTTCGATGCGCTGCAAAATGCGGAGCAGGGTTTGTTTGCCATTACCCAAAACACGCTGTCCCGCGCCAGCACCAAAGTGTCTTCGCTAGCATTTTCCACCTTCAAGCAGATCGAGCAAAATGTCCTGAAAGCACGGGCGGGGACCGGCATTACCGGAAAACCCTCCGGAATTGCGGAAGTGGATGCCTTGACCGGCGGCTGGCATGATTCCGACCTGGTGATTCTGGCGGCACGGCCGGGTATGGGCAAAACCGGGTTTGCGCTTTCAGCAGCCATAAATGCGGCGAATTGCGGTATTCCAGTCGCATTTTTCAGTTTGGAAATGGCCAATGCACAATTGGTTATGCGCATGATGGCCATGCTTGGTGAGGTAAACGGTCAGAAAATGCGGAACGGCAAACTCTCTGACGAGGATTTGATGGATTTGGCCGGCACTGCTGACCAACTGGAAAACCTGCCCATTTACCTGGACGACACGCCAGGGATCAGCATCCCGGAAATGCGGGCCAAATGCCGCCGGTTAAAACGGCAGCACGATATCCAGTTGGTCATTGTCGATTACCTGCAACTGATGACGCTATCGCCTGGCGGACAGGAAAACAAAAACGGCAACCGCGAACAGGAGGTTTCCGGTATCAGCCGGGCCTTGAAAGGCTTAGCCAAAGAACTGAACGTGCCGGTGATCGCATTGTCGCAACTGAGCCGGGCCGTGGAAACGCGCGGTGGCGCCAAACGCCCACAGCTCTCCGACTTGCGTGACAGCGGAGCGGTGGAGCAGGATGCGGACATCGTGTCGTTCATCTACCGGCCGGAATACTATGATATTGTTGAAGACGAATCCGGCAAATCGCTTTTGGGAATAGCCGAAATCATTTTTGCCAAAAACCGGCACGGGGATACTGACACCGTAAAAGTGAAATTTGAAAAACAATTTACCCGCTTTTCTTCCCTCGAATGCGATCAATTTTCTTTTGCCCCAATAGTTGCAAATGCGGTGCATAATGCGGTGGATTCGCCTAAAAATGCGGCGAGTTTAGGGGGCGATGCCGCATTTCCCGCCACACCACCGCCCTACGGCGGGGTAAAACCTACCAGCCGTAACGATCAGGACATTCCATTTTAAAACATCCCAGATATGACACCACTCCTGGAACAACACCCGGCGGGCCTGCACGTCGCCCGTGCACATGAAGTGCCGGATTATTCCGGCATTCAGGAACTAAAACGCCGCATTATCCGGCACAAAGCGCCGCATTTCAATCCAACTGGCCGCATTTCCTTGCACGTGCTGGACTGGATCGGTCGCGCACAACTCAAACCTGTTGTGCCTTGCGAATGGCTGAAGTCCAAGGTTCTCCGGCTTGCCCTGTGCTGCAATCCCTACCCCACCGGCGCCTGCGACCGCTGGTTGCTGTGCCGGTCGGATGGGGTGGCTTGCTTCACGGCCGCCTCCCCGGAAATCGCCCGCCTGCATTTCTATTCCATCACCGGCGGCCTTCAGGCTGCCTAAAACTCCCTGCGATGAACAACCATAAAAAATCACCGCATTACGCCGTGTCCTGGTGGCTCTGGAACGGTAAAACCTTTGAACGCCACGAGTTGGAAGTGGAAGCCGTGGAAATTTCCAAATGCGGTAAGTACCGCTTTTTCCGGACTGCAAATGCGGCGAATAACCCCAAATCCGGCCGGGAATGGCTCATTGCCGAGGGTGGCACAGGGTATGTGCTGGCCTACGGTCCGGATGCGCAGACGGTACTCAAAGTGGCGCGCGGGCGCTTTCAGTTTGAAAAGGAAGGGATTCGGGAGGCGGATGTGACTTGCTTTATTCAGGGGCATTTGAACTCCCTGCAACGACATGTAGGTCACTTACCGGATTTTCAACTTCCCGCGCCGCATAAAAACATCACCCCTATCCTTCAAGCGGGTGAAATGCTCCTCGCCCAACTCATCTGATTCTTATGACCTGCATCTCGAAAAATGCGGCGAAATCGCCGGATTTTCTGCTTATCGACTTGTTTTGCGGCGCCGGCGGTACTTCCACCGGCGCGGAGAAAAGCGGCGTTTGCAAAGTTATTGCCGCGATCAACCACGATTCCCTGGCGATTAAAAGCCATGCAGCCAATCATCGGGGCGTATTACACCTGACCGAAGATATCCTCCAAGCTGACATCACTCCGATTCAAAATGCGGTCAATTATTGGAAAATGCGGTACCCCGACGCCGCATTGGTGTTATGGGCCAGTTTGGAATGCACTAATTTTTCCAATGCAAAAGGGGGATTGCCCCGCGATGCGGATTCCCGTGCACTCGCGGACGGCCTGTTCCGGTATATCGACGCATTACAACCGGACTACCTGCTCATCGAGAACGTGGAAGAGTTCATGGCATGGGGGCCATGTATCCCCAAGGTGGTTCAATGCAAGGACGGCGACTATTGCCCGCTTCATTTCGACCGGAAAAAAGGCAAAATGCGGCCCTACCTGGTTCCGGAAAGCCGCAAATCCGGCAAGGACTACGTGCGCTGGGTAAAAAAGGTGCAGTCACTCGGCTACTGTCACGACTGGCGTTTGCTAAATGCGGCGAATTTCGGTGGCGTGACCATCCGGGAGCGGTATTTCGGCGCATTTTGGCGGCCGGGCGCCGCATTTTCGTGGCCGGAACCTACACACGTAAAACGCCCGGCAAGCGGCAACCTGTTCCGGGAAAAACTGAAACCCTGGAGGCCGGTAGCCGAGGTGCTGGATTTCCCGGATTTGGGCCGTAGCATTTTCGACCGCAAAAAGCCGCTGGTGGACCGCACTTTACGGCGCATTCTGTCGGGTTTGCGGAAATTCCATACAAAGCCGTCCGTGATGACCTGCAACTCGCCCGGCTATTGTACCGGCGTCGATCAACCGGTGGGCGCCGTCACCACCGCCGGTCATAAGGCGCTGATAACGCCCATGCTGCAATCGTACTTTGGCAACGGACAGTGTTCGTCGGTCAAACAACCTGCTCCCACCTGCACGACGAAAGACCGCATGGCCTTAGTCAGTCCTGTTTCCTGGATAGACCGGAATTTCATCAGCGGGCGCTCGCAGAGCGTTGCCGAGCCGGCGGGTAGCCTGCTCACGGTGCCGAAGATGAATCTGTGCTCCGCATTTCTGGTCAACCCGCAATTTCAAAGTGCCGGAAGCCCGGTGAGCGCCCCGGCTCCCACCATCATAGCCCGGCAAAAGTCTTATCCCCTATCCCTGGCTACACCGATACTGAATGGTCCATCAAAATGGCAGGAACAACCCGGCGATTCCCCGGTAATGCGGGAACTAAAGGCATTCATGCGCGCACATGGCATTGCCGACATTTACATGCGGATGTTGAAAGTGATCGAATTGAAACGTATCCAGGGCTTTCCCGACCACTATGTTTTATACGGTCCGCAGCACGAGCAAAAGAAATTCATCGGAAATAGTGTCGAGACGGGTGTGGTGAAGGCCTGGTTTCAGGCGATGTCGGAGGCAAAACGGGCGGGGTCTCAAAAAGCATCGTTTTGGACCGTCCCGGCAGAAAAAATGCGGGGCTAAAAAAAGAATATGGAAAAATCTAAATGCCCATACAGCAATTAAAGAATATTATACGCATAAATGATTTAAAAATACAAACATTTTGTTTTTATGACTAAGGTTTTTGACCTTAAAATACATTTTGTTTTATAGGTTTGCAACCCAGTGTTCATAATCTGAAGTTCCATGCGCACCAAAGTCCGGTTGCATCTCGATGAAGAGTTGATCCCTTATTACCCTGAATTGTCCCGTGAGTTTATCACCGGAATGAATAGCAGTATATCTGCCAAGATCAAAAGGGCGTATATCACCCTACCCGGCCGGCCACGGCAGGGCGAACTGTTGGATTTGCTCACGTTTGCGGCGGATTTTGGTCTGACGGACCAGGAGAGCGAATATTTAGCCGATTTCAACAACCAGGTTGAAATACAGGAAATTGTCAATTGTAAAGGGCTCCTGGAAGTATATGTGAAAAAAGTGGATTGACGGCGCCAGAAAACCCAGAAATAATCCACATATTTGCAACGAAATTTTAAACCACAAAAAAACCTCACCCATGAAAAACCTGTTTATCCTGCTGCCGCTGCTGTGGCTGACCATTTCCCTGAATGCACAGCAACTGCAACCCGCTACCGTTAAAGCCGTCCACGACGGTGACAGTTACAAACTCTCTTTTGCAGAGGCTGAAAAGCCCGATAGCGCCGTTTGGGTGCGACTTTACGGCATAGATGCGCCGGAAGTGCGTTTTCCCGGCGTTATTCCCTTCGACCAACCCTATGGCCGCACCGCAGCCGACAGCGTCCGGAAACTCATCAAAGGTCAAACGGTGCTCGTCAAATACCGGTATTCCGATGTGTACAAGCGCCCGGTATGTGAAATTTTCTTCACTGTGAAAAATCCGGAGCAGGTGCCCGACACGCTCGATTTGGCGCAGTACATCGTCTCGAAAGGTTGGGCTTGGTACCGGACGGAGCAGAAAAATACCAAAGCGAATAGTCTGATGAAAAAGATTCAGGCGTTTGCGAAGGGGCAAAGAATCGGGCTTTGGGGATTGTCAGGTAGGGCTATTAAGCCTGATACTTTCAGAAAAAAGTTCCGTATGAAGTTGAATGTGGAACTTTAATTCGGAATGCAGTTGAAACGTAAACAGGGCTTTGGCACCCGCTAAATCTCTGTTTACGGTTGTGCAAAAATGCAGGATACCGTATAAAATCCTCCTCTTGGTTGCGATTTTTTATTATTTTTTTGCCCGCTTGTTTGAACTGCTTTGGAATTCAATGTTGTGATTTTTTAGATATTCTACCAATTCTCCATTTTCAATGACTTCAAATGCACGAGATTTTGCTTCGTGCAAGTCTTTATATGCTTTGTTGCTTTTCAATTCGTGTATTTTTAAGTAATAACCGGGTTCGTCATTGTGGACTTCAATATCAAATAATCCCTGTTTTATTGGCTTTGTTGCATGAATCCCAGCCTCCCCGGCCCATGCTACCCAATCGGCGGAACCGGGCCTACTTTGGCATGAACTGATTAGGATTTTGAGTGGGGGGGGGTAAAAAGTAAGCCGGTAAGTGTAAATTTGAGTTACGAA
>JBGSKO010000153.1:0-14573 GCA_041741155.1 Saprospiraceae bacterium | reverse complement strand
AGAATCTATTCGCAATTTGGCGAACTTCTTAACGAATTAAAGAAAAAAGAGTTGAGCCAAGACGTTTACAAATTAATAAACGAAAGTGTTGACATATTAAATTTATCAACTTTTAATGGTGCTCAATTGACTAAACTTCTAAAACAAAAACAAACAGCAATTTTAAAACAAGTAGAAAAAGAACATAAAATAGTGCCTAAAAATTACTACAGAACTTTATGGATGGTATTGGGAATGAGTGCATTTGGCCTACCAATAGGTGTTGCATTTGGACTTAGTATTGGCAACATAGGACTTTTAGCAATTGGACTTCCAATCGGAATGGGAATCGGCATTGCAGTTGGAATGTCCATGGACAAAAAAGCAATGAACGAGGGACGACAACTTAATATTGAGATTAAGAATTGATTCACATAAAGAAAGCCGACCCGCTAACAGCCGTTTTGCAAAAGCGGGGGTTTCGTGCTTCTATGACAGTGAAGTGCTAAATTCAAGTTTTGTGCATCTAATGAAGTTTAGTGCTGATAAACCCCGCCTTCGCAAAGCGGCAAAACGTGAGCAATAATTTTCATAAGCTCATGTGCAGAATATTGCGCCCAAAAACGCTTGACCCGCCCCTGCCCCGCCGGATTTTTGTATCGGCAGCATTGCGCCAGGAAGATGGCCTTAAAATATGTTCACAAGCGCGAATGCGCAGCATCTGCCCCATCCACCTCGGCGGGCGGCCTTGCCCGCAAGGGGCGGCGGCCTTCGCGCCGGGCTTCGGCGCGGGTAGGTAATGAAGGTGGTTACTCGAGCTGAACCGCTGACAAATTACGACCGGGTCCATCGCGCCTCCAAAAGATGCCGCATCAAAAATCTTCCTACCTTGGCCAAAACTTAAATTCAAACAAATGCCAGCAACAAAAATTACGGTAAACTCCAACGGCTCGCTCAAAATAGAGGGCGATTTTGAAATTGTAGATGCGCAGGGCAATATATACGGACTACAAGGGCGCACGACCCTTGGCCTGTGCCGCTGCGGCTTGTCCAAAAACAAACCTTTTTGCGACGGTTCGCACAACGGTCATCTGGACCACCAGGCAGTTGCGTTCGATTTGCCGCCCAAAAAGGTGGTTTAGCCCGGTGTTTTATCAACGCCGCTCGGCCCAAGTGTTCGCTCGGACGCTGCTCGTTAGCGTCCGGGTTTTATGAACTTGCGCGCATCAAGTTGTGAAAACTTTTGATAGCGTCTTGTACTCAACATCCAGGTTACTTTCTCTCCCAACCGTCCTAACTTGCACCGTAAACCAACGGCACTGCGACAAATGGCACACCGCACCGGACATGATCTCCGACCATGCCGCTTCCCCGACGCGCCGGAAGACATGATCCCTGCCGGCCGGGTGGAGCGCCTGAATCGGAGTTTGGATTTGGAAATTTTCGGCGTGGTGTGGCGTACCCGGGCGGGTCTGGGGAGCGTGCGTTCTATCCGGGTGTGAGGGATGAGGCTTTTTTTCACGAACTGCGTTCTGCTACAATTCCAAGAGATGGTAACAAAACACTTCATATTAGGATTCACATTCGGAATATCCATATCAACAATTTCCTGGATCGTTGGAATGATCCTGAATAGTATATAAAATTTAGTCGCTGGGCTACGGACGGCCAATTTTATTTCTCTCTTCGTTAAAATTTTCGCCGTAGGCACCCCTCCGGTGTTTTTCCAAACTTCTGTAAATAGCGGTCGTTCGCCCGTTAAAATCTGCCCTTTATCTGCAAACGGGCATGGCCCTGCCATACTGCTGCAACCATCGCACTTCCTGCTCCGTCTTTTCTGCGTCAGCTAATGACTAACAGAGCAATAACACGGAGTTTTTTTGGAGCGCCCGAAGCAATTCGTGCGCTCCTTTTTTTGTGGATATGGGATTGCCTGCCGATGGGCTACCTTTGCCCGCTTTGCGCCATCCATCATGCCCGGACTTTACCTCCATATCCCCTTTTGCAAGCAGGCTTGTCACTACTGCAATTTTCACTTTTCCACTACCCTGCGCAGCAAGCCGGCCATGGTGGAGGCCCTTTTGCAGGAACTGGAGTTGCAGCGCGACTATCTGGCCGGAGCCGAACTGACCTCCATTTATTTCGGTGGCGGCACACCCTCGCTGCTGGATACCGGCGAACTGGAGCGTATTTTTGAAAAGATCCATGCCCTGCACCGCGTGGCCGCCGATGCCGAAATCACCCTGGAGGCCAATCCCGATGACCTGACCAGGGAAAAGCTGCGCGACCTCCGGGACTACACGCCGATCAATCGCCTGAGCATCGGCATCCAGTCGTTCTTCGACGAGGACCTGCGCTGGATGAACCGCGCCCACAATGCCGCACATGCCCGCCACTGCCTGCGCGATGCCGCAGCTTTCGGTTTCCGGGACCTGACCATTGACCTTATTTATGGCGCCCCCACTACTTCCGACGCCAACTGGGCAGAAAATGTGCGCATCGCACTGGAGGAAGGGATCCCCCACTTATCATGCTATTGCCTCACGGTGGAAGCGGGTACTGCGCTGGCACATTTCGTGCGCAAAGGCAGCGCCCCGCCGGTGGACGAAGAAAAGGCGGCCCGGCAGTTCGAGTATTTGCTGGACCGCACGGAGCAACATGGCTACGACCATTACGAAATTTCCAATTTTGCACTGCCCGGTCGGCTTGCACGGCACAATAGCAGCTATTGGAGTGGCGATCCCTACCTCGGGCTGGGGCCTTCGGCGCATTCCTTCAATGGGCACAGCCGGCAGTGGAATGTCGCCCACAACGCCCGCTACCTTGCCGCCATCGAGACCGGTCAAGTGCCCTTCGAACTGGAAGTACTGACGCCTGCCCAACGCTACAACGAATATGTCATGACGGGTTTGCGCACAATGTGGGGTTGCGAAAAGGCCCGCATCGAGGCCTTTGGAGAACCTTTTTCCGGTTTTTTCCGGGAAGGAATATCGCAATTTCTCCAAAATGGCACCATTGCGCAAGATGCCACGCACGTCCGACTCACCCGCGCCGGCAAGTTGTTGGCCGATCGCATTGCCTCTGATTTGTTCTGGGTAGATGTGGATAATTAAAAAAGTGTCTTGTGGCCCAACCCCCAACCCCTCCCCCAAATGGGAGGGGAGCCTGTCCTCGGATACTGTAAACACTACCACCAGTGGGGATGCGTTGGCTTTCCTATTTGAAATCAACCGACAACGCTCGATGTAGCCCCCCTCCCATTTGGGGGAGGGGTTGGGGGTGGGGCCAACGCGATATTTTTCAAGGCTAAAAACTTTATCATTCAACTAATTATCGCGCTTTCCTACATTTGCCACGTCGGTATTATGCCTGAATAATACGTGGCATAGCCCCAATTTGTCATTCATCATTCATATTCATCCGTTTCTATTTTTTCAAAAAAAACGAAAATCGCATGTTACAAGAACTCAAAGCATTCCTCCTGCGGGGCGATGTACTCGCTCTTGCCGTGGCCGTCATTATTGCCGGCGCCTTCAGCAAAATCATTGACTCCTTAGTCAATGACATCGTTTCGCCAATACTCGGCATGATTACCGGAAACCCGGATTTTTCGGATGTCATGATTGGCACCATCAAGGTGGGTAATTTTATCAATGCCATCGTAAATTTTGCCATGGTAGGAACCGTGTTGTTCTTCCTCGTGAAGGCTGCCGGTAAAAAGGGAGAAGATATCAAGTAAAAACGGCTGTACTTTACTAAGGTGTGCAAAGGCCGCTCCGGGTTACCGGGGCGGCCTTTGTCGTACGCAGGTACCGCATGCAAATGCCGTTCATTAGGAAAAAACCGAGATCCCCTGCTGCGCTGAAATATTTTTACCAGGGTAATAATCCCTCAAAAACGTCGCAAAAACAGGCCATTTCGAACGGCCAAATTCCAGAATACAAACTTTAGCCATAAAATCGAACACCAGACAACAGAATATTCTTGACTAATTCCAACAAAACTGCATTCGTTCCGATTTTGCGACTCATGAACAACCCGTCCGCAATTTGACCAATTTTAATTTCATGTTAAGTTTAAAAAAAAGCCTCCCACAAACTATTGTTTTGTTCGACAACATTTCCGTACCTTTGTGGCATCAAAAAAGTAACAGAAAAAAATTACCATCAATTATGAACGTACAACAACTTGTGGAGGCCCTTGATGCCCAAATTCTGAAGGGTGACATTCTTGGCGCTTTCAACCAATTTGCTGCCGATAATTGTGTGACGCTGAGCAACGCACACGATATGACCCACTCCAAGGCCCAAAAACTTGAAATACTGAACTGGTTTTTCCAAAATATCGCCAGCGTCAACCGTCTGGAGCGCCCGGCGCTGCAGGTAGCCGGCAATGTCACCGATTCCCAGTTTGTTTTTGACTTTACGAATCGCCAGGGCGAGAACCTCGTCTTTAACGAGGTGATCCGCCGCGTCTGGAAAGACGGCAAGATGGTAGAAGAGCAGTACCTGATTGGTCAAACGATCGGGGCTCCTGCAAAAAGTGCGGCTAAGAAGCCTTCCAAAAAAGAAGCAGTTCAGGAAATTCAGCCTGCTGCTGCAAAACCGGCCGTAGTTGCCGAACCGAAGGCCGTAAAATCGGCCGCCAAGTCCCCCAAAGCCACTGAAGCGAAACCTGCCAAAGCCGCTCCCGCTCCCAAAGCCGACAAAAAACCGGCCGTAAAAGCGGACAAGCCCAAAGCAGGTCGTAAGTAAATCCCCGACAGCATAGTAGTTTGAGCATAACACAGAGCAGTAATGTAGGACCCGTCACGCGCAATGCAGGACGGGTTTTTTTATTTTTGCCTTTTTTGAGGTTGGAAGGTTTCTGGTTGGAAGGTTAGAAGGTTGGAGCCCCAACCAGAAACCTTCTAACCTTCCAACCAGAAACCTTGTAACCAGAAACCCTCCAACCAGAAACCTTCTAACCTTCCAACCAGAAACCTTCTAACCTTCCAACCCTTTATTATGCTCGCACACTCCCGCGCATTTCTGTTGATCCTTGATGGTTGGGGCATTGGCCCAAAACCCGCCGCAGACGCTATTTTTCAGGCAAACACGCCGTTTATGGACAGCCTGTTGCAAAACTATCCGCACAGTACGCTCATCACTTTCGGTGAAGATGTGGGTTTACCCGAAGGACAAATGGGCAACTCCGAGGTCGGACACCTCAATATCGGCGCCGGACGCGTCGTATGGCAGGAGCTCGCCCGCATCAACAAAGCCGTTCGGGAGGGTGAACTCAAAAACATTCAGCCGCTGACCTCTTCCTTTGGGTACGCCAAGTCCGTCCGTTCAAAAATCCACCTCGTCGGTTTATTGTCCGACGGCGGCGTGCACTCCCACATCAACCATTTGAAAGCCCTGTGCGATCTGGCCAACGACATGGAAAGCAGGGAAGTTTACATCCATGCCTTTACCGACGGCCGCGACTGTGATCCCAGGAGCGGAGCCCGTTTTGTAGAAGACCTGGAACAATACCTCGCGGAGAAACAATATGAAACCATCCAGCTGGCTTCCGTCGTCGGACGCTACTACGCCATGGACCGCGACAAACGCTGGGAACGCGTCAAAATCGCATATGACCTGCTGGTACATGGCGTCGGCGAAGCAGTCTCCAACTTTCCGGAGGCGATTCGTAAATCGTACGCTGTGGGTGTGACCGACGAATTTCTAAACCCCATGTGGCGCGTTGGCCCCGACGGCAAACCCCTGGCCACCATCGAAGCCGGCGACGTGGTGATCTGCTTCAATTTCCGCACCGACCGCCTGCGTGAGCTGACCACCGTGCTTTCTCAAAAAGATATGCCGGAGCATGGAATGCACACCATTCCGCTGCACTACGTGACCATGACCCGCTACGACGAGTCGTTCAAAAATATTTTTGTTGTATTCGATAAAGACAATGTCGCGATGACCCTCGGCGAAGTTGTTTCCGACGCCGACCTGACCCAGGTGCGCATCGCCGAAACGGAAAAATACCCGCACGTTTCATTCTTCTTCTCCGGCGGGGCCGAGGAACCATTCGAAGGAGAACGCCGTATTATGATTCCCTCGCCCAAGGTAGCCACCTACGACTTGCAACCCGAAATGAGCGCTCCCGAACTCGCGGAGGCGATTATGCAGGACATTCGCGCCAACAAGCCGGATTTCATCTGCCTCAATTTTGCCAATACCGACATGGTCGGCCACACCGGCGTATTCAGCGCCGCCATCAAAGCCGCCGAAACGGTGGACCACTGCCTGAGCCAGATTGTACCGCTGGCCGAAGAAAACGGTTACGCCTGTCTGCTCATCGCCGACCACGGAAATTCCGATTATCTCATCAACGAAGACGGTACGCCCAATACCGCCCACACGATGAACCCCGTGCCCTGCATCCTCGTTAGCAAGTATTTGAAAAACACCGTCAAACTCAACCACGGCCGCCTCGCCGACGTGGCGCCCACGCTGCTGGAACTGATGGGTCTGGAAAAGCCGAAAGAGATGACCGGGGTCAGTTTGATTGTAAAATCGTAACCCTTTCGCCCCGCTCAACTACCCGTCCATGCGCTTTATCACTGTATTCCTGATTCTTTGCCTGACAAACTGTACCCACCGTATGCAACCGTCCTTTACCATCCCGTTCGAGTCCAACCCCAACCAGACGCTCACCTACGCCGAGGCTATTGCCTGCTACGAAAAAATGGCGGCGGCCTACCCCAAAATGTTTCAACGAACCCCGGTCGGCAGCACCGACAGCGGTCACCCGCTGCATGTGGCGGTGTTGTCGAAAAACGGTGAATTCGATCCGGTGAAAATCCGCCAATCGGGCAAACGTATCGTGCTGATCAACAACGGTATCCACCCCGGCGAACCGGAGGGCATTGATGCCACCATCCTGCTCCTGCGCGACCTGCTGGGCAAACCCGAACGCCAGGACATACTGGACCACCTCGTGCTCGTCGTCATACCGGTGTACAACGTGGACGGCTGCCTGAACCGCGGCTCCCACAGCCGGGCCAACCAGGTCGGTCCCGAGGCGTACGGTTTCCGTGGAAACGCCCGCAACTACGACCTCAACCGCGATTTTGTGAAATGCGACTCCCGCAACGCCACTACGTTCAACCATATTTTCACGACGTGGCTGCCTGATATTTTCATTGACAACCACACCAGCAACGGCGCCGATTACCCCTACACCATGACCCTCATTGCCACCCAGCACAACAAACTGGAGGCTCCGCTCGGCGATTTTTTACAAAAAACCATGCTGCCCGACCTCTATGCCCGCATGGAAAAACGCGGCTGGGAAATGACCCCGTACGTGGATAGTCCCGGCGAAACGCCCGACTCAGGCATCACCGGTTTTTGTGATTACGGGCGCTTTTCCACCGGCTATGCAGCCTTTTGGAATACCATTGGGTTCATGCCCGAAACGCACATGCTCAAGCCGTTTGCCGACCGCCTGAAAAGCACGCTGGCGTTCATGGAAGAAGCGCTCCAATTTGTGCACATCCAGCACGCTGTGCTCGGAAAAGCCCGCGCAGAGGCGTTTGAACACACCCGCACCAAGTCCGAATTTGTGCTCGACTGGCGTATGGACCGCGATACCCGCGATTCCCTTCGATTCAAGGGCTACGCCGCCAAATACAAACCCTCCGAGGTATCGGGCCTGCCGCGCCTCTGGTACGACCGCTCCGAACCTTACGAAAAAACCATCCCGTACTACAACACTTTCGAGCCGTCGGTGACGGTGGTCAAACCAACCGCCTACCTTATCCCCCAGGCGTGGGAAAACGTACTCAGCCGCCTCAAAAACAACGGCGTGCAACTGCACCAACTCCGCGAGGATGTGACGATCGAGGTGGAACTGTACACCATCGGCGCCTTCAAAAACCGCGATGCCTGGGAAGGTCACTACTACCACAACAACGTGCAGGTGGAAAAACAAACCCGCCGGCACACCTACCACAAGGGCGACTACGTGGTGTTCACCGACCAGAACGCCAACCGCTACCTGCTGGAAACCCTGGAGCCGCACGCGCCCGACTCGTGGTTCTCCTGGAATTTCTTTGACCCGATTCTCATGCAAAAAGAATATTTCTCGGCGTATGTATTCGAGGATCTGGCTGCGGAGTTTTTGAAAGAAAATCCGGCGGTGCGCGTAGAATTGGAGAAGCAGAAAAAAGCCGACCCGGAGTTCGCCGCCAGCGCCGGCAAACAACTCGACTGGGTGTACCGCAAGTCGCCGTGGTACGAGCCTACACACCGGTTGTACCCGGTTGGGCGTGTTATGGGAAAGGTGGCGTTGCCGATTTAATCTGGTTCTGCGTCATTACTGTCGTTTGAAACACCAGCTTCCCCAGCGCCCGTAAAAATGGCGCCGATGGAGGAGCCGACACTAAGCGCAGGTTTTCGAACGGCGTGGAATCTTCATCCAGAAAACGGAGCACCAGCGTGGGCGGCAGTTTTTGGAAAAGGTTGGCAAAAACGATGTGCCCCAGTTCGTTGCGGTCGTGCAGTACCCGCAGAAAAATGCTGTCGAACAGCCGAAAAATACGGGGCGATTGAAATACGCGCGGATCCGGATGCCCGGTACGCTCCCAGGCATCCACAAATGCACGCACCTTGCGTTGGGTGCGCTTGAAGGCGTATCCGCTGGAGGCTTTCACAAATCCGCCGGCCGTTCCGATGTGGATCGTCTTGCCCTCCTGGCGAACCGGAAAGGGATAGTCGGTCATCGGAATCACGCCAAATTCTTCCTCCGCGATTGTAAAATCGTTGATTTTCAGAAACGTGCTCAGGTAACTGCGCAGCTCCTGATCGTAGGTGTCGGGCGGGAGCATTGCCGGTGAAAACACGGTGAATTCCACCAGGGCGCGGGTTTCGGAAAACGGCAGCACATACACGAAGCGCGTTTCTCCGTGCTGCTCAATGCGGAAATCCATAAATGTCACAGCCCCCGGATCAAATGCGGGCGCCGGCGTCTCGATGATCCAGCCCTTGAAATGTTGGAGCAAGAAGATGGATTTTGAACTTGTCGCGGCACCATTGTCGGTGTGCGTCGAAGTCACCCCGACATTACGATTAGCCAGGATCGAAAACGGCGGACCGGGGTAGGCGCCACCTGCTTCGGGCAGCACGCGGGTTTTGGTGAATGCGGAATTAAAAATGAGGTCTGCGGTGAAATCGCCGGCATCCGTGCGCACCAGCCCGCGGTCGGCATCCAGGTCCGAAATTGCTGCATGCACGCGGTGGATATTGGGATTTTTGCGCAGTTCGGCGTCTGCCCAGTGGTAAAAATCAATGCCGCGCACCATACGGTAGCGGTACGGCGCGATGTCCATATCAGTTTCAAAACCGGAAGCAAAGAACCGGCAGCGGTCCCACGAGCGAAATACCACGGGCGGCAGCGGCTCGGCATCGGTAGCCCAAAAACACCATGTACGGTCGTTTTGCTGCTTGTTGTCACGGTCAAGCAGCAGGATTTTTTTATCCTGAAAGGCCGGGCGACGGGCCAGTTCCACGGCCAAGGTGAGGCCGGAAAGCCCCGCGCCGGCGAAGATGATATCGTAGTGTTCGGGTTGCAAGGTGCTGTCGTCGTTTTCTTCTGCCACAACGGCGCGAAGATGGGAAGAACAGGCGGCGGTTTAAAAAGTTGGGGCGGGATTAATTGGACTGGGGGGCAAATGCTGCCGGGTGCGTACGAATGTGCTACTTTTGCTGAAAGCGATTATACGGCCATGACCTATCCCAACCTGTATATCATACCAACCAACCTGCTGCCCGAGTACCGGAAGCAGGTTCCGGCGGGTTTGTCGGCGGCTTTCGAAGCCCTGCGCGACGCGGAAATTTCTACGGACAGTTTCAGCTTTTACACCTCGGTTTCGTCGGTGTTCAGCAGCAAAATAGAAGGCGAGGATATCGAGTTGGACAGCTATGTCAAACACCGGCGTTTCGGCATTGCGTTTTTACCCGACTACACCCGGAAGATTGACGACCTGTACGAGGCCTATGCCTTTGCCCAGGCCCACGTGCTGAACGCAGTCAACTTGAGCGAATCCCACCGATTATTGAGCAAACACCTGGTAGCCAAGCCGTATCAGGGTACGTTTAGAACGCAAAATATGTATGTGTCCACTCCCGACGGACGCATCGAGTATGTGGCGGCGTTGCCCCATGAAGTAGCCGGAGAAATGCAAAAATTGTACGACGACATCGCCTGGTTGTTGCAACAAGACATAGCGATACCTGACGTGTTTTTTTTCGCGTCCATGCTGCATCTGGTGTTTTTGAAAATTCACCCCTGGAACGATGGTAACGGACGCAGTGCACGGCTACTGGAGAAATGGTTTTTAGCTCAAAAACTGGGAGAGAAGGCCTGGTTCATCCAAAGCGAAAAGTACTATTACCAACAGCATCAGGCATACTACCACAACATCAGGCTGCTTGGCCTGGAATACGCCGAGCTTGATTATTCAAACGCGTTGCCGTTTTGTCGGATGCTGCCGGAGGCTTTCGCTACACCGCCCCATCCTTAATCTCCTCCACCACTTCCGGGTTCAGCAGCGTCGTCGTGTCACCCAAATTGGAGGTATCACCCTCTGCAATTTTCCGCAAAATGCGCCGCATGATTTTGCCCGAACGAGTCTTGGGCAAACCCGGCACCACCTGAATTTTGTCCGGCTTGGCGATGGGGCCAATCTCCCGCGTAACGGTGTCCAGCACAGATTTTTTAAAGGCCGCCTCGTCGGCTACCGGCCCGTCCGCAATAACGTAGGCATAAATCCCTTGCCCCTTGATGTCGTGCGGGTAACCGACCACTGCGGATTCTACCACGCGTGGGGTTTTGTTGATGGCATCTTCTACCTCGGCAGTGCCGATACGGTGACCGGACACGTTGATCACGTCGTCCACCCGGCCAATGATGCGGTACATCCCGTCGGCGTCGCGGCGGGCGCCGTCGCCGGTGAAATACTTATCCTTGAATGCCGCGAAATAGGTTTGGCGACAGCGTTCATGGTCGCCGTAAGTGGTGCGCAAGATAGACGGCCAGGGAAATTTCAGACAAAGCATGCCCTCCACATCATTACCCTCAATTTCGTTTCCGTTGGCATCTACGAGGCAGGGCTGCACGCCCGGCAGGGGCAACGTGGCATAGCAGGGTTTTAGCGGGGTGACACCCGCAATGGGGGTAATGAGGATGCCGCCGGTTTCGGTTTGCCACCAGGTATCCACGATAGGGCAGCGTTTTTTACCGACACGCTCGTTGTACCAGTGCCAGGCTTCTTCGTTGATCGGTTCGCCCACTGTACCCAACACACGCAAGGAGGACATTCTCCGGCCTTTGACCCATTGATCACCGGCGGCCATGAGCGCGCGGATAGCTGTGGGGGCGGTATAAAAAATATTGACTTTATGGCGCTGGATCACATCCCAAAAACGCCCGGCATCGGGGTAGGTCGGGATGCCTTCAAACATCACCGATGTAGCCCCGGCCAATAGCGGCCCGTACACAATGTACGAGTGCCCGGTAACCCAGCCGATGTCGGCGGTACACCAATAGACCTCGCCCGGCTGGTACTGGAAAACATTTCGGAATGTGTATTCAGTATAGACCATATAGCCGCCGTGCGTGTGCACTACGCCTTTAGGTTTGCCCGTAGAACCGGAGGTGTAGAGGATAAAAAGCATGTCCTCGCTGTCCACGATCGTGGCTTTGCAGCTTTTGCGTTTGCCTTTGATGGCCTCGTGCCACCAGATATCGCGACCGGGTTGCATGGCGACCGGGTCGCCGGTGTTTTGGTGCACGATGACGTGCTCCACAGAATCGCAGCCGAGGGAAATAGCCTCGTCCACCACTTGTTTGACAGGGATATTTTTTGGACCGCGGGAGTTGCCGTCGGACGTGAGCACCACCTTGCACTGGGCGTCTTTGATGCGATCGGCCAGGGACACCGCGCTAAAACCGGCGAACACGACCGAATGCACCGCACCGATGCGGGCACAGGCGAGTACGGCCACCGCCAGTTCCGGGGTCATGGGCATATAAATGCACACGCGGTCGCCCTTTTTCACGCCTTGCGCCTTGAGGGCGTTGGCGAACTGACACACCTGACCGTACAGCTGTTTGTAGGTGATCTTGCGCGGTTTACGCTTGGGGTCATTGGGCTCCCAGAGAATAGCGACCTGATTGGGGCGGGTTTCGAGGTGCCGGTCCAGACAGTTTTCCGTGATGTTCAGGCGGCCGCCTACGAACCACTGCACATTGGGTTCGCGGAAGTTCCATTTCAGCACCTCGCGCCAGGGTTTGTGCCAACGAAAGGTAGCGGCCTGCTCGGCCCAAAACCCTTCGGGATCAGCCACGGAGCGGGCGTATTCGGTGCGGTATTCGTCTATGTTTTTGATTTGCAGTGTCATAGTAGATAAGCGGGTGCGTGAATGATAGAGCGGGCTAAAAATAGCGCACAGCAGGCGTTGCGCTGTATTTGTTTGAGCAGTTTATGTGAGCTTATGGATCGTTTTGTGTTTACAGACATCTTCAATTTCTTCTAAAACCGCCGAGTCTTCGATCGTAGAGGGCGCCTGAAAGGGTTTGTCGTCGGCGATTTGGCGCATGACCCTGCGCAGAATTTTTCCACTTCGGGTTTTGGGCAAACGCGTGACCACCAATGCCTTTTTGAAACAGGCGAGCGCGCCCAGCCGTTCGCGCACCATAGCGACCAACTCCGCTTCAAGTGACTCCTCCAGGATGTCCACACCCGCTTTCAGCACCACGAACCCGAGCGGCACCTGTCCCCGCAATTCGTCGGCAATCCCGATGACCGCGCACTCTGCCACAGCCGGGTGAGCAGCCACAATTTCTTCCATATCGGCAGTGGAAAGCCGGTGCCCGGAAACATTAATCACGTCGTCAATCCGGCCGGTGATAAAGGTGTATCCTTCTGCATCCTGGTAACCGCCGTCGCCGGTGAAATAGTAGCCGGGATAGGCATCAAGATAACTCGTTTTGAACAATTCCGGCGCCTGCCACAAGGTTGGCAAGCAGCCTGGCGGCATGGGCAGTTTGATACCGACGGCGCCATCTTCCTCCGGGGGCAGCGGTTGCGCCTCCGGGTCCAGGATATGCACCTGAAATCCGGGCACCGGGCAACCGGCCGAGCCGGGTTTCACGGGTTGAACCCGGCCGTTTTCGATTGGTGTGGCAAGCATCGGCCAGCCACTTTCGGTTTGCCACCAGTGGTCTAAAACGGGGATATTCAGCAGCTTTTCGGCCCATTGCAGCGTGGCGACGTCGCAGCGTTCGCCAGCCAGGAAAAGGCGTTGCAGTTTGGATAAGTCGTACTGCTGTTTGAGCAAACCCTCCGGGTCTTCTTTTTTGATTGCCCGAATGGCAGTCGGCGCGGTGAACATCGTTTTCACCCCATACTCCGCCATCACGCGCCAAAAAGCGCCGGCATCGGGTGTTCGGACCGGTTTCCCTTCGTAAAGAATGGTGGTACAGCCAGTTATCAGAGGCGCATACACGATGTAGGAGTGCCCAACGACCCAGCCCACATCGCTGGCCGCCCAGAATACTTCGCCCGGCCGGGTATCATAAATCTGCTGCATGGAGTAGCGCAACGCCACGGCATGGCCGCCGTTGTCGCGTACAATTCCTTTGGGTTTTCCGGTGGTACCGCTGGTGTAGAGAATATACAGCGGGTCCGTAGCGTCCACGGGGGTGCAGCCCACAGGCTGTGCGCTGCGAACCAATTGTTCCCAGTCCAGTTCGCGGCTGCTGCCAAGTTCTGCGTGGCACATCGGACGTTGATACACCACCACGTGTTCTACCGGAAACCTGGACTCGCTCAGGGCTTTGTCCACGATGGGTTTGTACGGAATGATTTTGTCGAACTCGATTCCAGCCGAAGCGGTCAGGATGACCTTGGGCTTGGCGTCGTCTATGCGCAACGCCAATTCGTGCGCGGCAAAGCCGCCAAACACCACGGAGTGGATGGCGCCAAGCCGGGCGCATGCCAGCATGGCAAATACCACTTGCGGGATCATCGGCATATAAATAATGACCCGGTCGCCCTGCCCTACCCCCATGGAGGCTAAAGCGCCTGCCATACGGGCTGTTTCGTCGAGCAGCTCGCGGTAGGTATATCGGGAACGCTGCTGTGTGGCGGGCGAATCATAAATCAACGCCGTCTGATCGCCTCGGCCGTTGGCAACATGCCGGTCCAGAGCCAGGTAGCACGTGTTGAGTTTCCCCCCCGCATACCACCGGTAAAGTCCATGCGCATCGGTGGACAAAATTTGTTGCGGCGGTTCAAACCAGTCAATCTCCCGGGCGCGTTCGGCCCAAAATTTCTCCGGGTTGGAAATGCTGTCTTGATACGTTGATTCGTACGTCATCAGGCATTTGCCGAGTGTACTGCACCGGCCCAGTTTAAGTTGAGTGGGTTGAGTGGGTTGAGTGGGTTGAGTGGGTTGAGTGGGTTGAGTGGGTTGAGTGGGTTGAGTGGGTTGAGTGGGTTGAGTGGGTTGAGTGGGTTGAGTGGGTTGAGTGGGTTGAGTGGGTTGAGTGGG
>JBGSKO010000152.1:0-21823 GCA_041741155.1 Saprospiraceae bacterium | reverse complement strand
CGCATATGACGCGGCGGCGGGTTAAAACCCGCCGGTACGGGGTGTTACGCGTTCCGACCGATACAATTCAGGTCATCAAATGCCTGTTTCAGGCGTGTCACGAATGTTTTTTCGCCTTCGCGCAGCCACACCCGTGGGTCGTAGTATTTTTTGTTGGGCTTGTCGGCGCCGTCAGGATTTCCGATCTGGCCTTGCAGGTAGCCTTTTTTAGCCTCGTAGTATCCGCGTATGCCATCCCAAAAGGCCCATTGCATGTCGGTGTCAATATTCATTTTGATGGCGCCGTAGGAAATGGCCTCGCGGATTTCCTCCTGGCTGGAGCCGGAGCCGCCGTGGAATACAAAATGAACGGGTCTGCTTTCCGACAGCCCGTACTTTTCGCGGATGTAGTCCTGCGAATTTTTCAGGATAACGGGCTGGAGTTTCACGTTGCCGGGTTTGTAAACACCGTGGACGTTGCCGAAGGCGGCCGCCACCGTAAAGCGCGGGCTCACCTGGAGCAGGTTTTCGTAGGCATAAGCTACCTCGGCGGGTTGCGTGTACAGGCGGGCGGAGTCCACGTCGGTGTTGTCCACGCCATCCTCTTCGCCGCCGGTCACGCCAAGTTCAATTTCGAGGGTCATGCCGAGCGGCGCCATACGGGCCAGGTATTCGCGGCTGATTTCGATATTTTCGTGCAACGGCTCCTCCGAGAGGTCGAGCATGTGGCTGCTGTAGAGCGGGTAGCCATTTTTTTCAAAAAACTTTTCTCCGGCATCGAGCAGGCCTTTTACCCAGTCAATGATGTTAAGGGCGCAGTGGTCGGTGTGCAGTACAACCGGTACGCCGTATGCTTCGGCGAGGGCATGGACGTGCTGGGCGCCGGAAATGCCGCCAAGGATAGCAGCGCGTTGACCCTCGTTGCTCAGGCCTTTGCCGGCAAAAAATGCAGCACCGCCATTGGAAAACTGAATAATGACCGGGCTGTTGACGGCTGCTGCTGTTTCCAGCACGGCATTCACGGAGTCGGTGCCGATCACATTGACGGCCGGCAGGGCGTATTGATTTTCAAGAGCGTGGTTGAAGAGTTCGGTGACTTCGGCGCCATGCAGAACGCCCGAGCGGAATCGTGCCATATCGGAATTGAATTAATACAGGTTGAAAAGAAGAATGTAGGTGCGTGCCTGGAATTGGTACGCGCCGCTAATGTATTGCGGTTTGAGCATTGGCAAGGGACAGACTGGTGTACATTTTTTTGGGGCCGGCGGCTGGATGACTGCCGACGGGCAGGGACAGGAGCCTGAAAAGATCGGCATGTACGGAATAGATAGCCTGTTTTTTGACCTCAATCCTCTGTCTCTAAAATCCAGGCGCCCCGGCGGGGGGCGGGCATTTCCGAATCAACGCCCTTGATGGCTTTCCACAGCAGCTGGTTGAATTGCAGGTCAGGGACGTTGTCTTCTTTGGCAAAATCAAAATCGTCAAACTGGCGGGCCAGATTGTCCACCCGAACATTGCGGCTATCAAGATCAGCGTCGGGAATGCGGTAATGAAATGGTGCAGGGTTGGCTTTTTTTGTAAAACATCGCCACATCGGGGTAGCGGCAGCGTCGTGTTGGCTCATGGGAGGTATTCCGAGAATCAGCTCCATGGTGCGCAACATGGAATTGGTCGTGTACAGGGTATGGTCAACAAAGCCGCGTTTTACATGGGGGCCTGCAATAAACGCAATGGAGCGGTGGGCATCAATATGGTCGGCGCCGTTTTGGGCGTCATCTTCGAGGATAAACACCACCGATTCATGCCAAACAGCGCTTTTCGATAAATAATCTACGAACAGCCCTACGGCAAGATCGTTGTCCGCCACCTGGGCGTAGGGGGTCGGTTTGCCCTTGCGTAACCCTTCTGTGTGATCGTTGATAAAACGCAAGGTGTTGAGCCTGGGCAGGGAGTTGGCGGTTACGAGCGAATCAAAATCGCGGCGCCATTGGTAAAAACGGGCAGTGTCGCGCACGTCGGTATTCCAGCCGGTGTAATAGGGACAAAAATGTCCTTCCAGTACCGGTATGTTGGCGCTGAAGTTGTCGGCAAATTCACCATACGTTCGGAACGAGACACCGGCGCGGGCGCAATGATCCCAGATAAAACCGCCTTTCGGATGCGCAATTTTTGCCTGACCTTCATAAACATATTCGCCGCCACGCCGCCCATAACTTTGTATCCACGTTTTTTCAACGAAGTCGTTTGCATAAGCGGCGGTACTCCAGTTGTGTCCGTCGGCAGAGACTTCTGCTGCGACATAGAAGTTGTCGAGTAAGACAAATTCCCGGGCAAGCGCATGTTGGTTTGGTGTAATTTTTTCGGGAAACAAGCAAAGCGAACTGTCGCCCCGACCTTCGGGCATGTCGCCCAAAACCTGGTCGTAGGTGCGGTTCTCCTTGATAATGTAGAACACATATTTTATCGGTGATGGTGCGCCAATTTGTCGCGGAACAGGATTGTCCGGTTCACCTTCTGCCAGTTTTTCGCGTTCTTTGGTGTAGGGGGAGTTTTGGTAAACCTGTTTGGAATAGGTGGCAAACTGGTTTTCCGCAGGTTCGGGGAAATAAGACATCGTCCCCTTCATGAGGTTACCGATATACTGGATTTTCCGAAGCGTGGTTGTATCGCTTTTTTGGTAAGCAACCCGTTGTTCCAGACTGGTAGGGTCCGGTCCATTCGGATTAGGGAACGAAGAAAATCCTTTGCCATTGGCTACGAAAATCGTCTTGCCTGCCGTCCGGACACAAGTCGGGTACCAACCCACGGGGATGAACCCTTTCGATACACTTTGGCCGGGATTGGACACGTCAAATACTGCCAGGCAGTTGTTATCGGCATTGGCAATGAAAAGCGTTTTTTCATCGTGTGAAAGTGCTACTCCGTTTGTCGTGGAGCCGGTCGGCGCATCCGGAAAAAGTGCAGCAACAAGCGTTTCCACTGATTTTCCGGTGTTCAAATCCACAATGGATACGGAATTATCATCGGCGTTAGCTACAAATGCGTAACGCCCGTCCCGGCGAATAGTGAAATCGTTGGGATTATCGCCAACAGCAACAGTCTGCTCTATTTTCCGCGTATTGCAGTTCCAGATGGCGAGTTTGCCCGATCCCCAAAGTGTAATGAGCAGTTTACTTTTGTCTGGAGTAAGCCGGCAGGTATAGGCTTCCGATCCAAGATTTTCAGTGAAAACAACTTTTCGGGTGCGGGTATCAAGGGCGTACAGGCTATTACTCTCTTTTGAAACAACATACAATAAACCTCGGCTATCGTCCACACAAAGACCGGCAAGCGAGATTTTTTCCTTGTACGGCAAGCCCACCGCGAGGGTGTCAAGCAATCGGAGTTTTTTGTTCGAGACGGCATACCGGAACACGGCATTTTGGTTGCCTCCCGATACATACAGGTATTTTTCATCGTCTGAAAAATCAATTCCCAACCAACCGCACGGAAGTTCCAACTGGTGTAAAACCTTTGTACGGCGCGTGCGAATGAGTTGCAGGCTGTGTATGCCCTGGCCGTTGTTGAGGACAGCCAGAAAGCGACCTGATTTCGAAGAAACCATGTTCATAGGGAAATCCCCTAAAGGAAGCGAACGTCCTGCAGGGGATAGCATCCAGCCGTTGGGCAATAATAGTTTGCGGTCGCCGTCGACCTGACCTGGAATCTGCTGGGCAATCAAGGTTGCCAACGCAAATAGAAACACAATGGGTAACAGGATATACTGCATTCGAAACAAGTTTTTGTATAAACAAGTCTCAAACCTAAGGCAAACCGTCCCATTGCAATCTACGGTGGCGTAAACTTAACCGAAAGATAAAACCAAGCTGACCTCAGAATCTGCCGTATTAGTAGCCCATTTCCACCAGATACCGCTCGGCATCCAGCGCAGCCATACAACCTGTACCGGCGGCGGTAACGGCCTGGCGGTAAATTTTGTCCTGAGCGTCGCCGCTGGCAAACACGCCGGGAATATTGGTGGTGGTGCGGCCCGGGTTGGCTACGATGTAGCCGCTTTCGTCGAGCGTGAGCCAACCTTTGAAAATATCGGTATTGGGTTTGTGGCCGATGGCGACAAAGAACCCGGTAACGGGCAATACCGTTTTTTCGCCGGTTTTGTTGTTGACGACGCGCACGCCTTCCACCACATTTTCACCGAGAATTTCTTCTGCTTCGGTGTTCCAGTGGACGACGAGGTTGGGCATATTCAGCACGCGCTCCTGCATAATTTTGGAGGCGCGCATCTCGTCGCGGCGGACCAAGAGGTGTACCTTGGAGCATATTTTGGCCAGGTAGGTGCTTTCTTCGGCGGCGGTATCGCCGGCGCCTACGATGGCCACTTCTTGCTTGCGGTAGAAAAAGCCGTCGCACACGGCGCAGGCCGACACGCCCGCGTTTTGAAGTCGATCTTCACCGGGTATGCCGAGCCATTTGGCGCTGGCGCCGGTGGCGATAATGACGGCGGGGGAGTGTATTTCCTGGCCGCTTTCCGACCATGCTTTGTGGATCGGGCCGGTGAAGTCCACCTTGGTGATCATCTCGTTGCGGATGTCCGTCTCGAAGCGTTCTGCCTGGCGGCGGAAATCTTCCATCATTTCCGGTCCCATACGTCCGTCGGGGTAGCCGGGGTAGTTTTCAACATCGTTGGTGATCATGAGCTGACCGCCGGGTTGGGGGCCGGTGTAGAGTACAGGTTTGAGGCCGGCACGGGCGGCGTAGATGGCGGCTGTGTATCCGGCAGGACCGGAGCCGATGATGAGGCATTTTACTTGTTCCATAGTGGGTGCAAAAGTACGCGCTCTGTGGAGCATCGCGTGTACCCGATTGGGGATTGATTGGTACTTTTTCGAGAAATGTTTGGGTGCGGACGTTGCGCACTTCAAGAATATACCAAATGGATACCCTACATTCGCACTTCCTTCTAATGATTCCTTCTTTGCTGTTGTTTTGAACCGTTTTTTTCATAAAAAACTATACCATGCAACAGTACCAGCAATTGCTTGAGGCCAACAAAGCGTGGGCCGACCGGATGATCCAGCAAGACCCTAATTTTTTTGAGAGTCTTGTGGAAATCCAACGCCCGGCATTTTTGTGGATCGGCTGTTCCGATAGCCGTGTGCCGCCCAATGAGATCACGCAGACACAACCCGGCGATATCTTCATCCACCGCAATGTGGCCAATCTGGTCATTCACACCGACATGAACATGTTGAGTGTGCTTCAGTATGCGGTGGAGGTTTTGGAGGTAAAACATGTCATCGTTTGCGGGCACTATGGCTGCGGGGGCGTGAAGGCCGCTATGAGCCGACACTCCTACGGCTTGATCAATAAATGGCTCCGCCATATCAAGGACATCTACCGCTTGCATGTAGATGAACTGGCTGTCATTGAAACGGAAGAAGCGCGCCTGAACCGCCTGATCGAACTTAATATCGTTGAACAGGTAAACAACCTCGCCGACACCTCCATCATTCAGCGCGCCTGGAAAGGACGCAACGCTCCACACCTGCACGGCTGGGTGTATGACCTGCACAACGGCATCATCAATCCGCTGATTGATATAGCCGCCAACACACACTTAGAGCACGAAATTTACGAGTACGACGATCTGGACGTGCAACACTAAATTTAAATGATGAATGATGAATGATGAATTGTGTAGAGTCCACTACGTTATTCATCATTCATCATTTAAAATTCATTTTTTCTTTTTTTTCGGCGCGAATACACCCGGCATTTCTTTTTCGATGAGCGCTTTCACGTCTGCCAGAGAAAGAATGCGGGCCTGGTCGGTGGTCATACGGGCGCCGTCTATTTTGGGCAGGTTGATCGGTTTTTTGCCGAAGCGGATGAAGGGCCCCCAGCGGCCGGTTTCGATGCTGATCTTCTCCTCGGGCCAGTGCTGGATATATCGGTTGGCTTCTTTTTCGATTTTTGATTCGATGAGTTCGATCGCCTGTTGCTCGGTGATAGTGTCGAAATTAATGCGCGTCGGGACGTTCACGTAGAGATCCGTCCATTTCAGGAAGGGGCCGAAGCGACCTTTTCCCTTGGAAATAGGCTGTTCCATGTAATACCCCATGGGGCGGTCGGCCTCTTGTTTGCTTTGGATAAGTTCGATGGCGCGCTCGAAGGTGATGTCGAACGGGTCTTCCGTTTTGGGGATGGACACGAACATTTCGCCGATCTTGACGTAGGGGCCATAACGTCCTGCATTGACGGATACCTCCTGGCCTTCGTATTCGCCAAGGGTGCGGGGCAGGGCAAAACTGCCGAGTGCCTCTTCGAGGGTGACTGTTTCGAGGGTGGTGCCGGGTTTGAGGTTGGCGTATTTAGGTTTTTCCTTTTTCTCCAGTTCCTCGCCGGTGCCAATCTGTACGACGGGTTTGCCTAGGCTGCTCATCCGGACCAGAATCGTGCGGCCTGTTGCAGGGTCTATTCCGAGAATACGTTCGCCGCTGGCACGACCGGCCTCCGAGAGGGTTTTTTCAACATCCTGGTGGAACGGGCGGTAGAACGAGTCAATTGTTTTTGTCCAGTCTATTTTGCCCTCAGCAATGTCGTCAAACTCCTGCTCGATCTTGGCAGTGAAGCCATAGTCCATGATTTTTTTGAAATAGGAGTCGAGGAAGTCGCTGACGATCACGCCCATATCGGTGGGGTAGAGCACGTTTTTGGTGGTTCCGGTGACTTCTTTCCCGGTGGTCTTGCTGATGGCATTGTTTTTCAGCACCAAAATCTGGAAGATGCGCTGTTCACCGGGACGGCTCTCCTTGATGACATAGCCGCGGTTTGCTTCCATTATTTTGGTAATGGTGGGGGCATACGTGGAGGGGCGCCCGATGCCGAGTTCTTCCAGTTTTTTTACCAGTGCAGCCTCCGTGAAACGGGCAGGTGGACGGGTGTAGCGTTCCGTAGCGGTGAGGTTGTCGAAGTCCAGTTTTTGTCCAGGACGGAGCGGTGGCAGGATGCCCTGAGTTTCCTCGTCGTCGTCGTCGGTACTTTCGATATAAACTTTCAGAAAGCCGTCAAACTTGAGCACTTCGCCCTCGGCCACGAGTTTGGCAGCGGGGTGGGTACTGATGCCGATGTCCACCGTGGTTTTTTCCAGTTCGGCATCGGACATTTGGGAAGCCATCGTGCGCTTCCAGATGAGTTCGTAAAGCCGCTGTTCGTCGCGGTTTGTGCCGCCGGTTGGGTTTTCCGCGTAGGTTGGGCGGATCGCTTCGTGCGCTTCCTGCGCAGATTCGTTTTTGGTTTTGTAGCGGCGGGTTTGCTGGTAGCGTGCGCCGTATTGCTTGCCGATTTCATCGCTGATGGCTTGCAGGGCCATTTCGCTGAGGTTGGTAGAGTCGGTACGCATATAGGTGATAAAACCTTGTTCGTACAGTCCCTGAGCTATGGACATGGTGCGGTTCACCGAGTAGCCGAGTTTGCGGCTGGCTTCCTGCTGGAGGGTGGACGTGGTGAACGGCGGGGCAGGGCGGCGGCGGGTGGGACGCACGTCCACGGCGTTTACACTGTATGCGGCGTTGATACATTTTTGTAAAAAAGCTTCTGCGCCGGCGGCATCATCGAAACGCTCGGGGCTTTCCGCGCGAAAACTAATGGCCTTGCCCTGGGCATTGGGCGCAAGGAAGTCGGCGGTAATGCGAAAAAAAGGCGCCACTTCAAACCGCTGGATATCGCGCTCGCGCTCCACAATCAGTTTTACCGCCACGGATTGTACCCGCCCGGCCGAGAGTTGGCTTTTGACTTTTTTCCACAACAAACCCGAAAGTTCCCAGCCTACGAGACGGTCCAGCACGCGTCGGGCTTGCTGGGCGTTCACGAGGTTTAGGTCCAGGTTGCGCGGATTTTTCACCGCGTTTTGGATTGCCGTCTTGGTAATTTCATGAAAAACAATACGCTTGGCGCTATGTGGATCAAGGCCCAGTACTTCGCACAGGTGCCACGAAATCGCCTCTCCCTCGCGGTCTTCGTCCGTCGCGAGCCATACCTCTTCGACGCGCGCAGCGGCATCCTTTAATTCCTTGACCGTCCGGAACTTGTCGGGCGGGATGACATAGTTCGGTTTGTAATCATTTTCGACATCTACGCCGAGGTCATTGCCCTTTTCGAGGTCGCGGATGTGTCCGTAAGAAGATTTGACAGCGAAGTCGCTGCCGAGAAACTTCTCGATTGTTTTTGCTTTCGCCGGAGATTCGACGATGAGGAGTTTTTTTGCCATAATCGGGGGCAAAAGTAAGCGGTTTTTCAAACCAGCCAACTTATTGCTTTTCGCCCGGACCTTTTGGCGTCGCTTTTGTCGGGTTTGGCGCCGATTTCGGCGCGGGTTGGTCGGATGTGTCGGGCTGGTTTTCGGCGTCTTCCGGTTTCGGGCGCTTGCGTACTTCCTCCTGAATGACCGTGCCTTTGATGCGCTCTTTTTTCCACGCCTTTTTGCGTTTTTCTTTGAACTCAATGGCCAGTTCCTTGATTGGGACCGGGTGCCCGTTCAGGTGTCGGTGGAAGGCGAGGATGAGAAAGTCGGCCATGTCGTCGGGGTACGTGACCCCCGCGCTGCGCAGGTAATTGGACAGTCGGGAGCCTTCGTAAAAACTCCAGTTCGAAATCATCCATTGCCCGAGGCGGTTGTGCATAATCTGGCAGACGGTGTCTTCAGGGATGGATTTGAACAGTTTTCGCGACTCTTCCGAGGTAAGTTTGTTGAGTTGAACCAGGGCGTCGTCGAGGTTGCGGGGGATGTACACCCCGCCGAGGCGATCTTTTTTGATGCGCTCCTGATATTGGCGCTCAAACTCGTCCTGGCTGTTCGGTGGGTCGTATTGTTGTGCAAAAAGAACGCCGGTAGTGGAAGATACGAGGAAGAGCAGAAGCGTGTAGCAGAGGTGTTTCATAACGATACGATGTCGGGTAAAAAAATGGGGATTAACGAATGAAAATTTTATTCAAGATTTGCGGCACTATGCAGAAAGAACAGAAATCGGGATTCCGGTTGTCCTTGCTCGAAATATTTTTGTTGGAGACGGCCTTCTGGCTGGCCTTTTGGCTGCTGAACGACTATTTGGCCGCGCTGTTAACGCTCATTATTGCGGCTATCGTATCGGCTGTACTCATCGTTGCAATGCTTTCCGAGGCCATCGAACGCTCGAAAGTGCCGAGGTGGTATTTCTGGCTGATGGGGCTGAGTGTGCTGGCCCCGCTGGTGTCGGCGCTGCTGTATGCGGTTATTTTCGGCGGGCGGTTCGAGTTTTTGGAGTGAGTGGGTTTTTACCGCAGAGAAAAGCCTACCCTTCAATTTCCTCAAAGGTGCCTGTCTGCCGGTTTTTCCGCACCTGGTTCCAGGGGAAATAGCGGCCGTTCATCACGACATATACGCCGGGAGGTAGTACCTGTACAAATGCCAGCGCGCTGCCGAGGTTGAAGAACCCGTCGGACGACATACCGAACGCATACGGAACCATAGCCCCGGTGAGCACGATGGTTTTTCCGTCAATATTGGCTTCGGCGAGTACCCGGGCGGTGTCCACCATGCGGTCGGTGCCGTGGGTGAGCAGAATGCGGTTGGCCTCGGTTTTCCGGCAGTTATAGACGATAATAGAGTGCTCGTCCTCGCCCATGTCGAGCGAGTCAACCATCATGAGTGTTCGGATTTCCACTTTGACTTCGCAGCGACCGCGGTCAAACATTTCCTTGAGGTGGGTATCCTTGAAAAACAACTCGCCGGTGATGTAATTGTACTCCTTGTCGAAGGTGCCGCCGGTGACAAAAACCTGGATCATATTCTGGTTGGGCGCTTTTCGTGTGGTGGTTTTGCGCGGCGCAAAGAAAAGGGATTCAGTTGAGGGTTAATAAGGTCTGCACCCGACTTGTGCACAAACCCCTCATAAACCTCATAAACCCTATAAACCCTCATAAACCTTTTTTTACCTTTGCCGCCGTACCAAAATTTGATCGCATCATGAGCAAAAATGAAGAATACACTGAAAACCGCGGGCGCGACTGGCTCCTGTTCATCGTCAGCCTGATCGGCACGCTCGCCCTGCTTTTCGTATCGCCTGAATGGGTGTGGGTCGGTTTCCCGTTTGTGTTCACGTCCTTAGCTGGAGCGATGGGACGTTTGTAGTGCCACAAAAGGCTTGTTTTATTTTTGGGAGGTTTCTGGATGAGCAATTCACCAGAAACCTCTCGTGTTTTTATCGAAGATCAAATTTGACAATTTTGTAACGTTGACTTTGCTAATAATTCATCCATGAAACAATTTGCCTGCTTTTTGCTTTGCCTGACTCTGTCGGCACCCTTATTTAGCCAACCCTTGTTGTTGAAAGACATCAACCCTGGCATCAGCTCATCTTATTTCTATCCGGACAACGCCATGGTGCGTTTTGGAGACTACATTTATTTCGCTGCGGGCAATGCTGCGTACGGAGCAGATCTCTGGAGAACAGACGGAACGGTTGCCGGCACCGAAATGGTCAAGGAGATCAACCCGAGTTTTTCGTACAGTCGCCTGAGCAATTTTTATGTCGTGGGTAGTTTTTTACTTTTTACGGCAGATGACGGTGTCAGCGGACTCGAACTCTGGCGCACCGACGGCACAACAGCCGGTACGGTTTTGGTCAAAGATATTAACCCGGGGTCTAAAGATGCCTTTATCAACAACCCGAATTTCTACGCTGTTTTTAACGGCAAGTTGTATTTCAGCGCCGATAACGGTGTTAACGGGTACGAACTGTGGTCGAGCGATGGCACAGAAGCCGGAACCAAACTGGTTCGGGATATTGACACCGGGAGCGTTAGCAGCTTTCCCCACGAATTTGAAGAGTACAATGGCATTCTTTATTTCACTGCGTGGGCGGCACAGGGGGAAGAACTGTGGAAAACGGACGGTACAACCGCCGGTACGGTACTCGTGAAGGATATTTATCCGGGAGGATTCGGGAGTAGCCCCGCCAACCTGCGTTCGATCGGAAGTACGCTCATTTTTACCGCCGACGATGGTGTACATGATGAAGAATTGTGGAAAACGGACGGCACGGCTGCCGGCACGGTGTTGGTCAAAGACATCAAGACTAATAGTGTGGGTACGTTCTCCACAAGTAGCTTTGAAACACAACCCAAGACCTTTGAAAATCGCTTCATTCGTTTGGGCGATATTGCCCTTTTCTCCGCAATAGACGACTCAAACGGCATTGAACTGTGGAAAACGGATGGCACGACTGCCGGTACGGTTATGGTCAAAAATGCCTCGCCGGCTGCCGGCTCCAATGGCTATGCACCCCAAAATTTTGCCGTACTGGGAAATTCCGTTTTTTACAAATACAACAACGATACGACCGGGATCGAACTGTGGAAATCCGATGGCACTGCTTCGGGCACCGGCTTGGTAAAAGATGTATATCCTGGCTTTTCTGGCTCATTTTACTTCCCAACCTATCTGTATGTGCATGTCGGAAAATTGTATTTCGGCGCAGAATCCACTCCAAATGGTATTGAGTTGATGGAAAGCGACGGTACGGCAAATGGTACCAAACTGGTGGCCAATATTTATGCCGGCTCCGGTAGCTCTAACCCCGGCCCGTTTATTTCACTCGAAAAAAAACTGATTTTCTGGGCAACCAATGAAACGGCAGGAACAGAACTTTGGTCCCTGGCTATTCCGATCAGTGTTTCGGCCGTGACTACTCCGGCAACTTGTTTTGGCGATTCGACAGGCGCTATCTCCGTGGCTGTCGGAGCGGAAGGTACAGCGCCATTCAGCGCCATTTGGGAACCGTCCTGGGTGTCGGGTCTCGAACCGACCAACTTACCCGCCGGAACGTATAAAGTAACGGTCACCGATGCCGAAGGCGCTGTCGGAACGCTAACAGTGAACGTAAGCCAGCCCATGGCGCTTTCCGCCGCCACCGCTTCCACACCGGAAGCCGGCACAGCGGCAAACGGTACGGCTACAGCCAATGCTGCCGGTGGAACCGCCCCGTATAGCCACCTGTGGAGCACAACCCCGCCGCAAACTACCCAAACAGCAATCAATCTTTCCGCCGGAAACTACACCTGTACCGTTACGGACGCTAAGGGCTGCACCCTTACGGCCACGGCAACTGTTTCACAGATGACCAGCACAGGTGAAAAAACAGCTGGGACAATTCAAATGACAGTGCGACCAAACCCGGCAATTGACCTCGTCTTTTGGTCAGTAGCCGGAGAAACAGCCCTATCGGGAAGCGTGTTTCAGTCGAATGGGCAACTTGTCCGGACGTTCGATGCCGACGAGTTGGTGCAAGGCCAATTGAATACGAATCAATTTCCCGAAGGCGTATACTACCTGCGGGTTGTGCTAAAGACCGGCAAAGCGGTACACGCCCGGTTGGTTGTGGCACGATAAAGTTTTATTCAGCCTCTAATATTTCCAGCAGCCATTCTTTATTTGCCAGTGGTTGTGTTTGCAGCGCCTTGTTCCGCAGAGCAAGGCGCTGCGTTTTTTGCCGATCGGGTGAAACCCGTCTTTCGCCCTCTTTCCAGACGTGTACCTGGCGCAGCAGGCGTAAAAAATTCAGGTTGGCCGTTTTTCCAAAAGCAGACAGGCTACGGTTGCGCCGCAGCAGTTGTTTGGCCGCGTCCAGCAGGGCGTGCAGGGCTTCCGTTTCCCCGAGCAGGTAGTAGCTTTTAAGTTGCAGGATTTTAGCGCCCAAGTGGTAGGTAAAATCCGTGAATTCGACGTTTTGCAGGGTTTGCAGTGTGGCGTCGAATGCTTTCTTTTCAAAAAACAAAGCGGCGAGGTTGTATGCGAAAGCATTGTCGCGCTCGGCGGGCGGCAGGCGGTCCCGGTATTCGTGCAGGAAACGCTCCGTCCAGTCGAACGCGCCGCTGCGCAGCCCCGTCGTGGTGATATTCTTGTAAGTCCACTGCGTGAGTCGCCCCTGGCGCAGTAGCACATCGCGGTTGAGCGCCGCCCGGTAGAGTGCCAATGCTTGTGGGTAGGCGCCGTTTTGCCCATCATTGATGCAGCGGATGCAATAGTTCAGCGCGTACTGGTACAAGGCTGCCAGTTCATCTTTTCCAAATAGGGTGTAGTGCGCGTCCAGCGCTTCGGTCAGTGTGGTAAAGGTGTCGGCTGCGGGCCGCTCCAGCAGATCAAGCGCAGCGCGATAGACCTGTACGGCGGGCAGGCCGGCCAGCATCGGCTCTTCCACGCACCATTGGCGGATGGCGGGTAGCCAGCGCGGACGCTCGTCGGCCTGGAGTATGGCCAGTCCGTGGCGGCTTAGCATGGCTGCCCCGAGACGCATTTTTTCCAGAACAAAGGCAATGTCGTTGGCTTCGGCCTGTCGGTACAAGTGCTCGCTGGCTATTCGGCGGGCGCGGCGGCTGTCGAGCAGTTCGGTGGCTTCCCACCAGTGCAATTCCAGAAACTGTCGGCGGGCGGTTTGATCGGGCCGCCGATCCAGCAGGAGGCGGCACCTGGCCAAAACGCCGGAAGCCTGGGCGTCGAGGTTGCGGGCCAGCAAGGCGTCGGCGGCTGCGAGTTGCCGTTCGATAGGCTCCGCGTCTTGCAACGTGTACGCCAGGAACCGGAGCAGCAGTTCGTACAGGTCCGATACGAGGTTGTTGATTTTGAACTCGTCGAACGGTGTTTCTGCACCAAACAGATGGGCAAATACCCGGCGTTTGTCGAGCGCGTCGGCGCTGAAATCCGGGGCATGGGCCAGAGTATAGTCGGCCAGTGCACGCAGGGCGGTATGTTTGTTGACAAAGTCCGAGTGAACGTACTCCCGCCACCAGGTACGTTCGCGGGTGTTAAGCGCTCGCAGCGTATCGAGTAATTTGGTCTTGCGCATGGTTTGTCGCGTTTGCGGCAAATGTAGGTTGTTTGAAAAAAATCTATAGTTTGTGTTTTTTTGTGTTTTAGCGAGCGTATTCCTTAAGCTGAGTCAACGGTGTTTTTATCAACCTTGAAATGCCGCGCGTGGGTCTTTTGACCCCGCGCAAAACGGTTGATTATCAGTTGATGTTGTGCGGGGTCAAAAGACCCGCGCACGGCGCCGTTGTTCCAGTCACGAACCATTGATACAGTTTTTGGCATTTCCGAAACCAGATTTTCCAGGTTTTTAAAACCTGAAAAATCTAAATTAAAAAATTCTATAATCGCTCAAAAATGTAATTTTTTACCCTTGCACCTCCCGATACTTTTGTACCATGAAAATTTTTCAATCGCATTTATCTTTCCCAACTATGAAACGTAACTACTCGTTTTTTGCCCGATTCAAATTTGCTGCGCTCGGCGCTGCGCTCTTTTTACTGACCGCCATGGCAGGTCATAGCCAATCCTCCTGTTTTTCCTTCGGGATGCCGCTCGTGTCGGGCACAGAAAGCGATGTGGTGACGATACCAGTGTCGGTGCGGAATTTTGAAGATATCATTTCCGTGCAGTTCAATCTGGTATGGCCAACCGATGCGCTGGAATTTGCCGGACCGATAGATTATAGCGCCTCCGGGAATCCGCTGGGGCTTACCGGTGCAAATTTTAACACGAGTGTACCCGGTCTTTTGCGGGCAACCTGGTTCGATCAAAATACCCTCGGGGTTGACTTGCCGGACGACGTCGTATTGTTCAGCCTGAAGTTTAGAATCAAAACCGCACAGGCGGAGTTTATTCCGATCCATTTTGACCAGGTTCCGAATGCAAGTGTTTACGAAGTTGTAGCCGAACCGGGCGGTTTGCTGGCCTTTCCGCTTCGGGTAGGCGGCGTGTATGCGAACACGCCCATCCCGCCTGCTCTGCCGGTCGTGGATGAAATATGCAGCACGCCATCTACCGGCAGTTGCCAAAACCCTGCCGGCAGTGTATCTCCTGTGGTATCGGGAGGGGTGCCACCCTACACCTTTGCCTGGAGCGGTCCGGCTGGGTTTACTTCTACCGTGCAGAATATCAGCAATTTAATCTATGGTGTGTACCATCTCACGATCACGGACCAGGCCGGGGCGGTGGTATATTCCGATGTGGCAATCACGTCGGACGAACTCCCGCTCGTTATCGGTGGGCAGGTACAAGACGCCTCTTGCTCCGGCGACGACGGCTGTATTGACTTGTTTATAAACTCCAGCCAGTGGCCGGTTACCCTGGACTGGTCGGCGCCCGGCCTGGCGGGGCAAGATGTGTGTGGCCTCTCCCCGGGCACTTACACGGTAACTGCTACCGATGCCAGCGGCTGCACGGCGGCGCGGAGTTTTGAGGTGGAAGGCCAAAACAGTTTGGTGGTGGATCTGCTGGTCTCGCCCGCCAACTGCGTCAGCGGACAACTCGGCGGCGCGGTGGCGGTGCCAAAAAATGGCGTTTGGCCGTACCAATACCTCTGGTCCACCAATACCACAACACAACTCAATTCCAACCTGCCCTTTGGGGCTTATACCGTAACCGTCACCGATGCCGAAGGGTGTTCGGCGGTAGAAACGGCGTTTGTCAACGATGCCACGGTGCTTTCCTGGGATATGTATCTGAATGCCAATTGTTCGGGAGGCGGTCAGGGAAATGTTTTGTTGTATTCCGGTGATCCGGCAGCAATTGCATTTCCTTTGACTGTTGCCTGGAGCAATGGTACGACTACGGTGGTGCCGGCAGCAGCCGATACGCTGGCTATCTTGAGCATGGCGCCTTCCGGCTTGTACAGCGTTTTAGTGACTGACGCACAAGGCTGTAGCCAAAACCTGGAAATTGCACTGTCTTGTTTTGGTCCAACCCCACAAGACTCCGCAGCACTGGTATGGCCCGGCGACGCGGATAATAACAATGCCGTGAACCACCACGACCTGCTGTATCTCGGCCTCGCATACGGGACCTCCGGCCAGCAACGTCCCGGCGCCACAACCAACTGGGTCGGCCAGCCCGCGCCTGACTGGTCCCAGAACACCGCCGGTTACGTCGTGAATTTCAAAAACATGGACACCAACGGCGACGGAAGCGTGAACGCCGCAGACACGGCAGCCATCGTGGCCAACTGGGGGCTTGTGGTGGACCCGATGGCCGACAACCCGTTTGCTGCGCCGGTATCGGTGCCGGGAATGGGCGTTTCGCCCGCGTTGGCCCTGCCTGCCGATACGCTTTTTGCCGGTCAAATGACCTGGATTCCAGTGGTACTCGGAACCGAGAATATACCTGCCGATAATTTGCACGGACTTGCCTTCAGCATTTCGTACAATCCAAAAGTATTGCGCCCGGAATATTTTGAGCCGGTTGATTCCTGGTTCGGCAACCCCGACAACGGGCTGTTGTGCCTGCAGCGGCATTTCCCCGGACAAAATCGCCTCGACGTGGCGCTTACCCGCACCGACGGCTTACCCACCGGTGGGTTCGGGCTTATCGGGCGCATGTTTATCATTATCGAAGACGATATCTTCTTCAAAAAAGACCTCGACGAGCCGGAATCGGAAGATGAATCCACCATAACCACGCGGATTTTTGTTCGAAATATTCAAGCCGTGACCCCCTCGAATACGCAAACAGAAGTGGCCTCCGTCGAGTCGCGTGTGGTTATTTCCCAAACAGTAAGCACCGATCTGCCGCCGGATCAGGACCAGGTGATTGCCCTGTGGCCGAATCCCGCTTCGGAAATCCTGCACATTGCCAGTCCGGAAGAACTGTTGCGTGCAGTATCTATTGCGGACATGGCCGGGCGGATACAGTTCCGGAAAACGGACGTACAGGCTGCCACGATCGAAGTACCCGTACGGGACTGGGCGCCGGGCGCGTACCTGGTGCAGGTACAAACGGGCCGGGGCGTGGCAACCCGGTTACTGATTATCGGCGCACATTAGTAGAGTGCCCCTTCCCGCCTATTTATTCAACCTACAAACATTTAAAAAAACATGAAACACATCCTTTTTATCTGCCTTTGCTTCTTTGTAACCGGCCACCTTTCGGCGCAGTGTTCTCCCGATTATATCCCCCCCTTGTTGGCATCGAAAACCAATATTACCGCAGTCCTTGGCGGGCCGCAGTGTATGGCTGTGCTTCATCCGCAAGACCTGCTGGACACTTTCAGCGACAACTGTACCCAACAGGGAAGTATCCAATTGCGCGTGCGACGCGTAGGGGAGGGTTTTGGGTTTCCTTTATATCCAAATGGGGCCAAATTGAGCCTGACTCTGGCAGATTTGCCCGGCCCGATCCTCGCCGAAGTATGGGCAAAGGATGCCGCGGGCAACACGGCGTTTACCTTCGCGGCCATTGAGTTGACGAACCCGGCGGGGTGCTCGTTTGCGCTGTTGCCGGATACGATTCAAGCCGGCGGTATTCAGGGCCTGGACGATGTCACCTGGGGGCTGCACGTGCAGTCCCCGGGATTGCCGGATACAGTCTTCTACCAGCTTGCCGACCAAATGATCCTCCCGGAGAGTTTGTTTGCGGGTGCGGCGGAGAATAATGTGTACACCGTATGGCCGTCGAAGGACAATGACCCGGTCAACGGTGTCAGCACATTAGATCTCGTGTTGATTCACAGAGACTTGGTTGGTATTCAGCCGTTTCAGCATGTAATCCAGTACGTCGCGGCAGATGTGGACCGCAACAACATCGTCACACCGAATGACGTGCTGGAGCTGCGCAAGCTCATTCTCGGCATCTACACCGAATGGCCCGACAATACTTCGTGGCGGTTTATCGCGGGTGACTACAATTTTCCTCTTCCTACAAACCCGATTGCCGGCCCGATACCGGAGTTAGTTACCTTCGACCGGACGCGTCCGACGCCGCTGCCGGATTTCATTGCCATCAAGGTAGGGGATGTGAATGGTACCGCGGTGTTCAACAATCTGGTAGCCGTGGATGACCGCAGCCTGACTGCGCTTGGACTGCCCGATATGCGGTTGGAGCGAGGCCAAACGGTACGGGTACCCGTGACGCTGACCGACATCAAGTCGCTGGATGGGTTGCAGGGAGCGTTCAGCTTCGATCCGGCGCTGCTGGAAATCACGGCACTTCACCCGGGCGTGTTGCCGGATTTTTCTGCTGAAAACTACTACCAGCAGCAGCCGGGCGTACTGACATTTAGTTGGGCAAATGCATCGCCCGCTGCATTATCGGAAGGTGCGCCACTGTTTTTTCTGGAAATAACGGCCCATGCGTCGTTTGTGCTGAGCGAGGCGCTGCGGTTGCTTCCCGCGCGGTTGCGGGCCGAGGCGTACGACGCAGCCGGGCGTACCGCCAATTTGGAATTGCGGTTTTCACCGTTACCTTTCCCGGTGTTGGATGAAGTTCTGCCGGCATTCCCGAATCCTGCGACGGGCGACTTTTTCGTGCCGGTGCGCTTGGCTGAGGCGGGTCAGGTGCGGCTGGAGGTATTTGATGCCAACGGGCGGCTGGTATTTTCTCTGGAAAATAAACTGCCGGCGGGCAAGCATCAACTGCGGGTGCCGGCGGAGCAGCTGGGCAGTACCGGGGTGTACGCATATCGGGTGAAGGCAGGTGCTGCGCGGGAGGAACAGGGCCGGGTTGTGTTTTCCCAAAAATAGAAATCCCTCGCTGATTGCAGCGAGGGACTCTAACCCAAACAAATAAACACAAAAACTACTTGGTGCAATGTTAAGGCGACTTTTGGAGCCGAAACAAATTTACCACGGGTTTTTTTTGTGAATTTTATAAATTTTTTTGGGGTTTGCCTTCATTGTAAAATATAGACTATGTGAATGTTGGTTTGGCCGACGAATGATCTGATTTTGGTTTGCAGGAAATGACCCGGCAGTATTTTTTCTGTTGAATAATTTCGGCTGGCCTACCTTCGCTCCATGCGTTTCGTTCGATTTTTTCTGGCTTTGGTACTTACTGTGGGGCTTATTTGGCTGTTGCAAACACCGCAACGGGTCGGCTCCAGTACCCTGCCCGCTTTGGGCGCTTTTTTCAACCCGTTTACCGGCTTTTGGCAAAATGCGGAGCCTGCGGCAGGTTTGGATTTCAAAAACATCCAGCTACCGGGCCTGAAGGGCAGGGTAGAGGTGGTGTACGACGACTTGTTGGTGCCGCATATTTTCGCGGAAAACGAGGAGGATGCCTTGCGGGCGCAAGGGTACGTCACCGCCCGGCACCGACTGTGGCAGATGGATATTTCCAGCCGCAAAGCATCGGGCCGGCTCTCGGAAGTGCTGGGTGAACGCACACTGAACATAGACCGCATCTCTCGGCGGCGAGGCATGGGCTTCGCCGCCGAAAATGCCGTGCGCGGCTGGAGCAAATCCAAAGAAGGCATGCGCCTGCTGGAGGCTTACTGCGCAGGTGTGAACGCCTACGTGGAGCAACTCCGCCCGGCCGACTATCCGCTTGAGTTCAAGCTGCTCGGCTATGCGCCGGAACCCTGGTCGCCCCTGAAAACCGCCCTGCTCGTGGAAGCCATGGCTGAAACCCTTTGCTCCGGCGAAAACGACCTCGGCTCGACCATCGCTCTGGAAGCGTTCGGCCGCGACACCTTTGATTATCTGTACCCCGAATGGAATCCGAAACAGCAACCAATTATTCCCGATACGGGGCAGTGGCGCGCCATCTCAGCTTCCTCAACCACCTCAACCACCTCAACCACCTCAACCACCTCAACCACCTCAACGCCTTTCAGTTCCTCCACCGACGACTACATCCTCGGCTCCAACAACTGGGCTGTTGCCGGCTCAAAAACAGCCTCCGGCAATCCGCTCCTGTGCAATGACCCGCACCTGACCCTGACCCTGCCCTCCATCTGGTTTCAAATTCAGATACACACGCCGGAACAGAACTGCTACGGCGTGACGTTGCAGGGCGTTCCGGGTATTATCATCGGGTTTAACGAAGAGATAGCCTGGGGCGTGACCAACGCGGGGCACGATGTGGCCGACTGGTACCGCATCCAGTGGACAGATGCGGGCCGCACGCGCTACCTGCTCGACGGTGCAGAGCGCTCCGTGGAGATGCGCCTGGAAGAAATCAAAATCAAAGGTCAGGCACCCCTGCTCGATACCGTGCGATATACCGTGTGGGGACCGGTGGCATACGACCATGACCCGGAGCATCCGTTGCGCGATTGCGCCCTGCGCTGGGCCACACACGACGAACCCAGTGCCGACGAAATGCGCACCTTCCTGTTTCTAAACTCCGGCAAATCCTACGACAACTACCGTCAGGCATTGCAAGGCTACGAGAGCCCGGCACAAAACTTCGTGTTTGCCACCCGTACGGGCGATATTGCCATTACTGTGCAGGGCAATCTGCCCGTGCGTGCTTCGGAACAGGGCCGCTTCGTGCTGGACGGCAGCAAGCAGGCCAGCGCCTGGGGTGGATTTATTCCCCCGGAGTACATTCCAGCCATGAAAAATCCTGCGCGGGGCTTCGTTTTTTCAGCAAACCAGCACTCCACACCGCCCTCCTACCCCTACTACTACCTCAGCAATGACTTCGACGACTACCGCGGGCGGCACATCTTCGACCGGCTCTCGGCCCTGAAAAACGCTACCGCAGATAGTATGAAAACCATCCAGCTGGACAACTTCAGCCAACGCGCTGCCGATGCCCTGCCCCGGATGTTGCGCCTGCTCGACCGCAACCAACTCGACGCAGAAGGCCGGAAAATGGTCGATGAACTGGCTACCTGGAACTGTCGCTACGATGCTACGGCCACCGTGCCGCCACTTTACGAAGTGTGGTTCGATTCCTGCTATCTGCGCACCTGGGACGAGATGACGACCCTGCGCGAGCAAGGCCGGAATGTTGCCTTGCCGGAGCGCTGGAGGTTTATTGACCTGCTCGAAACGGACCCCGAAAACAGCTTTTTTGACCGGCAGGACACCCCCCAGCGCGAAACAGCCGGCGATATCGTGCAGGATGCCTTTGGCCGAATGCAGCAGTATTTTCGGGAAAACCCGGAGACTCGGGTGGACTGGGGACATTTTCGCCCTTTTGCGCTGAAGCACATCGCGCAAATAGACGCTTTTAGCAGAATGGATCTGGTCCTTGGCGGCCACGGCACGGCGCCAAATGCTATTTCCCGATCCAACGGACCCTCGTGGCGTATGATCGTGGAATTGGGCGAACGGGTGCATGCCCTGGGTGTGTATCCGGGCGGGCAGTCGGGCAATCCAGGCAGCCAATACTACGACAACATGGTGGATACCTGGGCCGCCGGCAATTACTACGAACTTTTATTTTTGGAAAAATCGGATGCCGTGCCCGCCGGGCGGGAAGTGGCCCGTCAAACCCTTTCTCCGCAATGAAAAATACGCTGCTCATAATCGTGTTTGTTTTGGCCGCAGGCCAATTGTGCCACATCGGTTTGCCGTGGTGGGGCTTGGCCCCCATTGGCGCCGTGGCCGGATGGTTGTTTCCACAACATGCCGGGCGAAGCCTGCTGGCGGGATTTATCGGCGGTTTTCTCCTGTGGGTTGCGGCAGCTTTTTGGCTGGATGCTCCCAACGGCGGCATACTTTCCGCACGCATCGGCAACTTGTTCATGGGGCTTTCCCGATGGCATATTTTGTTGCTGACCGGGCTGTTGGGTGGCTTGCTGGCCGGACTGGGTTGCCTGACCGGGCGTTGGGCACGCGCGGCTTTCGGAAAGGAATAGTTGCAAAAAAATAATATTACGGTTTGCTTTGTCTTTCAGGGGAAACGGCTACTTTTGCCCCCGTTATTTCACGCAAGAACAACTAGTGGTGCATCCATCGAATGGCGTATGAATTAAGTGTTGCATGGTTTACCATTGTATGTCCACTTGAAAGGCTTAGCCAAGACACGGTTAAAATATTCAATAAATCGTTTCACTTGTTCATTGAGGTTTTGTTTAGAATTGAA
>JBGSKO010000151.1:0-138217 GCA_041741155.1 Saprospiraceae bacterium | reverse complement strand
CCACCCCCCCGCACACGGGCGGCCACAAGGGCCGCCCCTACGCCACCAACCGTATTCTCCTACTGATGGCCACCCAATTATCCGCGTAGGGGCGACCCTTGTGGTCGCCCAATCACATGTGGCCGCCCAATCTACGCCGCCACCCCCCGCACACGGGCGGCCACAAGGGCGGCCCCTACGCCACCAACCGTATTCTCCTACTGATGGCCACCCAATTATCCGCGTAGGGGCGACCCTTGTGGTCGCCCACTACTACGCCACCAACCCACCCTCAAACGCCCGCTTCAAGACCCCCTGCCGCAATACCTCCGCCTGCGCCAAACCCCGCCCGATCGCCGCCTCCATCTGCGCACAACCCTCCAGCCGACGCTCAATCTCGGAGACGATACGGTGCTGCTCGGGGAGGGGAGGAACCGAGATTTGGAAAGCCTCCATCGATTTCGTATTTACTACCTGAAATACTCCACCAACCTTCATTTTTTGCATGCGTTGCCTTTCTGCATTAATTCTATAGCAAATGAATTTAGGGAGTATTATTTCAGGATTGGGTTTCAGGATAACTGCATTAGATACTTGAGCAACAACAACGTAGTCAGGAACCACGCATGCTTTGCCAGAATCACCATGCCTAGCAATTAGGATGTCACCAGCACTTACGCTTGACTTCTTGTTTTTTTGATGAAACTCTTGACTAACTTCCCTTATGTCGTGATTTAAGAAGTGATTTTCGCCAATATGGGTTGTGCTTAAGAACATTACTCCATTTTGATCTACAATATGCTGTGTAACAGGCCCTACATACCCGACAACAATTTTTGAGGAGCCATCTTTTAAACTCATCAACTTCCAATCCTTCGTGCCGCCCGTCAACTTCCCCTCAAACGCCCACTTCAGCACCGCCTGCCGGTACACCTTCAACTGCTGCTGCGCCGCCTTCAACTGCGCCACCCCGTGGTCCAGTTCGCTGAAAATTTCCTCTATTTGGGTGACGATGGCACGTTGGGTGGGGAGGGGCGGAAGGGGGATGGGTTGAGAAAAAACATCTTTGTCGCGGACGGCAGGGTAGGAACTCCCGGTTTGTAATTCATTTAATGGCTGGATGAAGTCATTCGAAATTGTCAGAAAAAAGAGATACATGGAATCAACAATCGCCTTTTCGCCACGAATGACACAAAAGCCCGATGATGCAATTTGTCCATCGTAAAACCCCTTGTCCACAATGGCGATGTTTTTCATGTACGTTCTCACCGTTGAAAACAATACATCGCCTTCGTAAACGATTTGCTGTGCCCGTGACGGCGCATCTTTCCACGTGTATTCCTTGTAACCCACAATCTTGTTGGCAACATTGTCAATTCCCCCAATGTCCAAGTAGATGAACTTTTCACGTTCGTCTTTTTGCTTCCGCTTGACGGATTCAACTTTTTCACACACCTCCCCCAACTTCTTCCACGTCCAGCCTTTCGGTAATTCATTTTTCTCGAGCATCGTATTTCAGGCTTGATATTTCAGGTCAATGTGTTGCAGGACATTCTCGTTGTACCGGGCTATATTTTTGTACGAAATGGCATCGTCGTGGGCCATTTTCCCGACGATGATGGCCGGGTGCACGTTGTACCGGGCGGCGCATTCCTCCACCTTGGCGGGCGGCAGGTACCGGGCATGGCTCTGGAGGTAGTCGCGGATTTCCGGGTGTTTCAGTTTGACGGCAGCCAGGGCGTTGGCTTCTTTTTCCACATCGTTTTTGTCGCTTTCTTTCAGGTTGTCCAGCACGAACGGGGTGCTCTCGTTCAAATGGAGCAGGACGTGCGCGATTTCATGTGCCACGGTAAACCAGAAGTTGTCAATCCGTTTTAGCCGCCCGGTGTACACGATCACGGGATTCTTGCCGGAGAAGAATGCCGCCCCGTCGAGGTAGGTTTTCTTCAGGTGGGGCAGTACAAAAAAAATGACGCCGACCTCGGCCAGCGCTTCGATGAAACGGTTTATGCCGTTTTCCTGCGTCGTGTAGGCGTGCATCCCGTCGTAGAGCGCCTCCAGTTTTTCGCGATCGTACGGCCTGCGGTCAATGGTGCCGGCCACCAATTGCGCCTTACGGTACCAGGTAATGGCGTACGAGGCATTGAACTGGTTGTAGGCTTCGGACTTGCGGGTGAGGCAGGGCAGGTATTGCTCGTCGAGTATGGAAAAGTCGAGTGCCGGCCATTTCCAGAAATCCAATACCTGGCGGGTCAGTTCCTCCGCTGTTTTACAGGGCTGGATCCAGCCTTTCGCGAGCATGTCTTTGATGGGCATGCGTTCATAAATTAGCGCCTTGATGTCGGCCTCCTGTTCCTGAGGGGTTCGCTCTTGCGCCAGCCAAAGGCGGTACCCGGTATTCAGATTGACCCAATAGGTGGCGGAGTTGTTGAATACTTCCGCCAGAATTCGGGCCAGATCAATGGATATGGGGAGTTTGTCCTGCAAGATTTGGTTCAGGTGCTTGACCGACAGGCCCGTTACCGCCGACAGGTCGTCTTGCGTCCATTCGCGCAGTTCCATTTGCTCCCGAACAAAATATCCGGGGCCGAATTTCCGTGCGGCTTTTAGGGAAGAGGTGCTCACCCTGTTTTCCATGTTATTTAGTCGTCGTAGTGATTGGAAATAGTCAGCAGGAAGAATTTTCCGATGGTCTGTTCGTCGTCTTCCCATTCGATCGCCATTTCCAGGCGGTACTTGCTGCTGAGCCGCATGGAATAGTAGTCGCCTTTCCCGGCCAATTTTTTGAAGTGCAGACCATTGTCCGCCCACAAATCGTGAATCGTCACGGATGCCTCAATTTTTTGCACCGTTGCAAAAAACTTCTCTATCACCTGTTCGGGCAGTTTCAATTTTTTGGACTGACCCGTTGTGTAGAGCGCCTCTAATTGTTTGTCATCGAGAAAAACCTCCAACGTTCAAAAAAGTTGCACAAATGTAAACCTATTTGGTGTATATGCAAATTGACATTTACCAAACAGGTTAGAATAGTTGTTTTGCTTTTGGGAAATAAACAAATTATGCCGCTCGCGAGCTGGGCGGGGACAAGCCCCGCCCCTACGATGAAAATGGCTTAATTCCGTATATGTTGCCCAATCGCACGCGGCCGGCCGATCGCACGTGGTCGCCCGATCGCACGCGGGCGGCCACGAGGGCCGCCCCTACGACACCAGCCCGTATTCCTCCGACCGATGATCCGTCTAATTGCCCTCGTAGGGGCGACCCTTGTGGTCGCCCAATCGCACGAGTGGTCGCCCAATCGTTTTTCATGCCGCCAATACCTCATTCAATTCACCAATAATCGCCTCCGTTTCGGCGCCAAATAACTGCCACATCTTGCCCAATCCGCCGGCGGCATTGAAAGGGCTGAGGTCGAAATCGTCGCGGTCGAGGTGGAATGAGGTAGCCACGTAATCCTTGATCATGCGCAGCCACTGCATTTGTTCTTCACTGAATTTGACGGCGCCCGCCTGCTTGCGGAACACCCAGTCCTGAAAGTTCCGGTCCACGGTTTTGTCGTAGGCGGTCAGGGTGTTGTCGTTGCCCAGCACCCGGCGGATGAGCGACACCAGGGCCATAAGTTCGTTTTTGGGTTGGCCGTTGGCCTTTTCCAATTGCTCCCAGGCGCGCCACACATGCAGAGGCGCGAGGGCGGGTTTGGCGTTTTTGAGGGTTTCGGCCAGGTCTTTGATCATTTTGAAACTGAGGTCGCGGCGCCGGTAGGGCTGCCCGTAAAAAATTTGCAGGGCCGTGATCTCGGTTTTGTGCGCCTCGATCCAGTCCCGGAACTCGCGCACGAGGCTTTCAGCTCCGGCCTTGTTGTCGGCCACCCAGCCGATGTTCAGGATTTCGTCGGGGTTGATGTGGTCTATGAGCTGGTCGTACTTTTTGCGCACGTCCACCACGAACTGCCTCAGGTCGGGGTTGTGAAAAACGGCCACCGCCTTTTCCAATAATGATGAATGCTGAAGGATAAATGATGAATGGAGGTCGGCAGGGCTGGCGTTGGGCAGGGCTTGGGCCACTTCGTAGCGGATGTTTTCGAGTGTGTCGGGGTCGTGGGCATGGAGCAGGGCTTTCACCACCTGCGAAATGGATTTGCCGGCGGCGTGTTCGGCGAAGGTGTTTTTCTCGCGCGCGTTGATCTGTTTATCCAACCGGATGAGGCGGTTGGCCAGCGTACTGAGCAGGTCTTCGTCGGTGGCGCCCACGGCCACAGCGTCGAGCACGGCCTGTAGCGACACGCCGGGTTTCTTTTCGAGCGGACGGCTGTCGGTTTTTTGGCTTTTTTCCACCCCGATGGCGTCTATGATCACGAAGTGGTCTTTGGTAAATTTGGCCGCCGGCGTGCCCGAGGTGCGCAGTTCTTCGAGGCTGCACGTGCGGGTGCCGCGGCCTTTCATCTGCTCGTAATAGCTGCGGCTTTTCACGTCGCGCATGAACAGCAGCACCTCCAGCGGGCGGATGTCGGTGCCCGTGGCGATCATATCCACCGTGACGGCCACACGGGGGTAGTACCCCGTCCGGAACTGCTGGAGCACCGATTTGGGATCTTCCGTGCTGCGGTACGTGATCTTTTTGCAAAACGAGTTGCCTTCGGCAAATTCATCACGAATGATCCGGATAATGTCGTCGGCGTGGCTGTCGCTCTTGGCAAACACGAGCATTTTGGGCACTTCAAATACCCCATCGGCCCCGACACGGTCGGGAAACATGGTGGGTAAATATTCCCGCACGGCCCGGACGATGAGGCGAATCTGGTTCACGTTCACCACGTCGTTGTCCAACTGTTTGGCCGAGTACTCCACGTTTTCGTCCAGTGTGTTCCAAAATTCCTTGCGGGTGAGTTTTTCGCGGGTACCTACGTATTCGCCCAGCGCAAGGGCCGCGCCCTCCTTCGTGATTTTCGTGACAATTTCAAACACGTTGTAGGGCACCAGCACCCCGTCTTCCACAGCTTTGCGGTAGCCGTAGTCGCACACGAGGTTTTGGTTGAAATACCCGAACGTGCGGTTGTCGGGCGTGGCCGTCAGGCCGATCTGAAACGCGTCGAAGTAGTCGAGCACCTGTTTCCAGAGGTTGTAGATGCTGCGGTGGCACTCGTCAATGACGATAAAATCGAAAAACTCCAGAGGCGTGCGCTCGCTGTACACCACGGGCAGGGGTTCCCGGGGCGTCCATTTTTCGTTGGGATTGTCCTCCTCCTCGCGCTCGTCCAGTTCCGTGCCTTTCAGGATGGAGTACAGGCGCTGGATGGTACTGATGTACACCTGGCTGTCGCCGGGAATGAACGAACTGCCGAGCCGGGTCACGCCGTAGAGTTCGGGAAAAAGGCGGTTGTCGTCCTGGGGTTCGTAGCGCCGAAACTCCTGCTCGGCCTGCTCGCCGAGGTTTTTGGTATCCACCAGAAACAGCACGCGTTTGGCTTTGGCAAACTTGAGCAGGCGGTAAATAAACGTGATGGCGGTGAATGTTTTGCCCGAGCCGGTCGCCATCTGGATGAGGGCTTTTGGCCGGTTTTCGCGGAACGATTGCTCCAGGTTGGAAATCGCGGTAATCTGGCAATCGCGCAGCCCGGCGGGGGACAAGTTGGGGATGTCGTGCAGCCTCGTCCGCAGGGTTTTCGGCTCCTTGGCCCATTTCTGAAACGTTTCGGGCCGGTGAAAGGTAAACACCGGGCGGGAGCGCGGCTTTGGGTCGAGGTAGTCGGTGAAGCGAGTCACTTCGCCCGTGCTTTCGTACACAAACCGCAGCGGGTCGTTGTTCAGGTGCTTGAGTTTGGCGGTGGCGTATTCGCCGGACTGTTCTTCCACCGTGGTGAGGCGCACACCTTCCTCGGGGCGTTTTGCCTCGATCAGGCCGACCGGTTTTTTGTCCACAAACAGCACATAATCGGCAGGGCCAACGTCGGTTTGGTATTCGCGGACGGCCACGCCCGTGGCGGCGCTCAGGTTGATTTTTGACTTGTCCTGAAGTACCCATCCGCTGCGCAGCAAGGCCGCGTCAATGGTATCCCGGGCGATTTGTTCGGGTGTCTGGTTCATTCGTTTGGCGGTGTTTTATTAAAAAATATCGGGCGGTAAAAAGTGTGGGCGGGGGCAAACCCCGCCCACGCCACAAAATATAAATCATTTCGATTGCAGTGTCGCTTGCTACCGCACAATCGTCACATCCCCTTCAAACAACACCTCCTGCCCGTCCACCAATTCGATGAGCGCGTAGTAGGCAAACACCGCCGGGTTCAGGGGCTGGCCGTTGAATGTGCCATCCCAGCCGTAAGCTGGACTGTTCGGATCAAAATCGTAATATTCGTACACGCGTTCGCCCCAGCGGGAAAACACCTGGAAAGTCTTGACCCGCTTCACCGTTTGGTCGGCGTAAATCCGGAAAATTGAGTTCTCGCCGTCAATATCCGGCTTGAATACGTTCGGGATATAGACGTTCGGGCGGCGGTCCACATTCAATGTGATGGCAGCGTCGTCGCGGCATCCGGCAGTAGTCACTACCGTCAGGCGATAAATGGAACTGATGAACGGCGTGACCTCAGTGATCAGGCAGGTATCGCAACTCAATCCCGTTGCCGGTGTCCACTGAATTTGAGCGAGCGCCGTTGCCGGCAGGTTCACTTCCGCCTCGATCAGGTAGGTATCGCCGAGTTTGAGCGCTGCCTGCGCGTCGAGTATGATCTCGATGATCTGAGGCTCGTTTATGGTCACATCCACCTCGGTCGAGCAGCCGTTGGCATCCACGAGGAATACCGTGTAGTCGCCCGGACTGAGGTTATTGAACAGGTTCGATGTCGTGAATGTTTGCCCGCCATTGATCGAAAACCGCACGGGCGGTTCAGCGCCGATGACGGTATCAATCACGATAGCACCCCGGTCACCTTCGCAGGGCGGATGTTTGGCCAACGCTGTGGCGATCGGGTCGTCCGGCTCAATGACCACCTCGGCGGTGTCCGTGCAACCGTTGCCCGGGTTGGTCACCAGCAAAGCGTACGTGCCGGGCTGGTTGATCGTCGGTGTGGGAGTAGTTGCGCCCGCAGCGATATTGCCGCTGGTGGCAGTCCACTGGAAAAGCAGCCCCGGCAGACCGGACGAGCCGGTGCCGTTGAGTTGGGCGGTTTCACCAAAACAGTAAATGCTGAACGGTGTGCCCGCGTCGGCAACCGGGTAAACGATGTCCCCAAGCACCTGGATGCCGATTTCGTTGGTACACATACTGCCGGGATCGAGGCCCATCAGAAGGTAGTTGCCGGGCGTCGAAACGGTGATGCTGGTGCCGGTGCCCACGATAGTTGTGTCTGTGCCCGTCACCAATGCCCAGGTGAACTGGATATTCGGGAACGACGAGCCGCCGGACAACGTCACGACGTCGTTGATGCAGTTTAGCGTAGATACAGGATTGGTGAACAGCGGCGGGAAGTTCAGATTTTCCTGAATCTGAACCAGCGCCGAATCCGAGCATTGGGTCAGGGTGTCCAGGATAACAAACTGGTAGTTGCCGGGCGCGCTGATTGTCAGCACGGTGCCGACAGCGTAAGACACGCCGTTGTACAACCATACCGAGTTGGCGTCCGTAGAACCTTCGACACCGCCCGTCAGGATAATCTCCGTAATGCCACAGTCCAGAATACCGTTCGGGTTGGCCACGATGGTCGCTTGTGGCTGGTTGGTAATATCCAGCACCTGCACGACGGTCGTATCCGCACAGCCATTGGCATTCACGATCAGGGTGTACGTACCCGCTGCGCCGGCGTTGATCGTCGCTTGCACCGGGCTACCGATGATCTGCCCGCCTGCAGCAGTACTCCATTGGAACGTGCTGCCGGAGATGTCCGAAGTTCCGGTAATGGGCACTTGCAATACGGCACAGTTGAGCGGACCGGGCTGCGAGGCGGTGGATACCGGTTTTTGCTGGAAAATGATGGGCGTACCGGCAGACACCACGGTGCAATAGTGGGTCAGCAGCACATTGCCTGTACCGTCGTTATTGCCCGCTGCCGCCGAAATATAGTAGGTCGTACCGTAGGTCATTGTAGCCGCGTCGAAACAAAACTCAGGTGCATTGCTGCGCCCGATTTCATTGACGATCTGCGTGCCCGAACCCTCATGCAGGATAAACTGCAACACGTCGCCCGGCTCCAAAAATTCACCGATCGGATTATAGTTTGCCGACAGGCACCCTTCGCCGCACAGCGACAGCGTGTTGCCTTGCATGATACCCAACTTGGTTTCGCAGGCGATGATGTTGATATTGAAATTGCAATTGGCCGGGCATCCGTTGGCATCTGTCACGGCAACAGCAAAACTGCCGTTGTTGAGGTTGTTTATCGGGAAAACGCCCGTCGGCACATTGGTTTGGCTGCCACCGGGCGTCCAAACAACAGCAAACGGTGCTGTGCCGCCCGAAATCGTCACTGCCGCCGCGCCGTCGCCCGCGCCCGGGAAACTCACCTCGTTGGTCTGCGCACAGGCCAGTTGCAAGGCACTCGCAGGTTGGCCAATGACAACCGTGCTAACGGCCGTGCAGCCTGCCGCATCGGTCGCAGTCACGTTGTATGTGCCGGCGAGCAGGTTGGTCGGGTTTTGTGGATTGCCCGGAATACCGGGCGACCAGTTGAACGTGTAAGGCGCTGCGCCGCCGCCAACCATCAGGTCTATCGCGCCGGTGTTTTGTCCAAAACAAAGAATATTCGTAGGGGTGCCGGCAAGCATCACCGTGCCGGTCGAACTGTTCACCGCAAAGGTAGCCGTGGCAATACAGGCGCCGCCGCCATTGACGGTCACGGTGTAGCTGCCTACCGGCAAATCGGTGATATTGGGCGTCGTTTGGCCGCCCGACCACAAATAGGTGTACGTCAGGTTGGTTGGCGTCAGGCTCAGGCCGATCGCGCCGTTCGACACGATGCAGGAGCTGACCGGGGTCACCGTGCCGAGTATATTCGGTACAACGGTGTTTTCCGGTACCACAAACGTTACCGCGTTGCTGCAGCCGTTGGCGCCCGTGACGGTCACCGTGTAGCTGCCCGATGGAATGCCGTTCAGGTCTTCGATTGCAGCCATATTCGACCACTTGAAGGTGTAAGGCGAAATGCCACCCGTAGTGGTCAGGTCAATGCTGCCGCTGCTTTGGCCGCAGAGGGCTGCGGAAATAGCCTCAACAACTTGCGGGGCATCCGTGCTGTTGCCTACGGTGTACGTGGCCGTGTTGGTACAAGCGCCGCCGCCGTTTACCGTCACCGTATAATCGCCGGGAGACAACCCGGAAATGTTTGCCGTGGTTTGGCCGCTCGACCAAATGTACGTGTACACGAGGGTGCCCGGCGAAACGCTGAGGTTGATGCTGCCGTTGCTGCTCACACAAGAGGTATTCGGCGTAGGCAAACCGGAAATGTCAGGCGTTACGGTGTTTTCCTGTACGGTGAAGGTACGGGTGGCCGTGCAGCCGTTGGCGCCGGTTACGGTTACGGTGTACGTCCCCGAGGTTAGTCCGTTGAGGTCTTCCGTGACGGCCATGTTCGACCACAGGAAGGTATAGGGCGAAGCGCCGCCGCTGACCGTCAGGTTAACGAAACCACTGCTTTGGCCACACAGTGCCGCACCTACGTTTTCCGAAATGGAAGGCGGTTGGGCATTGTTGGCCACGTTGTAGCTGGCGGTTGTGGTACATGAACCGCCCGCACTTACCGTGACGGTGAAGGCGCCCGGAGCAAGCCCGCTCAGGTCTTCCGTCGTGGCCATGTTCGACCAGACAAAGGAGTAGCCCGGACCGCCGCCCGGATTCGCAGGCGAAAGCGTCAGGTTGACAGCGCCGTTATTGACTACACAGGAGGTATTAGCCGTGGGTATACCGGCAACGGAGAAATTGATCGAATTATCCGGTACCGTAGCGGTAGCAGTAGCCGAGCAGCCATTGGCGCCCGTAACGGTCACGGCGTAGTTTCCGTCGGGAATATTGGACAGGTCTTCGGTGTTCTGGCCGGTCGCCCACGAGAAAGAAAACGGCGCTGCACCGCCACTGACGCTGAGGTTGATGGCCCCGTCCTGCAAATCGCAAAGCTCCGGAGTGATGGTCTGGTTGAGCGCGGGGAATGTCAGGCCGTTGGCTACGATGAACGACGCGGAGGCCGTACAGTCACCCTGCTCGGTTACGGACACGGTGTAGGTGCCGTCGGGCAGGAGGGCTATGTCTTGTGTGGTGTTACCGGTACTCCACACGTAGGTGTACGTCCCGGCAGGGGTTACCGTCAGGTCAATGATGCCATTGGGCGAAACGCAGCTCGTCAGCGCGACGGTGGTTCCCGACAGGCTAAACGTAGAAGCATCGTTCGGCACCGTGGACGTGCTGATAGCCGTGCAGCCGTTGGCGTCGGTGATGGTCACCGTGTAAATGCCCGCCAGGATATTGTTGATATCTTCTGTGGAGGCCATGTTCGACCAAAGGAACTGATACGGTGCGATGCCGTTGCTCACGCTGAGGTTGATGGCACCATTGCTCAGCCCGCAAATAGAAGGCGTCACAGCGGGGCTGGGTACCGGATCGGCGGTGTTGTTTGTCACCACAAAGGATGCCGTAGCCGAACAACCCGCGCCTGCGCTAACGGTAACGCTATACGTTCCGGGCGGTACATTGGCGATATCCTGCGTGGTTGGCCCATTGAACCAGGTATAAGTGTACGTCGCTGCGGGTGTTGCGTTGATATCTACTGCGCCGTTAGGTGTGGCGCAGGAGGTGTTAGCAGTCGGTGTGCCGGTGATGTTCACCGCAATGGTCGTGTTGATCACCGTAGCCGTGGCGGTGGCCGAACAACCGAAGAAATCGGTAACCGTGACCGTGTAGGTGCCGGGCGTTAAGTTATTGATGGTGGCGGTATTGCCGCCGGGAGACCAGAGATAGGTGTATGGTGAAGAACCGCCACTCGCACTCACAGTAGCCGAGCCATTAGACTGGCCACAGATAGCGGGCATGGTAGAGGTGGACAGGTTGGGCGGGTTTGTATTATTAAATATCTCAAAAGTGGCTTCGGCGCTACAGCCTATACCGAGCGTGACCGTCACAGTATAGATTCCGGCGGGTACGTCGTAGATATCCTGAGTAAAGCGGTTGTTCGACCACGCGTAACCGTACGGGGCTACAGGCGACACGTCAATATCTATGTAACCGTTGGGTGTAGTGCAGGAAACGTTGTCTGAAACAGTGCCGATGATCTCGATATCTATCAACTCACCGGGCACATTGATAAATAGTACAGACGTGCAGCCTACCGAGGTCGTGACTGTGACGGCGTAGTTGCCAGCGGCAAGATTGTTCACGTTTTGGCTGGTAGGTCCGTGCGACCATTTGTAGGTGTAGGGCGGAATACCGTCGAAGATATCCAGAACTATAGACCCGTTAGAAAATCCGCAGGTCGCCGGGGTAACTTCCTCAACAATATTGGGCACTTCGGAAATATCGGAAACCGTGAACTCTGCCGTTTCAGTGCACGTGCCGCCTGCACTTACGGTGACCGAGTAGGTACCCGGAGCCAAATTATTCAGGTTTGGCTGGTTGCTGCCATTGGACCAGGACACGGTGAGGTTTGAGGGGGAATAGCTCAGCGCTATAGAGCCATTATTGACCAAACAGGAGGTTTTATCCGTAACAAAACCATCCAAAGAGATGGGCACGTCTTCGTCGTTCAGCGTTACGAAGTCCTCGGCGGTACAGCCATTGGCGCCCGTGACGGTCACGATGTACGTACCCGCGGGGACATTATTCAGGTCCTGGGTCGTTTGTCCACTGGACCAGGCGTAGGTGTACGGTTGTACACTGCCGAAAACGGTCAGGTTTACGCTGCCGTTGCTTAGCCCGCAACGGGGATCAATTTGTGAAAAAGCCAGATCTGGTAAATTTGGGTCATCGGACACAACGAACGTAGCGGTTTCAATACAGGATCCGCCGCCATTGACGGTCACGTCATAGGAACCGGCCGGCAGGTTGCTGATGGTCAATGTTGTAGCACCGGTGGACCACAGGTAGGTATAGGCCGGGTTTGCCGGGGAGACGAACAGGGTTATCGAGCCATTGCCGCCAACACAGGCTGTGTTGTCGTTTATATTGGCGCCAATGTCAATCGGGGGATTGTTGTTATCCAGGAAAATGTCCTCTGTGCTGGAGCAGCCGTTGGCGCCGGTCACCGTCACGCCGTACGCCCCGGTAGGAATATTGATGAGATTTTGCGTGGTAGCGCCGGTGGACCACAGGTACGTGTACGCCGGCACCCCGCCGGAAACGCTCAAGCTGATGCTCCCGTTGTTCAGTTCGCAGGTGGATTCGACGGTATTCCAGTTGATATTAGGGGGGTTGGGATCTTCAGGCACTTCGAACTCTGCTGTTCCGGTACAGGCGCCGCCCGCGCTCACGGTAACGGTGTAGGTGCCGGCGGGCAGGTTGGTAATGTTGGGTGTGGTGGCGCCGGTATTCCAGGTGTATGTATAGTTGCCCTGAGGCGAAACGGAGAGCGTGATGCTGCCATTGCCGCCGATGCAGGTTGTGTTGGACAGGATATTGGCGTCCACATCAATCGGCGGGTTATCGTTGGTCACGTCTATGTCCGCCGTATTGGTGCAGCCGTTGGCGCCGGTAACGGTGACTGCATAGCTGCCGGCGGGCAGGTTGGCCAGGTTTTGCGTAGTAGCGCCGGTGGACCACAGGAACGTGTATGGCGCTACCCCGCCGGATACAGACAGGTTGATGCTGCCGTTACTCAGTTCACACGTAGATTCGGTAGGCGTGGCGTTGATGCTGGGTTCGAGCGGTTCATCCGGTACCGTAAATTCCAACGTTTCGGTGCAGGAACCACCGGCGCTCACGGTTACGGTATAGGTATCGGGCGCCAGGTTGCTGAGGTTCGGAGTTGTTGCCCCGGTATTCCAGAGGTAGGTATAGGTCCCCTGTGGCGACACAGAGAGCGTGATGCTGCCGTTGCCACCGATACAGGTGGTATTGGACACCACGTTGGCATTCACATTAAACGGTGGATTATTATTATCCACGGTAAATTCTGCCGTACTGGAGCAGCCGTTGGCGCCGGTAACCGTGACGGCGTAGGAACCGGCGGGAATATTGGTAATGTCTTCCGAGGTAGCGCCATTGGACCACTCGAAAACATACGGCGTCACGCCGCCGGAAACGCTCAGGTTAATATTCCCGTTTTCAAGGTCGCAAGTGCTCGGAGTTGGGGCGCCGGACACGTTTGGCTCGTTGGGTTCGTCGTCTATGGTAAATTCGGCCGTAGCGGTACACGTGACACCGGTAGTAACGGTGAGGGTGTACGTTCCGGGTTCCAGGTTGACGAGGCTGGAAGTTGTTGCGCCGTTGGACCATTCGTAGTCGTAGGTGCCTTGCGGCGCTACACTCGTCGTAATGCTGCCGTTGCCACCGATACAAGTGGTATTGGGCTGAACGTTGCCATTGATCGTGATGGAGATCTGGTCGTCTGCCACAGTAACTGACCGCACAGCGGTACAGCCGTTGGCATCGGTGATTGTGACGGTGAAATCGCCGGCGTTGAGATTGACCAAGTCTTCGGTTGTTGCGCCGTTGGACCATTCAAACATATAGGGGGGGGTACCGCCGCCGGCGGTAACGTTGACGCCGCCGGTGCCGTCGCCACATTCCTCATTCGTCGCTACCGCCTGGGCATTCAGGTTGATTGAAGTTACCTGAGATGATCCGGATACGGTGCCGGTACAGTTGCCCGCCACAGTAGTGACACTCTGCAGGGTGTAGGTGCCTGGTAGTGTGGCCTGTATAATATATGGATTGTCACTGGTAGTAATAGGCGGTTGTGCCGCGCCATTGATGCGATAGACAAACGTCCAGGGACCATCACCCGTAAAATTCACCGTGAGGTCAACCGGGGGTGGACTGGGGTCGTTGGCACAAATAATACCGCTACCGGAAATCATTGCTGTTGGCCGCGGAATGACATCAATAGTGTAGCAGACGGTGTCCGGATTGGAGTAACACAAATTGGAAACCTGCATACACAGTTCAACCGGGCCGCTGTAGTTGGCCGACCAGTTTACATTGATGTTTCGGGTTCCTTGCCCTGTGATTGTACCGGCGCTTGGGGGATTGAGCGTCCAGGTATAAATCGTGGCGGCAACTACCGGCGCTACGCTATATGGGGAAGTACTGGACTGACACACCGGCGTTGGACCGGTGATTGGACCAGGATCAGCCGGGGGTACGCCTACCGTGGAGCCAGACAATACATCTATAGAGTAGTCGCATACATTGCCGCCACAGCCATCTATCACGAAATAATAGACCTGGCCGACAACAAAATTGTTCGATTCCAGAATAAACGGGTTTTGCGTGCAAGAGCACTGCAAATCCATCGGCTGCCAGGGAGGACCGCAACCGGCATAAATACCGGCCTGCAAACCCATTTGTGGCCCTGGCGAACAGTTGCTGGGCGTCACCTGAATGGAAATGCTGGTGGTGCCGGCAAAAAATGCAAACCATTCGTCGTTGTTCAACTGCCAGCCGGGGCAGCCCGGGAAACTTTGCGGGGAATTGTTGTTATTGATCTCGTTGCAGTAACCATCCAGATTTTCGCAAAGGATCGGCGCTTGTACACAGTTGTTTCCTGCATCGGGAAAACCCGGCGGCGGACATGGTTGAGCAAATAACGACGCAGAGATGCCCATCAACAGACAGGTCAGCAAGAGGTAGAAATGTTTCATATCAAAGCAGTATGTGTTGAGCAGAACACGATTGCGCTGGGGGAGAAAGGCAAAATTAAAATTGCTGGCAAGAAATTCGTAAATAAATTACCCCAAAGGAATAATTAGAGCCAAACAATCCATTCTAAAATCAAATCTATCCTGGAGATTAGCCCCCCGCGTTGCGTGCTATTTGAACAAAAACCCCTACGTTGGCTCCCGAATTTAGTGTTGATCCTTCCGATCCAATTTATATGAGCCATTTCTACCGCATTCTGCTGCTTGTATTGGTCCTCTCCGGCTGCTCCGGCACGCGCCAAAGCACCCAAAACGGTACTGCTGCCACACCTTTTCTCTGGGAAAACGCCAATATCTATTTTCTGCTGACAGACCGTTTCGCCAACGGCGACCCGACAAACGATGTTGTCGCCGGCCGTACCGCACAAACTGCCAAACTCCGCGGTTTTATGGGTGGCGATATCCGGGGTATCATCCAAAAACTGGAAGAAGGCTACTTCGACCAGCTTGGTATCACCGCGATCTGGTTCACACCCGTGCTGGAACAAGTCCATGGTTTTGTGGACGAGGGCAGTGGCGTCACCTACGGCTTTCATGGCTACTGGACCAAAGACTGGACCCGCCTCGACCCCAACTTCGGCACCGAACGCGACCTGGCCGAACTCGTGGACAAAGCCCACCGCCGCGGTATTCGAATCCTGCTCGACGTGGTCGTCAACCACACCGGACCTGTGACGCCCCAGGATCCGCTTTGGAGTGACTGGGCGCGCACAAACCCGCAGTGCTCGTATCGAGACTATACATCCACCATATCCTGTACCCTGGTAAAGAACTTGCCCGATATCAAAACGGACAGCAACGATCCGGTCGAGCTGCCGCCTTTTTTGGTTGAAAAATGGAAAAACGAAGGCCGCCTCAACCACGAACTGGCCGAACTTGACGCTTTTTTTGACCGTACCGGGTACCCCCGCGCACCGCGTTTTTACCTCATCAAATGGCTCACCGACTGGGTGCGGCGCCTCGGTATTGACGGCTACCGCTGCGATACCGTCAAGCACGTCGAAGAAAGCGTTTGGGCCGACCTCCAGCAGGAAGCCGCCCGCGCATTTGCCGACTGGAAAAAAGACAACCCCGCCAAAGTGCTCGACAACAATGATTTTTATATGGTCGGCGAAGTGTACGGCTACAATATCGCCGGCGGGCGCGACTACGATTTCGGCGACCGCAAAGTGGACTACTTCGCCAACGGTTTCCACAGCGTCATCAATTTCGGCTTGAAATACGACGCGAAAAATCCGTCGTACGAAGCGCTTTTTTCCAAATACGCCGCCCAATTGCACGGCCCGCTTCGCGGAAAAAGCGTGCTCAATTACCTCAGCTCCCACGACGACGGCGACCCGTACGACAAACAGCGCCAAAAACCCTTCGAGGCCGCCAACAAACTCCTGCTCTGCCCCGGCGCCGCGCAAATTTATTACGGCGACGAAACCAACCGCCCCCTGGATATCCCCGGCACAACCGGCGATGCTACTCTGCGCTCTTTTATGAACTGGGACGAACTGGCTGCCAACACTATACGCAGCGGCCGCCATACGCAGGATGTGCTGGCCCACTGGCAAAAACTCGGGCGCTTCCGCCGCGCCCACCCGGCCGTGGGCGCTGGTACACACACCATGCTATCCGAAAAACCGTACCTTTTCCACCGCACCTACACCGCTGCCGGTTTCTCCGATACCGTCGTTGTCGGCCTCGACCTGCCCAAAGGCGAAAAAACAATTTCCGTCACAGGCGTTTTCCCGGACGGAACAGTACTCCTTGACCAGTATTCCGGCAACAAAACCAAGGTGAAAAACGGACAAGTAACCATCCATTCCGAGTTTGGCATCGTACTGCTCAGCAGCGAAAAATAGAATTGATTCGATTAGGCCGATTGATTCGATTATTTCGATTAGGCCGATTTAGAGTATCTCCCGACATGCTCTAATCGAAAAATCGAATCAATCGAAATAATCGAATCAATCGAAACAATCGGACTAATCAAATCAATCCATGTTCCAACCATCTACCTACCAAGCCCGCCGCGCCCGACTCAAAAAAGACCTCCAATCCGGTCTTGCCCTCTTTTTGGGCAACAACGAACTGGGCATGAACTACGCCGGAAATACATACCATTTTCGGCAAGACAGCAATTTTTTGTACTTCTTCGGCCTCGACAAGCCCGGCCTTGCCGCCATCATTGACGTGGACAACGACCGGGAAATTATTTTCGGTGACGACCTGAGTATCGAGGATGTCGTGTGGATGGGCGCCATGCCGCGCCTCAAAACCCTGGCCGAGCAAGTTGGCATCCCGGAGGTACTGCCTTCCCGTCGTTTGTCGGCTTTTGTAAAAAAAGCCCGTCGTGCCGGGCAAACGATCCATTTCCTGCCACCCTACCGGCACGACAATATGCTGCAGCTCAAAACCATGCTGAACATCCCGATCGCCCGGGAGAAATCCGCCGCATCCGAAGCACTCATACAGGCTGTGGTGGCGCAGCGGTCGTACAAGTCCGCAGAAGAAGTGGCAGACATGGAACGCGCCGTCAACGTAACCGGAGCCATGCACGTAGCAGCCATGAAGGCCGCTCGTGTCGGGCAAATCGAGGCAGAACTGGCGGGCATGGTGGAGGGTATGGCCGTGAGTGCCGGCGGAAACCTTTCCTACCCCGTTATCCTGAGCGTACACGGCCAGATCCTGCACAACCATTACCACGGTAATACCTTGCAAAACGGCCAAATGGTACTGGGTGATTTTGGCGCCGAAACGGCCATGCACTACGCCGGCGATATCACCCGCACATTCCCGGTGGACCGCCGCTTCACACCCAAGCAACGCGAGATATACGAGATCGTACTCGATGCCGAGGTCAGTGCTATTGCCTCCCTGAAGCCGGGTGTGCTTTACCGCGACGTACACCTTGCCGCCGCCCGCCGCATGGCCGAAGGGCTCAAATCACTCGGACTGATGCAGGGCGACCTTGACGAGGCGGTAACCCAGGGAGCGCACGCGCTGTTTTTCCCGCATGGTCTCGGCCACATGATTGGCCTTGATGTGCATGACATGGAAGATCTCGGCGAAAAATATGTGGGCTATTCCGATGCGGTGACGCGCAGCACACAATTCGGTACCGCCTACTTGCGGCTGGCCCGCGCACTGGAGCCAGGCTTCGTGCTGACGGTGGAACCAGGCATTTATTTCATCCCACAACTGATAGACCAGTGGCGACGCAAAAATCTGTTTGCTGATTTTATCAATTACCAGACGGTGGCCAAATACCGGAATTTCGGTGGCATACGCATCGAGGACAACGTGCTGATCACCGAAAACGGCCACCGCATTTTGGGCGACCCAATACCAAAAACCGTAGCGGAAGTGGAGGGTTTGCGCGGGTAGCGCAGAAACCTACCCTGCGTAAAATTTCAGGCAATCGTCGCACAGGCACTTGCCGCCGAACTGGCGGTTCAGCGTTTCTTTGGTGGCCGGGTGCAGGTTTGGGAAGCGTTCCCAACAGTCGCCGGGGTTGTAATTGATAAAACTGCGGGAACAACGCGGGCATTGCTGCATAAACATCTGGTCTTCCTCCACCCAGGCGGCGGCAACCTGGCCACCGAGCGGCGGATTCAGTTTGCGCACGCGCACCTTCAGGGCCATCATGCCGGGAAACTGCTTTTTCATGCGCTGGAAAATCCCGTTCACCACTGTTTCAATCAGTTGGCGGGGCCTGCTCATTTCCATTTTGCAAATCTGAAATACCGACTCGTAATTGACGGTCGCCTCCACTTTGTCGCTTGCGGCAGCGGCGGCGATGACGGTTTGGACGTACACGTCCACCATGTATTCCGTACCGATTTTCTGTTCGGCTTCGTACACGCCGTGGTAGGCGTAGAATTTCATTCCTTCGAGTGCGATGATGGCCATGTTTGCTTATTCTCCGAGGAGTTCTTGTAGTTGTTCGCGTTTATCGGCCAGGTCGGGGCATTTTGTTTTTAGAAACATATTGACCGAGTCGAGTTCTGCCGGGTTCAAATGCCCGAATTGCCCAATGATCGTGGCCGTGCAATCTTTTACCTTGTAGTACTCGGTTTGCATTTTTTGAAAATACGCGCCAAGATCGTCGCGGTCGGCAGCGTCGGCTTCTTTGTTGATGACCACTAGTTGGGCCGTACACTCGCAGTACGCCGAGGCGATGGTTTCAAAGCGGTTTTGCGCTGCATCGGTAGCGCCGTTACAACCAGAAAGAACCAAAACAGCTATTCCGGCAAAAAAATAAAAAGCCCAATAGATTGCTCGCATGGCGGCAAAGGTAAGTTTCGGGTTTTGAGTTTTGGGTGGGAATTACGCGACGGGTAAAAATAGGCCGACCTTGCACCGCGTTCGTTCGTTTTCCTTCCCCATCCCTTTTTTACACTATGGTAAAAGCATTTTTCCCGGCAATCCTCTGGCTGCTTCTGATCACCTTTCTTTCCACCAAGGGCGGTGTTTCGATGCCGACGTTCAACCTGTTTCAAACGGATAAACTGGCGCACGCGGCGGCGTATTTGCTGCTGACGTGGCTCATCCTCTGGGGATTTTCCCGGTGGCGGCACCCCCAGCAAATACACCTCCTGCACGCTTTGTCGGCGGTCTTTTTTGCTGCACTTTTCGGTGTACTAATGGAATACGTACAGTTTAAATTTTTTCCCAACCGCCACTTCGAGTACGACGACATGCTGGCCAACACCTTTGGCGCCATGCTCGGCTGGTTCTTCTTTGCCCGTGTCTTCAATGGGCATCGCCATTCCAAATCGTAGAAACCCGGACGGGGTTGTGCCCGAAATGGTCCGGTAGTGTGGTCTCACGCCCACACCTTGCAGCCTTCGGTACAATTGGTGCAAATGTCAATTTCGCTGCGGCTTTTGAGAATGCTGCGACGGAAGGACTGGTAGGATTCATTTTGCCAGATGGTGCGGAACGGCGCGGATTTCAGGTCGCCGAGGCGGTGCATGGCATCCTTGTCGAAACAGCAGGGCACCACTAATCCATCCCAGGTAACTACACAGGCGTGCCAGAGTTTCCAGCAGTGGTTGTGCAGGGCATGCCGTGGCGCCCAGGATCCGTCGGGTTGCCGGGCATAGCGGGCATAGCGTTCCTGCAGCGGAATCAGTGGATTGCCGTTTTGGTAGTCGTACACCTGAGCCGTTTTCAGTTTCACCTCGTCGGCGCCTATTTCGCGTGCCAGGCGCTGAAGGTCTTCTATCTGGTGTTCGTTGGGCCGCACGACCAGAAACTGGAAGATGATATGCGGGTGGCGGGTACGCAATCGGCGTTTCCAGGCTACCACGTTTCGGGCGCCTTGCAGCACCTGTTCGAGGTTGCCGCCGATGCGGTACTGCTCGTACGTTTCCTGTGTGGTTCCATCTACCGAAATAATCAGGCGGTCCAGTCCGGATTCAACTGTGCGGCGGGCGTTTTCATCGTCCAGAAAATGGCCGTTGGTGCTGGTCACGGTAAACAGGCCGCGTTCGTGGGCGTAGCGCACCATCTCCAGGAAATGCGGGTTGATGTACGGTTCGCCCTGAAAGTAAAAATAGAGGTAGAACAGGTCGCGGTGCAGGTCGTCCACCAATTGCCGAAAAAAGTCGGTCTTCAGGTTGCCGGTATTTCGGGTGAATGCCCGCAGGCCGGACGGGCACTCCGGGCAGCGGAGGTTGCAGGCGGTGGTAGGTTCCACACTGAGCATGATCGGCAGGCCCCATTGGATGGGTTTGCGCGTCCAGCGGGTAAGGTAGTAGGAGGCCAGTACTTTGGCTACGTTACACCCCCGGCGCAGCGTCAGTTTTCGGGCAAAATTCAGGCAGTCGTTCCAGTGTAATTTCATCAGGATAATCCGTCGGGCAAAGGTAGAACGGTTGAGGGGGTTGAAAGCAGAATCTCTAAACCTGTACCGTTAATTTAGGACGAGACAGCGTGCTCAACCTATCTCAACCCCATAAACCTATCTCTTTCTCAACCCGTTTTGCCGTTCGCCCGAGTTGGGCGTACTTTTGCAGAAAGTTTTATTTACCAAACACAATTTGTACAAATGGAGAAAACGAGCCAGCCCCTGGGGCAGAAGCGCGAGATCATATTGCTTGCTATTATTGCCATTGTGGGAGCGGTCGGGCTGTTGATTTTACAGTTTGCGCGCAAAACCCCGACATCCCGCTCCGATGAGCGCTCAATGGTGCAGTCCGGCGCACAAAAAAACATGGATCCCGGCAAACTCTCGGCGCCTATTCAAGCGGTCACGGGCGATTTGGTCATACGCGACGAGGAGTATCCCGAGGTCGGCCAACCCTTTGTTTTCCGGATGACCAACTTTTCACAGGGAGCCACCTATGAGCTGGACCCCGGCGACGGAAGTCCCCGGCAGGCATTCCAGAACGGTACCCTGAAATACACCTACGCGCGTACCGGCGATTTTCAAATTTCGCTGTGGGCCAAATACGAACGGCAAGAAGTAAAATTGAAGACCATCAACAAGACAGTGAAAGTGCCCCCTCGCCCGGAGAAGGCTGAAATCGCGCCTTTTATTGACAATTAAAACACGCTCTAAAAACGGTATGCACGGAAATGCTTTTTGAAAGTAGTTTTGTCGCTTGCTTTTACTTTGGAATTTTTAACTAAAACAGGACGAATGAAAAAAATCGGAATTTTACACGGCAAGGAAACTACTTTCCCGGAGGCTTTCGTCGCCCGCGTCAATGCCAAAAATGTCAAAGGGGTACACGCTGAGCCGACCCTGGTGGACGAACTGATGCAAGGCAATCCCACGCCTTATGCGGTGATGATTGACCGCATCAGTCAGGACGTTCCCTTTTACCGGGCCTACCTGAAAAATGCCGCCCTCAATGGCACGGCAGTGCTCAACAACCCCTTTTGGTGGAGCGCCGACGAGAAGTTTTTCAACAACTGCCTCTCCACCAAGATCGGTATGCCGGTGCCCCGCACGGTCCTGCTGCCTTCGAAGGAAATGCCCCCCGACACCAGCGGTCAGAGTTTCCGCAACCTGAAATTCCCGCTCGAATGGGAGCGAATGCTCGAATACCTGGGCGGTTTCCCGCTTTTCATGAAGCCGCACTCCGGCGGCGGCTGGAAAAACGTGTACAAAGTGCACAACTTCGATGAGTTCTTCGCCGCCTACAACGAAACCGGCGATCTGGTCATGCTCCTGCAGGAAGCGATTGAGTTCGACGCTTACTTCCGGTGCTATTGCCTCGGCGGCAAGCATGTGCGCATCATGGACTACGAACCGCGCAACCCGCACCACCTCCGCTATGTAGCCGACCACAAAGTTTCCAAGGCTCAGCGCGACGAAATGCACGACTATGTGCTGCGCATCAATCACGCCTTAGGCTACGATTTCAACACCGTGGAATTTGCCATACGCGACGGTATTCCATACGCTATTGACTTCTGCAACCCCGCACCCGATGCCGATGTAAACTCGGTTGGCGAGGAAAATTTCGAGTGGGTCGTAGAGACCGCCGCGAATATGGCCATCGAAAAAGCGCTGGCGCACAAGGATGGAGCCAATAACCTGACCTGGGGCAGCTATGTGAGCGGCGCAGCAAATGGTCAGCTACCCGTCAATCCTGCGAAAGGCTCTACCCCGCCGGCGGTAAAAAAGGCTTCCGGCAAGGCTTCGAGCGTTAAAAAGGCATAGTCAAGCCTCTTTTGGCATACCGTTTGGAAAAAGACCTGCATGCGAGTAATTCGCTTGCAGGTTTTTTTTTAATCCAGACGGCAAACATTCTCGGCCAGCCAAGCCGTTACAAGAAAGTAGCCGCCTCAACTTTCACAATCTAATCCAAACCGATTTTTTTACGATGAAATCAATCTTCTTAATCCCGGTCTTTTTCTTCACCTTGGTTAGCCTCACTGCTACTACGACCAACAACGTGAACAACAACGACAACGGCTCCGAACCTACGTTCCAGGATTTTTTGGCGCAGTTTCCAAAAGCCGGCCTGCCTTACGCCTTTCGCGCGGAAGACCTCCAGGCTCAAATGGAAAAGCGCACGACCGCTCCGGTGGGTCAGCGCCTTACCTGGGAATACTACCATTTCCTTCCGATGCTGGAAGAAAGCGCCCGCCACAATCGTATGCCGGTTTATCCGGAGGCCGTGGCCGCTTTTGAAACAACAGAATACTACGCCGTACTGTACAATACCGGTCGCGCACGCACCAAAAACCTGAAGAGCTACCACATCAGTGTTTTTGACAAAGCCGGCAACCACCTCGCTACCCACTTTGTGGCCGGCGCCAACGCCGAAACGATCACGGAAGCCGTCATTGATGAAAACCTCAAAGCGGACGTGCAAGCCTACCAGGTCAACTGGTCCAAAGAATACCGTGCCAATGCCAACGATGGCAACACGGTTGTTGGCCTGACCCCTGCCGGCCGCCTGACCATTGCACTCACCATTGGCAACGCTGTCGAACAAGTGTACTGGGCATACAATTACACCCGCACTTCCGACACGATGCTTGCTAATGCACGATAAATACCGATCTTTTTGATTGAAAAAAGCCCCCGTCCGGCAATGCGGCTCTCGGACGGGGGCTTTTTTATTGCGCCTGCTCTACGCTGCGAAGCCCCAGGATGGTTTCCAGCAACGGCTGCACGAGTGCCGCACGCCCCACATCCCAGTGTTGGTTTTCGGAAACCTCCATGCCAGGCAAAACGCCGCCATTTCGCGCCAGATCCAGCATTTTTTCCCGCTCCGGCCCGGAGAACCTGCTGAACGTACGCCGCAGCAAGGGCAACAATTCCGGAAAATCAGGCTCGGGAATCCCGCGTACCCAATTGGCCAGAATTTGCCAAAGTACCGGTTGATGAAGCAGTAAAAGCCCGCTGCCGTGCAGAAATCCAGCCAACCATTGAGCAGCCTCCAGTGTAGGCTGGGCGTGTGAAAGCCGAAACTGCATGATTACGGCCGTTTCGCCGGCCGAGCGTGCATGTTGCTCAAACAGTAACCGCGTACCCAATCCAGCCAAAAGCGGCACCGCCTGTTCGGCGATCCTGTCCAGCGCGGCTTGCCACAGGTCGGAGAACGCCTCCGGCCGCCACAGGTGCAGGGCACGGTGCACCGCCATGATATTTTTCAATACTCCATCCGCCATATCTTCGCTGATGCCGATCGTGGCGCCCGGCAACTGAATGCAAACCCGGGGCACGATCTGTTCCAGCAATTGCTCGATGATCGAGAGGTCCATTTGTCGGGCGTGTCCGTAGCGCAGTATCTCGACCAGAGGCAGTACGGTTTCCGCCAGCGCGAGCGTGTCCTGCGCCAGCGCACTTACATTGCGCAGTTTTTCCAATAATGGCGGCAGCACAGCGGGCAGGTCGGCCTTGAGCACGGCATCGAGCAGCCCCACGAGTTCGGGCAGGTGCTCCGTATCCCGGGTTTGGCGCTGCGCCAGCCGGGTCGCGGCTTCTTCCACGGTGTTGCCCCAGGTACCCGCCTCCATGAGGCGGATTTCGTAGTCGGGCAACCACTGCAGCGTCCAGTTTTCGTGAAAACGGCCTTCTTTGCGCCCGGTCACCTCCGCCGGTTTGCCCCAGGGAATACGCAGGTGCTTGAGTCGGTGCAGGAGTTGGCTTTTTCGCAGGTGTGCTTCCTCGCGCAAGTCCAGTGCCAGCGCTTGTTCTTCGGTGCTGATTTTCAGCCGGGCACTGCGTACCTGCGCCTCAAAATCTGCCTTCAGCGGCACTACAGGGACAGCGTCGGGCACAGCTCCCAGCACATCGCCAATGATCAACTGCCGTTCGATGATCTGGTATGCCGTTTCGGCGCCCGCACACAAGACTGTGGTAGCGGCTTCGCGCAGCTCCTCGATGCCCGGTAACGCCGTGTTGCGCAGAATGGCCAGCGTATCGGCCAGGCGTACGGCCTCAATGACGTGCGCCGAGGACAATTCGATGCCCTGTGCGCGCAGCAACTGGGCGGCTTTCGAGAACCAGCGGACAAGTTCGGAATCCGAATTCCAGATTTCCCGGTACCACGCCGGGGCCAGTACACCCGCGCCGTAACCGCTCTGGCTGGCCAAACGGTCGAACGACCAGGGTATCCAGGTAGCCTCGGTTTTGACTTTTTTAAGGCCCCGGAGCAGCGACGCATCCGTCGCAGCCTTGATGGTATCCCGATCAGCCAGCACGGGAGCGTGCCAGGCGCCACACACGACCGCTATGTTTTGGAAACCCTCTTTTTCAGCCGTCCGGATGGTTTGGCGCATGTATGCCTCGCGCAACAGCGTCTCCTTCGACTCCGAAAAACCACCCTGCATTTTGGACTCCCGCAATGCCTGCATCAGTTCCAGAACCACCTCGAACACCGACGCTTCCCCGGTTTCGAGCGTCGGGTTTTGCGTTTCGGGGGTTCGCCGCTCAAACATCGCTTCCCACCAGCGCTCCGGGTCGGAGTATCCGGCCAGGCGGGCAATCTCGGAAAATGGATCGGCGGCAGCGGGGTCGGTCGCCGTAGTCACCTCCAGCGCCAGTTGAACCGGGCCTTCCGCGTCGGGTTGCAGGGCAAAAGACAACCGCATGGGCAAATCCATGAACCGCACCGGGATGCCCCGCTGCAGTCCGAACAGAATAGCCTGCCACTCGGGGGAAAACTCGGCAAAGGGAAAAAACGAGGCTCGGCGGAGTTGCTTGGGGTTGTAAATCAACAATGCCACCGGAGGCTGCATTTGCGGGTCAGCCGCCAGAGGAAGCAGATGTTCCGCGTCGGGCGGCCCCTCAATCAGGATCAGATCGGGCGGATGCCGTTCCAGTTCCGCCAACAGGCTTCGCGCGGAGCCGGGGCCGTGGTGGCGGATGCCAAGGATGCGGGAGTTGGGCATTGTGATTGATTTTTTTACAGTAATGCACCTTCTCGTTCAAAAAAGACCGCATCCCTGTTGCGGGGGGAAAGATAGGGGTACTTTACGTTCACCAAAACGACCGTATCGGAAAACGTTTGACTACCAGCATCGTGTCCGAGAGCGGCTGCTCCACGAATCGGCCGGTTCTCCACACCAGCAGCAGGGCCGACTCATAAGTTTCATCAATCGCCTCGCCGTTTTCATCCGGCCGCAGTGTATGCTGAATATCCCGCCGAATGATATCTTTTTGCCCGTCACCGTCGTAGTCCACGAGCCAGCTGCCGGTCAGGACTTGTCCTCCATCGCCGCCATACCATTCGGCCACAGTTACCCGGTCCGTGAACACCTTTTGGCGGCGGTCGTACAGTAGTAATGACTTGTGCTGAAACCAATGTTGCCGGATATCCACCACGCAGGCCTCGACTTCTGCATTCAGCGGGAAGCGCTGCAAGGCAAGCACTACTGCCTCCGCAGAGTCGGCTACATGGTTAATTTCGCTCAGGAGTGCAGCATTGATCTCGGTAAAAAACAGCGCATTCGGGATGGTATCGCCGATGGCAGCTACCCGTCCTTCCTCATGCTCCACTTCAAAAATAACGGTGTCGGCAGCAGCGGTCGGATGAAAATAATCCAGGAGTAGTTTGGGGGTTGGTTTGCCCGGGACGTGGCAGGAGGCCAATGCCAGCAACAGGCCGGCAAGCGGAATGTATCGGTTTGCTATTTGCATGGGTATCAAGTTTATGTAGTATTGTAAACGAAAATCCACTCGACACTGTATCTGTCTCCTATGCCAAACGGGAAAAATACCGACCTTTGCGCCCGGACAAGGTTTTTGACAAACCTGCTGTATTTCATTTATCCAACAATCGGTTACCTATGAAAAAAAATTTGCTTTTGGTTATCATCGCAGCGTTTACCCTGCAACAGGCCGCCGCGCAAAGCGCAAAAACCACACCTCCCGTTAAAGGCCCGGAACCTGCGTCCGAACGCCTGAAAGTACAACCCTGGCCCGGCAAATCCGCTGTGCCGCCTGCTGCTAATCCGTTCGGATTACCCCGCGCAAATTACAAACCCATCGGCCCGCTCGCAGTACCCGGTCCGGCTGCTACTGAAAACATCACTATTGAACGGGGCGAAAACGGATTGCCGATTTTTTTCCGGGGCAGAACCGCCGCCTCGGAAAGCGCCAATGCCAATACACCCGTCGCAACACGCGCGCTCGCCTACCTGGCCAGCCTCCAACCCGCCGGCATTGCCCGGCCGGATGCAGAGTTTGTAGCCAAGCGCACCGAAGTGGACGAGCAGGGCAACTGGCACGTCCGGCTGGAGCAAGTGTTCCAGAGCGTGCCCGTGTATGGCACCGAACTCATCGCCCACACCAAAAATGGTGTATTCGAACTGCTGAACGGCCGGTATTTCCCGACTCCGCGCCTGGCCAGTGCAGTGCCCGCCGTTTCGAAGGAAAATGCTGTGCAAAAAGTTGCGCAGCACATTGGTTCTGTTAAAACTACCTGGACGAGCGAAGAGCGCCTGCTCGTAGGCGGCCAGGAAGTCACTACCGAACTGGTCGTGTATCACCACGCACACAATCTGGATGCAGAGGTGCTTGCCTGGCACATCGTCATCTATCCCGACTTGCTGCACCGGAAGGTCTATTTCGTGGATGCCGGCACGGGCGCCATTATCCACCATTTTGACCATACCTGCAATATGGGTGGGGGCGACCGCTGCGAAGGCCACGCCACAGAACATCAGCCAACCGCCATTGCTGCTTCAAGCACAACGGAAACGCTCGGCGGTCCGGTAACAGCTAGCGGCCTTGACTTGAAAAACGTGAGCCGCACCTTTGGCGCATGGATGGAAGGCACCACAACCTACCTGGAAGACGCCGGCCAACCGATGTTCAACACCGGGGCTTCACAAATGCCCAGCAATCCGGTAGGTGTCATCGTGACGCTGGATGCACAGAACACTTCTCCGGAAGTTCAAAATACGTTCAAGTACGCCCTGGTTACCTCCGGCTCGCTGGTGTTCAACAATAAAAATGCAGTGAGCACCCACTGGAACGCCATCCAGAGCTACGATTATTACCGCACGGTTCACGGACGCAACTCCATAGACGGCTCCGGTGGTAATATTCTGTCGCTGTTTAACGTATCGGAATCCGACGGATCTTCCATGGGCAATGCCTTCTGGAACGGCGCTGCCATGTGGTATGGTAATGGCGATGCCACCTTCTTTGAACTGGCGCGCGGCCTCGACGTAGGCGGCCACGAGATGACCCACGGTGTTATCGAAAAAACCGCTAATCTCGAATACCAATACGAAAGCGGCGCCCTGAATGAATCCTTTGCCGACGTGTTCGCCGTGTGTATTGACCGCGACGAATGGAAGATTGGCGAAGACGTGGTGCGCCCCGGCTCCACCACGAACAACTGCCTGCGCGACCTGCAGTTTCCCAATAATGGTACGCCTTCGCAGCCCAAGCAGGTCAGCGAACAATACCAGGGTACGCAAGACAATGGCGGCGTACACATCAACTCCGGCATTCCCAACCGCGCTTTTTACCTCTTTGCTTCCAACGCAGCCGTAGGTTTGGACAAAGCTGAAAAAGTATATTACAAAGCCCTGCGCGACTATCTGGTGAAATCCAGCAAGTTTGTGGACTGCCGCATAGCCGTCATTCAGGCTGCCAATGACCTGTACGGCAGCGCCGTCGCCAATGCCGCAGCCGATGCCTTCACCACAGTGGGCATCGTGGGCAGCCAAGGCGGGAACTACCTCGGCGAGCTGGCTGTCAATCCCGGTGTAGACCTTATTCTTTGCAATACGATCAACGGCCAAAACCTCGACCTGGCCGTCAGCAGTGGCACAGTACTTGGCACGCTGTACAACCAGGGTGTAGCCAGCCGGCCCAGTGTTTCAGACAACGGCCAGCAGGTGGTGTTTGTAAATAACGAAGGCCATATCATCGGCATGGACCTGTCCTACAACGGCCCGAATATTGATTTCCAATCGTACGAACTCAGCTTGTCGCCCGAGTGGCGCAGCGCCGCCATCTCCAAGGATGGTCGCTTTCTGGCCGGGTTGACGACCATTGAGAACAACCGGGTTTATGTGTTTGACCTCGCCGACCCGCTCGGCTCTTCAAAAACATTTTTCCTGTACAATCCGACCTACTCTACCGGCCAGATTACCGGCGAAGTGCGCTACGCTGATGTACTGGAGTTTGACTACTCCGGGGAGTATCTGATGTACGACGCCTACAACGAATTGAACAACGACCAAGGCGAAGACCTGAGCTATTGGGATATCGGTTTCCTCCAGTTTTGGGAAAACAACGATTTCGCAGGTCAGGATCCGTTCATTTCCAAACTGTTTAGCGGGCTGCCGCCCAATTCCAGTGTGAATAACCCGGCTTTCGCCAGAAACGCCCCGTATGTCATGGCATTCGACTACTTTGATGGTCTGGATAATACGTACAACATCCTCGGCGCCAATACCGAAACTGGCGACGTGGATTATATCGTGTCCAACAACGGCGAACTGGGCTGGCCGAACTACAACCGTTTGGACAATGCCGTGCTGTACCAACGCACCGCCGGCGCTACCCGCAACTTGTACTTGCGCACCGTGGATGCCGCCCGCATTCAGGGCCAGGGCACACCGGTTAACTTGGTACAGAACCGCGACTGGGGCGTCTGGTTTGCCAACGGCAACCGCAGCCTCATGGTGGACACCGACGCGCCTTCCGCTGCTGCATTGCAACTGACCGCCGCACCCAATCCGACCTCGGACGCCGTACGGTTGTCGTTCTCGATCCCGCAAAGTGGCCTGGTACAAATCGCCGTGAACGACTTGCTGGGCCGGACGGTGCAACAGCAAAACTGGACGCTTCCACAAGGCGAAAATCAACTGGACTTGAACCTGCAAGGTTTGCCCTCGGGCACCTACCTGGTGCGCCTGCTGGCCGCCGGTACAGGTGCCACAATGAAAGTGGTGAAGCAGTAAATTTTAGAACCTATTTGAAACAGTACGAGGCCGTCCCGCAAGCGCGAGACGGCCTCGTTTGTTTCAGCACCCAATGAAAAATGCTTAACAATAGAGAAACATACGCCTCCGAATTTTGCGCGCTAAAAAAGTAATCTGTATGACCGCTCCCGAATTTTTTTCCTTACACGGTAAAACGGCGCTTGTAACCGGCGCAACAGGTCTCCTGGGCCGTCAGCACTGCCTCGCCTTAGCCGAGGCCGGCGCCTGTGTCATTGCCGCTGATTTGAATGCCGAGGCCTGCGCCGATTTGGTCAATAAACTGCCCGGATTAAACAGCCACCTTGCGATAGAGCTGGATGTAACGAAGCCGGCGTCGCTTAAAACTGCCCGGGAAATCGTGTTTAACGAGTTTGCCCAACTGGATATCCTCGTGAACAATGCCGCAGTAAACGATATGTTCGAAAGCCCCGCGCTTGCAGCAGAGCAGTCTAAATTTGAAAACTACCCGCTGGATATGTGGCTTCGATCCATGGAGGTGAACCTGACCGGGGTTTTCTTAACATGCCAGATTTTGGGCACACCAATGGCAGCGCGCGGCAGCGGCAGCATCATAAACATTGCCTCTACCTACGGGATGGTCGGCCCCGACCAGTCGCTGTACCAAAAACCGGACGGTACCCAAACCTTTTACAAATCACCGGCATACCCGGCTACCAAAGGCGGTGTACTTAATTTTACCCGCTACCTGGCCGCCTATTGGGGCCAGTGCGGTGTACGGGTGAATGCGCTTTCTCCGGGCGGCGTACAAAATGGCCAGGACGACTGGTTTGTCCAAAACTACAGCCAACGCACCAGCCTGGGGCGCATGGCCAATCCCCGGGACTACAAGGGCGCCCTGATTTTTTTAGCAAGCGATGCCTCTGCCTACATGACCGGCGCAAACCTCGTCGTGGATGGCGGCTGGACGGCCGTTTGAAGCATGCTCCCTCGGGATTCTTAAACTAAACGTAACACCGGGCTAACACTGCGGACACACGCCGCCGGCACTTTTGCCTGAATTTTCACGGATACATATTGCTTGCAGGATTGTACTACAATTCTGCCCACCACTCTCTTGTCAACTGACTCGGGACAAGGCTTTTGTATCTATTGATAACTATATGGTATGCAAACAAATACGGCTTTGAGTGCGGTGTTGGAAAAAGCTGCACCCATCAAACTGGTCCTCACCGATTGCGATGGCGTACTGACCGATGCCGGCGTGTACTACTCCGCGCACGGCGAGGAGATGAAACGCTTTTCCATGCGCGACGGCATGGGCGTTGAGCGCCTGCGGATTATAGCCGGCGTGGAAGTCGGCATTGTAACCGGGGAAAACTCCCCCATCGTGGCAGCGCGCGCAGCCAAACTGCAAATAACCCAACTGCACCTCGGCGTAAAAGACAAGCATCAACTTTTCCTGACCATACTGGAACAGCAAGGGCTACAGCCGGCGGAAGTTGCCTTTATCGGCGACGACATGAACGACGAAGCGGTGCTCCGGCTTGCCGGCCTCAGTGCCTGTCCGGCCGATGCATTGGCCCCCATCAAAAGCCTGGCCGATTACTGCTGCCAACAATCCGGCGGGCATGGGGCCTTCCGGGAACTGGCTGAGCTGATCCTGTTTGCCAAAGGCCTGACCACCTTCGAACCGGCCGGCATTTTCAATACCCACCTGATTGCACAACTTGAACCTGTTACGCCATGATCCACCTCAACACGGGAAAAAAAATCGGTTTTGGTACCCCCAACTACATCATTGCCGAGATCGGCTTGAACCATAACGGCTCGCTGGAAATAGCCAAACAGCTGATTGACGAGGCTGTCGCTGCCGGTTGTTCGGCAGTCAAATTTCAAAAACGCACCCCCGAACTATGCGTACCACCCGACCAGCGAAACATCGAGCGCGATACGCCCTGGGGGCGTATGACCTATCTGGAATATCGCTACAAAGTGGAGTTCAACGAGGCTGAGTACGCTGAAATTGATCGCTATTGCCGCGCCAAGGGTATAGACTGGTTCGCTTCCTGCTGGGACGAGGAGGCTGTGGATTTTATCGAACAGTTCAATCCACCGCTGTACAAAGCCGCTTCCGCATCGTTGACCGACCTGCCTTTGTTGAAAAAAATGAAAGGTACCGGCAAGCCTCTTATGATTTCTACGGGCATGTCCACCATGTCGGAAATAGACCACGCGGTGGAACAACTTGGCGGCGGGAATTTGCTGATTGCACATTCCACATCGGCTTACCCCTGTCCGTTGCACGAACTGAATTTGCGGATGCTGCACACCCTGCGCCTCTGGTTTCCCGGAATTCCGGTCGGCTATTCGGGGCACGAAACCGGGCTTGCTACGACTGTAGCGGCAGTAGCGCTTGGCGCCTGTTTTGTGGAGCGGCATTTTACGCTTGATCGTGCCATGTGGGGCAGCGACCAGGCAGCATCGGTAGAGCCGACCGGCATGGCCCGCTTGGTTAAGGATATTCGGGCCGTGGAAGAGGCGTTGGGCGACGGTGTCAAACAGGTTTACGAAAGCGAACTGGCCCCCCGTAAAAAACTCCGCCGGGTACTGGCCTGAGTGCAAACCAAGGCGTTTTTAAGATGAAAAAAGTGTTGTTTATCGGAGGATCGCTCAACCAAACCAACATGATGTTTCAGGTGGCGCAAGCGTTGCCGGAGTATGCATGCTGGTTTACTCCATACTATTCCGACGGAATAGTGCAACGGGCATCGGAGGCCGGTTGGCTGGATTTCACTATCCTCGGAGGCACACACCAGCGCGCCACAAAACAGTTTTTCTCAGAAAAAAACGTGCTGCTGGATACCAAGGGGCAACACGCAGACTACGACCTGGTCGTAACCTGTTCAGACTTGATTATTCCGAAAAACATCCGGTCGAAAAATATCATTCTGGTACAGGAAGGTATGATGACACCCGAAAACCTGACCTATCGTATCGTGCGCGGACTCCACTTGCCGCGCTACCTCGGCAACACCGCCATGACGGGGCTTTCGCATGCATACCAAAAATTTTGTGTGGCGTCTGAAGGATTTCGGGACCTTTTTGTACGCAAGGGCATCCCGGCTGAAAAAATCATCGTGACCGGAATACCGAATTTTGACAACCTCTCGGAATATGCGCAAAACGATTTTCCACACCGGGATTTCGTGCTCGGGGCTACCTCAAGCTTGCGCGAAAGCTGGCAGTACGAAAATCGCAAGGCTTTTATCCGACGGGTGCTGGAGGTAGCCGAGAGCCGGCCCGTTATTTTCAAATTGCACCCCAATGAAAACCATCCGCGTGCCATTGCGGAAATTGAGCGGTATGCTCCGGGCGCGCTTGTCCTGCCGAGTGGCAATATCAACCCGATGATTGCCAATTGCTCGGCCATGGTCACCAAGTTTTCCTCCGTTCTGTTGGTCGCGCTCGGCTTGGGCAAAGCCGTGTACAGTGACCTCGATCCGGTTTTTGCAGAAACCCTGCGCCCGGTACAAAATGACGGTACCTCTGCCCGGCACATCGCCGACGTGTGCAGGAGTTTTTTGGAATAAAATGAAACACGTTCGGGTGCCTATGAAATGAAGGCGCCCAAATACTAAAACATGCAACCATGAAAATACTCATCGCAGGTCTTGGCTCCATTGGTCGCCGGCATTTGACCAATCTCGCTTCGGCTGGTATTCGACAACTTGCAGCCGTTACCCAGGGCCGCTGCGTGTTGCCGACGGACACGCTGCCCGCTCACTTGACCTTCGAACGGCTCGAAGTCGCGTTGGATTGGGGCCCGGATGCCGTATTCATTTGCAACCCTACCGCCCTGCACCTCGAAACCGCATTAGCGGCTGCCGATGCCGGGTGTCATATATTTCTGGAAAAACCGGTCTCGCACAACCTCGACGGGCTGGACGAATTAGCCCGACTGGCAGACGAAAAAAACCTGGTACTGCAAGTGGGCTTCCAGTTTCGATTCCACGGCGTTTTTCAGGAAATACAAAAACGTATCGCGGCGGGGCATATCGGGAAAGTCATCTCGGCGCAGGTGCATTGGGGCGAATACCTGCCCGGCTGGCACCCGTGGGAGGACTACCGACAGAGTTACAGCGCCCGCGAAGACCTCGGGGGGGGCGTGGTACGCACCCTGTGCCACCCATTCGATTACCTGCGCTGGCTCGTAGGCGAAGTGGACTCCGTACAGGCGATCGGGGGACATTTATCCAACCTGCAAACCGATACAGAGGATGCTGCACTGGCTTTACTTCGGTTCCAGAACGGCGCAATCGGCTCTGTGTACCTCGACTACATTTCCCGCCCGTCGCAGCATACGCTCCATATTATTGGCGAACAGGGGCGTGTGGAATGGGAAGCCCGGTCGGGCGCGGCCAAACTGTACACCGAGGGTGGCGCGCGGGTGGAGGCTATTTCGGCCGGCCGTTTTTTTGATCGAAATGAAATGTTCCGCGCAGAGGTCGACCATTTCCTCGACTGCCTGCGCCATGCGCGCCAACCGACCTGCACGCTGCACGACGGCATCCGGGCACTTGAAATTGCTTTGGCCGCCAAGACGTCTATGGCCAATACCACACTTGAATTTGCATGATCAGGAAACCTGAAATTATTGCCCTTGTACCTGCCCGCGGCGGCTCAAAAAGTATTCCCGGGAAAAATATCAAACCGCTGGGCGGAATGCCCCTGCTGGCGTACAGTATAGCGGCAGGGTTGCAAGCACAGTTGGTGCAGCGGGTGCTGGTCAGTACCGATAGTGGTGAAATTGCGGATGTTGCCCGTGCATGGGGGGCGGAAGTCCCCTTTTTAAGGCCGACCGATCTGGCCGAAGACAGCACTACGGACTTCCCGGTTTTCGAGCATGCGCTGCACTGGCTTGCGGAAAACGAAGGTTACAGACCCGATATCGTCGTGCAACTGCGCCCAACCTCACCTTTCCGGCCGCCCGGTTTGGTGGATTCGGCTATTCGGGCACTGCTCGAAAATCCGGAAGCGGACAGCGTGCGCGGGGTGACGCCCTCCGGGCAAAATCCGTACAAAATGTGGCGTATCGAACAGGGCATGCTGCATCCTTTGTTGCAAACGGAATGGCCGGAACCCTACAACATGCCCCGTCAGGCCCTGCCGGAAACGTATTGGCAAACCGGACAAATCGAGGTAATCCGACGGGAAACAATTTTGCAAAAAAAAAGTCTGACCGGCGACGTCATCCTGCCGTGTGTAATCAGCCCGGAGTACGCCATTGATCTGGACAATTTGTGCCAGTGGGAATTTGCCGAACAGGTATTGGAAAAATGGAATTTGGAGTTGGTGCTGCCGTTGCAAGTCTATTCTTGAATTCAAATGGAAAAAGAACCCAAAGCACTGCGCTTGCCCACCATGCAAACCATACTTCGGCGCTTGGTACCGATCGTTTGTATTGGCGTTTTATTCAACCTTGGGCTGACCTGGTATCTATCCGATCAAAGTCAACCGCTCGACTGGTCAAAAATTTCCCCTGGATACCTCGTCCTTGCGGCCATGTTATCCTTGATCCCCTGGCTGTGGCACGGACTGCGGTTATTAATCTGGTCGCAATTTTTTGGTGTGCCGGTTTCCAATCTGGATTTGCTGCGCATTGCCGTAGTCACAGATGTTGGCGGAGTCGTAGCGCCGAATGTGGTCGGCGGCACTCCGTTCAAAATGGGTATGTTGATACAGCATGGATACCGTCCTGGACAGGCAGCGTCACTGGCGCTGTTGGGCCAGTTTGAAGAAGGTATTTTTTACATTTTTGTAATTATTCCGGTTTGTTTGTCTGTGACTCGCCCGTGGTCCAATCCGCTTTGGCAAAAAACAGGCAGTTTTCTGAGCGCTCACGGTTGGATGATCGCCTTGATTGCTGCACTGATGGCATTGGTAATACTTGCGTTGCAACTTTGGCGCCGCCGGCAAGCAAAAAAAAATGGACGCCCAAGTCGTTCGGAACAGTGGCAAATGTTGATTTCCGATTTTCGGCATACCTCGCGTTTGATTTATGCCAAAGGCCGGAAACCATTTCTGTACAGTATGCTGGCCCTGGCCGGGCAATGGGCTACACGTTTTTTTGTACTGATAGCAGTTTTGCTGGCAATGGGGCTTCAGGTTGATTTTTTCAACATCTTTTTCCTGCAGTGGATGGTTTTTATAGCCTCTGTTTTTGTGCCGACACCCGGCGGCGCAGGCGGCGCGGAAGCAGCATTTATACTCGTTTTTGGCGCGCTTATTCCCCGTTTTGCAGTAGGCCCTGTCATGACGGGCTGGCGGTTTTTGACCTATTATTTTATCCTGCTGGTAGGGGTTGCCATCCTGCTTGGCACCCGCAAACGGGCGGAATCGGTTTCCTAACTGCCATTCTCCGACAAGATTTGTTTTGGATAGCAGGTATCCGGCAAAACCTCCCGATTTTCGGGCGTTTCCGTTCTGTATCCAAAACACTCTGTCATGCTAAAACAAGTACTGCTCTGCTTTTTCCTGCTCATCGGTTTTGCGCTCGGCGCGCAACCCAAAATCGAACTAAAGTCTTACTCCACGGGATTCACCCGCCCGGTGGACATAGCGCATTGCGGCGACAGCCGCCTGTTTGTCGTGGAGCAACGCGGCTACATTTGGGTGCTGGACAGTGCGGGCAACCGCTTGCCCAATCCGTTTCTGAATATTGACCCCCGTGTGCGCTCCAATGGCAACGAGCAGGGCTTGCTCGGTCTGGATTTCCCGCCAGACTACGCCCAAACCGGCGTCTTTTATGTGAACTATACCCGCGAAACTGACGGCGCCACCCGGTTGTCGCGTTTTTCGGTAAAACCCGACAACCCGAACGAAGCGAACCCGGACAGCGAGGAAATTTTGTTCACCCAGGCACAGCCGTTCAACAACCACAATGGCGGCGGCGTAAAGTTTGGCCCCGACGGCTATCTCTACACGGCGCTCGGCGATGGCGGCTCCGGTGGCGACCCGCAAAACAACGGACAGCGAAAAAAATCCCTGCTGGGCAAAATGCTGCGCATAGATGTGGGCAGCACGTCGCCAGGTTTGCCGTACGCCATTCCGACCGACAATCCGTTCGTCGGCGATACCACCTTTCTGCCCGAAATCTGGTCGTGGGGCTGGCGCAATCCCTGGCGGTTCTCCTTCGACCGCCTCACGGGCGATATCTGGGTGGCCGACGTGGGCCAAAACACCCGCGAAGAAATTGATTTTGAACCGGCGGGTACAGGGGGCCGCAACTACGGCTGGCGCTGCTACGAGGGCACTTTTGCCCACAATCCGAACGGCTGCCAACCCATTTCGGGGTATGCCGGTCCGGCATTCGAATACGCCAACCCGTCGCTCGGGCGCTCGGTCACCGGCGGATTCATCTACCGCGGCGCTAAATACTCCGATATGTACGGGTACTATTTGTGCGCCGATTATGTCAGCGGCCGCTGGTGGGCGATCCGCCGGCTGTCGGACGGGACATTTTCCACCACGCTGGTTGGGCTGTTTGCCGCCAACCAGTACAGCACCTTCGGCGAAGACCGCGACGGCGAGCTCTATGTGGCCGCGCTGGCACAAGGCGCTATTTACAAAGTGACCGAGCGCTGCTCCGCATTCCAACTCGCCGCCACGGTGACCAATGCCACCTGCTACAATTCCCTGAACGGCATCATTGATTTGGATATCAGCGGCGGCCAGGCCCCGTTCACCTTCAAGTGGAATGTAGATCAGCCGGACTCGACAATCGTGTATCTCAATCCCGGCACATACACCGTGGAGGCACAGGATGCGCAGGGCTGTATCCGCCTCGATACGTTTGTGGTGGAGGCCGTCGAGACGCCGCCGGCCGGACTTGCGCTGGCATTTGATGCCGGTGTGTTGAGTGTTTCCGTCGGCACCTGGCTGAGCTACCAGTGGATGCTGGACGGCAATCCCATTCCCGGAGCTACGGCGGCTACGTACACCCCCGTACAGGATGGTTTTTACACGTGTCAAATCGTTTCCCCCAATATTTGTACCTATCAGCCCGGCTTGTTGGTGGTCGTTTCCTCTACGGCGTTGCCGGCCTCCGTTTCGCAGTTTTCGCTGGCGCCAAACCCGACATCGGGTTCGGTACGGGTTAGCCTGATGCTCGCTCGGAACGAACAAATCGCGGTATCCGTACAGGATGCACAGCAGCGTCAGGTTTTTGCTAAATCCCTGCGCGGGCAGCGAATAGACGAGGAAATTGATCTAAGTCTTTTGCCGGCGGGGACGTACTACCTGAGCATCCGATTTGAGAGCGGAAACATCGTGCGGCCCGTGGTTCGGAAATAATGAGCGGTTGAGAGGGGTTGAGAAAAGTTGAGAGGGGTTGAGAAATGTGGAGAAGGGTTGAGAAAAGTTGAGAAGGGGAGTGCGTTTGGGTATTTCGGCGGGTTGCCCTACTTTTGTGGGCCTTGCGATGCTACTTCGACCGCTTAGCATGCACACCATCACTAAAACATACAATTCTGGTTTATGCAAAAATTACTCTTTCTGCTCGCATTTATCTGCTTGAGCCTGACAACCCTGAGTGCACAGCGCGTTCCTAAAATAGAGGCGTTCTTTGTGCATAACCACACCAAAACGGATCTGATGAACATCAAGGCCGAGCTTTCCTCCATGAACATATCGCTGGAATACACCCACATGGCTTTTGATGCCGACGGCCGATTGACCGAACTGGCATTCGACGTGGACTGCAAAGACGGATTCAAAGGTTCCGCCAAATCGGATGCCGTTCCGTCGGACTTGTCCTTTGGTTTTATCCGCGACTACCGCAAGACTGCAACCTCCGCCTTCTCGGTTGGAAATTTGAACGGGTCCGTCAAATAAGCATAAACGATCCGTTTCTTTGAACGACAAGTGTGGCAGACCTTCCCAGGGTTGCCACACTTGTCATTTCAGGACTTTCCTTACTATTTTCTACGGTTCCACCTTCCCGCGCACGGCACCAAACCCGACACGTAGTCCGTCTTTGTTCGCCCAGCCGCGGATGACGACGGAGTCGCCGTCCAGCAAAAACGTACGAGTAGAGCCGTCGCGAAGGGTCAGCGGTTTTTGCCCACCCCAGGAGAGTTCCAACAGGGAGCCAAAACTATCCGGTGTGGGTCCGCTGATGGTGCCGGAAGCCAGGAGGTCGCCCACGCGCAGGTTGCAACCGTTGACGGTGTGGTGGGCTAGTTGCTGCGCCATGGACCAGTACAGGTAGCGGGTATTAGACCGGCAGACGACCGTTTCAGCGCCGTTTTCCGGCTGAATAGCTACTTCCAGTTCGATGTCGCAGTTGCGGGCGCCCGTGGTGCGGAGGTAATCCATCGGGGCAGGATTTTGCTTGGGGCCTTTGACCCGGAAGGGCTTGAGCGCTTCGAGCGGAACAATCCAGGGCGACATGGACGAGCCGAAGTTTTTACCCAAAAAGGGCCCGAGCGGGACGTACTCCCAGCGCTGGATGTCGCGGGCGCTCCAGTCGTTGAACAGTACCAACCCGAAGATATACTCCTCGGCTTTTTCCACCGGTACGGGCTGGCCCAGAGGGCTTTCCTTGCCGATAACGAAGGCCATTTCCAATTCAAAATCCACTTGTCGGGAGGCCGAAAAAACGGGTATTTCTTCTCCCTTGGGCAGTATTTGCCCGTGCGGGCGGCGGATGGGCGTGCCATCCACCACAATGCTGGAAGACCGGCCGTGGTAACCGACCGGTAGCCAGCGCCAGTTGGGCAGCAGGGGATTATCGGGGCGGAACATCTTGCCCACGTTGGTCGCGTGCTCGATACTGCTGTAAAAATCGGTGTAGTCGCCCACATGTACCGGCAGTAGCATCCGCACCACGTTGCGTTCGACGAGGATTGCTCCGGCATTTTCGGGCGCCTGGGGCAGACAAAGCCACTCCTGCACTTTGCGGCGCACCCGATTCGTGACGGGTTTTCCGAGCGCGATAAAGTCGTTCAGGACGGGCTGCTCGAACAGTTTTTTAAAAAAACGTCGTTTGCCGAAGAGGCCGCTTTCGGCGGCAGCGGCGAGGTTAACGATATGGTCGCCAATGGCAATACCCGCGCGGGGCTGCCCATTGCCGGCATCAAAAACGCCAAATGGCAGGTTTTGGATGGAAAAATCAGAATCAGCGGGAACAGATAACCATGTTTTCATGCGGCAAAAATCGCAATTCCTCTTGTTCCGCCAGTTATATCCTTGCAAAACCCGGAGCGTTTTTTGCCGTACCTTTGCGCACCTAATTTTTGAACACTAATTATTACGCAAATAACAACCTACAATCTACGTCATGGCAGAAAATACGAATCAACAACCGGCCATCAATATCGAAATTTCGGAAGAGACCGCAGAGGGGGTGTACTCCAATCTGGCCATCATTTCGCACTCGAACTCCGAGTTTGTAGTGGATTTCATCCGCCTCATGCCTAATGTGCCCAAGGCCAAAGTGAAATCGCGCGTCATTCTCACCCCACAGCATGCCAAGCGATTGCTGTACGCCCTGAAAGACAACGTCAACAAGTATGAAATGCAGTTTGGGAAAATCGAAGAACCGGAGCACCCGCAACTGCCGCCGATGAATTTCAACACGCCGCCGGCGCAGGCGTAAAATAAATGAACTAATGGCGCGGGCGAGAGCAACCCGGCTGCGCCATTAGTTCATATTAAAGGTCTCGATCTTGCGCTGGATGACTGCCCTTGAGGCGTAAATCAGGATGTGCGCCAGCACACTGAACAGCACGATCAGACCCAACTCCAACTTGGACAATAACAAAAAACTGGCCATGGACTTTTGAGAACCGGCCAGCATTTCCTTGCCGATCTCCGATTGAATGTGGTTGAGTTCGGTGAGTTTTTGCGTGGCGTCTGTAAAGTGCCGAACGGCTTCGCGCTCATAGATTTGCGTTGCCGAGCAGATATCTCCATTGGTCAGGTGGCCCAGAATTACCTTTTCGCGCTGGTTGTAAGCGAGCAGGCCGGCCTCAAACGCTTCGAGATAATTGGCCTCTTTTTTCAGGAAATAGGTTTTTTTGTAGTCGGCTAACAGACCGCCAATCGCTGTATTGCAAGTAGCGAGGGTCGTAGCCGACAACAGGTCAATGTGGCTCTTGGCGTACAACATTCCCTCCATGGCCACCTGCTTCCGGTGCATATTTTCCCGGATATCAAAAATGGCGGTCGCGGGCACGAGCCGGTCTGCATAGATGGACAGGAAGGATTTGTCCATACGTTCCACCTCACCTTGCTCCACCCATTTTGCCAACAGAAGCAGGGTGACCGCGCCTGTGAGTGCGAATGCCAGTTTGAGTTTGTTGCGGGTGCTGACGATCCACTTTGATATTTCCATCGGACAGCGGTTGACTTTGCGCGGTTGGCCGGTAGCGAACAGCACGGTGGACAAGCGTGATAAACAAAGACTTAAAGCACTTCCTCATGCCCCAGTTCCGGTATTTCCACATTGGAAAAACCGTTTTGAGTCAGGTACTCGCGCCATTTTTCCTGGCGATCCATCGTACCGTGTACGAGCCACAGTTTTTTTAGGGATTTCTGCTGGTTGCGCAAGAAATCGAGCATTTCCTGGCGGTCGCCGTGGGCCGAGAAAGAGTCCATGATTTCCACGTCGGCCAGTACCTGTCTGTTTTGGCCGAAGAGATACAGGCTCTTGGCGCCATCGCGCAGGCGCCCGCCGGGGGTATTGGGCGTGCAATAGCCCACCATCAGGAAGGTATTGCGGTGGTTTTCCATGTTGTTGAACAGGTGGTGCTTGACGCGCCCGGCGTTCATCATGCCGGACGCCGAAATGATGATGCAGGGGTTGTGAGAAGTGTTGAGCGCCTTGCTGGCTTCTACCGAGCGGATGTAGTGCAGGCCGTTGAATCCAAAGGGGTCTTCGTTTTCCAGCATATACTGGTGCAGCTGGTGGTCGAAACACTCGGGGTGGTTAAGAAAGACCTCGGTAGCATTGATGGCCAGGGGGCTGTCCACATACACGGGCACCTTGGGTAGTTTGCCGGCATGGTGCAACTGGTCAAGCATATAGACGATCTCCTGCGTACGGCCCACAGAAAAAGCCGGGATAATCAGTTTGCCTCTTTTCTCCACACAGGTATGTTGTACGACATGGATCAGGTGTTCGGCCTCGCCGGGCGCCGACTCGTGTTCGCGGTCGCCGTAGGTGCTTTCGCAAATCAGGTAATCCACCTCAGGCATGGGCAGTGGATCGCCGAGGATGGGGCGGTGCGGCCGGCCGATGTCGCCTGTGAATCCAAACCGGATGGTGCGGTCGCCTTCCTTGATTTCCAGGGTGACTGTGGCGCTGCCGAGGATGTGGCCGGCATCACGGAAGAGTACCCGCACCTTCGGATGTATCTGGAACCATTGCTCGTAATTGTAGCTGGTAAATCGCTCCAGCGCGTTACGCACGTCCTCCACCACATAGAGCGGTTTTTTTTCCGGCTCGTCTGGCTTCCGGTGTTTGTTCTTATAAAAAGCGTCGGACTCCTGAATTCTTCCCGAATCCATCAGCATGATCGAACACAAATCGCGGGTAGCGTGCGTAGCATAAATGCTGCCCCGGAAGCCGTCGGCAACCAACTTGGGCACGCGGCCGGAGTGATCAATGTGCGCATGGCTGAGGATAAGGCAGTCAATTTCCTTCGGGTTGTATTGCCATTTTTCGTTGAAATCCTCCATCGGATGATCTTCCTCATCGGCATCGCCGCCCTGGTACAGGCCGCAGTCGAGCAGGATTTTGAAATTATCTTCCAGGGTGATGAGGTGGCTGGAGCCGGTGACCTCGCGGGCGGCGCCGCAGAATTTGATTTTCATAATTTGAACGGTATGTTGCGGCGAAAAGTAAGGCGGTTACGGCGCACGGTGGTTGTTTTTGAATGGTAAAAAACACGAGCGACGCGGAGGGCCGCATTTTGAAGGGCGGGAAGATTGATCGGGTGCCGTGAGGGCATCATGGGGAAGCAAACTCCTTGTGCTTTGTGTGCGTGATTCATGTAACTTTGTCTTTCAAACAACCCTCCAAACACTTGGCAAGAGATATTTTTCACGCTCTGGTAAAAGAGGCCCTCGAAAACGAGGGCTGGATAATGACGCATGATCCGTACCTGCTGCACCGAAAAAAAGACGGCGGGTTGCAGACGGATTTGGGAGCAGAAAAAATCATTACTGCCGAGCGGCACCGCGAACGAATCGCAGTAGAAGTCAAAAGTTTTGTTCACATTTCGATGATGCACGACTTCCTGCTGGCTGTCGGCCAATACTTTGTGTACAAAAAAATTTTGTCCAAGAATGAACCGGAGCGGACGCTTTTTGTGGCATTGCCTGATTTTGTCTATTACCGATTGTCAAAATTTGAGTGGGCACAAGAAATTATTGCCGATTTGGGGATGAACTTGATTTTGTATGACACAAACCTGAAAACAATCACAGCATGGATAAAGCAGCATTCTTGAAAAAAAACCTCGTATCGGCTATGAAAAACTATGCCGACTACCTGTCGGGCGCCAACTTGCCTAAGGTGGATTACTCGGTACTGACAGATGATCAGCATCTCCGGTATCAGTTGCTCGCTATAGGTTGGGATAAAAGCGAACGCGTATTTTCCGTCATTTTCCATGCCGACATCGTAGACGAGCATATCTGGATTCAAGAAGACAACAGCGAGGAAGGGCTTGCCGCGCTTCTGCTCGAAAAGGGCATTTCGCCCCAAGACATCGTGCTTGCCTACTACCCCGAATACCACCGGCAGTACACCGATTTTGCCGTAGCTTGATCGCCGGGTGATAGACGGATACAACCAGATAGACCTCTCGTACCTGCCCGCCGGCATATACTTTTACGCGGTGCGGGACGCGGAGGGCCGCATTTTGAAGGGCGGGAAGATTGATCGGGTGCCGTGAGGAGCGAAGTAGTAGCCGGAAAGTTGAGGCACCCGCGCTTTTTTCCGTACTTCGCCCAAAATAATACACACATGCGGCTCTTTGCTCTCCTGTTCATCTTCCTCCCCGTCCTGCTTTTCGCCCAACGTCCGGCAAAAAAACGCCCCACCCCGATCCCCGATCCGGTAGTGGAAAAACGCGCGCTCGAGATCGCCGATGTACACCGCTGGCGCAAAATCGAGCGCCAGCAAATCACACCCGACGGCCAGTGGGTAGCCTATCTGCTCACACCCACCACGGAGGGCGACAACGCGCTCTGCCTCTGGGATGCCCGCACAGCGCAAACCACCACATTCGCCCGCGCCGCCGACCCGAAGTTTTCCTACGACGGCCAGTATCTGGTTTTTAAAATAAAACCCGCACTGGACACCCTCAAGGCGCAGCGCCGACGCAAGGTGAAAGACGAGGATTTGTCCAAGGATTCGCTGGGCGTGTACGCACTGGCCACCGGCGCGCTGCAAAAAATCCCCGACGTGCGCAGCTACGCCCTGCCGGAAAAATGGTCGGGCTGGTTAGCTTACCAATTAGAGCCTGCCAAAGAGGAAAAACCCAAAAAGGAAGTCGAATCCGACAGCACCAAAACAGCCAAACCGGCACCGGAAGAAAAAGCCAAAAAGGCCAAAAAAGAGGATACCAAAGAAAACGGCTCTCGTCTGGTACTGTGCAATTTGGGCACCGGCCGGCAAGATACCATGCCATTTGTTCGAGACTACCGCTTCGCCAAACGCGGCCCTGCCCTGCTGCTGCACAGTACCGGACGCGACTCGGCCTTTGTCGCCGGGGTATATCGGTTCGACTGCGGACAAGCCTTGCTGCAACCGCTGTTCCAGGCCGAAAAAGGCAAATTTTCCCAACTGGCGCTCGACGACTGGGGCCGACAGGCGGCTTTCCTCGCCGACACCGACACCACCAAAGCCCGCGTCCGTCCATGGCAGTTGCACTATTGGTCGGAAAACCTGCCTGCCGCCGAAGTACTGGCCGACACCGGCAGCACTTTCCTGCCCAGCCAGCCCGAACGCTGGGGGCTGAGCGAACACGCTCGGCCCGAGTTCAGCGAGGACGGCAGCAAACTCTACTTCGGCATAGCCCCGCCGCTGCCGCTGCAAGACACCACCCTGCTGCCCGAGGAGATCGTGCAGGTGGAGGTGTGGTCCTGGACCCAAAACCGGTTCTACACCGAGCAAGCCAAGCGCATGGAAGCCGACAAAAAGCGCAGCTACCCCGTGGTGTGTCATTTGGCGCCGCCAAAGGGGGAGCGTCGTCACTTCGTCCCGCTTGGCTCACCGGATATTCCCGAATGGCGTTTCCAGCAGCAGCGCGACGCCAATCTCGCGCTGGGTATCTCCGAGGAACCGTACGCCCACCTGCGCCAGTGGGAAGGCGACGCCCCGCGCGACGTGTATGCCGTGAGCCTGAATACCGGCGAGAAACGGCGGATCATCGAAGCGCTGCGTTGCATACCCAGCTTGTCGCCTTCGGCAAATTTCGCGCTCTGGTGGAGCGAGCCGGATACTGCCTGGTTTGCCTGGGATGCCCGCCGCGGCCAAACCGCCCGGCTCACCGACAACCGCACGGTGGCATTTTTCAACGAAGAAACCGATGTGCCCGACTACCCAAACCCGTATGGCGTAGCCGGCTGGCTCGAAAACGATGCCGCCCTGTTGCACTACGACCGCTACGATATCTGGAAAACCGACCCGACCGGCCAGGTCGCCCCCCGGCGCCTGACCAACGGCCGCGAAAGCAAAACGACTTACCGCTACATCCGCCTCGACCCGGATGAGCGCACCATTGCACCGGACGCGCGCCTGCTGCTGCACCACTTCGACGAGGCCACCAAAAACGAAGGTTATGCCTGGCTTGACCTGAAAACCGGTACGGTCTCGCCCTGGCTCGGCGGTGCATACAGCTACACCCGCAACCCGGTCAAGGCTCAAAAATCGGAAGCGGTGGTTTTTACCCGCCAGAACTACCACACGTTCCCCGACCTCTATTACACGGCGCCATCGTATGGCGGGGGAGGACAAGTTTCCAACGCCAATCCGCAGCAGGCCGAGTACCGCTGGGGTAGCATCGAAATGGTGCGCTGGACCTCCCTTTCGGGCGAAACGCTGGAGGGGCTGTTGATCAAACCCGACGGTTTTGACCCGAAAAAACAGTACCCGATGCTAGTCAATTTTTACGAAAAACTCTCCGACGGCCTGCACCAGCATCGCGCGCCGGACGTGCACCGCTCCACCATCAACTTCACCATGTACGCCAGCCGGGGCTATCTGGTGTTCGCGCCCGACATCCCGTACCGCACGGGCTACCCCGGCGAGAGCGCCTACGACGCGGTGATGAGCGGCGTGACTGCCCTGATGGATAAAGGTTTTGTGGACCCCAAACGGGTGGCGATGCAGGGGCACTCCTGGGGCGGCTATCAGGCAGCGTACATTGTGACGCGCACCAGCCTCTTCGTCTGCGCAGAAGCGGGTGCGCCGGTAGCCAACATGACATCGGCCTACGGCGGCGTGCGCTGGGAGTCGGGCCTGATCCGGCAATTCCAGTACGAACACCAGCAGAGCCGCATCGGTGGTTCGTTGTGGGAGTACCCCATGCGCTACCTCGAAAACTCACCGCTATTTTCCTTAGACAAGGTGCAAACGCCCCTGCTAATCCTCCACAACGACAAGGACGGCGCCGTGCCCTGGTACCAGGGCATTGAGCTTTTTTCCGGCCTGCGCCGGCTCAATAAACCCGCCTGGATGCTGAACTACAACGATGAGCCGCACTGGCCGGTCAAGTTGCAAAACCGCATAGATTTCCAGACGCGTATGCAGCAGTTTTTCGACCACTACCTGCTCGGAGCGCCCGCACCGAAATGGATGGAACGGGGGGTATCGCCGATAGAGAAGGGGATACGGCAGGGGCTGGAAGTGGATGAGGGTAGTGGAGGATGATTCTTCGACCACAGGAATAAAAAAGTGCCCGTAACGAACAGCCAAATACCGCTGTATGCTACGGGCACTGCTATTATGCTGGAATATTGAATTACTTTACTCTTGCACAAATCCGCCCCGGGCCCAGTTTTTCAGCAGGGCAATTTCATCCGCCGTCAGTGCCGGTTTTTTCAATTTGAACGGCATGAACTTGGCATCGGTTTGCGGCAACTCAACCCGCATGAGGATGTCGTTGATGTGCGTTTGAACGGCTGCGTAGTTGTCCAGCGGTGCTTTTTTCCCTTGTTGGCTTGGGTAGTGGCATGGTGTACATTTGCCAAGCAGCAGCGGACTAATGTCGGCGGCGTAGGTTACTTTGGGCACTGCGGTTTTTTGCGATGCGGTCGGCGCCGTTTTGGGCGAGCAGGCAAATCCCACGAAGGCCATGGAAATCAGTAATGTTAACAGGTGTTTCATAAAATATAATAGGTGGTGTAGTTACTTTGCTTTAATTGCTTCCCGGCTCTGTCTTCGCCTGTTCTTCCGCCTCGCGTTTCAGCCGCATCGCCTCGCGTTTGGCCCGTTCTTCCCCTTCGATCTTGTCGTAGGCTTTGATGATTTCCTTCACCAGACGGTGGCGCACCACATCTTCGGCGGTGAGGGCGAGTACGGCAATGCCACTTACGCCGTCAAGGATTTCCATGGACTGGCGCAAGCCCGATTTCTGGTGGTGGGGCAAGTCAATCTGGCTCAGGTCACCGGTGATGATACACTTGGCGCTGGGGCCGAGGCGGGTGAGGAACATTTTGAGTTGCAGGGGCGTAGCATTTTGTGCCTCGTCGAGGATGATGTAGGCGTTGTCGAGCGTGCGGCCGCGCATGAATGCGAGGGGTGCAATCTCGATGACGCGGTTGTCCATGAAAAACTGGAGCTTGTCCATGGGCAACATATCGTCAAGCGCATCATAGAGCGGGCGCAGGTAGGGGTCCACCTTTTCCTTGAGGTCGCCGGGCAGGAATCCAAGGTTTTCGCCGGCCTCTACGGCGGGGCGGGTGAGCACGATTTTTTTGACGAGTTTGTTTTTCAGCGCCCGCACGGCGATCGCCACGGCGGTGTAGGTTTTGCCGGTACCGGCGGGGCCGATAGCAAATACAATGTCATTGGTTTCGCACACCTCCACGAGGCGTTTCTGGTTGCGTGTTTTGGCCTTGATGGGCCGACCGTCGCGCCCGAAAAGGATGGCATTGCTGGAGTCGCCGCTCACCGGAATACGCACCTCGAAGGGGTTTTCGCCGCCGAGCAGGTCCTCTACGGTTTGGACAGACAGTTCCTGATGCTCGCGCAGGTAGCGCACCATCATTTCGAATTTAGCTTTGGCCGGTTGGGTGAATTTTTTTTCGCCGGTAAGTTTCAGGCTGTTGCCCCGTGAAGTCATCGTGACATCCGGGAAGGCTTTGCGCAGCAGATTTAATTTTGCGTTGTTTTCGCCGTAGAGCTCAACGGGGTCTACGCCCTCGACGGTGAGAATGATTTCGCTCAAATTTTAGTTTTGATTTTGCAGCAGCGGGAGAAAGTGGCCTTTATTTTTCTGATAATCAGAATGATAATACGCCAAGCCTCCATGCTTTGTCCATACTTTTGTGTTTCGATTTTCTCCTACAAAAGTAGGGTGAAAAACAAGTCGCCCAACAAGAATTTATCCGGTAAAGTTCGATGGCACAAAAGCCTTTTTTTACGCTTACAACTGATTTCGGCACACAGGACTACTACGCCGGCGCCCTCAAAGGTGCGTTGCTGCGTGCATGTCCGGACGCTCAGCTGCTTGACATCTCGCACGCAATCAAGCCATTCGACATTGTACAAGCGGCCTTTGTGGTCCAGAATACCTATCCGGAATTTCCGGAAGGTACAATCCACCTGATCGGGGTCAATTGCGTGTATGCCGACAATTTTCGTTTCGTGGCAGCACGCGCCAACGGACATTTTTTCCTTGTCCCCGATAACGGCTTGCTCACGCTGCTTTTTGAGCACCTCCCCGACGCCGATGTGCGGGCGCTGCCCGATGCCGAGCCGGTACATTTTCCGGTAAAAAACATCTTTGCTGCCGCAGCGGCGCACCTCGCATCCGGGTTGCCATTTGTGGAACTCGGCACGCCCGCCGGCCCGTTGCTCCAGCGCATCAACCTGCGGCCCGTTATTATGCCAACCCGCATCCGCGGAACGGTAATTCACATTGACAATTTTGAAAATGCCTTGGTCAATATCCGCCGGGATACCTTTGAAAAAATAGTGCAGGATCGCCCTTTTTCGTTGTTTTTTAAACGGAATGATGCCATCACACGCCTCTCCCGGAACTACTGCGATGTGCCGGTTGGCGAATCGCTCTGCTTGTTCAACAGCGCCGGTTTTCTTGAAATAGCGGTGAATATGGGCCGGGCAGCCACGCTGCTGGGCCTGAAAGTGGAGGACGTGGTGGAGGTGGTTTTTGAGGGTTAGAAGGTTTCTGGTTTCTGATGGTTAGAAGGTTTCTGGTTAGAGGGTTAGAAGGTTTTGTCTGTGATTTGCGCGGAGCGCATTCTTTCCCGGGGTGCGCGGAAAATCCCCGTAGGTTTGCCCGCAATCCTGAAAAATCCAGGTTCGGTAAAAAATTGACTCGCAGCATCACCTGCTTAAAGATGGCCTACCGGCGGCACAAAAACAGAATAGAAATGCGTGTACAAAACCTCTCCCTTCTTTTGGGCCTGTTGTTGACCCAACTGTTGACTGCGCAGGAGCAAATGTTCCAGCCCATGACGTTCCCGGTGATTCAGAACGGCAAAGTACTGGAATACCCGTTTGCCGGCGGAATGAACGCCCCCCAGTTTTCTGCCGTTGATTTGAACAACGATAAAATACTCGACCTCGTCGCCTTTGACCGGGCGGGCGATATTTTCGTAACATTTCTCAACGAAGGTACCGCCAACGCCACAAACTACCGCTATGCCCCGGAGTATGCCTGCAACTTTCCGCCGTTGCTGGACTATGCCGTGCTGCGCGACTACAACAAAGACGGCGCTGCCGATATTTTTTGCGCATCGCTGCCTATTGGATCGCAAGAAGTGCAGGTGTTTCGGGGATACTACGAAAACAACATGCTGAAGTTTGCCCCTGTTTATTTCACTTACCCCGGCTGCACCACCTGCGACAACCGGTTTATTTATTACCCATCGGTCATTCCAGGCGTTTGGCTCAATCTGTTCATCGCAGATACCGATATCCCGGCGGTAGATGACGTAGACGGCGACGGCGACCTTGATATCCTGACCTTCGACGGTTCTGCCGGCGGCCACGTCTGGCTGGTGAAAAATATGTCGGTGGAAAAAGGCTTTGGACTGGACAGCCTGAAATACGAGGTGACCGACCGCTGCTGGGGGCGCTTTTACGAGAGCGGACTGAATTTTTGCACCAATTGCCTCAGCCCTGCCCCCGATACCTGTGTCAATTGTTTGATTGGACAAATACCCGTGGATGACCGCGGCGAAGGCACCCGCCACCCCGGCTCTACCCTCATGACCTACGACCAGGATGGCGACGGCGACAAGGAACTCGTCACGGGCGATGTTTCCTTTACTTGCCTGAATATGATGATCAACCATGGCACAACCGCCAATGCCTGGATGGCCGAGCAGGACGACAACTTTCCCTCGTACAGCACTTCCGTGAACCTGCCCCAGTTCCCCGCCGCTTTTTACCTGGATGCCAACAACGACGGTAAAAACGATATGCTGGTAGCCCCGAACAACAAATTCGTCAACGACGACCGCAACGGCGTGTGGTTCTATGCCAACACCGCCACCTCCGGGCATTATTTTGAACTGGAAACCAAACGTTTCCTCGTGGGCGACATGATTGACCTGGGCACTGCTACGCACCCGGCGCTGGTGGATGTAAACGCCGACGGCCTGCTCGATCTCGTGGTGGGCAACTACGGCTACTACACCCCCGGAAACTCCCAGAACGCCAGCCTGTACCTGTTTCTCAATACGGGAACGAGCACCGCTCCGCAATTCACCCTTGCCGATAGCGACTGGCTGGGCCTCTCGGCTTTCGCCCCCAACGACTACGATTTTTACCCCGCTTTTGGCGACCTCGACAACGACGGCGACCGCGACCTGCTGGTAGGCAGCAACATCGGCGCCCTGTACTATTTCCGAAATACCGCCGGCGCCGGCAACCCCATGCAGTTTCAGCAAAATTTCAACGTGATGTGGATATCCATGGACGTAGGCTCGTACTCCACGCCCGCCATTGTTGACGTGGACTACGACGGCGTTATGGATATCGTCATGGGTGAGCGCAACGGCAACATCAACTTTTTCAAAAACATGGGCGCCCCGGATAATCCGGTGTTTGCCACCCAGCCCACAATTTCCAAACTCGGCGGTATTGACACCCGGATATTTCCGTCCGACGTGGGCTTTAGCGCCCCGACATTTATCGAGCAGCAAAATGGCGAGCGGTGGTTGATTGTCGGCACGCAGGAAGGGAATGTTGAGGCCTACACCAATGTAGCCGCTTCGGAGTCGCCGTTTTCTGTCGTTTCAAAAACATGGGGCAACGTGGACGGCGGCAACCGCAGCTCCGTAGCCTTCGGTGATCTGGACGGCGACGGCATCCTCGAAATGGTGACCGGCAACCTGCGCGGCGGCTTGTCGCTGCATAAAACTACACTGGTGGACTGCACCACAAGCACCAGTGCCGTGTCGCCGGAATACGTGCCGGAAATTCGCCTTAGCCCCAATCCGGCGCGCTACTGGACCCGCGTGGAATGGCCATCCGATCAGGCGGTAGAGTGGCGTGCATTTGATTTGTTGGGGCGTATCGTAGCCCGGGGCGAAGCGCCCGGCGGCGCATTCAGCATTTCGGTGAACGACTGGGCGCCGGGGTTGTACATGCTGGAATTGCACAGTGGTGGGCAGCGCGTGGGGCGGGCTGTATGCAGCAAATTGTAGCGCATTTGCCAATTACCCGTACTTTCCCGCCCAAAATTACCAACCATGCTGCGCTTGATTTTTCCAATACTGCTCCTCGCTGTATCGGCTCTGCCAACGGCTAACGGTCAACAGCCCATAAGCCGGGAGTACTACCTCCCCGCCGTTCCATACAACCCCGCCATACCCACGCCTGCGCAGTATCTCGGCTATGAGGTTGGCGCGTGGCACGTCTCGCACGACCAGTTGGTGGGATATATGCGTGAACTCGACCGCGTCAGCGACCGCATCACCTTACAGGAATATGGCCGCAGCCACGAGCACCGGCCAATGCTTTGCCTCACCGTTACTGCACCGGAAAACCATGTGCGTCTGGATGATATCCGCCGGCAGCGCCGCCGCCTTGCCGACCCGGCAGTGAGTGCCGGTCTCGATCCGGCGGCATATCCCGCTGTGGCCTACATGGGCTACTCGATTCACGGCAACGAAGCCAGCGGCAGCAACGCCGCGCTGCTCGTAGCCTACTACCTGGCTGCCGCGCAAACACCCGAAGTGGAGCGTTTTTTGAAAAACACCGTCGTCCTGCTCGACCCCTGCTTCAATCCCGACGGCCTCCAGCGTTTTTCTTCGTGGGTGAACAGCCGCCGCAGCCAATCGCTCCTGCCCGACCCGGCACACGACGAGTTCAACGAACCCTGGCCCAGCGGCCGCACCAACCATTACTGGTTTGACCTTAACCGCGACTGGCTCGTGGCGCAACAACCGGAATCCGTCGGGCGCGTGGGTATTTTTCAGGAATGGCTGCCCAACGTACTGACCGACCACCACGAAATGGGCAGTAATTCCACATTTTTTTTCCAGCCCGGCGTGCCCTCCCGCGTGCACCCCATCACGCCGGCCCGCAACCAGGAACTGACTGCCCGCATCGGGGAATACCATGCCCGCCTGCTTTCCGAGCAAAAAGTATTGTTCTTCTCCGGGGAGAACTACGACGATTTCTACTACGGAAAAGGCTCCACATACCCCGACGGAAACGGCTGCGTCGGTATCCTTTTCGAGCAAGCCAGCAGCCGGGGCAGTGCCCAGGAGACCGACAATGGACTGCTCACATTTCCCTATTCCATCCGAAACCAGGTACTGACGTCCCTTTCCACCATGCAGGCTCTCACCGAGATGCGCGGCGATCTGAATGCCTACCTGCGGGATTTTTTCAAAACAGCCCTCGACGAGGCCCGGCAAGACGAGGCCCGCGCCTACCTGTTTGGCGACAGCCTGCACGGACGGCCCACCCGGGAGTTTCTGAAAATCCTCCTGCGCCACCGCATACGGGTACATCCGCTGGCAGAGGATGTGCGTCTCGGCGAACAGTTGTTTGTAAAAAACAACGCCTGGGTGGTGCCTGCCGACCAGCCGAACTACCGCCTCGTCAAATCCATTTTTGAACGACGCACGGAGTTTCCCGACAGCATTTTCTACGATATTTCCGCCTGGACGCTACCCGATGCCTTCGGGCTGCACTGGGCCGTGGCCGACCGCCGCACGTACCAGCCGCGCTGGCAGGGACCTGCCTTGGCGGAACTCCCGATCTGGAACACACCGCCCATACCCAGCCCGCGCGCCGACACCTACGCATTTGTTGTGGAAAGCGAAGGATACGACCTGCCGCGCTTGCTGCAAGCGCTGCACTTAGCCAATGTACGCGTGCAAGTAGCGGCCAAACCGTTCCGCGCCGAGGGACGCGACTATGCCGCCGGTAGCCTCATCATCCCGGTGGAGCGGCAGGCACTGGATGCCGCAGCCATACACACCAGAATGGTGCAAAGCGGCGCACAGGATGTGCGGGTACACCTGCTGACCAACGGCCTCACGCCCGAAGGACCAGACTTGGGCAGCAATAATTTTATCACCCTCCGCGCACCCAAGGTGGTCGTGGTAACCGGCCGCGGGGCCGGCACTGCCGAAACCGGCGAGGCATGGCACCTGCTCGATACCCGCTACGGCCTTGCGCCGCTGCTGCTTGATGCGGAGCGTTTCGCCAACCTTGACTTGTCTAGGTACAACACCGTGGTTTTGGCCAACGGCAACTTCAGCCGTTTATCTGCCGACAAACTGCGGCAGTTTGTAACAGCCGGCGGCACCGTGGTAACTTCGGGGGCCGCCCTGCGCTGGTTAAAAAGTGCGAGCCTGGTGGGGGTAGAATTCCGCAATACGCCTTCGGAACCAACCGGCGGGCGGCGGCCCTACGGCAGTTTGGAGGAAGATCGCCGTGCGCTGAGTATGCCCGGCGCTATTTTCGAGGCCGAACTGGACCTGACCCATCCGCTATGCTACGGGTACACGCGCCCGCGCCTGCCGATGTTTCAGAGCGATACCATTTTTGTGGAAATTGCGAACAACCCGTACGCTACACCGGCGGTGTTTGGCGCCAGTCCGCTGCTGGCCGGCTACCTGCACGAGCGGCATCGAAAACTGGCATCGGGTGCGGCGGCGGCAGTAGTGAGCGGTGTGGGCAGTGGGCGAATTATCTGTTTTTCGGGCGCTCCCACTTTCCGGGGATTCTGGTACGGAACAGACCGGTTGTTTGCAAATGCGGTGTTTTTCGGGAATATCGTGGGAAGTGGTGCGGTGGATCGGCGGTGAGGTAGAAGCCTGGTTTGTCGCCGGACCTTATTACTTTTGCCGGAAAACTGCTGATATGCGCTGCCAATACATTTTGCCCCTTGCCTTGTTCATCCTCATCGGGCTGTTTGCCTGCGTACCGCCCGACGGACAGCGCCCGGCCAACCAAATCATCAACCTCGACCTGAGCAACAAACAGGTACAGCACCTGTACAACCTGCGCGACGCGGGCAAGACCGACAGTTTGCTGGCGTACCTGAACCACTCGAGTGCCACCATGCGCTATGTCGCCGCCCTGGCTTTCGCTTCGGTGCGCGACTCCAATGCTGTGGAGCCACTGGTGCCCCTGTTGCAGGATACGCTGGAAGAAATCCGCATTGTCGCGGCATTTGCCTTGGGGCAGATCGGATCGGCTCGCGCAGAACTGCCTTTGCTGAATGCCTTTCGGCAAGACGACTCGCTCTCTCAGCATCAGCGGTTCAATGCTATCGTGCTGGAGGCTATCGGCAAATGTGGCGGCCCGGTCAACCTGGCGCATATCGCCTCCGTCAGCACGTTCTTTCCCACCGACACCCTGCTTCTTGAGGGCCAGTGTCGGGCTATTTACCGCTACGCCCTGCGCAATATGACCGACAAAGCCGGCACCGAACGTATGGTCAGCTATGTAGCCAACGAACGCATCCCAGGCACCGCACGGCTCATAGCTGCGCACTACCTGGCCCGAACGCCGGAGGTGGCGCCCGATAGTACCCAGGCCGTGCAACTGGCCGCCGCGTTCGTGCGCGCTGCCGACCCGGATATTCGCATGGCGATTGCCAAGGCTTTGGGCAAATCCAAAACCAAACCTGCGTTTGCCATACTTTCCAAAGTGATCAAAACCGAACAGGACTGGCGCGTAAAGTGCAACCTGATTCAGGCAATGGCCAAGTTCGACTACGATACGGTGCGCGCGCTGGTGTCGCCATTTGTGCAGGACAACAATGCACATGTATCGCGTACCGCCGCCGAGTTTTTTATAGCCAACGGCCAGGTACAGGATGGCGACTACTACTGGCGTATTGCCCGCGACAACCCCGACCTGCCATGGCTCACGCGGATCGCGCTCTACCGGGCCTCCTACAAGTGGATTCCAGCCTTCGGGCAACCGGAAAAAAAGGAGTATATCAACTACCGCCTGCGCGATTTTTTCCTGAAAGCCACAAACCCCTACGAGCGGGCAGCCTGCCTGAACGCGCTGACGGAGTTTGGCTGGCAGTTCAAATGGATACACGACAAGGGCTACAACGATCCCAGTCCAATCGTAAAAAGCGCCGCCGCGGAGGCGATCGCAACTATTTGTAAAAACCCTGAGTTCTACCGCGTATTTGGGGAAAACGGCCGAAATGTGCGCCGCGACTTGTTTGAATATTTGTTGGAAGCAACAGCTTCCGGCGACCCGGGTATGGTGGCTGCCGCTGCGGAGGGCTTTTGTGCTCCGGCGCTCCAGTTCAATACCTTCGTTGATTCCAGCCAGATCGCCGGGCTGCGCAATACGCTCCAGCGCCTTCAGGTTCCGCGCGATTACGAGGCGTACATTGCTCTGGAAAAATCCATCGCGTGCCTCGAAGGGAAACCTGAACCGGCACTCCGGAAACCACCATATAACCACCCCATAGATTGGAAATTACTTGCAACGACAAACCAGGCTACTCGTGTCGTGCTACAAACAGCCAAGGGAAATATCAGCCTGCAATTGTACCCGGCCTGGGCGCCGGGGTCGGTCGTCAATTTCCTCGATATGGCTAAAAAAGGCTTTTTGGACGGCAAAGCCTTCCATCGGGTGGTGCCTAACTTTGTGGCGCAGGGCGGTTGCCCGCGGGGCGATGGGTACGGCGCACTCGAATATTCCATCCGCACCGAAATCGGAATGGCCTGGTACGACGACGAAGGCTACCTCGGCATGGCCTCCGCCGGACCAGACACCGAAGGCACCCAATTTTTTATCACCCACTCGCCTACGCCGCACCTCGACGGGCGCTACACCATTTTTGGAAAAGTTGCCCAGGGTATGGATGTGGTGCATAAACTTCAAGTGGGGGATACCATTCAAAAAGTGATCATTCAGTAATCCGTTATTTTCGGAGTTTCCGTCCTTGGTACTGTTTTATGAAAACCTTTTGCCAATGATCGGAATGTCTTTACGGTGTAACCAAACCAATGCTGCGCTGCCAACAAATACAATAACAGCCAACCAAAAAAGCGTGCCGCCATCGCCCTGAACCTCAATGCCGAGTTTGGTCAGATGCGCCCCAATGGCCCCGCTGATTACCCCGAGTGCACCAATAGCACCCAAGCCGACCGTACGCGGCCACAACAGCAGGATTGCCACCACTAACTCAGCAACGCCGGCAGCAATCCGCCCCCAAGGCTCGACACCGAGTGTTTGAAAAATGTAGACGCTTTCCGGCGCACCGGAAAATTTGAAATAGAGTGTTTGCAGTAAAATGATTGCTACTACAAGGCGTAAGACGAGGGACAGGGACAGTTTCATGTTTAGTACCTATTTTAAATTGAAAAATCGCCGCAAGTATAAGGGTGCGACTATGTACCGACTGTCCGTACCATTACATATCAAGTGAATGATCAATAATGAATAATTATGCAACTGAACCTTCCGCCGGCACTTGAACCCTACCGCGACCAACTGCTTGCTACCCGCAAGCCCTATATCCGCATTACTGCCCAACCTGCTCGCGCTACCACTTCCCGGGAAAGCAAAGTGGGTGGATCTCCGTATTTACCCAAAGGCACAGCATATCCGACTACGCCGGACGGACAGGCATTGGTCTTTCTGGCCCAACTGAATTTCGCCGATATGCCGCGTCTGGATCCGTTTCCGGACCGGGGCATCCTCCAGTTTTACATCCATGACGACGACCTGTACGGGATGGACTTTGACGACGGGGAAAATCCCGACTCGTTTCGGGTGCTGTTTTTCCCGGAACCGGCACAAGACGAGTCTGCCTTGCAAACGCAATTTCCCTTACGCGACGATTACGACCTACTGCCCCACCATCCGGAGGTGTCGCATCCGCTGACGTTTGAACTGGCGGAGGAAGTCGCGCCGGCTACAGACTACCAGTTTTGGCAAATCTTTGGCACCGGATTTTTTCAGCAGTTTGGCGAGCAAGAATGGGATTTGCAGGATGCCTTTGGGCGGGCCGTACGCAGCCAGGGGCACAAGGTGGGTGGATATGCGTATTTCACCCAGGATGATCCGCGCCGTGCCGATGATCCCATGTTGCTGCTTTTCCAGCTTGACTCCGACGAAGGCATGGACCTCATGTGGGGTGACATGGGCGTAGGGCATTTTTTTATTCGGGAAAAAGACCTGATTGCGCGGGATTTCAGCCGGGTGCTGTTTGACTGGGATTGTCTCTAATCCAAATATTTCTGCATCAGGGCCATGATGTCCACATCGGGTGTTTTCAAAATACCGGTGATGCCTACTGCGCGAGCCGCCTCCACGTTGGGCTCCAGGTCGTCAATGAAAATTGTTTGCCCCGGCAGCAGTTCAGCATCGGCCAACACATATTCGTAGATATCGCGGTCGGGTTTCCGCAGACGAATCAAGTGGGAGTAATACACCCCATCGAAGAAGCGGGACTGAAAATCAGGCAGGTTGTGCGTGCGCGTCATGTAGTCATCAACCCAGCCTGCGTGCATATCGTTGATATTGCTGAGCAGAAAAACACTGTACCGCTGCCGCAACTGGAGCAGCATATCGAAGCGTTCGCGCGGCATACCGATAAAAATGGAGTTCCAGGCGCCCACTACCTGCTCTGCACTCAAGGCCGGCTCCACGGCCTGGCAGAGCGCATCTACAAATTCTGTTGTGGACAATCCACCAATCTCGTACAGGCGAAAAACATCAAAGGCCAGGAGTTTTTCCCGGGCAGCAGCGTAACGACTGCCGAGCAGGCGCTGCATTTCGCGGTTGGTGGCATCGAGGTCGAGATCGAACAAGACGTTGCCAAAATCGAAAATGATATTTTTTATGTCGGACATGGGATACGCGTGTTTTGGAGGGCGAATATCGGGAATTCACCACAGGTAAAACCGCCGGTTTCCACCTCCTAAAAACTCCGCTGCGTTTCCGCATCTCAACGGTCAAACAATTCTTTGTCTTCGGGGTGAAATTACGCCACATCTCCCCAATGAATTTCCGACATTAGCCCCAAAAAAAATACAGATGGCCAAACTTGACCGCCGCTCGTTTCTCCAAAAAACCGCACTTGCCGGCGCTGCGCTTGGCGTACCCACGTTGACAAACGCCACGTCCCACACTGCCGTGCAGGAGCACCGTCGAGCGGGTAGCCCGCTGCGCACGAAGATCAATCTGGGGTTCATTGGTGTGGGATTGCGCGGCCAAGACCATGTAGATTTGGCGCTGCGCCGCGACGACTGTGTAGTAGTCGCCATTGCCGACCCCGATGCCCGGATGGTAGCCGACACCTTGAAGATGATTGAAAAAAGCGGCAAGCCGAAACCAACGGTGTACGACCAGGGCGACCGCGACTACCTCCGCTTGCTCGAAGATAAAAAGGTTGATGCCGTAGTGATCTCCTCGCCTTGGGAATGGCACACCCAGCAATGTGTAGCTGCCATGCAGGCCGGCAAGTACGTCGGTACGGAAGTATGCGGCGGTTTTTCGCTGGATGAGTGCTGGCAGTTGGTGAACACGCACGAAGCAACCGGCACGCACCTGATGTTTCTCGAAAATGTGTGCTATCGCCGCGACGTAATGGCTGTGTTGCAGATGGTACGCGAGGGCCTGTTTGGCGAAATCATGCACCTGGAGGGCGGATACCAGCATGATCTGCGCGGAGTCAAGTTCAACGATGGCGTCACACCCTACAACTCCGGCGTCGAATTTGGCGAAAAAGGTTTTTCCGAGGCCAAGTGGCGCACCAAACATTCCGTACACCGCAACGGCGACCTGTATCCCACCCACGGCATCGGCCCGGTAGCGATGATGGCAAATATCAACCGTGGTAATCGGTTCCTGTACCTCACCGCTACGTCTACAAAGGCGCGCGGACTCCACGAGTACGTCGCGAACCATCCCAAGGGCGGCCCCGATCACCCCAATGCCGCCGTACAGTTCAACCTCGGCGACGTGGTTACCACAGTCATAAAAACTTCCAATGGTGAAACCATGCTGCTCTCACACGACACCGGTCTGCCCCGCCCCTATTCGCTGGGGTTCCGGGTACAGGGCACCAAAGGGATCTGGATGGATGTGAATAAAAGCCTGCTACTCGAAGGCCAGACCAAAGCGCATACCTGGGAAGAGGCCAAACCCTGGCTGGACAAATACGACCATCCCCTCTGGCAGCGCTACGGCAACGATGCGCAAACAGCCGGCCATGGCGGCATGGATTTTTTTGTATTTCACCACTTTGTGGAATCGGTAAAGCAGAACATCGCTCCACAAATGGACGTGTATGATGCGGCTACCTGGCTGGCTATCACCCCGCTCAGCGAAGCATCCATAGCTACAGGCAGCAGCCCGCAGGCATTCCCCGATTTTACGCGGGGGCGCTGGACAGAACGGAAGCCGAACTTTGCGTTCGGAACGGAATTTTAAAAAAGAGGGAAAAATATCAAGGAGCGTGCGAGCCGAATATAGCGCTCCCAGCAAACGTGATTTTATATTAGCGGCAACACCTACCGCTTATCTACTTTTTGGGTTTTGAGTACCTGGCGACCGCGGTCCTGAATCTGAACCAGATACATGCCTTTGGGCAGGTCGGCAACAAAGAGGGATTCGCCTTTGACAAAGTCGAATTCCTTTACTTTTTTACCAACCAAATTAAAAATGGCAATGTATCCAACAGCATCACTGTTGTCCCGCACCGAAATGTACTCGGTCGTGGGATTTGGGAAAATAGTCAGGTCTGCTTTCGCGGAACTTTGGGCCTGAACAGCCACGTTTACGAGCAGCGTAAAAAGAAAGAGTAGAATATATTTCATCGGCACACACAAATTTTGGTCGAAAAGTATATACATTAACCAGAGCGGACAACCATTGGTTGCTGTTTTTGAAAAAAATTAACTACTTAGACATAATAAGTTTGCAAAAGGATGCTTGGCCGGGACTTTTCGTGTACAAAAAACAAAGATTAGCACACCGTTTTTGGGAGCTGCCGTCGGGAGCGTCGAATATTTTGTTTCCCTTCCAGCAGATCAAAATAGCGCATTCGAAGCGCGCCGTTTTGTTGGACGACCTGGGTCACGCTGACCGTGCAAACCCGTCCACTTCGGTTCATCACATAATCGTTTTCCGGATCGCCAACGCTGCCCGTTAAATGCAATTTAAAAATGGACGATGGGAGCCGTCGGGCGGAAGACATAGAACTGGGCCCATCGGGTAAACGATGGCTTTCGAGCCAGTTTCGGAAAACCTGCTCCCGCAACGCCTGTACCGGCGCTGGATAAAGCGTCGCCGAACACCAAAAATGCGGCTGCTCCGGCGGCAAATCCATCCGGCACCTGGAAGTTCCATCCCAGCGGAACTCCGTGACCCGACCAAACTGGAACACCAGAAGCGTGAACGGCTCGATATGGTCCAAATCGTACTGCGCGAAAAAGTGCTCGGAATCGGACCATTCAAAAAAATCAAGCAGGATCAGTCCGCGACTCCGGCGATAAGGTGGCAGATGCTGATGTTTCACAAAAGCGCCATTGAGCAGGCACGCAGTACGGCCGTCCCGAGCTGCAATTATCCAGGTACCGCCGGCTTTGGTATCTCTGGGAAAAAACAATGTATTCCCTGCGATTTGTGCGCTAGAAATATGTTGGGGCGAACGTGCCGGCGCCTCATCGCGGTTGTGCGTCAGAATGAAACCCGCTTCGAGTGGCAAATAAGTAACGGTACACATTTGCTTATTGCATTCGACGATACATATTCAGTTTCAGGATACCCAAACGCTGCAAAAAATGCCCCATGGAAACACGCAGCACGCCAAGGCCATACTTCATGCTGCGCCGAAAATTGATGCTGGAGGCCTCTTCGAAATACTTGGTCGGGCACGTTACTTCGCCAATATCGAATCCGGCATACACGATCTGCGAAAGCATCTCATTGTCAAAGACAAAATCGTCGGAATTCTGGTTGTAATTGATTGTTTCGAGTACCTGACGGCTGAACGCGCGGTATCCGGTGTGATATTCGGATAATTTGTAGTGGATCAGCAGATTTTGCGTGAAGGTCAGGAAACGGTTGGCGATATACTTATACAGCGGCATACCCCCCTTGCGCGCCCCCATACCGAGTATGCGCGAGCCGAGTACAACCGGATAGAGATCCTCGCCGATGATATTCACCATGGACGGGATGAGCTTCGGAGTGTACTGGTAGTCGGGGTGCAACATGATTACGATATCGCCACCGACTTCAAGAGCCTTGTTGTAAAGCGACTTTTGGTTGCCGCCGTAGCCCGTATTCCGTTCGTGGATCAGGACGTGCCGGATACCCAGACTTCGGGCCAGCTCCGCCGTGTTGTCACGGCTGTGATCATCGCACAGGATAACCTCATCCACCAGATCGAGCGGAATTTCCTGGTAAGTTTTTTCCAGAGTTTTGGCGGCATTGTACGCGGGGAGGACGACGACGACTTTTTTGTCTTTGTACATGGTGCGTGGTAACCGTGAATTAAGTTGTTGCAGCGGTTTCCGGGCTTTCTGTTTCTTCAGCAGCAACAGGTGCCTCGGAAATTGTAGCGGTTTCGGCTTCAGCAGCAGCAGTTTCATCTTCGAGTTTTACCTCCTCGAAAATGCCGTTTTCCTGCATGAAGTTGAACCACTTGATGCACTTCTTGATGTCATTGATGTGCACGCGGTCCCGGTCATGTTCGGGCAAAATTTGCGAAAAATAATCGCGGAATATTGCGCTGTTGGAGTCCACGGATACTGGCGGAAGGGTCTCCTTCATGTCCAGCATTTTCTGGAAAACCTCCGACAACGGCACGGTGCCCTCGTCGGTATCCACGTAAATGGCCACAGTGCCTAAGGGGGTTATCTGGTTCTGACGGGTAGCCACAAAGCGTGTGCGGCCTTCTTTGCGATCATCAATCAACAGACCATTGCTGCGTGTCGTGATCAGCTTGTGTACACCGGGCATACCGGCGATGACGAGAAATTTATCTAAGTTCATATTTTTTTATCGGGCGAAGGTATGGAGTTTTTGACTTTTGGAATAAACGGGCTGCTCAACTGCCTTACCTTGGGCCGTTTCTATACGATTGACGCCATGCCAACCATACTTTTTCAAGATTCCCTGCTCCTCGTAGTAAACAAACCGGCGGGAATGCCCGCTCAGGCCGACAAAACCGGCGACATCGCTCTGCTCCAGTGGGCCGAGGACGAATGTAGCCAGCCACTGCACCTGGTGCACCGGCTCGACCGTCCGGCAACGGGCATTTTGTTACTCGCCAAGTCGAAGGAGGTGATGACCCAATTGCAACAACAATTTCAGGCGCATACCATCGAAAAGGAATATCTGGCGGTAGTGGCGGATCCGCCACCGGAATCGGAAGGCGTGCTGGTGCATTATCTGCAAAAAAACGCCGCCAAGAACAGGGCGTTTGCTTCTACTGAAGCGCGGGAAGGAGCTGAACGCGCCGAGTTGCACTACCAGTTGATGGGCAGTTCCGCACGTTACCACCTGCTGCATATCCGGCTTATCACGGGCAGGCACCACCAGATCCGCGCCCAGTTGGCTGCCATCGGTTGCCCGATCAAGGGCGACGTGAAATACGGCGCGCGGCGCGGCAACCGCGACCGTTCGATTCACCTCCATGCCTGGCGACTGGCGTTCGAGCATCCCGGCACCGGGGAATGGATGCAAATGGAAGCTCCGCTGCCCGAAGGCGATCCCGTCTGGGATGCCTTTGGCGAAGCAGTCAAAAACCGCACGAAGTAACCTGAGGAACCTTTCAAATTTGCCTTTTCCCATTCAGACCACTTCCGCCACCACAAAAATACTTCCGGTCACCACGATCAGGTCGTCTGGCTGCGCCGCGCGACGGGCGGCCCTGAGTGCATTTTTCACCGACGTATAGGCACGTCCCTGCAACCCTGCACCGGCAGCTTTTTCGCGCAGTACACTTGCCTCCAAGCCACGGGGAATGTTGGCTTTGGCGAAATAATAGCTCGCGGAACGGGGAAACAGCGCCAACACCGGCGCCACATCTTTGTCGTTCACAAATCCTACCACAAAGTGGATTTTCCGGAACGGCAAATCAGCCATTTTTGCCAAAATTGTGCGCAAACCAGCCTCATTATGAGCACTGTCGCACAGCACCATGGGCTGCCGCCCGATGACCTGCCAGCGGCCCATGAAACGCGTCAGGTCGCGAATTTTGGATAGGGCTTCAAGTATTTTGAGTCTTGAGTCTTGAGTCTTGAGTTGCGCTGCAAGCACTCCTGCCATTTCGGGTTGCAGACTCTTTTCCAAAAGAACCTCCCAGGCCTGTAGGGTCGTAGCGAGGTTTTTTTGTTGAAACGGCCCGGCAACATCCACCAGAAGGTTTTCCAAATAGGGTTTTTTGTCTTGAAAAACATCGTACACGGCAGTCTCCCACCCACTGTTTTCTTTTTCCAAAACCTGAAAATGCTGGTCGGCAAAAATGATCGGCGAGTTTGTTTCCTCCGCATTTTTCAAAAAAACGGGAGCCGACTCGGGGTGCGTCTCGCCAATAACCACGGGCACGCCGGGCTTGATGATACCCGCCTTCTCGCCGGCGATAAGCGGCAGGGTGTCGCCCAAAAGATTCTGATGATCGTAGCTGATATTGGTGATGACGCTGAGTAAAGGTGTGATGACGTTGGTGCTGTCCAGGCGCCCGCCAAGCCCCACCTCGATTACGGCAATATCTACCCGTTCGCGGGCGAAGTGATCGAAGGCCATGGCGACACAGAGTTCGAAAAAAGAGGGCTGAATCGCCTCGATTGCCGTGCGGTGCTTTTCCACAAATTCTACCACCCGCTGCCGGGGTATGTACTGGCCGTTGATCTTGATGCGCTCACGGAAGTCGCGGTAGTGCGGGCTGACATACAGGCCTGTTTTCAGGCCGGCTGTTTGGCAGAGCGCCGCCAGAAAATGACTCACCGAGCCTTTGCCATTCGTGCCGCCGACATGAATACTGGGAAAGCGTACATGCGGATTGCCCAGGTGGGCACAAAGGGCCAGCGTATTGCTTAAATCCTTTTTGTAGGCGGCAGGGCCGATGCGCTGAAACATCGGCAACTGAGCGTAGAGGTAGTCGAGGGTCTCGCGGTAGGTCATAGCGAAAATGAATGGTGGTGCGTGGTTTGTTTTGCCCATACGAACGGGCGCTCTCTTGGCACTTTGCTACGAATAGCAGCGCAAAGGTTGGGATTTTCTTTTGGCAAGCCTGTTGGATGTCGCACATTTGCACACGCCCTCGATACCCTTAATCAAGCCTTAATCCTAACGTTTGTTTGCCATGAAAATACTGCTCGTCCTGAACAGCCAAATTCCCACTCAAAACTATGATGATGCGGAGCGCGTGCTGTGGTGGCAGGGGCGCCAGTTGCATGAAATGGGGCACGAGCCACTACTTTTGGTGAAAAAAAAGTCGACGTGTACCTATGCACCGGTGCTGTTTTTGGAAGAAAAAAAGCCGCTCGAAGCACAAATACCAGCGGATGTGGACCTGGTTCATTTTTTTTACCGTCCACCACAGAAGGCCTTGTCAGCCCTTGGGAAGCCCTATCTGATTACCAATTTTGACAATAGTACTGCGGCGGAAACTTTTGACCCAAACACGGTCTTCCTCTCGGCCAGCCATGCCGCCCGACACGGTGCTGAGGTATTCGTTTATCCTGGTCTGGATTTCCGTGATTACGGGGAGGCGCTGCTGGATTTTCCGCGCAACTATTTTCACTTCCTCGGTGATGCCGCCTGGGGCGGTCGGAATGTGCGGGGCGCAATTGATCTGGCGGCACGGGCAGGTACGCGGGTGCATGTAATCGGCGGATCGCGGGTCAATTTTCGCAAGGGCCTGCGCATCACCCTCAGCCCCAGCGCCCGCTTTCACGGCGTACTCCACCGCGACGGGCGCAATATGTTGCTCAACGGCTCCAAGGGACTCCTTTTCCCTATTCTTTGGCACGAGCCGTTCGGGTTGCCCGTAATCGAAAGTCTTTACTTCGGCTGCCCGGTGTTCGGCACGCCGTATGGCGCCCTGCCCGAACTTTTGTGCCCCAAAACAAACACCGACAATCGAAAATGGACCGGCCACGTGGATGCCTGTTTTTCCGAGTTCGGCTGCTTATCCATCAAACGCTCCGAACTGCTGGATGCCATCCGACAAGCCGGTGCATTCTCCCCCGAACGCTGCACCGAATACGCCCGTGATTGCTTTTCTGCCGAACGAATGGCCCGCGATTACCTTCGGTTGTATGAACAAATACTCCATGGCCCCCCCCTACACAACCATTCTCCTACCCTGAGCGTGGCCCCCGAAAACAAGCTCTTGCGGATGGAAGCGTGACGGGTTTTGCTTGCCGAAAGCCCGCAAAAAAGCCTAAACCACATTAAACTTTAGCAAACGCGATCTGTTAAAGGGTGCGCTCACGAGCTCCACAATTGTCGAAAAAGCCGTTTTTTCGCACCGTTTTGTGTTTAATAAAATCAACAGAATCATTCGACCATAATTATGGCAACCTGGCTGCTTTACGTACTCATTACACTCGCCGCATACGTCGGTATGGAATTTATGGCGTGGTTTACCCACAAATACCTGATGCACGGCTGGTTGTGGAACTGGCACGAAGACCACCACAAACCCAAGCACGAGAAAGAAGGTTTTTTTGAAAAAAATGACCGCTTCTTTTTGGTCTTTGCTATTCCCAGTATGCTCTGCTATATGATCGGCGGCATGACTCCGAATTTTTGGGTGCTTTTCATCGGCGTTGGCATCTCGCTGTACGGTCTCACCTATTTCCTGATCCACGATGTCTATATCCATCAGCGGTTCAAGTGGTTCCGTCAGCTGGATAGCACCTACTCGCGAGGCATTCTGCGCGCGCATGGCGCCCACCACGCCAAGACGACCAAAGAGGATGGTGAGTCTTTCGGCCTGCTTCTGGTGTCGCTAAAATACTTTCGAAAAAGGGCAAAGGCAACAGTCAAAGGGTAATCGGCAAAACTCGCCCTTTGTCTTTATAGCTCTATTTCTTCTGCCGGGCTCCAGAAGTGCTTGTCAAAATCCACGACCCGGTTGTCTTCCACGCGCACACCCTCGGCTTCCAACAGCTGCTGCATCATAGTGGGTGTAGGAAAATGGTTGCGTCCGCTGAGTTCGCCTTTGCGATTCACGACGCGGTGCGCGGGCACCCCCTGCTCATCAAAACTGTGGTTCAGCGCCCAGCCGACCATACGAGCGGCACCCAAGGCTAAAAAATCTGCAATAGCTCCGTAGGTAGTCACCCGACCACGCGGAATTTGTCGTGTCACAGCGTAAACCAGATCAAAATAGGTTGCCATAAGAGTGATGAGCTATGAGTGATGAACTTGAGTGATGAACGATGAACTATGAGTTACGTAGAGATTCATCACTCATAGAGCTCATCGCTCGAACCAGTTTTTCGTAGTCTTCCCAGCCGAGACGCTCGGGACGTTGTTCGAAGAATGGATCTGACATCAATTTTTCGAGCGGGAAAAAGGGCTTGAGGGTATTTCGCAGCATTTTTCTCCGCTGGTTGAACGCTGTTTTCACCACCTGCCGGAAAACATTTTCGTCGCAAGACAATTCAAAATTGTCTTTTCGGGTAAGCCGGATAACCGCCGAGCGCACTTTGGGCGGCGGGTTGAACGACCCTGGTTCCACGGTGAACAGGTATTCTGTGTGGTAATACGCCTGAAGCAGTACGCTGGTGATGCCATATACTTTGTTGCCAGGAGGAGCCACTACACGGTCGGCCACTTCCTTTTGAAACATCCCGACCAGTTCGGGGACTTGCTGGCGGTATTCCAGCATTTTGAAAAGAATCTGCGTACTGATGTTGTACGGGAAATTACCAATCAGGCAAAAAGACTTGTCGCCAAACACCGTTTTCGGATCAAAGTCCAAAAAATCGCGCAAAATGAGGCGTTCGTGCAGCTCCAGATAGTGCTTTTCCATATAAGCCACCATGTCGCGGTCGGCCTCCACGGCATAGAGCGTATAGGCATCCCGGTGGGCCAGCAGGTGCTTGGTCAGCATGCCGGTACCCGGCCCTATTTCCAGCACCAACCCGGTTTCGCCGGAGCGTTTCAGGCCATCGGCCACGCGTGCCGCGATACTGTCGTCTGTGAGAAAATGTTGTCCGTAGGATTTTTTTGCTTGCACGATTGCGGGATTTGGCGGCAAGAGTAGGAATTTTTACGCGGATTTGCTGATAAACTTGCGCACAACTGCCACCGCGCCACCGCATAAAAGCAGCAGCAACAGGCCATAGCGCACCCACGAATTGCCGGGCAACTGGACCGGATCGGTGTTGCCGGTGAGCACGAACCCCGCCCAGTAGTACGGAAAAGCATCGGGAGCCGCTTGCAGGTAGGTTCGTTTGGCATTGGCCAGTGCTTCGTCCTTGTCCTGCCCGGCGCGAATGTTTGCTAAAAACACGCGCATCAACTCCGCCGTCGCATCGTCGCGCACTTCCCACAAACTCATTACTGTGGCCGGGCAACCAGCGGCCTGAAATGCTCGCGACAAGCTCAATGTGCCTTCACCGAGCGCGATTTTACCCAATCCTGTTTGGCAGGCACTGAGCAGCACGAGATCGGCGCCAAGCTGTGCGTGGTATATTTGGTGGGCAAACAGGCAATTTTCCAGTTCGCCAACCGGCATCCGGCCCGGCCGGCGCCCCAGCGTACGGGCCTGCCCGGCAGGTAAAGGCAAATAGGAAATCGGTCGGTGTGCCGGCGATCCGGGCTTGCCACCGGTGAATGCCATCCACGAATAGTCGGGAAAAGAGTCCGACGCTTCGGCGTGGCCGTGGAAATGCAGGATCGCATAACCGCCGGCCTGCTGCAGAAAAGTATCCAAGCGCGCGCTTTGTCCTACATAAGCCTGGCCCTTAAATGTCTCGGCAGCATCCTGAACCACTTTTGCTCCCGACACCACCTGCCCCAGTACGCTGCTGGAATAGTCCGGAGCAAAACCGATGTAGGCGCACTTGTGTGTTCCACGGGGTCGGTCGGCGTAAAACAGGTCCAGCGAAGCCGAGGGCGACAACCGGGTTTGGCTTTCGAGTGCCAGATAGGGCAGTTTGGAATAATCTATCGGCGCATCCGGCGCCGGTGGCCGGCACAAAAGCAGATCGAAGGGGAGTAGTGCCAGCGCGCCGTCGGGCGAGAGGGCGAGCCGATGGGGGACACTGCCGGCCGGCAAGGCCGGCAGCACCAGGGTTTCGTACAGTTGCCTGCTTTGTTGTGCAAACTCGGCCCACAAAACCGGATCTCCGGAGCGGTTTTCGGCCGTTTGTGCGCTGTTGAAAAGTTGCAGAAAAGCCTGTACCGCGTCGTCTCGATAGGGTCGGCGGGTCAGTCCAACGCTGTTTTTGTCCACGGATACCAAATAGACCCAACCGCTGTCCCGATCGGTATAGTAATTTATCCAGCGCTCGCCGTCGCGGAGCAGGCGGCGCTGCACATCGGCAGCAGAAGCGATTTTGGCATCGCGCCCGTCGGGCGACAACGCATAGCGGTCTGTGATACTTTTGCGCAAGTTGCGTTGCTGTTCCTCGATTCGATACAGGCGTTTGTTCAGGTTTTGAACGATGGAATCGTTCGGGTTTTCCTGTATCACCTGACGCTGAAAGAGCTGGTTGCGCAGATGTGCCCACTGTTCTTTCAGGTCGCGCTCCTGCTGAATCAGGGAATCCGCCACGTCTGCCGCTTTTAGCGCGGCATCAGCAGCCACTTTTTGATGGAGCAAGACCGCTTTGCTTTTTTCAGAAAACTCAAATGCCCTGCGTGCGGCCGTTTCGTCGCCGGCTACCTGTTCGGCATACAAAATGCGCAACATGCGGCTAAACAGCGTTCGGCTTTGCCCGGAGGAAGTCAGTTTGGAAGATTCATAAACGGCTGCATCACGCAAATTTTCCATCATCAGGATAGCAAGTGCCGTGGCGCTGTCTGCCTGCCGGAGCCAGTCGGGTTCTTCGGTCGCTTGGTACAATTGCCACAATGCCTCCCCTTTCAAATCCAGCGCTTCGGCCACGGTGTTTTCCGGGGCGGGATCGAAAATTGCGGGGTCGGGATTTCGGCGCAGGTCATCGGGCGGCAGATTAGGGTACAGCAAGTGCAGCGCTGCGTGGGCGTGTTGCGCAGCGGTTTGGTAATCTTGCCGACTACAGGCCGTCCAGCCCATGGTGTTGAGTAGTTTCGCGTGTTCGCGGGTTTCCACCTCGTCCCCGGATTCCTGCGCAAGCGCAAGCGCCGTCGCGTGGGTTTGCCGGGCGAGCGCGGCGCTTCCGGCCTGTTCCTGGATATCCGCCAGGACGTTCAGCGCGCTGAAACGGTAGTTGATCTTATCGGGGTTTAAGGTACTCAGAGCGACGTGTACGATCCGGTCCGCCTCCGGCCAGCGGCCCAGCAGTGCCAGGGCGCCGGCTTTGTTGGAAAGCAACATTCCCCGGGTGTTGGCCAGTTTTGCCAATGCCCGAGGGTCTTGCACCTGCATGTTTTCCAAAACCTTCAGGCCGTTCTCGTACGCATCGAGGGCTTTCCCCGGGTTTCCGGCATTTTGGAACACTATCCCGAGGTCGCTGTGAATATCCGCCTGGGTAAACCTGTTTGAAATTGCATGGTCCGGGATGGTGTCCGCTTGCAGCAGGTCGAGGGCTGCCCGGAAAAGTTTTTCAGCCTCCTCGTTTTCGCCAAGACGGGTTTTGATGTTGGCGAGCGTCTTGTAAATAGGGCCGGCGGGGTTTCCTTCCACGACGTTTCCATGTTGTTCGGACAGTATCTTGGCTTTTTCCAAGTAAGCCACAGCGGCGTAGTTTCGCCCCAATCGGCGCAGGATAAATCCCTGCCAAAAATACAGGCGCCCCTTCTGTCCGTCCTCGCCCCACCAGGCCTGGCGAATGGACTTTTCCAACAAATCATGGGCACTTTGCATATCTCCCTGTCCGCTGAAATGTCCGCAGTACAGCCACAAGGCATCCACCCACGCAGCGGGTTGTTGCAGATTTTGGTAACAGGCGAGCACGGTATCCAGCAACTGCGGCACCTGCTCGGCCGGCGTACCATCTGCCTGTATCCGTTCCAGCAGGGCAGCAGCTTTTTGAGACAACCGCACCGAGTCCTCGGCAGTTAGCACTGCCGGCTCGCTTGACAAAAGGACAGGCGACGACTCGCTGCATGCGCTCAGGGCAAGCAGCAGACAGAAGCAGATGGTTGTTTCGAAACTCCTCCTAATTGGCACAAGCAGTTAGTTTATCCAGCCAAATTCTTTGCGCAGGCGGTATGAAAACGTGTAGTGAGCATAGACAAACGCATTCTGGTACCATTCGCGGTTACCGGAAATCCGGGAGTTTCTCCAGCGCCAGCCAACCCCGAAGGAAAGTCCCGGATGGCCAATCAGGTTCAGAAAATCGGCGGAGACGGACAGAGAGTGATCCAGGCGGCCGCCAAACGAAAGCTGGTCGAATGCCAGATCGTCCGCGCCGTTTCGGCTGCTGCTGAACAGGTATGAGCTGGTATAGCCTGCCGAAAAACCCCAGCCCCGTTGCACGGCTGCACTGCCAAAGCGGAGGGGCGGTTTTCGAGCGATGAACCGGAGCATAACGGGCGTGACATCGAGGTGGCGCACGAAAAAACTATCCGTACCCGGCAGCCAGCGCGTTTGGCCGTACCCCAGTTCACCCTGCCACCAGAAGGTCGGAAAATGCTTTTTGTTGATCAAACCGGTGGTATGCGCTTCAAAACCGGGGTTTTGAACCTTGCCCAGGCCGTACCGCAGGGTAAGTGCCAGCCCCCAGCCGCTGCGGTGCGCGTCATTGGCGAAGTGCCGGGTATATTTCAAACCCAAAAGGCCGGGATAACAAAAAGCCGGGATGCCAACCGGCACCACTGCTATGGCAGTAGCTTCGGTGGTGGGGCCCATGCGCACCTTGCCTTGTGCCCGTATGGTGTCGCCGATTTTCAGCACATACCCGGATCGGGTCTGTATGTCGTAATGCACCTGCCCCCAGGTGTAATCCTCCGAAAAACCGAGCGCGTATGCATCGCCCACACCGTTGATCTTGCACGTAGGGTCTCCAATGACAGTCTTTGTCGTCCAGAGCATCGTATCGGCGCCGGGGGTAAAAATGAAGCATCCCGGCACGCGGATCGGCGAGGATGCCCCGGGGCCGGCCAGCAGCGGATCGGCGCCCACTTTCACGTCCACATCTGTGGCCGAAGCCGAGCCGTCATTTTGGAAATGAATGGAATACCGGAGCGACTGGTTGGTTGAACCCGGCGCGAGGATAGCCGGTGATACGAGGATGTAGTTGGGGTCGGAGGCCCAGTTGATCGTTACCGAGGCGCTTTTTTCTTCATAAAAATTGTGCGAAGTGGCATAGGGCGACTCCAGCCCGTCGCTCCCGTCGGCAGCAGAAACACCAAATACTGTTTTAAAACCGGTATTGTTCGATGGCCCTTGTTTCGGGGTGTTTCCGGCTATTCCATCGTTGTGTCCGATAGACGCGACCACCGGGCATTGTACGCTGGAGGTATCATTGATAAGCCGGGCTATGTTTTCCGGTACGCGCACATCCACGAAGATCGTCCGTTCGCCGCTTTGGCTGGATAGGTTGCTGAACGGCCACGCGTAGCCGACCAGACTTTCCCGTGTTTGTTCGTCTGCGGGTATGGTGACGCGGTTGCCTTCGCCCGGAGCACCTTCTACCCCCACGATTTCCAGATAACCGTCAGCATGAAGCAAGCGCACTTCCCCGGAGGCAGGTTGTTGGGAGCGAACGCGATAGGTGATGGCCAGGGTCAGGGTGCCCGTGGGGCGAGAGGCGCCCCAGTTGGCCACCAACTGAAGGCTGGCATCGGGATTGGGGATCATGCTGTACACTGTATCCTTGTATATGCTGTCCAGTGGTGGATTGGACGGTGGTACACCAATTCGTTTTTTGGGCTTTTTAAACGGGTCGTGGTCGTCGGAATAGATCGGTTTGAGCGCTACTTCGACATCAAAATCGCCCGAGTTACGAAAAGCATGGCGCGGCATACTGTCGGCGCTATAGGTCTGGTCGCCAAATTTCCAGAAATAAACCCAGCGGGGCTGCTGCAGTTGGGCGGGATTGATCGGGCCTGGCGGGTTGTGGTGACAGGTAGTGGCAGAGTCGGGCCATTCCAGCCAGAACTCGTAGTAGTTGCTGTACACCGACGTTGGCGTGTTGGAAAGGTGCCGAAACTGTATGGTCGGCTCAATCTGTTTTTCCAGGGGGCAACTGTTGATTTGGGCTTGCCCGGTGCTTGTGGCGACGGCAAGCACGGCGGAGACGAGACAAAACGCCCGGATTGTTTTCGAGTAGGTCATGACAGATAAGCGCTGTTTTACATCTTTGGTAGCGTAGTCGGAACCGATTGTTATTTCTCAACCCACCCCGACGGAATAAAGGTAGGCAGCACAAGCATTCCTCCATTTATTTTTTTTGAACGCGGTGCATACACGGTAGGCGGCCAATTTCAGGATTACAACGGCATATCTTTGCCCAATGGAAATTCTGCGCCTTTCCAAATCCAATCGAATTCTCCGCGGCACGCTTGCGCTCGACGGCTCCAAAAGCATCAGCAACCGGGCGCTTATCATCCGCGCCCTGGCCGGCGCCAATCCCGCACAGGGACTTTCCAACCTGTCCACCTCCACCGACACAACCACCTTACTCCGGCTCTTGCAACACCCGTCGGACGTGTACGACGCGGGAGATGCCGGCACTGCATTCCGGTTTTTGACGGCCTATTTGGCACTCCAGCCCGGCGCCCGTGTACTCACCGGCTCGCGGCGGATGCTCCAGCGGCCCATCGGCCCATTGGTGGAAGCGCTGCATTCTCTGGGTTTCGACATGGCGTATTTGGGCGCCACAGGTTACCCGCCGCTTAAAATTCAACAGGTAGCTGGTAAAAACCAACAGATAAAAATTGCCGGCCAGGTACGCGTGGATGCCCATGTGAGCAGCCAGTTTCTTTCCGCGCTGCTGCTTATCGGGCCGTATTTGCCCGAAGGGCTGAAACTGATTCCGGTAGGCGGTATGGTGTCGCGGCCCTACCTTGATATGACCATGCAGCTGATGCGGTATTTTGGTGCGGAAGTGGCCTGGCAAACGGACGGCAGCATCGCCGTGCAACCGGGCGGATACCACCCGCGCGCGCTTGCCATCGAGGCTGATTGGTCGGCGGCATCCTACTGGTACGCCATGGCGGCGTTTTCCGATACGGCCGATCTGGTTTTGCGCGGGCTATCCCGGGATAGTTGGCAGGGCGACAGCGTGCTGGCGCAAATGCTGGCGCCGTTTGGTGTGGTCTCCGAATTTTTGGCGGACGGTCAAAGCGTCCGGCTGTACAAATCCGGCCCGACTGCGCTGCCCGATGTTTTCCAATGGAATTTTCTCGACTGTCCCGACCTCGCTCAAACCATAGCCGTTGTGTGCGCCGGGCTGGGTGTGCCGGGTATTTTTTCGGGTCTGGAAACACTGGCCATCAAAGAAACCGACCGTTGTGCCGCTCTGACCGCCGAATTGGCAAAAGTGGGCGTGCGTTTTGAACCGGAACCCCACGCGCCGGGTTGTTACCGCCTGCACGGCAAAGCTGCCTGGAATACCCCGCCCCGCTTCGCGACCTACGGCGACCACCGCATGGCGATGGCACTGGCGCCGTTGGCACTTTTCAGCCCTGTTGAACTGGAAAACCCCGGTGTAGTCGGCAAATCGTATCCGGCGTTTTGGGAACATCTGCGCAGTGTCGGGTTTTCAGAAAAGCATGTTAGCTAATCACCCCTCAACCTTCTCAACCCCCTCAACCTTCCTCAACCCCCTCAACCTTCTCAACCTTTCTCAACCCCCTCAACCATGCATACAATCCTCCGCGCACACGGCAAACTCCTGCTCACGGGCGAATACGCCGTGCTCGACGGCGCCTTGACGCTGGCCCTGCCGGTGCGCTTTGGACAAACGCTGGTGGTGGCGCCCGGCGATCCGGGAATCCTGCACTGGATCAGTACCGATGAATCGGGAACAACCTGGTTCGAGGCGACTTTTTCCCTGCCCGATCTCCACCTGCTGCACACGAGCGGCGAGCATACTGCGCAACGCCTCCAGCAGATGCTCCAGGCCTGCCGGCGGCAAAATCCGCAATTTCTCGATGGCCAAACCGGCTGGTCCGCGCACACCCGCACCGACTTTCCGCGCGCCTGGGGGCTTGGTACCAGCAGCACACTCATTGCTGCACTGGGCCGTTGGGCCACAGCCGATCCGTATCGCGTACTGTTCGAAACCCTCGGCGGATCCGGCTATGATATTGCTTGCGCTTTCGCCGACGGGCCGCTGCTCTACCACCTTGATGGCGACGTTCCACACGCGGAGCGCGTGGACTTTTCGCCGCCGTTTGCCGACCAGTTGTTTTTTGTTTTTCTTGGAAAAAAGCAGGACAGCCGCGCAGGTATCCGCAGGTATCGCGAACGCGCCCAAGGCAACTCCGGCCTCATCAATGCGGTGTCCGACCTGACCCTCCAATGCCTGCGCGCACAAAACCTGGCTGATTTTTGTGAAATCCTGCTCGAACACGAGCGGCTCATTGGCCGTGCACTCGACCTGCCCCGCGCACAGGACTTGTTCTTCGGCGATTTTCCCGGCGTGGTCAAAAGCCTCGGCGCCTGGGGCGGCGATTTTGTTTTGGCCGCCGGCACCGAAGCACCCGCCGACATGGTGCGGTATTTTCAGCAAAAAGGATTTGAGACCTGTATGCAGTACGGAGAAATGGTGTTGTAAAAAAAGCAGGCGGGAAAATCAATACAAGACAATGCGTCCATACTACTGGACATTTTTGGAACGAGACCTTCCAGGTTTTGAAAACCTGGAAGGTCTCGTTCCAAAAATGTCCAGTAGTGTGCAATGCGTTTTGCCCGGGAATTTTCGGATTTATTGCAAACAAACGTATTACATTTCGGCCTGAAATTGTCCGATTCATTCACCCTTCAACAGCAAAACCATGCCCAACCCGACCGTCACACCGACCTCCGAAACACCTGCCGGCAAAGCAGACGGGTACGATCCCATCAAAATGTTGCGCGTATACCTTGCCGCCACATCCGACGCTCCTCCGCACTTTGGCAATTTTTTGATCAATCGTTTGGGCGACCAGATCACGTGGTACGACAATAAAAGTGGTTTTTTCAAGAAGCAATGGGCGAACTCCCGTCGATGGGTCATCATTCTGTCGGCGGCTATACCATTCCTCGTAGGCCTCATCGGCATGAACTTTGGCGACGGACAAAACAACGTGTACTTTGACCTTGCCATCAAATTATTCGTCGGTGCGGCAGGTGTGGCTATCGCTATCCTGGAGGGACTCAATTCACTGCACAAAAGCCAGGAGCATTACATTGACTACCGCATGACTGCTGAACAACTCCGCCAGGAATTTTCGTATTTCATGGGTAAAAGCGGAGATTACGCCGACCTGTCGAGCGAAAGCGCCTATTCCAAATTGGTGACGCGCACCGAAGGTATCATGGCCGGCGAAAACAACCGCTGGGCCGAGGTGACCCGCCAAAACGACAAAGCGGCTATGGCGAATGATATTCAGGATGCCGTGCAGGAGTACCTGAAAAAACACGGTGTGCAAATCTCGGCAGCGCCGGTCGTGGAGAATAACCCACAGCCGGAACCGCAGATTGAGCCGGAACCCGAACTGCAGCCCGAAGCGCAACCGGAAGCGGAACCGCAGATTGAACCGCAATCTGATCCGGAACTTCTGCCCGAACCGGAAATTGACCCGGAAGACCGGAATCCGGAAGGCACAAACTAAAAAATGACCTGAATCGCCAAATCCATCCATGCCTATCTGGTACAACAGCATCGTCACAAAAATAGAGCAGGCCTCCCCGACCGTGCGCCGCTTCTGGCTGGAAACCCCGGATGCCGAGCGCCCGGATTTCCGGGCCGGACAATTCATCACCATGGACCTGCCCGTGGGCGAAAAACGTCTGCAACGGTGGCGCAGCTACTCTATCGCCAGTGCGCCGGCAGACGACCTGCTTGAGCTCTGTATTGTACGGGCGCCTGATGGCTTGGCTACACGCTATCTTTTTGACGAGGTACGGGAAGGCAGCAGTCTGCGCTGGAAGGGCCCGGAGGGCACCTTTTGTTTGCCGGAAAATATCGAAAAAGACCTGGTGCTGATCTGCACGGGTACGGGCGTGGCGCCGTTTCGCAGTATGCTACGCGACCTGCAACAGACGAACAAGCCACACCGGAACATCCACCTCATCTTCGGTACCCGCAACGAAGCCGACATCCTGTACCGAGCCGAGTTTGAGGAACTTGCCCGCACATTACAAGGCTTCCGGTACGACGCAGCCCTTTCCCGCCAGCCCGACTGGGGTGGCTACCGGGGATATGTGCATCAAATTTATCTGGAACATTACGCCGACAAACGCCCCGATGTGGCCTTCTACCTCTGCGGCTGGAGCAATATGATAGACGAGGCGGTGGCCAACCTGCTGGTTAAATTGGGCTACGACCGCGCGCAAATACACTATGAGTTGTACGGATAAGTGCCGAGACTGAATTAATTGATAAAATGAAGCGAAGGGATTTTGGAGCAAGACAAGGCATTTTTTGAAGTCATAGCAGCGCTACGGCTGAAAAAAATAACGAAGTATTGCTTAGAAAGACCGAGTTTCAATTATCAATTAATTCAGTCTCGGCACTTAAATAAAAAAAGTCCGCGTTGCTGCGCAACGCGGACTTTTTTGTGGCCGTCGGACGGTATTATCGCTTCACGATTTCCGCCGCCTGGAATGCGCGACCTTGCTGGTCTTCCAACACCATGATATAGGTGCCGGCAGGTTGCTGTGCGATAGAGTAGCGCTCGCCCGGGTTAGCGGTGAAACGCGCCACCTCGCGGCTGTCCAGGGAAAGGAGGCGGATACTGCTAACTGCATCGGCATTTTCCAGTTGGAAATAGTCCACTGTCGGGTTCGGGAATACTTTCACATTGGCTGTCGGCAACGGGTTGTCCGTGCTGGAAAGCGGAGAAGAGAAGAGGTAGGTAACCGTAACGGAGTCTGCGGGAACGTTTACATTGGACATTGTGAGCCGGATCACGCCGGACGCGCCTACGATGCTGTCCCAGTTGAGAAAGTGCATGATGATACTTCCCGAGGCATTTGCAGCCAAATCGAACGTACGGGTGCTGACCGACGCGAGGTAGCACAGGTTTATATCGCAAACCTGCGTTTCGCAACCGTTGGTGATGTTCATAATAGAACGCGTCCAGCGGATAGTCTGCATGGCATTGGTGGTATTCGTGATTGTGAAGTGCCCTTCGACGTCGGGTATTTGATGCGGAGCAATAGTCCACACTTCCGTGGAGCTTACGCTGAAGGTGGATTGAGCAGAAAGAAAGGCAGAGAAGCTGACGAGCAGCAGCAGAGTAGTAAAGAAACGTTTCATGAGCAAGTGTCTGTTTTTAGCAAGTTGTGTAATAATTAAACAAAGGTAGGCAAGGTAGCTGGAACTCCTGCCCTAATTTTGTTTCGCACTTGGCTTTTTTAGCCGCGTTGTATGCCAATAGCAAAAACAATGAGAAAACACTGGGCGTTCGCGCTCTTGCTGCTGACGGCCGCGAACCTGCGGGCGCAGTTGCCTTCCGGATCTATTGCACCGGATTTCACGGCGACCGACCTGAACGGACAGTCGTGGCACTTGTACGACTTGCTGGAACAGGGTAAGGTGGTGGTGCTGGAAATTTCGGCCACCTGGTGCTCGCCATGCTGGGCGTACCACAACGGCCACGCCGTGCATAATTTTTACAATCAGCACGGCCCGGACGGTGACGACAAAGCCATGGTGCTTTTCGTGGAAGGTGATCCGGCAACCAATGTGAATTGCCTGTATGGTTCCTCCGGCTGCAACAACTACACGCCCGGGAGCTGGGTATCCGGCACACCATTCCCAATTATTAACAACCACACAATTGCCGATTCTTTTCAGGTCAAGTACTTCCCGACCATTTTTGTGATTTGCCCAAACCGAAAAGCCTACGAAGTGGGCCAATGGAGCGCTGCCGATCTTTGGGCGCAAGCCCAGACCTGCCCGGTAGCTTCCGGCAATAGCAATACCGGTATTTTTGATTTTTCCGCAGGAACGCCACTTCGAGAAGTTTGCGACGATCTGGAAATTCAGCCCGCGTTTACCCTCATCAACCTGGGATCACAAGCATTGTCGCAGGCTACCATTGCCCTGCACTGGAACAATACCGCCGTGCAAACCATCGAATGGAGCGGCAACCTCGGGCTCTATGGCGAAGTACCCATTGCGTTCGACAAACACTGGGTGAATAGCGGCGGCACCCTCGAAACAAAAATCACTTCCGTCAATTACACGCCAACCGACGACGATCCGGCGAACAATACGCACACGGAAAATTTCACCCTCGCCGAGGGATTCAACGACCACAAAGTGCTGCTCAAGATTCGCACCGACCAGTACGGCGCCGAAACCTACTGGGAGCTGCGCGACGAACAAGACAACGTGCTGGACTCTGGTGGAAACCAGGCCGTGGGCCCCAATGGCGGTGGGAAATTCACCGGTATCACGAGTGGCCCCGGCGCGTACGGCAACAACCTCCTGCTCCGGGATACACTAACCCTGCCTGGCCCTGGCTGCTACTCCATCCATTTTGTGGATGCTTACGGCGACGGGATGTGCTGCACCTACGGCAACGGATATTATCGCCTCTACAACCTCGACGACCCGCTCACCCCCCTGCTGTCCGGTGGTGCATTTCGGGCGTACGAAGACCGGGCTTTCAGCGTGGAAAACACCACTGCAACGTCCGCACCCGGTTCCGCACCTATGGACGTATTGCTATACCCAAACCCCGCTGGTGAACAAATCACCGTGGAATTTGTCCTGCCCGATGCTGTCCGGTTTTCTACTACGGTTGTCAATGCGCTCGGACAGGCTGTGCTGCACACCCCGGCAGAATACGCCGGCCCCGGGGAGCAACAGCGGACGCTGCACATCGGTAGTCTGCCTGAAGGACTGTACTGGCTGGATTTTCGCGCCGACAATTGGCAGATTTCGCGGAAATTTGTGGTTCGCCGTTGATGGCTCTCCCTTTAAATGACATCATTTTTTTTAAACCATACCCGTACCCGCCCATGAGGTTATTGCTCTACTCTGCTGTTTTGTGGCTGCTCGCTGCTGCTCCCATTTTTTCCCAAACCAACCCCAATGGCGCCCCGATACGGGAAACCGTTTTCTACGCCAAGTCAAACAACCCCGACTGGCTGACCATGCGCCCCGGCGTACAAATTTCCGCTACCGAACTCGTGCGCCAGCACAAGTCTGATCTTGGTCTCACCGAACGGGACGAACTCGTGCTGTACCGCACCGATACCGATGCGCTCGGCTTTACCCACCACCGCTACCAGCAGTACCACCAGGGCGTGCAGGTGGATGGCGGCGAGCTACTCGTGCACGAAAAAGACGGTCGCGTACGCACACTCAACGGCAAACTGGTACGCGGACTCCAAGCCGATGTACGAGCATCCGTGCCCGCCGGCGATGCCCTGCAACGCGCCCTCCAGCACGTTCCCGCGCAACGCTACCTCTGGGAATCCCCACGCGCAGAGGCCCTGCTGCGCCGTATCAAAAACGACCCGAATGCCACCTTTAAACCACAACCTGAATTGGTGCTGGTGGCCCCCGGCTTCACGCATGACCCTGCCGATTTTCAGATAGCCTGGCGGCTCATCGTGCATACCATGCAACCGGCAGAAACCCGCAAGGAAATATTCATCAGCGCTCTGGACGGCTCCCTGCTGGAAGCAGTGGACCTGTCGTGCCACCAAAATACACCCGGAACCGCCGAGACATATTACAGCAGTACCCGCGACATTATCACGGAACAAATGCCCGACAACACATACCGCCTCGTGGAAACGACACGCGGCAACGGCATCGAGACCTACAATATGCAACGCAGTACTGACTTTGATGCCGCTATTGACTTTACAGACGAGGACAACTACTGGGACAACGTCAACGGCCTCAAGGATGAAATCGCTACCGATGCCCACTGGGGCGCCGAAATGACGTATGACTACTTCCAGAATTTCCACGACCACTCTGGTCTGGATGGCAACAACATGGCACTGATCAACTTCGTGCACTACGGTTCCGGTTATCAAAATGCCTTCTGGAACGGTTCCTGGGCCAGTTTCGGCGACGGCGGAGGCGGTACAAACCCGTTTGTATCACTTGATGTCGTTGCGCACGAGTTTACGCATGGCGTTACCAATTTCTCCGCAAACCTCCGCTACCGCAACGAAAGCGGCGCGCTCAACGAAGCCTTCAGCGATATTTTCGGCGCTGCCACGGAGTTTTGGGCACGACCCGAAAAATCCAACTGGCTCATCGGCGAAGAAATCTCCAGTTCGCCGTTCCGAAACATGGCCAACCCAAAAACAGAGAACCACCCGAGCACATACAAGGGCCAAAACTGGGTAACGGGAACCGGCGACAACGGCGGCGTACACAGCAACAGCAGTGTTCAAAACCACTGGTTCTACCTCCTCGTGGAAGGTGGCAGCGGCACCAACGACAACGGCGATGCCTATACCGTGACTGGTCAAGGCATTGAGGTGGCTGCCGATATCGCGTTCCGCAACCTGCAGTACTACCTCGTCGTGCTGTCCAATTACGCCGATGCCCGCGAAGGCGCGCTGCAAGCTGCCGAAGACCTGTTCGGAACCTGCTCGGAACCCTTTGTCGAAACGGCTAATGCCTGGTACGCCGTTGGCGTCGGGCAGCCTTTCCGCTCCAACGACCTGAACGCCGTTCAAATCCTCGAACCGGCCCCCGTCGTTTGCGGCCTCACCGGCTCCGAACCGCTCACTGTGCAATTCCGCTATGCCGGCTGCAACTCGGACCTGCTGGCAGGCGATAAAATCCCGGTGGCGTATCAGATTGACAACCTGCCCCCCGTGTGGGATACGCTCGTGCTGGCCGCTCCGCTGACTTTCAACGAAGTCGTCAGTTTCAGCTTCGCCGTGCCGCCTTCAGCACTGATCAACCCCGGTTTTTACCACATCCGCTGCTGGGCCAAATTCGAGGCCGACCCATACGCCGACAACGATATTACGGATATGTTCCTCGAAAGCATTGTGGGCCAAAATACCGACGTGCGGTTGCTGGATGCCGCACACCCCGTTTCCGGATGTTTCCTCAACACCGAAAACCCGCAGATCGAAGTGGGTTTCTGGGGCTGCGATTCCCTGCCAGCCGGCACCGACGTGACGTTGTTTTACAGCGTTAACGGCGAAACGCCGATCAGTGAAATTGTACAAACACCCGTTGTGCTGTACACCGGGGAGTCGTTCAAACATACGTTTGCCGAACCGGTTGACCTCTCCGCTACGGGGCGTTACAACCTGAATGTGTGGGCGCAGTATGGCCCCGACGGCATCGCTGCCAACGACAGCCTCAACAGCCTCCTTGTCGTACACCCGGTGCCCATGGTCCGCTCGGACATCCTTACGTTTGAAACACCGTTTGATGCACCGCTGGACTCGTTGTTCATCACCAGCAATTCGGAAACAGATGTAAAAATTTCACCCGATGCCGCCCGTACCGGAGCAGCGGGCTTGCGCATCACCGGCGGCGACCTGCCAGGCGCTTTTGCCGACGGCGCGATCCTGGTGCCGACCATCACCAACGTATGGGACCTCAACCCGGGCTTCCGTTCGCAGGTGTGCCTGTGCGCTGACCTGACCGGACTGGCTTCCGCCGAGCTCCAGTTTGACCTGAAGCAATCGTTTTCTTTTTACTATCTCAAAACATTCGGCACACACGCCCCCTACGGCAGTGCTATGCGCGTTCTTGCCAACGGCGAACCCATCAGCTCCACCTACAAAGCCAGCACACCCAGCTTTGACCAGTGGAAAAGCCGCAAAGAAAACCTGAGCGATTATGTGGGCGGCACCGTGAAACTTTGCTTTGAGACCCATACCGGTATCAGCCCGGAACGCGACACGTTTACCAACAGCTTCGGCGACCGGGTGCTGCTCGACAACATCACCATCATCGGCCAATTGCCGGTTGGAACCACAACACTTGCCGGCGGCGAGCCGGAATGGACAGTGATGCCCAACCCAGGCAGCGGCATGTTCACCGTGTCTATTCGTACCGATAAGGCGCAAACCTTGTCGCTCACCGTGACCGATGCGCTGGGCCGCACCGTCCGCACCCAAAATGCGCCCACCAGCGCCGGGAAAACAATGATCCCCCTGCACCTCGAAGGCGCCGCACCGGGCGTGTATTTCGTGCAACTCGGCCTGGAACAGGAGCGGTATGTACGGAAAGTGATTGTGCGTTAAATTGTATAATAAAAAGGCAAAGCGCAAAATGGCAACAAGCAACACTTGTAAATTTGCCTTTTGCACTTTGCCTTTTTTATTAAAAACAACCGCGTATGCACCAAGACCTCGCTACTGAATTTCGCGAACAAGCCATCTACCGCATGGAAGAAAGCACGCGGATGCTCCGAATTGCTCTTGGCGAACTGCCCGAAAGCGACCTTTGGGAACGCCCGAATGCAGCATCCAACAGCGTCGGCAACATTATTCTGCACTTGTGCGGCAATATCCGCCAATACGCCATTTCCGCCCTCGGCGGCAGCGAGGATGTACGCGAACGGGATGCGGAGTTTGCCGCGCGCGGTGGTTTGGACAAGGCAGCCCTGCTGGAAAAACTGCTGGCAACTGTGGAGCAAGCCAACGCGACGATTGCCCGTGCCGACGCAGAAAACCTCCTGTGCGAGCGTTCCGTGCAAGGGTTCCGGCTTTCCGGAATGGGTATTATCCTGCACGTGGTTGAACACTACTCGTACCACACCGGACAGATTGCTTTTTGGACAAAATTGCTTCGGGATAAGGATTTAGGTTTCTATGCAGGAATGGACTTGAATGTGAAATAAGACGTTTAGCATGCGTATGAAAACGCTGATCTTGCTCATTACCTGCGCTTTTACCATCACCTGGTGGCCCCGACACACACAACATTCCGAACACGATACCCCGATGCTGGCGGACAGCGCCACTGCCCGGGTGGTGCTGGATGCAGTAAACACCCTGCGCGCCTCCGGATGCCGGTGCCCGGGAGGCAAACGCTTCCCCCCCGCTCCGGCTCTGCGCCTGGACGCGCAACTCGGAACCGCCGCCCAGGCACATGCCGAGGACATGAACAAACGCCGCTACTTCAGCCACGAAAGCCGCGACGGCAGCGACTCTTCCGACCGGATCAGTCGCGCGGGATACAAGTGGCGCTTATCGGGCGAAAACATTGCTATGGGCCACCCCACCGCCGAGGCCGTGGTTAAAGGCTGGCGCAACAGCAAAGGACACTGCCACAATCTGATGCATCCGGGCTACCGAGACATGGGTATCGGCAAAGCCGGACCGTACTGGGTGCAGAATTTGGGCGCGCGAGCAGAGTGACGGCGCCGCGCCTTTTCATTACAAAACAAAACCAGCATGCTCGCACCCGCAGACTACTATCGCCTCGTCCGCGACACCTTTCACGCCCACGGCGACCCGGCTACCGCCGAGGGACAAATGGCCTACATGCGCCGGCAATTCGAATATTTTGGCCTGAAAATGCCCGCGTGGACGGCCCTGACAAAGGAGATACACCGCACCCACGGCATACCCGAAGGTCCTGCCTTGCAGGAACTCGTTCGCCTGTGCTTCGACGATGAACATCGCGAAATGCAGTACTTTGCCATCGAGAGTGTGCAGAAAATGCTAAAAAAACAGCCTCCGGAGTTCATTCACTTCTTGGAGGAAATGATTCTGGAAAAATCCTGGTGGGATTCTGTAGACTGGATTGCGGCCAAACTGGTGGGCGCGCATTTTCAGCGCTACCCCGAACTCATACCGCCCATAACCGAGCGCTGGATGGCCTCCGGCGAACTTTGGCTCCAGCGGGTTTGCCTTATTTTTCAACTGACCTACAAGGAAAAAACGGATGCCGAACTACTCTTTCGGTACATCCGGCAAGTAGCCGATTCCAAAGCGTTTTTCCTGCAAAAAGGTGCGGGGTGGGCGCTGCGGCAGTACTCCAAAACGAACCCCGAGGCTGTGCGCCACTTTCTGGATACCACCCGGGTGTCGCCGCTGACCAAGCGAGAGGGCGGGAAGTATTGTTGATTGCGGGAGCATTAAGACATGCTTTTGTCTATCTGGGACATCGTACATCTTACCCCACCGAACACTCCACACCCAATTTTTCCATTTCCATCGCAAAATCCGAATCAGCGTTCACTTTGCGGTCGGGCGCTGAGAAAGCCAGGGCGTTTTTGTTGGTTCGGTCCACGAGACGCATTTTGAGCGCGTGTTTGCCCTTGTGGGTTTTGCACACGTGGTCGAGTCGGTCGAGCAACTCGGTCGTGAGCAGTTCCACGGGAATTTGAAGCGTGACGGCGGAAATTTGAGATCCGCCGACAGACTCCATCAGTTCGACTTTTTCGGGACGAAACTCGAACTCGTCACTGTTGTAGCGCTGCTTGTACGTACCGGTGATGAAGATGCAGTTGCCCTCCTCGAAGTAGTGCTTGAACTGGGCATAGTCGTTGCTGAATAGCGCAATTTCGAGGTTGCCGGAGTAATCGCTTACCGTGAACCGGCCCCAACCCGTGCCTTTCTGACTGATGCGATGCTCGGCTTTAGTGACGAATCCGGCGATGCGGATTTTTTGGCCCTTGAAATTTTCGATGCGGTCCAGGGAACAGGTCGTCAGGTTTTCGACCTCAAACTTGTAGTCGTCCAGAGGGTGTCCGCTGAGATAAATCCCGATCACGTCCCGCTCGCGCTGGAGCATGGTGAGCAGGTTCCAGGGGGTCACCTTGGGGATCGTCGGTTCGGGAATGCTCACGGAGTCGGACAGGTCGCCAAAGAGGGAATTGACCGACATAACCTTGTCTTCCTGGTATGCCGCGCCGTATTTGATCAGGTGCTCAATGAAGGATTCGTACTTGTCGGAAGGCGCAAAAAATGTGGCGCGCGCGCCGCCGCCGCCTTGTCCTTGCAAGGGTGGTATCTCGTCGAAGGCCCCGGCAAAGGCCAGGCATTCCATGACTTTTTTGTTCACGGTACGCAGGCTGATGCGGCGCATGAAGTCGAAGATATTAGCAAATGGCCCGTTTTGGTTGCGTTCCAGGATCAGCGCTTCCACGGCGGCTTCGCCCACGCCTTTGACCGATCCCATCCCGTAGCGCACCACGCCGCGTTTGTTGACGGAGAAGTTCACGCCCGATTCGTTGATGTCGGGGCCTTTCACGTCGAGGCCCATACGTTTGCATTCTTCGAGGAAGAAGGTGGTTTTTTCAATATTCCCCTGCGAGTGGGTGAGCACGGCGGCCATGTACTCGGAAGGGTAGTGGGCCTTGAGGTAAGCCGTTTGGTAGGCGACGAAGGCGTAGCAGGTGGAGTGCGATTTATTGAAGGCATAGGAGGCGAAGGCTTCCCAGTCCGTCCACACTTTTTCGAGTTTGTCTTTGGGCATACCCTTGGCCGAGGCGCCCTCCACAAACTGGCTTTTCATTTTATCCAGCACGGCCTTTTGCTTCTTGCCCATTGCCTTGCGGAGCACGTCGGCGTCGCCTTTGGAGAAGCCGGCGAGTTTTTGAGAAAGGAGCATGATTTGCTCTTGATAGACGCAAATACCGAACGTATCGCTCAAATACTCCTCCATTTCCGGCAAATCATACGACACCGCCTGCCGCCCGTGTTTGCGGGCAATAAAGTCGGGAATGTATTCCAGCGGCCCCGGCCGGTACAGGGCGTTCATGGCAATGAGGTCGTCGAACTTGTCGGGCTTGAGCTCGCGCAGGTACTTCTGCATACCGGCGCTTTCAAACTGGAAGGTCCCGTTGGTGGCGCCGGTCTGGTAGAGTTCGTAGGTCTTGCGGTCGTCAAGCGGGATGGTGTCAATATCAATTTTGACGCCATGGTTTTGCTCGATCATGCGCAGGGCATCGCGGATGATAGTGAGGGTTTTGAGGCCCAAAAAGTCCATCTTGATAACCCCGGCATCCTCGATAATGCTGCCCTCGTATTGGGTGATGAGCAGGTCAGTCTCTTTGGATGTACACACCGGGATGATCTCCGTGAGGTCTTTAGGGGCAATGATGATGCCGGCGGCGTGTATGCCTGTGTTGCGCACGGAGCCTTCCAGCACGAGGGCTTCACGGAGTACCTGTCCTTCGAGCGTGTCGGTGGCGGCGAGGTGTTCGCGTAGTTTTTTGGCGTTTTCGATGTCGTCCGACTGGAGCCCTTCCTTGTCGCGCAACGATCCGTCGCCGTCAATAGGGGCGGTGAGCACGCGTTTGAGCGAGATACCGGGTTTGTCGGGCACGAGTTTGGCGAGGGCATTGGCCTGGTCAAGCGGCAGATCGAGCACACGAGACACGTCCTTGATGGACATTTTGGCGGCCATGGTACCGTATGTCACGATCTGGGCGACCTGCTGGCGGCCGTACTTCTGCACGACATAGTCGAGCACTTTCTGGCGGCCCTCGTCGTCGAAGTCCGTGTCAATATCGGGCATGCTCTTGCGATCGGGGTTAAGGAAGCGCTCGAACAGCAGCTGGTACTTGATGGGGTCAATATTGGTAATGCCGATGCAGTAGGCTACTGCCGATCCGGCTGCCGAGCCGCGGCCCGGGCCGATAAACACACCAAGATCGCGCCCGGCTTTAATGAAATCGGCGACGATCAGAAAGTAGCCGGCAAAACCCATTGTTTTGATGGTGTGCAGCTCAAAATTGAGCCGCTCCTCGATTTCCGTTGTAATGTTTCGATAGCGATCGCGAGCCCCCTCGAAGGTAATGTGGCGCAGGTACTCGTCCTGGCTGGTGAACTCCAGCGGGATGACGAAATTGGGCAGCAGGATATCCTGTTTCAGTTTCAGTGTTTCGCATTTGTCTGCGATCTCCATCGTGTTGTCCAGGGCGAACGGAACGTCCTTAAACAACGCGCCCATTTCCGCCTGGGTTTTGAAGTAGAATTGGTCGTTCCAGAAGGCAAATCGCCCGCCTTTCATCACCGTGCCTTCTTCAGCAAATTCGCGGATAGCCGGCGTGGCTTGTTTTTCACCGGTATTGATGCACAACAGGATATCGTGGGCATTGTAGTCCTTTTGGTCCACATAGTGGGAGTCGTTGGTGCAAATGACCTTCACGTTGTACTCCTTGGCCCAGCGGAGCAACACCTCGTTTACGCGGTCTTGCTCTTCCATGGAGTGGCGCTGGATTTCGATGTAATAGTCCTCTCCGAAGATGTTGTACCACCATTCAAACTCCTTTTTGGCCTCTTCCTCGCTGCGGCGCAAGATGGCTTGCGGCACCATGGCGCCGATGCAACAAGTGGTGGCGATGAGGCCCTCGTGGTATTGCAGAATCAGCTCTTTGTCTATGCGGGGGTATTTGCCGTACAGGCCCTCCATATAGCCGAGGGAGCAGAGTTTGACGAGGTTTTTGTAGCCTTCCGGGTTCTTGGCAAGGAAAAGCTGGTGGTAGCGTTTGTCGCGGTCCTCTTTGGTGAAGGTGCGGCGGTGCCGGTCGTTTACCACATAAAACTCGCAGCCGACGATGGGTTTTACACCCTCGTGTTTGGCGGCTTCGGCCACAAACTGGAACGCACCGAACATATTCCCGTGGTCGGTGATGGCAAGCGCCTTCATGCCGTCTTCCTTGGCTTTTTTGAACAACGCCGGGATGGATGCCGCTCCGTCGAGCAGGGAGTATTGGGTATGGCAGTGGAGGTGGGCGAATTGTGGCATGTGGAGGTGTGAATTACGATGTATGGGCAAAGATAGATATCGGAATCGAACCGCACTCGCCGTCAGACGAACAAGTTCGTACAGACGGCGGAGTATGCCGCCTATACGAACTTGTTCATCTGAGGCGGAGTATGCCGTCTGTACGAACTTGTTCGTCTGACGGCATACTCCGCCGTCTACCAAAATTTATTTGCTTACGCCCTTGCAGACGCGCAAATGCTACTGGCATATTTGCAATAAAAGAACAGTATAACACACAAAACCTTGTAGTTATGATCTTCGAGCCTTACCATCTTTATCATGTATACAACCAGGGCAACAACAGGCAACAACTCTTTTTTCGACGAGAAAACTACCTGCTTTTCCTCGAAAAGGTAAACAAACATTTAAAGCCCGTATGCGAAATTTTGGCTTGGTGCCTAATGCCCAATCATTTCCACCTGTTGATTGGCACGTCTCCTTTGTCTGTTGAAAAAATACGGGCAGGCGGAAATGAGATGACCCGCCTTAGCCATGGTTTCAAAGTGTTGGAATCCTCCTATTGCCGGGCAATCAACTATCAGGAAAAACGGACAGGCTCACTTTTTAGACAGCGAACAAAATCAAAATGCCTGTCTACAGAAGCCTTCCCTTTTGATGAAACGGACAATATATTCCCTGCTGATTTTGCCGATTTCCATCCTTTGACCTGTTTTAATTACATCCATGACAATCCCGTAAATGCCGGCTTAGTACAGAACCCGGAAGAATGGGAGTTTTCTTCTTTTCGTGATTTCGCTGGATCTCGAGCAGGCCAACTATGTAATCAGCAACTTTGCCGCCGGTGGGTTGCCTTTAATGTATGCGACAGCAAAGGCCCTTTTCCCCGAAAATTGAATCCTGAACGGGTTAATGCGATCTTTTAAAACCTTGCTTATTTCAGGGTGGCTATTCGTTGCCGTCAGACGAACAAGTTCGTACAGACGGCAACGAATGGGTGAATCATAGGCAAAAAATATCGTCAATACCACACTCAACCGGCCGAATCCCTCCGCCACAGCAGCGAACTGTCCCCATAGCTCAGAAACCGGTAGTCGCCTTCCAGAGCAGCCCGGTAGATGTCGCGCCAGGCATCGCCGCCGGTAAACGCCGCTACCAGCAGCATGAGCGTACTGCCTGGCTGGTGAAAATTAGTGATGAGCCCCTCGCAGATTTGGAACTGGTAGCCCGGCACAATGTAGATTTGGGTGCTGCCGTACACCTCAGAAAGTCCTGTACGGTCAAAATACCGAAGCACGGCCTCCAGCGATGATTGCTTGTCCGGGATTTGATCGGGCGGCATATCCATGGCCAAGGTTTGGCCGACAACAAAGGGTGCGTCGGGATTTTGCAGCAGCAGGGCACCAAACCAAAATAAAGATTCCAGTGTCCGCATGGAGGTAGTGCCCACCGCCACGACGGTACGCCCCGACAGCAGCGCCTCCACTGTCCCGCGCCGCACCACCACCTGCTCGCTGTGCATAGCATGCGCCAGGGCGTCCTCGGTTTTCACCGGACTGAACGTGCCCGCCGACACGTGCAACGTCAGTTCTTCGAGCGCGATGCCGCGGGATTGCAACTGTTCCAGCACGGCGGGCGTGAAATGCAGGCCCGCCGTAGGCGCTGCCACCGCGCCTTCTTTCTTGCTGTACACCGTCTGGTAGCGCTGCTGGTCGAGGGTTTCTGAGGCGCGGTTGAGGTACGGCGGGATGGGCACCACGCCCGCCAGTTCGATGATCTTGGCAAACGGAAACGGGCCGTCCCACTCGAAGCGGACGCACATGGCCGCCTTGTCGGTCAGGGTGATGCGCAAGATGCAGGGGCCGTGTTCCGGCGTGCCGAGGTCGCGCTCCAGGGTCGTTCCTTCGGCCCAGCGCTTGAGGTTGCCGATCATGCAGCGGTACGCCACAGGGCCGGTGCTGCGCATGGCCAATTCCACAAGGTGCGGCGATTCGGGTTCCAGCAAAAACACCTCGACAAGGGTGCCGGCGGGCTTGCGGAAGTACATCCGCGCCGGGATAACCTTGGTATTGTTAAAAAAAAGCGTTTCGCCGCCTGTAAGCAGCACGGGTAAATCGCGAAAAACGTGGTGGGTGATCGCGCCGGCCCGCCATTGCAACAATTTGGACGCATCGCGCTCAGTCAACGGGTATCGGGCAATGCGCTCCGCCGGCAAGTCGTAAATGAAATCGCTGATAGCCAACATAAGCGTGCAAAATTAGGGAGAAACTCTCGTATCGGAATCTCTTCAATTTATCGTACTGCAATGACGCGTATAACACGCCAAGCACTTTTTGTTGCATAACACCAACCATTAACCCCACGAGAAGGAGGCCCACCCCGGCCTCCTTTCTCTTTTTCCCAAAAAATTCCCCCGCCTCCAAAGGCACAACTTCGGCTGATACCTTCTTTCTTTGTGCCCCCTTGCTTCACCTAACACTCGAAACCGAACAACACGCATGGCAAAAATTTTAATCGTTGACGATGAAATGCCGATCCGCCGCATCCTGCGCGAGATCCTCGAATTTGAACAATACGACGTGGAAGAAGCCGCCGACGGCCTGGAATGCGTTTCCAAGGTGCAGCGCGAGAAATACGACGTCATCATCATGGATATCAAGATGCCCAAGATGGACGGCATCGAAGCGCTTGAGCGCCTGCAAATCCTCTCGCCCGAAACGCCCGTCATTATGGTCAGCGGCCACGGCACTATTGATACCGCCGTGGAAGCTGTGAAAAAAGGCGCGTTTGATTTCATCTCCAAGCCGCCGGACCTCAACCGCATGCTCATCACGGTGCGCAATGCCATGGAAAAATCCGAACTGGTGACCACCACCCGCGTGCTGCAAAAACAGGTGAAAAGCGGCAGCAAAGGCATCACCATGATCGGTGAGAGTGCGCCCATCGTGGCCATCAAACGCCTGCTGGAAAAAGTAGCGCCCACCGAAAGCCGCGTGCTCATCACCGGCCAAAATGGTACCGGCAAGGAACTCGTAGCCCGCTGGATACACGAAAAAAGTAACCGCGCCGGCGGCCCCATGGTGGAGGTTAACTGCGCCGCAATACCCGCCGAACTGATCGAAAGCGAACTTTTCGGCCACAAAAAAGGCTCTTTCACCGGCGCTATCGCCGACCGCCCCGGCAAGTTTGAACAGGCCGACGGCGGCACACTTTTCCTCGACGAGATCGGGGACATGAGCCTCGACGCACAGGCCAAAGTGCTCCGCGCCTTGCAGGAAAGCAAAATCACCCGCGTGGGCGATAACAAGGAAATCAAGGTAGATGTGCGTGTTTTGGCTGCTACCAACAAGAACCTCCGCGAGGAAATTGAAGGCGGCCGCTTCCGCGAAGACTTGTACCACCGCCTGGCAGTCATCGTGGTCCAAGTGCCCTCCCTCAACGAACGCCGCGACGATATCCCCCTCCTCATCGAGCACTTCAACCGCCGTATCAGCGACGACTACGGGCATCCGCCCAAAACGTTCTCGCCCGATGCGATCCGCGCCTTGCAGGAGTACAGCTGGAGCGGCAATATCCGCGAATTGGCCAATGTCGTGGAACGCCTGCTCATCCTCTGCGACCAGACGGTGCGCGAGGAAGATGTGCGGCAGTATGTGTTTCCAAAGTAACCGAAGACACGCACCCGTTTGGTCGGTAACTTAACTTATTGAATCCGGATCTCCACGCGCCGGTTTTGTGCCTGTTGATCTTCCGGTGCGCCGGGAGTAGGAAAGAGCATTTCGGAATTTCCGTAGCCTTTGTAGGTCATACGCGCGGGTTCAATGCCGCTTTTAAGCAAGAAATTGTACACAACTCTGGCGCGTTTGACGGAAAGTTCCCGCTCCCATTTCTCCAATTCCTCGGGTTTCTTGAGCGGGTTGTTGATGTGTCCGGCGATTTCTATCCGAAGTTCGGGGTTTACTTGCATGAACTTGAGCACCTTGGGCAACTCCGGCTCTGCGGTTTTTAGCAATACTGCCTCGTCGCCTACAAAAAACAGGTTTTTGATCGCCATTTTTTCGCCAGATCGGGCAGTAGGCAGGGTGATTACAAGTGGTTCGGCCTGCATCCGGCGGATCATTTCCGGAGTACCATATATCTTTTGCATCACCGACTCGAAGAAGTAGCCCCTGGCGTACACTTCTGTTTTTACTATAGAGTCTTTTGGCAAACGTACCGAAAACCGCCCCTCTGCATCCGTCATCACCGAATCGCGCAGCGTACGCGTAGAAAAATGCACGGTAGCGGCTATACCCGCGCTGGTGTTCTTGTCCGCTACTTGTCCGAAATACGGCGCCATCGGGATCTCGGTCAGTATTTCCAGGGTTGCGCGGCGGTTGCGCCGCCGGCCTTCCTCGGTAGCATTTTCGGCCACGGGGCGCCGTGCGCCGAAGTACGAAATTTGAATGTTATCGGCCGGCAGACCCCGCTGTTCCAGGGCTGTTTGTACGGCACGCGCCCGGCGCTGCGAGAGTGCCAGGTTATTTCCCAGACTACCTACTGAATCCGTGTGGGCGGTGATGCGCACCCGGGCGGCATTGGGCAGCGCAGCCCAGGTGCCGGCGAACGAGTCCATCGCGGCAATAGCTCCGCCGTCGAGATCATATTTTCCAAAAGCAAAGTATACCTCCGTGCGGTGCGTCACGCGCAGGGAGTCAAAAATGGACTGAGCAGTGGAAGGGAGGGAAAAGAGGCAAAAGGCAAGCAGGCAAAGTGCAAGTGGGCGAATTGCAAGCGGATATTTCGGCATGGCAGGCAGTATTTTTTAGCAGAGGGAGGCATCGCAGGACTGCGACAGGTATTTCCTAACGCATGCATGGTGCAGAAATTCCTCCGCTTGCTGCATGTCCGGCACTGCTGGCCAATGTCCCGAAAAATAAAAAGACCTGCCATGTTTTTGAAACGTGGCAGGTCTGGTATGGCGCCATGGCGCCTACGCTTTTGCGTACTGCACGTTTGCGTGAATTTTGATTTCATCCGACACGACAGCGCCGCCGGCCTCGGTGAGGGCATCCCAAAGAAGACCGAATTCCTTGCGCTTTACTTTGCCGGTTACTTCAAAACCTGCTTTGTGGTTGCCGTACGGGTCAACCGCCGTGCCACCAAATTCGACGTTCAGCACAATCGGCTGGGTCACATCGCGGATGGTCAGGTTGCCTTCCAGTTGGTATTCGCCGCCGTTATTTTTCAGGCCGGTAGATTTGAAGGACATGAGCGGGAATTTCTCGCTGTTAAAAAAATCGTCGCTGCGGAGGTGGTTGTCGCGCGCTTCCACCCCTGTATTGATCGAACCGGTTTCTACCTGGAATTCGATATTGGCGGTGGTGAAATCGTCACCCTCGGTGCTTACCGTGGACGAAAACTTGTCGAATTTGCCCGATACTGTGGCAATAACGAGGTGCCGGACGCGGAAGGTGACTTCGGAGTGGGCAGGATCGAGCTGCCAGTTGGTGGTTGCCATGATGTTTTAACGTGTTTAAAAATGAAAGAACGACATCTAAACAAAGGCTATAGAGTTTAGTTGTTAAAACACTTAAATTTTTAATGGTAATTTTTTTTGAAATAAATCTGACAAAAGCGGATCCAAACCGGGGTAGTAAACGACCAGCCGGGTATGAATGCTGAAGCACATCCGGAGCACTGCAAGGCTTGGGTCAAAATTTCCCTGTTAGCTGTGTCGCCAACACCCCATCGCCAACGGCAAAAAAAACTACCTTTGCGCGCCAAAATTGAAATATCTGTAAACAGAACCTGCCCCAGCCCGTTTCACGCAATCTGATAATCACCAATCAACCAGTCCACTACACAACCCGCACGAATGCAAAATATCCGCAACTTCTGCATCATTGCCCACATTGACCACGGCAAAAGCACCCTGGCCGACCGTCTGCTCGAATACACCCACACGATCAACAAGCGGGATATGCAAGACCAGGCGCTGGATAACATGGACCTGGAGCGTGAGCGTGGCATCACGATCAAAAGCCATGCGATTCAGATGCGCTATGTACACCCTGCCAATGGGAAAGAGTATATTTTCAACCTGATTGATACCCCTGGCCACGTGGACTTTTCCTACGAGGTGAGCCGGGCTATAGCCGCTTGCGAGGGCGCACTCTTGCTCGTGGATGCTTCGCAGGGTATTCAGGCTCAAACCATCAGCAACCTGTATCTGGCTGTGGACCACAATCTGGAAATCATTCCGATTGTGAATAAGGTGGATATGGAAAGCGCGAATGTGGAGGATGTGCAGGACCAGATCATTGACCTCATCGGTTGCAAACGCGAGGACATCATTTCCGCCTCGGGCCGCACCGGTATCGGTATCGCAGAAATCCTGGCTGCCGTCGTAGACCGCATCCCGGAGCCTAAAGGCGACGCTGAGTCCCCGCTGCAAACGATGATTTTCGACTCCATGTTCAACTCTTACCGCGGTGTGGTGGCCTACATCCGCTTGATGAACGGCACCTTGCGCAAGGGCGACAGAGTCAAATTTATGGCCACCGGCAAGGAGGTAACGGCGGAAGAAGTCGGGATTCTGCGCATGGGCCTGCAAGATACCGGTGAGCTTCAGGCCGGCAATGTCGGCTACGTCATCACCGGTATTAAAGTCAGCCGCGAAATCAAAGTGGGCGATACCATGACCCATTTGGCAAAGCCCTGTACCACACCCGTCAAAGGTTTTGAGGAAGTAAAGCCGATGGTATTCGCCGGGGTTTATCCGTTGGACAACGACGACTTCGAGGACCTGCGTGATTCCCTCGAAAAACTTCAGCTCAACGATGCATCCCTCGTGTTTGAACCAGAAACCTCAGCCGCACTTGGCTTTGGGTTTCGCTGCGGTTTTCTGGGCATGCTCCACCTCGAAATTGTACAGGAACGCCTCCAGCGCGAGTTTGACCAGGACATCATTACCACAGTGCCCAACGTACCCTACTTCGCCACCGACATGCGGGAAAAACGCTTCGAGGTGCGCCAACCCGCCGAACTACCCGACCCCAACCACCTCTCATCGGTGGAAGAGCCCTATATCTACGCCCAGATCATTACCAAGCCGGAGTACATCGGCAATATCATGAACCTCTGCCTCGACAAGCGCGGTATCCTGCAAAAACAAACTTACTTGACGCCCACCCGTCTGGAAATGACGTTCCACATGCCGCTGGCCGAGATCGTGTTCGACTTCTACGACAAACTCAAGTCCATGACCCGCGGCTATGCGTCCTTCGATTACCATATCCTCGACTACCGCGAGACGGACCTCGTCAAACTCGATATTAAACTCAACGGCGATCAGGTGGACGCGCTCAGCGCCCTCGTACACCGTTCCAAAGCCGAACAGTTTGGCCGCAGGATGTGCGAAAAACTGAAAGAACTATTGCCCCGGCAACAGTTCCAAATCGCCATTCAGGCCGCTATCGGCCAAAAAGTTGTCGCTCGCGAAACAATCAGTGCCCTGCGCAAAGACGTGACCGCCAAATGCTATGGTGGTGATATCAGCCGGAAACGCAAACTCCTGGAAAAACAAAAGGAGGGCAAAAAACGCATGAAACAGTTCGGCAACATTGATGTGCCGCAGGAGGCGTTTTTGAAGGTACTGAAGTTGAACGATTAAGAAAAGGTTGAGAGGGGTTGAAAAAAAGTTGAGAGGGTTGAGAAAAAGTTGAGAGGGGACTGTTATTGTGCCAGCAATTGGCCAACCCGCCACACATCCTCAAACGAATTATACAACGGCACTGGCGCGAAGCGGATCACATTCGGCTCGCGCCAGTCGGCGATAGCGCCATTCTCCGTCATGTAGTCGAACAGTGCCTTGCCGCGGTGGTCGGTAAGCGCTGAAATCTGGCAACCGCGTGCTGCGGGGTCCCTCGGCGTAATGATGCGGAACATATTTTTTTCGCGATTCACTTCATCCAGTACAAATTCGAGATAGCCCGTCAGTTGCAGGCTTTTGGCACGCAGTGCCTCCATGCCCACGGACTCGAATACATCGAGGCTGGCCTTGTGTGCAGCAAAGGAAAATATCTGTGCATTACTCAGTTGCCAGCCTTCGGCGCCGCGCATAGGCTTGAATCCCTTGCGCATCTGGAAACGCTCGCCTTCATCATGTCCCCACCAGCCGGCAAAGCGCGGCAGGGCAGGATTGTCGCTATGGCGTTCGTGCACAAATACGCCGGACGGGCCGCCGGGGCCGGAATTCAGGTATTTATAACTGCACCACACGGCAAAGTCGGCGCCCCAGTCGTGCAACTGGAGCGGCAGGTTGCCCGCCGTATGCGCCAGATCGAAGCCTGCGTACGCGCCCACGCGGTGCGCGGCGGCGGCAATGGCCTGCAGGTCATAAAACTGACCGGTATAGTAATTGACGCCGCCGAAAATGACCAGTGCAACCCGGTCGCCTTCCCGCTCAATGGTTTCGAGAATATCCTCCGTGCGGAGTGTATCCTCGCCGGGGCGGGGCGCAATCTCCACGATAGCCTCGGCAGGGTCGAAGCCGTGCCAACGGGCCTGCGTTTCCATAGCATACTGATCACTGGGAAATGCCCCCGCTTCCATCACGATTTTGAACCGCTGCTGCGTGGGGCGGTAAAACGACACCAGCATCAGGTGCAGGTTGACTGTGAGCGTATTCATCACTACCACTTCATGCGGCAATGCGCCCACGAGTCGGGCAGTTTGTTGGGTTAAATATTTATGGTAGTGCATCCAGGGCAGATCGCCACGAAAATGGCCTTCCACGCCATGCTCGGCCCACTGGTCAAGTTCGGCCAGAATAGCCGGGCGCACGGTTTTGGGCTGCAGGCCAAGCGAATTGCCACAGAAGTACAGCACCGGGTTATCGTTGTGCCGGGGGAGGAGGAATTCGTTCCGATAGGCGCCTAAGGGGTCCCGGGCGTCCTGGTTTTGGGCGAAAGCAAGGGTATTTTCGTAGTGCATGGTGTTGATGAAATGCTCAATATTCACGAGTTGTCTGACAAAGGAAACCAATTCTTAATCTGTTGAATCAATTGCCTAAACGAGATATCTTCACATCGGTTATAGGAAACCTTTCCTGCAATTTTACCATAAATAGATGCGGAAAGGGGTGTTCCCGAGAGCCGCAAAGCCTTTTCCATAACTTCCTTTGGTCTGTCAGGTTTAGACCTTCCTTCGCGTATGAGCCCCTCTTGCTTAGCCCATTCGTACAAAGAAATTTCTTTTTCCCATCCAATTGCCTGTGCTACATTTGGATTGTCCATCCACATCCAATTTTCCAATTCCGGTTGGATTACGATGACTGCATTTCTGTTAAGCCAACCATTATTGTTCAACAGTTCCCGCACATTTGTTTCTATTTGTTCAGGCGATAAATTTTCTACACCGGTACCTTCAAAATCGAACAGTGCTAAAGCATACCGGTATTGGTTGATGAAGGGTCGCAACAACTCATGGCTGTCATTGTAGCTACCGGAGTCTTTGCCGGGATTTTTGATGATGTCAAAACTGAATCCGGAGGTTTGCGAGGCAATCGGAATCCGTGGAAGCAGGGCCTCCATGACTTTTTCCTGGTGCCCATCTGCGACTGTTACGATAAGATCTTTCATGATAAAACACCGCTGGCAAAAAGAACATTCAGGTTGGGATTGCCCTTCCAGTCGCGTAATTTAGGATGGTCTTGGCCAAGTACAATATCCGTAACACCATCCTTGGTTTTGGCAAAACACAACAACTGACCTGGCTCCACCATACTCAGGACGACCGGTGAGTGCGACGCCACCAGTATCTGAGCGGAGTACACAGAGGAAAGCGATAAAAAAACGGTCTCAATCGCTTTGGGATGGATTCCGTTTTCAGGTTCTTCAATTAAAAATACGCCTTGTAAATCCCTTATATACGCTGGAATTGTGAGTGCCAACAGGCGCAACGTGCCGTCCGAAACCAACCAGCTCGGCACTTCAATGTCGTTGGTATACCGCACCTTGAGGTAACGTTTTTTGTCTTCGCCCCGCTCGACTGTTCGGACATCAGAAATATCTGGAAGTGCTGTTTGAACGTGTTCGATCCATTGCCGAAACCGTTTTTCATCTTTTTTCAGGTTTTCTATAACCCAAGGCAGATTAGAGCCGTCGGGTTTGAAATGAATGCCTTGCCCGGGAGGGCTGGGGTTGCGCATATTCTGACTATCCAATACAAACAGCTGAACACCTTCATTCAGAAAATCTTTGAGCCAGGAGGAAACTGGATACAAGGCGGCATCTACAGGGAGATTGCCGAGAGCCGATTTTTTGATACCAAATTTAATCTGGGGATTCCAGTAGGTATCGTCAGGGCGGGCCGTTTCGGGATAAAAATCGGTTGCGCCATTTTCATCTCTCAGCATGATCCGTTTGCGCGACGGGTAGTCTCGTGATACAATTTTATGGCTATTTGCCAGAATTTCCGGGAAATCTTCTCGCGCCTCAATAACAGTTTGGCTCTGATAAGAATATAAGGATTGCAGCAACAAAATCCGCTCTTCGAGTATCGAGTGTTCCTGCGTTTCTTCCGTAAGCCCCAACCTAACCTCGTAGCGGATAAGGTCAAATTCTTCTGTCGGCAAAAAATGACGCAATTTCTCCGGAATTTCCACATCTATTGCCAGTTCAATATCCCCTCCCTGTCCGGCGAAGGTTAAGTCACGATAGTTTTGGCTGCGCTTCGTGATGGCATAATCCACACTGTTTGACACTAAATCTGCGATAAAACTGACCACATCCAAAAAGGTCGTTTTGCCACTTGCATTGGCGCCCACCAACACATGAAAATTTCCCAGCGGTTGAGAAATATACTTCAGGCTGCGAAAATTTTTGGTTTCGATCAGACGGATCATGGTTGTTTGTTTGGTGCAAAGCTCCGGTTTTCCTTAGTTTTTACCTTCCTCAATAAAATACATCTCCACCAAACCTTTGTTGTGCACCTCTTTTTTGCCCCGGTGGGTGCATCGGTAGCGGTGTTTGACGGCCTCGTACGTGGCGCCGGAAATATTGATACGACCCGGCTCGCCGAGCGCTTCGAGGCGGGAGGCAAGATTGACGGCATCACCCCAGATGTCGTAGGCAAATTTATTTTTCCCGATCACACCTGCGATAACCGGCCCGGTGTGTACCCCCACGCGCATATCCCGGAACACGGCGTTGGGGTTGGTCTGGTTGCGCTTTTTCAGCCAGTCCACCATTTCCAGTGCGGCGCTGACGGCGTCCAGCGGGTGGGTGTCGTTGGGCAGGGGCAGACCACCGGCGCACATGTATGCATCGCCGATGGTTTTTATTTTTTCGAGACCATGCCGCTCGCAAATTTCATCGAAACCGAGGAAACAGGTGTCCAGTTCGTCAATAAGTTGTTCCGGTGTCAGTTTTTCGGACAGGCTGGTGAAGTTGAGAAAATCGGTAAAAACGACAGTAGCCGCCTCGTAAAACCGGGGTGTAGCGTAGCCGTGGGTGCGCAGTTCCTGCGCTACTTCGCCGGGCAGAATATTCAGGAGCAGGCGGTCGCTCTTGTGGCGTTCTTCTTCAATTTGGGATTTCTGGGCTTCTATTTCACGGTTTTTTGCCCGCATACGCCGACCTGCACGGCGCGCAAACCACCAACTCAAACCCAGCAGCGCCACGATAACGAGTGCAAGACCGCCCACCCCGTAGGCAAAGCGCCGGAAGTTTTCCTGTTCGCGTTGCTGGAAGACCTGATCCAGGCGGAGTTGCTCCACGCGGGCACTGTCGGCCTGGCGCTGGGCGAGGGCAATTTGTTCGTGTTGGCGGAAATCGGCGATCAGGCGTTCCTTTTTTTCAGCGTCCAGTTGTTGAGCGGCCAGCTGCAGCTGATTTCTTGCTTGCAAGGCCAATAGTGTTTGTTCCCGCAGGCTGGACTGGCCGGCATCTTTCTGGGCCTGCAGCAGGCTTACTTCTTTTTCCTTGCGCTGCCGGTCCAGCTCCAGGTTTTCGTTCAGGAGTTTCAGGCGCTCTTTGTCGTAGCGTTCTTGCTGGAGTTCGAGGTCTTTAAAATTTTGGCGGGTAATAAGGTACTTAATCTGGCTTTCGGCGGCGCTGAGCAGGGAGCGCTGCTGTTCGAGGCGTTGCTGGCGGGTTTGTTCTTGCTGGCGCATGGACTGGTCCAGCGTCAGGTATTCCTTGTAGGCTTTGTAGGCGTTTTCGAATTCGAAAAGCTGGTAGTAAATATCGGCTGCGGTGCTGTGGCATCTGGCGAGCAGGTCAGGCTGTTTGGAGCTTCGCGCCAGTCGGATCGCCTCGTTGTTGTGTTCCTGGGCATTGTAGATATCGCGGTTGCTGAGATAAACCCCGGCAATGAGGTGTTCGAGGTTGGCCAGCGAAGTCGAATCTTTGCTGGCCATAAGCATCCGTGCTGCGCGGAGGAGGTACTCAATGCCTGTTTTAGTAGCGCCGGTATTATGCAATGCCACACCAATATTGGCGTACACGAGCTGGATATAATCGCAGTTGATATACTCGCACTGGAGTTCTGCTTTTCGGAAATACTCCAGCGCCCGTTTGTAGTCGTTGAGCACGGCATATTGCTTGCCCACGTTGTTGTACATGACGGCACGTTCTTCAGGGAAGCCGTGGCGTTCGATGATATCCTCAATGGCCAGGTAATAGAATAGCCCTTTGCTGGCATCGCCATGGCTGTTGTAGGCATTGGCCAATTTTTGATATATCTGAATCAGGCGTGGGTACTTGCCCTGGCTTTTGTAATACACGAGCAAGCCTTTGTAGGACGTTTCGGCGCTGTCGTACTGCATGTCGTACAGATGCGCATCTGCTAATTTTTCCTGTATGGTATAGTCCTGGGGCGCCCACTCGAGTACGCGCCGGTAGTAGCGCCGCGCATTGGTGTAGTGCTTTTCCTGATAAAAGAGATCCCCCAGACCGGTGTATACCTCCAGCAGCGCTTTACGGTCCAGCACCAACGGCGACGAAGCACCGCCGGGATTCAACTTTTCTTCAGCCTCCAAAAACAATTGCAAGGCTTCTTCGATGCGGTTGGCCCGTACACAGACCTGAGCCATCAAAATTGAAGCCCGCGCAATACCCCCGTCGTAACGCAGATCGCGGGAGATGGACAAGCTTTGGCTGGCCGTGGCGTAAATATCTGCATCGGATCGCGCATTCCGGGCGCGGTTCAGCAGGTTATCCACCTCCACGGTGGAGTGTTCCAAATCATCCAACCCCTGCGCGCACAGATTTCGGCCCGCAGTTAAAAAAAGGATGGAAATTAGGATAAAACAGCGCATATTACTCGAATTCCAACAGCGTGAAGCCTTTTTCCACCGGTTGCCCGGTATGGGCAGACACGGTTTTTACGACCCCGTCGCCGGCGGCTTTAAGCACGTTCTCCATTTTCATGGCTTCCAGTATGAGCAGTGGGTCGCCTTTTTGTACGGACTGGCCTGGCTGTACAAGAATACTGATGACCAAGCCGGGCATTGGCGCTTTCACCGTGTTAATCTTGTGGCTGCCGGCAGTAGTGAGGCCCAGTTTTTTTACCAGCCGATCGTAATAATCGGCAATCGCAACAGTGTACCTGGCGCCGTCTATGCGGAAGGTGTAGGTGCGGTTTGTGTAGTCTGCATCAAGCAGTTCAATCTGGTAGGCTTGGCCGTTCTCCAGCAGGTGAAACAGGTTGTGTCCATTGGGGACGATATCCAGGTTTTGCGCATCTTCCGGATGCACATCCAATTGGTATTCTTCGTTGACGGAAACGTGGAACGGTTCTTTTTTCACGGAAATATATTTTGGTTGTTTTCGCCGATCCTGGTGTTTCCACCAAGCGCAAACGGCTTCGTATGAATCAATGGTGTGCAACTTTGCCTTTGCTACACAAACACCTTACAGGTAAGCACAGTGATGTCATCGGGTAAGGGTTGGTGCTGGCGAAAAGTTTCCACGTGTTCGAGCAGTTTGGCATTCAGTTCCTTTGCAGTGCAGTGGGTATTTTGTTGCAGGAATGCAATCAGTTTTTCCTCTCCAAAATCCTCGCCGGCGTCGTTGAGCACATCCGTCAGGCCGTCGGTATAGGTAAACAACAAGGCCTCGTCGGTAAGGCATACACCGCCAATTTCGAGGAAGGGCAGCTCGGGCAACCAACCGAGTACCGTGCAGCCATTTTTGAGCAGGACAACGTCGCCGTTGCTCAACAGGAGGGGCGGTGTGTGTCCGGCATTGACATAATGGAGCGTTCGGGACTCCACCTCGTAGCGTGCCAGAAACAGCGTAATGAACCGGTCGCCTTGCGTAACGCGGTGTACCGCAGCGTTCATTTCCTGCACGATTTCCTCCAGGGTTTGGCATCGGGTTACGAGGGCGCGCAGGTTCGCCTGGAAGTTAGCCATGAGCAATGCTGCCGCTACCCCTTTACCCGTAATGTCGGCGATACAGAAAATAATGTTTCCATCGGGGAACTCCACGACGTCGTAGTAGTCGCCGCCTACGGCAAAATGCGGTTTATAGATGCTGGACAACTGGTAATTTTTGCCGGAAGGCAACCGTGACGGCACGAGTGTACGCTGTATTTCGGCAGCCAGCTCGACCTCCCGGTTAAGCACCTCCTGGCGCATCTGGGTCTTGAACAGGCGTTTGTTTTCGATAGCCACGGCAATCACATTGGTGATGGTGGTGACAAATTGTACCTTGTTATACACGTCATCTTCATCCAAAAAGCCGCCAATGAAAGCATACGCAATTGGCTCGTCCTTGTGCATAACCGGCACCACCAGGTCGAACTCGCGGATGAACGGGTGTTCCGAATTCTCAAGGCCCCGTGTCGAACGGAAGGTGGGCAACTCCAGATTGATGTCGTACTTTAGTAAACTATCCTCTACCCCAAGTGCGGTAACGGCTTCCCAGCGGCCATCTTCTTTGAAGAAGAGCGCCATTTTCCGAATACCAATTTCCCAGCGCAGAAACGAGTTGTACATATTAAACAATCCATCTGCCGACACATTTTCATTGATAGCCTGCGTGATAGCGAGCAGGCTGTTGATCTGTAGCTGTTTCAGGTTGACCTCGCGCTCCAGTTTCTCAATGCGGGTCAGTGTGCGTTTTATTTCATGTAATTCCGGCATGGATGGGTTTACGGATGATGCCTTTTGGGCGGTAGTCCGATTTTGTGCGAAAAGTACGCACATTTCCAAAATCCGCACGCACCAAGTACAATCACTCGGGGTCCGTCGCATATTTTCGGGCATCTGTTCCAACAAACCCGGAAATCTTGTCAAATTTGCGCTTTAAAACTCCAATCCACGTTTTTTTTCTGGATCAAATAGCGAATTATGGAAGACATCAAACAAGTAATGACCGAAGCCAAAGCCCACATGGACAAAGCCTTGGAACACCTCGAACACGAACTCACCAAACTCCGAACCGGCAAAGCCTCCACAGCTATCGTACAGGATCTACTCGTAGACTATTATGGTAGCCCAACCCTTATTGGTCAAGTAGCCAATATCCAGGTCTCGGATGCCCGTACAGTCGTGATTCAGCCTTGGGAACGCAATATGCTGGGCCCTATCGAGCGCGTTATCATCAACTCCAACCTCGGTATCACGCCGGCTAACGATGGCGAGATCATCCGACTTTCTATTCCGCCCCTTACCGAGGAGCGTCGGAAAGACCTGGTAAAAAAAGCCAAACACGCCGGAGAAGAAAGCAAGGTGGGCGTGCGCAATGCCCGGCACAAGGCTCTCGACCAAGTCAAAAAAGCAGTAAAAGATGGTTTGCCGGAGGACTTGGGCAAGCGCACCGAAACGGACCTGCAGGAACTCGTCAATAAATACGTCAAGCACGTGGACGAGATCGTGGGTACCAAGGAGAAGGAGATCATGACAGTATGATCTTCCTGTTGCACACTTTTTCCCAATTTTTCAAAACATACTACCATGCGTTTCACCACCAAGATTTGTTTTTTCCTCTGTGTGAGTCTGGCGCTGGCTTCTTGCGTCAGCAAAAAAAAGTTTGTTGCGCTGCAAAACGATTTTGCCGCAGCCAACCGGGACTTGGGTGTATGCGGCGAACGCCTGAATGGCCTCACGAACCAACTTTCGGCCTGCGAACAGGAACGGTTCCGGTTGCAGGCCGACCTGCGCGGCGTCCAAACGGCGCTCCAATTGCGCGAAGACCAGATCAAAGACCTGAAAGCACAAGTTACGGATGTGCAAACCCAGCGGGACAAGCAACTCACCCAGGTGACCGACCTGACAACATTGTCCAAGTCGGCCAACGACAACATCCGGGAAACGCTCTCGCAATTGGAGAAAAAAGACAAGTACATCCATCTCCTGCAAGCCGCCAAAACCCGGGCCGACTCCATCAACCTCGCACTGGCGGTCAATCTGAAAAGTGTGCTTCGCGACGGCATAGATGATCAGGACGTAGAGGTCAAGGTGGACAAGACCGTAGTGTTCGTCAACCTGTCGGACAAGATGTTGTACCAAACCGGCAGTTCCACCCTCACGCCGCGCGCCCATGAAGTGTTGGGGAAAATTGCCAAAATCGTAGAATCAAGACCCGACCTGGAGGTCATGGTGGAAGGTTACACGGATAATGTGCCCATCAAAAATGCCTGCATGGAGGACAACTGGGACCTGAGCGTCAAGCGGGCGACCTCTGTGGTGCGGGTGCTGCAAAAGAATTACAACATTAACCCGAACCGGCTCATCGCTGCCGGCCGGGGCGAGTACAATACCTTGGCCAGTAACAGCACCGAAACCGGGCGATCCATCAACCGCCGGACACGGATTATCATTTTGCCCAAATTGGATCAGTTTTACGACCTGCTGAACCCGAACAAGGTGCCGGAGAAATAGTGTATGCGTGCATATCGTTTCCCTCCCAAACACCGCTATCCCGCACACCATGTACATCCGCACACAGTTCCTACGTATTGTTCGTTTTCCGCGGATGCTCCTGTGGGCATTTTTCATGGAGGGGGTTGAAACAAAGCGGATGATGCATGTCTACGCCCGACACGGCGCGGGAAAACTCTTGTTGTTGTCTAAAAGCAAACAACCCAGTGCGGAGGAGTTACTGCGGGCAAAGGAACAGCTGCGGGACATCCCGCGTTTTTTGCCCTTTTTTATCGTCATTGTCGTGCCGGCACCGGGTATTACCGAAGGATATGCTCTGCTGGCCGTCACCCTCGAACGTTGGCTGGGTCAGCGCATCAGCCTGTTGCCGAGCCAGATCAGAAAGGTTTTTCAGGCGGAGAAACCGCCGGAATAGCCCCCAACTTGCCGGATAAATTGTATTCGTCCGGCGAATTAGTACCTTTGGCCCGCTTTCGCCAAAACATTGCGGAGCAAAAAGAGTTAGTCTGTTTTCTTATCTGCGTACTCCCATCAACCAACTCTATTCATCCAAATAAATAGCACAAAAAGCACCGCCAAGTTATGCCGCAGTTCAAGTCAGATGTTGAGGCCATTGACGCATTAGCGCAAGCCTACAGAGACCTATCTCAAGAAATCGGAAAGATCATCGTCGGTCAGGATGACGTGGTCAAGGCCGTTATCATTTCCCTGTTTTCCAATGGCCACTCCCTGCTCGTAGGGGTTCCGGGCCTGGCTAAAACCTTGCTCGTGAGCACCATTTCGGAAGTGCTCGACCTGGAGTTCAAGCGCATTCAGTTTACGCCCGACCTGATGCCTTCCGACATCACCGGCTCCGAAATCCTCGACGAAGACCGCCATTTCCGTTTTGTCCGCGGCCCTGTATTTGCCAATATCGTACTGGCCGACGAGATCAACCGTACGCCGCCAAAAACACAGGCCGCGTTGCTCGAAGCCATGCAGGAACGCGTGGTGACAGTAGGCGGTTCGCGGCATAACCTGCCCGCGCCGTTTTTCGTACTGGCTACGCAAAACCCGATTGAGCAGGAAGGAACCTACCCGCTTCCCGAGGCCCAGCTGGACCGTTTTATGTTCAACATCCCGCTGAACTACCCGGCCTACGAAGAAGAAGTTTTGGTGGTAAAAAACACCACGACGGCCCGTGAGGTTACGCTCAAGCACGTCCTGACCGCCGCCGAAATCCAGGAATTTCAACAACTGATCCGCAAGATACCCGTAGCCGACAACGTGCTGGAGTACTGCGTCAGCCTCGCTTCCAAAACGCGTCCCAACACGCCGCGCGCCGCCAAGGAAGCCAACGAATACCTCTCCTGGGGCGCCGGTCCGCGCGCCAGCCAGTACCTCGCCCTCGGCGCCAAGTGCCATGCCGCCATCCGTGGCAAGTACTCGCCCGACATCGAGGACGTAAAGGCTATCGCCAATCTCGTGCTGCGGCACCGGATTGTTCGGAATTTCAAAGCCGAGGCAGAGGGCATTTCGGAGGAAAATATCGTGGAAGCGCTGCTTTGAGTGCTCCCAAAAATGTACTGGTGCCTAAATGTTGAGGTGTCATCTGCTACTCAGAGCGGATGACACCTCAACATTTCATGGGCCATACGTTGGACCTTACCCCACCCCCTGCCCCGGATTTTTTCCCGGTATTCCTTTAAAGTACTCCCAGAAAAAGGCCATATCCTGCTCTTCATTGTCGGTAGGGTAAAACAACTGTGGGTCAAAGAAGACCTCTTTTTTCGGCCAATTGAACACGCACAACGCGATGGGGACACCCGCCTGTTTGGCAATATGGTAAAAGCCCGTTCGAAATTTGTGCACTTTTTTGCGCGTGCCCTCCGGCGAGATGACGAGGTGCATCCGATCGTTTTGGCGGAAGGCTTCGACTGTGGCCGACACGAAGTTGCCGCCCTTTTGGGTACGGTTCACCGGGATACCACCCAGCCACCGGAAAAACACTCCAAAGGGCCAGCGGAAGATCGTGTGTTTGCCCACATAATTGGCGTGCATCCTGCCGGCACTGTTCACCAACACACCCACCGGAAAATCCCAGTTGGACGTGTGTGGTCCCACGGCCAACACTACTTTCGGTATGTCGTAGGGGTATTGGCCGGTGATCTTCCAGCCCCACAATTTTAGAATCCAGGCACTTATTTTGGAAAGCATTTTTGATTGATTCGGTTTGATTGATCTGATTTGCGCAGGCAAAGTTTGCAAATTGTTGGATGACTGCGGCATCTTTCCCGCTCTGACTGCTATTTTTGAATATCCTTGCAGGATCGTCAACGCTATTCACCAGCCAGTCCGTCATTTCCGCATGCACCACGACCTTCTTTTGAACAATATTGCCCGACACATTCGGCTAAAACCGGAAGAGCAGGCGCATTTTGTGTCTCTGCTGACACCCAAAACCATCAAACGCAAACAGTATTTGCTGCGCGAAAACGAGGTTTGCCGGCACTCGGCATTTGTCACCTCCGGATGCCTGCGTGGGTACACGGTGGATGCCAACGGCTTTGAGCACATCCTGCAATTTGCCCCGCCCGGCTGGTGGATCGCCGATATGTACAGCCTGCTCGCCCAGCAACCCGGCAACCTGAATATTGATGCCCTGGAAGACACGGAGGTACTGCTGCTTGCCAAAACTGATCAGGAGCAGCTGTACCTCGATATTCCCAAATTTGAACGTTTTTTCCGCATCATCACCGAGAACTCCTTAGTCACCAGTCGCCAGCGCCTGCTCGACAACCTCAGCCTGAATGCTCAACAGCGCTACGAGGCGTTTTGCCGGCACTACCCTTCCCTGATTCATACCCTTCCCCAGAAACAGATTGCCGCCTACATCGGTGTGACGCCGGAATTTTTAAGCAAAATGAAATCGAACCTCCTTCGGAAAAAGCAGATTTCTTAATCTACATTATTGGCAACCGCCCCCTACGCCCCCCACCTTTGTATCGCCAAATAAATGTATCCAATCTCAACTTATCTCAACCATCTCAACTTATTTAAACCCTTCTCAACTTATCTCAACCATCTCAACCTGCACACCCGCCATGGACAGAAAAGCATTTCTCAAAAACAGCCTGCTCGGCGCAGGCGCGCTGGCGACCGCCCGCGTATCGGCCGCCGTCATCGAAAATGACATTGACGAACTACGCCCGCTCAACCTCCTGGGATTCAACCACATTCCAAACACACACTCTAAAATAATGGCAAACAGCATCTTGCACAAAGCCGAAACCCGCGGCAACGCCAACCACGGCTGGCTCAACAGCTACCACACCTTCTCCTTTGCGAATTACTACAACCCCGAGCGCATGCACTTCGGCGTGCTGCGCGTCCTGAACGACGACACCGTACAGGGCGGCAAAGGGTTCGGCACCCACCCGCACGACAACATGGAGATCATCTCCATCCCGCTCGAAGGTGACCTTGAACACAAGGACAGCATGGGCAATGTGACCGTCATCCGCAACGGCGATATCCAGGTAATGAGCGCCGGCACAGGCATCCAGCACAGCGAATACAATAAAAACATTGATAAAACGGTCAAATTCCTGCAAATCTGGGTGTTTCCGAACAAGCGCAACGTGACGCCGCGCTATGACCAAATCACGCTCAAACTTGCCGACCGCAAAAACAAACTGCAGCAAATCCTTTCGCCCAATCCCGAGGACGCAGGCGTGTGGATTCACCAAAACGCCTGGTTCCACCTCGGCGCCCTCGACAAGGATTTTAAAACCGAGTACAAGATCAAAGGCGGTTCCGGCAATGGCGTGTATGCGTTCGTACTTAGCGGCAACGTCTCCATCAATGGACAGGCGCTGAACGCCCGCGACGGCCTCGGCATCTGGGATGTAACCAAACTCGACATCCAGGCCGACACCAATGCCGAACTCCTGCTGATGGAAGTGCCCATGCAGATTTGACCACGCACTGCATGTTGTTTAAATCCGTGTCCGTTCCCGTGCAGGAACAGACACGGATTTTTTTTGAAAAAATGAAAGAAAGCAGGATACGCGCTATTCCCCGCTGTACAAAATTCCCGCACCCAAACCCTACCTTTGCGGCCCCAACCAGAAACCTTCTAACCAGAAACCCTCCAACCTGCTCCACCATGCAAAAAGACTTCCTCCGCAAGCTCGGCCTCAAGACCAAAAACGCCGGCACCTGGACCGGCCAGGAACACCTCACGGGCAGCGCCCGCAGTTTGCACAGCCACTCGCCCGTGGATGGCGAGCACATCGGCTCCGTGACCGTCACTACCCGCGAACAATACGAACAGGTTATCTCCAGCGCCGAAGCAGCCTTTCAGGTGTGGCGCGACATGCCGGCGCCCAAACGCGGCGAAATCGTGCGCCAGTACGGCGACGTGCTGCGCCAGTACAAAGACCCGCTGGGCCGCCTTGTGAGCTATGAAATGGGCAAAAGCCTGCAAGAGGGCTTCGGTGAAGTGCAGGAAATGATTGATATCTGCGATTTTGCCGTCGGCCTTTCCCGCCAGCTCTACGGCCTTACCATGCACAGCGAGCGCCCTGGCCACCGTATGTACGAGCAGTGGCACCCGCTGGGTATCGTGGGCATTATTTCGGCGTTCAATTTCCCTGTGGCTGTATGGTCCTGGAACGCCTGCATCGCCTGGGTATGCGGCGACGTGTGCGTGTGGAAAGCCTCCGAAAAAACACCCCTGTGCGCCATCGCCTGCCAGAACCTGTTCCAAAAAGTGCTAAAAGCCAATAACCTGCCCGAGGGTATTTCCTGCATCATCAACGGCGACTACAAAGTAGGCGAGTACATGACCAAGGATCCCCGCGTGGCACTCGTGAGCGCCACCGGCAGCACGCGCATGGGCAAGATCGTAGGCCGCACCGTGGCCGAGCGCCTCGGCCGCAGCCTGCTTGAACTTGGCGGCAACAACGCTATTATCATCACCCCGTCGGCCGATATGAAAGTGGTCCTGACCGGCGCCGTGTTCGGCGCCGTGGGCACCGCCGGACAGCGCTGCACCAGCACCCGCCGCCTCATTATCCACGAGAGCGTGTACGAACAGGCCAAAACCGCCCTCGCCGGCGCCTACGCCCAACTCCGCATCGGCGACCCGCTCGACCCGAACAACCACGTCGGCCCCCTTATTGACACGCAGGCTGTGGAAAACTACCTGCACGCTATTTCCGAGATCAAAAAATCGGGCGGCAAAATGATTGTGGACGGCGGCGTACTCAGCGGCCCGGGTTACGAAAGCGGCTGCTATGTGAAACCCTGCATCGCCGAGGCAAAAAATGACTGGGCCATCGTGCAGCACGAAACCTTCGCTCCGGTACTTTATCTGCTGAAATACAAAACCATCGAAGAGGCCATCGCACTCCAGAACGGCGTGCCGCAGGGCCTGTCGTCGGCCATTATGACCAATAACCTGCGCGAAGCCGAACGTTTCCTCTCTGTTGCCGGCTCCGACTGCGGCATTGCCAACGTCAACATCGGCACCTCGGGCGCCGAGATCGGCGGCGCTTTTGGCGGTGAAAAAGAAACCGGCGGCGGACGCGAATCCGGCTCCGATGCCTGGAAAGCATACATGCGCCGGCAAACGAACACGATCAATTACTCGGAGACGGTGCCGCTGGCACAGGGAATCAAGTTTGATTTGTAGTCGGAGGGTTTTATCCACCAAGCCACTTTTCATAGTTACCCGGATGCGCGATGCTAAAAACCGAATCCGGGTACGCCTTGGCGAACGCAATAGGCGCTTTCGCCGGCCCTTCTTTCCACTTGCACTCGAAGGCTGCGATTTGCCGGTTGTGTACTTCTACCAGGTCAATTTCCTGCTGATCGTAGGTGCGCCAAAAGTAACTTTCAGGTGGGTTGCCCTGGTAGTGGTTGTACTTCATGCGTTCGTTGATAAAGTGTTGTTCCCACAACATGCCCTTGTCCTGTCGTAGCGCAAGTGGACTAAAATCGTTGAGCAGAGCATTGCGGATACCATTGTCGTGAAAATACCAGCGCTTGCTTTTTACGACTTCTTTGCGCAAGTTGGCACTGAAGCCGCTGTGGGCATACACGACGAAGACCTTGGACAGTATCCAGATAGCGCTCCACGGTGTTTTTGCTCATGCCAAGTTGACGACCAAGTTCATCAAGCGAGACCTCTGTGCCGATCTGATGTGCCAACAAAACAAGCAGATCCTTCAACTTTTGTGCGTTTCGTATGCTCTCGAACGCAAGAATATCTCGGAGCAAATAGGTGCTCACCAGATCCTTGAGGTAGTTTTCCTTTTGTTCAGTACCGGGTAGTTTGGACAACTCGGGGTAGTTTGCCGTGCGCGGGTCTTACGACCCCCGCATATTCATTTCCATACCCACCTTCCATTGTCCAGAAATTAGTCAAAAATGGCCATTGTGCATCTCCAGTAGCATAAAAAGCGGCGGACGACCACCTATAATCCTCTGGTGTGGTAGCCAATATCCACTTTGACGCAGTCGGATTATGGTGAACATAATTGATTTTTTGCAACGCCACCTTGTCTGTGTAAATCGGAATTGAAAGCGGCCGGTCTTTGAAAAACTGGTACTGCCTATCCTTTCGTTCTGTCCGAAAGCATTCCAACACCTCGGGGTGGTGGTCGCGCAGGTCGTAGCGTATGGTCTGAGCGATAAACTTGAGCATCCGTTGTTGTGTATAGGCTAAAATATCGGGATACCGCATACCCCACACTACATGAAAGTGGTTGGGCATGACCACGAAGGCGTACACCCAGCAAGAGCCTTCTCGACACAGGTAATCCAGGCTTCCGACGACCAGGTCTTTGTACTTGTCCGGTTTAAGCAAATGCTTCCAGTCCTTTACCGTGGCGGTGGTAAAGTATAAGTCATGCAACATTTGCTGTGTGGGCAGGTACATAGTGAAGATTCAGCAGAATTACAATCAGATACAAAATTAGTGGTAATGTGTCGTAAGACCTGCATACGGCAAAAGCAAAAAGCAAATGTGCGGGGTCGTAAGACCCACGCACGGCAGCGCACGGTATGCTCGCAAGACCCTCCACTCCGCAGGGGCGGGCTGCTGCGCAAGCCCCGCCCCTTGCTCCGTTCCGCGTCTTGCTGCGCTGCCCGGATGCTCAATAGATGGGCCGGCCTGAGCAAGCCACCTCACTGGGGGGACGAAGCGAGGCGGAAATTCAGTCAACAAACTGACGGAATTTACACAAATTACGTCAACAAACTGACGTAATTTTCATTTTTGTGCTTGCCGAAGGGGGATGCTACCCACCTTCAGCATACCCGTTCAGGCATTTGATGCCTGAGACAGATGCAAACTCGACACCATCCGCCTGCCCACAATACCGCCGCCATACCGCCGTTTTTTTCCAAAATCACACGGCTATGCATTCACGTTTTACCACCCGCGCGACCGGATTACTTTTTCTGCTGCTATTCGGCGCACACGCAACCCTTTTCAGCTTCCAGTTTGCCGACGGCGCCCCGCCCGCTCCAAAAACCTCCTCCAAGTACATATTTTACTGGGGAAACCTGCAAGCCGACCTGACTGCGGAAAACCAGTTCCACACCCGCGCCCAAATGACCCCGCAAGCATTCCGCCAGATGCTCCTGCGCGCACCCTACCTCTGGAATGGCGCCGCCATGGCACAGCAAGTGTCGTTCCGGCTCGACGGGCACCCGATCACCGCCACCCGGGGCGAGCAGGACTACGTTTCCCGACTTGGCTGGCTGGACGAGACATTCGGCGCCAAGGCAACCGACCGCCAGGTGCTGCGCTTAACCGATCTTTACCTCGACGGACAAGCCACCGGCAGCATTGATCTTGTGCTGGAAACGCAGGAAGACAAAAGCCCAGGCGATGTGGTCCGCTGGCAAAACACCGTCGTAAGCATGCTCAACACGACGCTGCTGGAGCGGGTAGTGTGGGGCCGGGAAGATATCCATGAGGTGTCGAATCGCGACTTTTTCACGGAAAACGAGTTTTGGCAAACGGTTCAGCAAATGCCCTTTGCGGTGTGGAGTCCCTACGTCAACCCCACGGAAATCCGCGCCGGTATCCAGATAAAATCCCGCACGCTGACCACACAGGGGTTCTCCTGCGTACTGACTCCGGACACCTACACCAATATGGTGACTAACATGGCCAACTACAAACACTTGCTGGAACCCGGATCGGTGATCTCCCTTACACTGCACACCGATCAGCACGAGCGCCTTTTTGAAAAAAGTCTGAATATCGTTGCCGACAACGACCCCCGCCTCGCGCTGCGCCGCGACCGGGATACACACAACCTGAAAATCAAATGGGGCGCACTGGACCAAACCATCAGCAACCTATACCTGCTCGAACTGCGCGACACGCAAGGCCAATTAACCCCTGTGGATGCCCCCAACGATATGCGCATTACCATTCAGGTCGGCGAGCTGGAGCCCATGCTGGCTTTGCGCCCTCAGTTTTGGATAGACGGGGAGCCGCTGCCGGATGTAACCTTCCGCCTCTCCACCCCCAATCGAACGACACTGGTAAGTCCCGGCCAACCGATGCCCGACAGCCTTGCTGCGGATTTGGCACAGGCATCCGGTGATCTGGTGATGCTCCGGTTGCACCAGATGCAAACACCGGGTTACGACTTGTCCAGCCTGGAGTTTTCGTTATCTTTTTTTACGGGAAACAACGCGCTCTTCATGCGCAACACCCTCTCCGCCCTAATGACCGCACCCGGCAGCGCCCGTATCAAATTGCTCCCGCCGGAAGAAAAGACGAAGAATTTCGAGGTCGCGTTTGAGCTATTGGAACCTGCCGCCGTTCGCCTGAGCATATTTGAGCCGGACGGCTGGAATACGTACACCATTGGCGACAAATTCCCTGCAGGCCGTAGCAGCGTACAAATCCCGCGTTGGGTGTTTCGCCGTTCCGGCAAACACTACCTGTTTTTGAATACGCCGTTCGGGGTGGCGAAGCAGGAGTTTGAGGTGCGGTGAGTTGTTTTAAGCCTTGGATACTCTGTCCGTCCGAAATACCTTTGCACGCCTCGGCAAAAAAACAGCATGACAAAAACACCACACAGAACCCTCGAAACCGAGCAAAAGGCGCTCGAAATCAACCTCGATCCGCACATCTACGGCGCATTTGCCGAAATCGGCGCCGGGCAGGAGGTTGCCCGCCATTTTTTTCAGGTGGGCGCCGCAGCGGGCACCATCGCCAAGACGATGAGCGCGTACGACAAAACCGTGTCCGACGAAATCTACGGTCCCGAGCACAAAGGCCGCTACGTATGCGAGCCCCGGCTGTATAAGATGCTCGACCACGAGTTTGGGCTGCTGGAAGCGCGCCTGCGCACTACGCGCTCCGATCAGAATTTTTTCGCGTTTGCCGACACGGTTTCTGCCATCAATTTTCAAAAAACCAATAAAGGGAACGGCTGGCTGGGCCTGCGTTTTCAACTCAAGCCCGGCGCGGAGCCCAACGACGTGGTGCTGCACACCCGCCTGCTCGACAACGACAACCGCCTCCAGCAACAGGCCGTCGGCATCCTCGGCGTCAACCTCATCTACGCCTGCTTTCGCTACCACAACGACCCGGAAACGCTCGTGCAGTCCCTCCTGGACAACCTCCACGGCCGCGTCGCCATTGACCTCGTGCGTCTGCAAGGGCCGGATTTTGCCGGGGTGGACAACCGCCTCGTCTGCCTTTGGGCCGTCAAAAACGGCCTCACCGATGTGGCTATCTTTGGCCCCGACGGCACTCCCCTGCACGCCAGCGAGCTGCTCTACAAAAAATCCATCCTCATCGCCCGCGGCAGTTACAAGCCGCCCACGCTCGTGCAGCAGGATATGGCGCATTGCACGTACGCGCAGTTTACTGCCGAACCCGACGTGGATGCCCACCAGGCCTATTTCCTCACTGAAATCACGCTCGAAAATCTGCGCGCCGAGGGCGAACTAAGCGAACGGGATTTCCTCAACCGTGCTGAAATTCTCTGCGCGCTCGGCCAAACAGTCATTCTGTCCAACTGCGTGCAACACAAAAAACTGATTGCTTATTTCCGCGATTACCGCGTTCCGCGCATCGGCCTGGCGCTCGGCGCCCGGAAATTCCAGAGCATCATCCTCGATACGTACCACCAGAACCTCGACAACCTGCTCGGCGCTTTCGGCGAGCTGTTTCTGCGGCACGTTCGCTTCTACGTTTATCCCGCCCGTTTGGAAAACGGCAACCTCATCACCGCGCACACAATTGACGTACCCAAGGATATCCACTTCCTCTACCAGCACCTGCTTGACCACCGAAATGTAGTGGACGTACAGGGCATCAACCCCGACAACCTGCACATCTACCACAAAGAAGTGCTGCGTATGATCCGCAACAATACTCCCGGCTGGGAAAAAAATGTGCCGGAAGACGTGGCGCGTTTGATCAAGGAGAAACGTTTGGAGTTGTAAAGGCGTCGTTCGCGCACTCCCCTCGACGAGGACCAGTACGTTCGGAAAAGTTGTAGATTTGTGGCCTTGTTTACGGGTACTGCAAACAGTTTACATACCTTATGTTAGAAGAAAAAATCAACAAAGACCTCGTTGTTGCCATGAAGGCCAAAGACGAGATTGCCCTTCGGGGTATCCGCGCCATCAAAAGCGTCATATTATTGGCCAAGACCGACGGCACCGGCCAGGCACTGGACGAAGCCCGCGAGGTGCAAATGCTGCAAAAACTGCTGAAAAGCCGGCAGGATTCGTACGATATTTACATAAAAAACAATCGCCCGGAGCTGGCGCAAAAAGAGATCGAAGAAATCGAGATCATAAAACGCTACCTGCCAGCCATGTTGGAAGGTGCGGAACTGGAAGCCAGTGTGCGCGAAATTATTGCCGAAGTCGGAGCCGAATCGCCCCGTGATATGGGCAAGGTGATGGGTGCGGCCAATAAAAAACTGGCCGGGAAAGCCGAGGGGCGTCTCATCTCGGAGGCAGTCAAAAAACTGCTCGGAGCATGATTCTGCGCGCCGAACACCTGCTAAAAGTTTACGGCAAACGCACCGTTGTGCGCGATGTCTCCTTCGATGTGAAACAGGGCGAGATCGTCGGTTTGCTCGGACCGAACGGCGCAGGCAAGACTACGTCGTTTTACATGGTTGTCGGGTTTATCAAACCGACCGAGGGCAAGGTTTTTCTCGATGAAGCCGAGATTACAGACCTGCCCATGTACCGCCGTGCGCAGAACGGGATCGGCTACTTGCCGCAAGAGCCAAGCGTATTTCGCAAGCTCAGTGTGGAAGACAACGTCCGCGCCGTGCTTGAAATGGGTAATTTGAGCAAAAAGGACCAGCAGGATAAATTAGAGGAACTCATTGACGAGTTTAACCTGCACAAAGTACGCAAGAGCAACGGGGACACACTCTCCGGCGGCGAACGACGGCGCACCGAGATCGCCCGGGCTTTGGCCAGCGATCCCAAGTTTATACTGCTTGACGAGCCGTTTGCAGGCATTGACCCCATCGCAGTGGAGGACATTCAGTCTATTGTCGCCAAACTCAAGACCAAGAATATCGGCATCCTCATCACCGACCACAACGTACAAGAAACGCTCAGCATTACCGACCGCGCCTACCTGATGTTCGAAGGCGCGATTCTGCGTGCCGGCACTGCGGAAGAACTGGCTGCCGATGAAATGGTGCGCAAAGTTTATCTGGGCAAAAACTTCCAGCTGCGGCGCAAGGTGCTCGACCAATAGCGCCGCAGCCGGCCTTTTATCTTATGCCCCTAGCAATTGCGATGCGTGGTCATTAGTATCCACCTTGGTGATAATCTGCTCGATTTTGCCACCCGCGTCAATGACGAAAGTGGTCCGGTGGATGCCGTCGTATGCCCGACCCATAAATTTTTTAGGCCCCCAGACACCGTAGGCAGTAGCCACACTGTGGTCTTCATCGGCCAGCAGACTGAACGGCAGACTGTATTTTTCGATAAACTTGACGTGCTTTTTCACGGCGTCCGGGCTTACACCGAGGACGGCATAACCTTGTGCCAGAAACTTCGGGTACCCGTCGCGTAAACTGCATGCCTCGGCAGTACAGCCGGGCGTGTCGTCCTTTGGATAAAAATACAAGACAAGTTTTTTGCCGCTAAAATCGGCCAATTGAACAGTCTCGCCTTTTTCGTTTAAAGCGGAGAAATCGGGGGCTTGATCGCCTTCTTTTAAGTGGAACATACGATTTTTAGTGATGCGCTATGCGTGACATAAACCTTAAAAACGGACAGGTAGGCTTATTGTTCAGTCATGGCTCAACACTACTTTCGATATGAGCACTTTGTCAATCTTGCTTTTGTCCATATCCATGATTTCGAAGCGGTAACCCTCGGACTCGAAGTGTTCTCCGGCTTTAGGTATTTCGCCGAGTTTGTGCAGGATATAGCCGGCGAGTGTGGCGTAATCGGCATCCTGAAGGTCAAATTCCTTGATGTTCACTGTTTCGCGCAGTTCATCAATGGGAATCCCCCCCTCCACAAGCAAGCTGCCGTCTTCGCGGGTTACGATGTCCGGATCCTCCACATCGTCCACATCAGGCAGGGCGCCAAATATATTCTCGGTCAGGTCGTGGAGCGTAATAATACCCTGAATGGAACCGTACTCATCTACGACGACGGCAAAGTAGTTGCGTTGATTGCGGAAGCGCTCTAAAATCTTGAGGGCGTTCATTGTTTCCGGGACGTACAGCGGCGGAGCCATAATCTGGCGCAGGTCAAACCCGGGCTTATGACAATTGTCAATATAGTCGCGTAATTTGAGCACCCCCAGGATATTTTCAATAGAGCCGTCGCAAACCAAAAACTTGGTAAAACCACTTTCCCGGATAATTTTGTCATTCTCCTCTGCCGGAGCATGGATGTCAAGCCATTCCAGATCGTTCCGGTGGGTCATGATCGTATAGGCATCGCGATCAGCAAAGCGCAGGATATTTTGTATAAACTCACTTTCTTTTTGCTCCAGCACCCCCTGTTGGTTGGCCTTTTTCACCATGTGCTTGATTTCTTCCGCTGAAATGTGCTGCTCTTCCGTTGGCTTAATCAAGAGTATGCGCAGAAACACCTTAGTCGCCCAATTGAGAAAAACGGAAACAGGTCTGAGTACTCGTGTGAACAAGTGCAAAATGGGAACAAAGGCGAATACGATGGATTCGGAGTATTGCACCGCGATGTATTTGGGAGCCACTTCTCCAACTATCAGTACAAGACAAGACAACAAGGTGATGACGACCACCATGGAGATAGAACCTGCATAAGGCGCCAGAGCCGATATGTTGCTTGTCAGGGGTACAAGCCAACCGGACAACTTCAGTCCGGCGTACGCACCCTCCACGATGCTGAGCACCGTGATACCGATCTGCATGGCTAGAAGAAAATGGTCGCTGTGGTCCAACAAACCCACAGCGAGGGCCGCGTTACGGCTTCCGTTTGCTTTTTCGCTTTCGAGTTTGGCGCGCTTGGCCGTAATCAAGGCGATCTTGCCCAACACCAAAAACCCGTGTAAGGCGATCAGAAGTAAAATGATGGCTATTTCCATGGAAAATCGCCACAAAAGTACCACAAAGTGCTATATTTTTGCATATTTTTTGTGTGGTTGCCTGGATAGTTGTTAAAAAACGTTAAAAAGGAAAATAATTTTTGCTTAGAGACAATATCGGCCTACTTTTGGCACTGCAATACAGTTCATCACAATCTATTTATTCAACTAAATACTTTTTGCGTATCGGCTATAACTTGTACACCACTTAAATGCTCCTTTTTATTTAACTGGTAAAACAGCAAATAAAACCTTTGCTCATGCAAGTTATGCCTTTGGTCAACGATCAAGAATTGATCGCACGCTATGTTGATGGTGACGAACAAGCTTTCGAAGTACTGCTCCGCCGTTACAAGTCGAAAATTTACACTTCCATTTATCTCTTTGTCAAAGATCAAGCGCTCGCGGAAGACATCTTCCAGGAGGTCTTTATCAAGATCATTGACACCCTGCGCAAGGGCAAATACAACCACGAGGGCAAATTTGTCCAGTGGGCTATGCGTATCTCGTACAACATGTGCGTGGACTATCACCGCCGCAACAAACGCCGTCAGCATATTAACCCTTCTGAAGATTTTGACATCTTTGAAGTGCTTCGCGTTAGCGACGATGGTCCGGATACCGAAATGATCCGTAGCGAGTTGCATAACCGCATCCGCCATTTGGTGGACGCGCTCCCGCCGGAACAACGGGAGGTTGTCATTCTGCGCCACTACGCCGACATGAGTTTTAAAGAAATTGCCGCGCTCACCCGTGTCAGTATCAACACAGCCTTGGGCCGGATGCGCTATGCGCTCATCAACATCCGTAAGATGATGTCAGAAAGGGCTGTTGTGCTGCAATAGGGACACCTCATCCTGCGCGCCTTTCCGTGCGCCTCGTGCCTGAAACGCGCACGAGGCGCACGGCATTTTTATAGTCTGGTAAAATACAAACGTCAGATGCTATACCTTTACCTGAAAATTCGTGCAAAAGCGACTAACCAGGATGGATAAGGCGCGTATCAGCATTGTGATTCCCACCAAAAACGAGGACCAGTACATCGGTCCTACCATTGAGCAATACCGCGATTGCCTCGATCGCTTTAACCTGGAAATCATCGTTTCCGATGCCAACAGCACGGATAAAACAGCCGATATTGTTCGGCAATACCAATCTGAATGGGGTGAAAACCGGGTAAAACTCATCCAGGCCGAAGGCAAACAAAACATTGCCATTGGCCGAAATCTCGGCGCCACAGTAGCAACGGGCGACATTCTTTTCCACTCAGATGCCGACGTCCGTATCCCGGACAAGGAGCTATTCTTTGAAAAAATTTTGGCGGCTTTTGAAAATCCAAATATAGTAGCCGCCACCACCCCCATCTGGGTGTACCCCGAAGCAGCTATTTTATCCGATCGGCTTTACCACATATTGATGAATCTGACTATCCGCTTGTCCTTCTCCGTGGGAGTTTACCTGGCAAAAGGAGAGTGTCAGTTCGTCCGCCGCTCCATTTTCGAGCGCATTGGTGGATACAACGAAAAAATCGTAGCTGGCGAAGACTGCAACCTGTTCTACCGCCTGCACAAAGAAGGGCATATTGCTTACTTACACCGACTAAAAGTACACCATTCCCCCCGCCGCTTCCGGCAGTACGGCTACTTACGGGTCAGCTTGATCTATATCCGCGAAGGCCTTTCGCTGCTTTTTCTGCGGCGGTCGTATGTTGAGGAGTGGACGCCGATTCGATAAGCGATCCTATTCACCCCCGCCCACTCTCTTCCACCATCTTCTTCAACTCCCTATTAAAGCCCTCCGCTTTCATCAACTGTTCCAACGAATGATGCATCCGGTAGCGCCAGTAGTGCTTCGGGTTGGCCGGCACATTGATGCGTTCATCGTGCGGGTTTTCGCGGCGCAAGCTACCGTCCATGCCAAGCAAGTCTTGCAACTGAAAGATCGCCCACATCGCCGGAGCATGTAGATGCTGCGCCAGTAACGCCCGACACACCCATGGCTCACAGAAGAAGGGCGCCGTGCCTTCGTAGCCAAGTTCTTCATTGAAAAAACGTTGTGTAAGTACATGGTCTTCCTCCCACCAGCCGCGCAGGGTGCTCATATCGTGCGTGGATGGCGTGACAACCGACAGGTAAGGCGCATCCTTGGGGTGGAAAAAAGTTGTGGATGCAGCTTTGGGCATCCGTTGGATTTCCAGGCTCAGGATACCGAGGTCGCGCATCACGCCGGGTACGCAGTCCGGCACCATCCCGAGATCCTCCCCGCAAATGAGCATGTTGGTTGCGCGCTTTAGTTCTGGCAATTTTTCCATAGCCTCCTGTTGCCAGAAGCTGTCCTGCCGACGGAAGAAGTAATTGACATAGAGCGCCTTGATTGGCTCTTTCACGGTATCAGGCAGGTACTGGAACGAAGCCGTTTTCTCCATGCCGATGCGAAAAGCGTATTGTTTTTCGACAGCCCCCACGGGAGTCACATCTAACAATATAACATTGGCAAGTAGCGCGAGTACTTCGGCCCCACCCCCAAAAGGAGGCGCGGCCTGCCCACCAATGGTCTCAAAATTGGGAGTTTGTGCGGATTTCCCAATTGTTTTATAGCCCGACTTCAGGGACGTAACTGCTTTAGAAGAAGGGGCAGGGGCAGGGGTTGTCAAAAATGCCTGCACTTTGCGCTGTGTATCGAACTCCGGCTTGAAGACATACTGGCTACCACCCGACCACTCGCCGCCATCGGGCGTGGGGTCAAGGAAGGTCGTGCGTACCGCATTGGCTTGCTCGCCAAAGCGGTCGCGAAGGATAGCGTCATTGATAAACGGCTTGCAAAGGCGGTCATAATTGAACCCGATACCAGCCTCGTGAAACTCGCGCTCTACCACCGGGATGGCAGGCACAAAAAAACCGAGGATGCCGTCCACAGCATGGGTCGGAATACTCCAGATGCGGAAAAAACCGAGAATGTGGTCAATTCGAAAGGCGTCGAAATACAAACTCATCTGTTGGAAACGCTGCCGCCACCACGCAAACCCATCGGCCTTCATACGCGCCCAATTGTAGGTTGGGAAGCCCCAGTTTTGGCCGTTTACCGCAAAATCGTCGGGTGGAGCACCGGCCTGCATCTCCATGTTATAAAGATCGGGGGCCACCCAGGCATCGCAGCTGTAGCGGTAGATACCGATAGGTATGTCACCTTTCAATACCAAACCGCGCTCGTGCGCGTACTCCACGGCTGCGCGCAATTGGCAGTGCAGATGCCACTGCACAAAGTAATGGATTGCAACCTCGTCGTAATGCGCCGCTTTGGGCGAAACGAGTTTTTCGATTTCTTTTTCCTTGTAAACCTGGTTCGACGACCACTGATTGTAGTCCGCTGTACCATTTTTGTCTCGCAAATAACAAAATGCCGCGTATGGAACCAACCAATGCCGGTTTTCAGTGAAATAGCGGACGAACGCCGTGTCTTTCAAAAAATCACTTTTTTGAACGGCGTACAACTGGCGGATGATCGCCCATTTACCCTGCATAACCCCTTCGTAATCCACAACCTCCAGCGCGTTCAGCTCCTGTTGTTTTTTTGAAAAAGGTTGGAGCAGCGCTGCATGTTTTTCGCCGGCAACCTCCGCCATATTCAGATACATCGGGTGCAAGGCAAACGCCGAAATAGCCGAGTAAGGATACGAGTCTGCCCATGTCCCGGTAGCCGAAGTATCATTGATCGGCAGCAACTGGATAAGTTTCAGCCCCACGGACTTGGCCCAGTCGGCCAGGGCGGGTATATCGGTAAACTCGCCTACGCCGAACCCCTTGGTGCTGCGCAGACTGAAAACAGGAATAGCGACACCCGCACCGCGCCATTTTTTGAGCGGAATGTGCGCAAATCCGTCGTGCAGAACAACGCCCTTCGCAGTAGCGTGGGGTGCGTACAAGGCCCGGTTAGCGCCATCCTCGAACCCCTCAAACGCCCGGGTCCGGGTGTTCCACACACCATATTTGTAGCTTAGGGGAAAATTTTCTGCGGAAAGATCAAGGGCAATAGACCAGCCGTAGTCGTCGGGTTGAAGCAAAAGCGGAGCCTTGATATCCCAGGTGCGGAGCGCCGTGCCGTGGCCAAGCAGGCAAACAACTTCATCCGCGTCAAGGAGGGGAGCCTTCACACGAAAGGTATGGGTATGCAAGCCAGATTTAGCAGAAATGATGGGCCGTGGAGCCAGTACGCGGAAGGCTTGTGTTTCGAAGGCATTTTCGGCAGAGCCGGGCGGCGTCCAGTAGTCGTACACCTCCAGCGTACCGCCATCAAGTGCAATCTGACGAGCGCCCCACTCTAATTGTTCGACACCAGAGCTGTTGCGCCATTCGTAATAGTATCGGAGTGTAGCGCCGGCCGCCGCGTCAAAATCAACTGCCCCGTACCAAAGCGCATCATTCAGGTAGGTCAGCGGATATGCCACCGACGTGACGCTATCCCCTTGAAGGAGTTCTGTTACGACGAACAGGTTTTCGCCAAACTGGGTGGAGTAATATAAATGGAAGTGTATGCTCATGGGAAGCTATTGTTCAAAAAGCACAAATTTGGTGTAAAACTCTGGTCCTGGCCAAGCAATTATTTAGCTCGACTTTAGCCCTGTGAACCCAAAATGAGAACTCTTCTGGCAACGTGATCATAAATTTGATTTGTAGTGATCTCAAATTTACACACTTCCAGGGAGTTCTCATTTTGGGTTCACAGGGCTAAAGTCGAGCTAAATTGCAAAAAAATCACCGGAGAAGGGATATATCGCCTTTTTTGGCCACTAAAGTTCCCTTGTAGTTCAATTCCAAATAATACACATATACATCGGATGGGGCATCGAGGCCGTTGTGCTGGCCGTTCCAGGCGAAGTTTGCAGCATCCGTCGAAGTAAAGACCTCTTCGCCCCAGCGACTGAAAATCCGCACCTGCCGAACGGAATAGTCCGTACCGAGGATCGGTTTCCAGGCGTCGTTGTTGCCGTCGCCATCCGGCGTGAAGGCGTTGGGAATAGCCAACAGATCGCAGTTAAGCACCTTGATCAGGATGGAGTCGGTGGCGGAACACAGGCCGTTGAATACCGCCACGACGTACAAGCCGGAGTCGCGGGCGGCAAGCGTTTGCCCCGAGGCACCCGTATTCCACAGGTATTCTGCACCGGGATTGCCTGCATCCAGCAGGTATGTTTCGCCACGACAAATAGAGGTGTCCGGCCCGAGTGCCACGATCGGCAAGTCGGCTACTTGCGCGGGCAGGGTTACGGAATCCACATGACAGCCGTTGGAAACCGTCAGTTGGACGTCGTACAGGCCGGCGTTGGCAAAGACGTGGGTTGGTTCTGGCAGCACCGAAGTGTTATCGGATCCGCTGTTGGGGTCGCCAAAATTCCAGGAAAAACCTGTTACCCCGGCACCGCTTTCGCTGGTGAAACGGATCGGAGTACCAAGGCATCCTGGCGCCACTGAAAAATCGGCCACCAGTGCCGGCGCTGCGGTTTCGCATAGTACCGAGTCTTGCAGCGTCACGGTGGTTTCGACTGTGTAGTTGCTAATCTGTCCGCCCGCTGCAGTCGTGAAAGTAGGTGTACGCACCTGGATGGGGATGGGCGTGACGATCGTCTGGAGGGTTACGTCTTCGGTGAAGCAACCAGCCTCCAGGTTTGCATCCGTTTTGATGACATTTCCGGTGAAGTCGAGCCCGAGGTAGTTGTTGGTGAATCCCGTGACGAGGTACCCGCCGTCCAGTGCTTTGGCTACCACGGGGTAATGCGAGCCGCCGGTGTTGAATAGTTTGGCGGTTTGCAGGGTACCGTTGCTGCTAAATTTTGCGACCATCTGTTTGTTTGGCACAAAACCAATGCTGGAAAAACTTGCCGTCGCTACCCCGACGATCAGGTTTTCCTGGTCATCCAACACGAGCGAGGACGCGTTTTCAAAGAAGTTCGGCAGGCCGTAAAAACCGCGTGCCCAGAGCGTATCGCCAACCATGTTGGTGCGCAGGATGAAGTTATCCGCCCAGCTTTGGAAGTTTTGTTGCAGCACGGTGGTGCTGCCCACGAGCGCGTAGCCGCCGTCGGACAGTTGCCGTACCGCAAAAGCCCAGGAGGCGTGCAGGGTATCGCCGTAGGTGCGCAAAAATTCCGGGTTGCCCACGGGGTCGGTTTTCAGCAGGTAGGCGTAAAAGGTGCCCTGGTCAATAAAGCGTCCACATACAGCGTAGCCGCCGTCGGAAGTTTGAATAACGGAAGAGCCTTCGTCGTAGGCATTTTTGTTGCCGTAGGTTTTCGTCCACACCAGGTTTCCGGCGGCATCAAGCTTCAAGAGATAAGCATCCTGATAGGAACCTCCCGGCGTTTCTGTGCCATAGCGGTTGGTGTAGCCGGTGATGATGAAGCCACCGTCGGCGGTATTGGCGATACCATAGCCGCCGTTGTTGCCGCTGTTTTGGTTGATAATTTTACGCCAGAGCGTGTTGCCGTCCTTGTCCACGCGCAGTACGGCAATACTGTACGCATTGAATTGGCCCACGTTGCAGAGCAGCACCGCCCCGGAGTCGGGCGTAATAATTACGCGGGTAAATACATTTTGGACAGTGCTGCTTGGTCCCAGGGTTTTGATCCAGGCGACCTCGCCCGTGCAGCCGAGTTTGACCATAATCGGGCGGCTGACGGAACCGTCTTCGACGAGACCGCCAAGCACAAAACCGCCGTCGGGGCTGGCTTCACCCGAAAACAGCTGGACATCGCCGACTTTGTAGAGCAGGCGCTGGAAGGTAGCCAATTGTGCGTTGGCAGGAACAAGGTTGCCCAGAAGAAGGAGCAGGAGGCAAATGCGGATGGTGTTGGTTTGCTTCATGCAGGCAAATGTAAAAATTCTTGCGCTTCGGAAGACATTACATCCTTCAACGTCGCGCAAACCGCACGCGCGGATCGGCCCAGGCATACAGCAAATCGGCAAGGAGCGTACCGATGATGGTAGCCGCAGCGGCAAACATGACCATGGCAAACAGTACGGCGTAGTCGTTTTGTGCAAACGCAGTTTCCATCTTGATGCCCATGCCGGGGAAATCGAACAGGTATTCTACCACCAACGACCCGCCCAGCAGGGCCGGGAAAAAGTTGGCGAAGATCGTGATGATCGGAAACAGGCCATTGCGGAAGGCATGCCGCCAAAAAACGGTCCGTTCGCTCAGGCCTTTGGCCCGCGCGGTGCGGATGTAGTCTTGCCCGATGACCTCAAGGATTCCGCCCCGCATTTGCATAGCGAGGATAGCCAGCGCGTGCAGGGTGAGGGTGAGCACGGGGAGCACGAATTTTTCCAGATTGTCCCACACCCAGGACCAAAACGGTTTGCCGCTGAGCAACCACGGTTCGGCATTCATGCCGTTGATCAAGCCCAGGCCCATATCCTGCCGCGACAGCAGGAGAATCAGCAGGCTGCCCAGCCAGACCACCGGCATAGCGTATAAAAACAGGAGTATGGCGCGCGTCCAGCGGTCGCCCGGCTGCCCGTGGTGGCGGGCCATAAACACCCCCAGCGGCACCCCGATCAGGTAGGCAAACAGGAGGGCCAGACCATTGATCAGCAGGGTGACCAGCAGCCGCGGGCGCAGTTCTACGAGAAGTGGGTTTCCGGTAACGATAGAGGTGCCGGGATTGCCGGACAAGAATCCGCTGAGCCATTGGTGGTAGCGGTTTTGCAAACCATGGCAGTGGATAGCGGGCGCGAGCAGTTTCCACCGCTGCGGATTGTTTTTCCAGTTTTGACCGGCCTGCTGAATGGCGGTCAGGCGATTTTCCAGTGCGGATTTTAAAGCGGCATTTCCCAGCGTGTCGGAATATGCTTGCACGATGTTCAACAGCGGCGGCACCTGGTCGGGGTGTTTTACATTGCGGAGGGCAGACAACGCGACGAACACCTGACCGGAGGTTTGTTTCAATACCGGAGCGAGTTCGGTTGTGACGGCTTGCCAATAGCGGCTGGTCGCTTCCCAGTTTCCGGTTTTTTCGGCCAGGCGTATCAACTGCGCGCGGTCGTCCAGCGGAAGTATCCGGTGCAGGGAATCGGGGTAAACCCTGCTGCTCAGCGAAAGGTAGAAGGCGGGTTTGTCCAGGCCCAGGTTCTGTGCTTTGGCGCGGTAGGCCGAGGGGTTTTCTGCGTAGTCGAACGCGATCGGATCCTTGCTCGTGTATTGGCTCAGCGCGAACGTCGCCAGCGAGATGACCAACAACGTGGGCACAGCGAGGAGGATTCGACGGAGGAGGTAGGAGCGCATGGGTGTGGGCAGAATGAAAGCCAACGAACTGATTTAAAACACCGCGTATGCAGTGGCAGACCGGATGTGCAGGCCGTTTCGGCGCCCAAAGTTAAGCTGTTCTCAGCCGGATAGCAGGCTTTTCCCCGGGCGTACATTTCCAATCGCGGGAATCTTGTCCCCATTACTGCCAGATGCAGCAAAAACCAGCTAAATTTGCGCCGCTTTTTCCCATAGCGCATATCAGACATCCACAGACTATGACATCCCGCGACATCCGCCGCCAATTCCTCGAATTCTTTGCCTCTAAGGAGCACAAGATTATTCCTTCCGCCCCCATCGTGGCCAAGAGCGACCCCACGCTCATGTTCATCAACTCGGGTATGGCGCCGCTCAAGGATTTTTTCCTCGGCAACCAAACCCCGCCGGCCAAACGCGTGGCCGACACCCAAAAATGCCTGCGCGTGACCGGTAAGCACAACGACCTGGAAGACGTGGGCCGCGACGGCTACCACCACACCATGTTCGAGATGCTCGGCAACTGGTCGTTCGGCGATTACTTTAAAAAAGAAGCCATCGCCTGGTCGTGGGAACTGCTCACCGACGTGTATAAATTGCCCAAAGACCGCCTCTATGTGTCGGTGTTCAAGGGCGACGAGAATGAAAATCTGCCCTTCGACCAGGAAGCTTACGATGAGTGGAAAAAATACATCGCCGAAGACCGCATCCTCGCCTTCGGCAAAAAGGAAAACTTCTGGGAAATGGGCGACCAAGGCCCGTGCGGTCCCTGCTCCGAAATTCACGTGGATATGCGCTCCGACAGCGAGCGCGCCAAAACGGATGGCCGTATCCTGGTGAACGCCGACGACCCCAACGTGATCGAAGTGTGGAACAACGTGTTCATGCAGTTCAACCGCCGCGCCGACGGCTCGCTGGACGAACTGCCCGCCAAAAGTGTGGACACCGGCATGGGCTTCGAACGCCTCTGCCGCGCCGTACAAGGCGCATCGTCCAACTACGACACCGACCTCTGGAAGCCACTCATCGGGTTTCTCGAAAATTTCTCCGGTATCGAGTACACCGGCACCTACCCCGAAATTCACGAGAACTGGAAAAAAACAGACGTGGCCATGCGGGTGGTGGCCGACCACCTGCGCGCCGTGTGTTTCACTATTGCCGACGGCGAACTGCCCGCCAGCGGGGGCGCGGGTTATGTTATCCGCCGTATCCTGCGCCGCGCCGTGCGCTATTACTACTCCTTCCTCGACCTCAAAGAACCCGTGCTGTACCGCATGGCGCCCATTCTTGCCGAGGAATTTCACGACGTTTTTCCCGAACTGAAAGCGCAGATTGACTTCGTGGTACGCGTGGTTTTGGAAGAAGAAAAAGCCTTCCTGCGTACCCTCGAAAGCGGGCTGAAACGTATTGAGGTGCTGCCGATTCAGAACAACACGATTGACGGACAGCAGGCCTTCGACCTGTACGATACCTTCGGCTTCCCCATTGACCTCACCCGCCTCATCGCCCGCGAAAAAGGCTGGCTGGTGGACGAGGCCGGTTTTGAAAAAGCCCTGCTGGAACAAAAAACGCGCTCCCGCAAGGATGCCGCCAAAGAAGTGGGCGACTGGATGGTGCTGCGCGACGAAGCCAATGTGCAATTCCTGGGCTACGACCAGCTCGAACTGCGCGACAGCCACGTCGTGAAATACCGCACCGTGCAACTCAAAGGCCAACCCCAGTACCACCTGGTGCTCAACCGCACGCCGTTTTACCCCGAAGGAGGTGGACAAGTGGGCGACACCGGCTGGCTGGAATTCAGCGACGAAAAAATCCGCGTGCTCGATACCAAAAAGGAAAACGATCTGGTCATGCACGTCGTGGAGCGGCTGCCGCAGTACCTGCAAGACCCGACGGTTCATTGCAAGGTGGATTCCCGCAAACGCCGCCTCACCGAGAACAACCACTCTGCCACCCACCTGCTGCATGCTGCCTTGCGCCGTGTGCTGGGCCACCACGTGCAACAAAAAGGCTCTTACCTCGACGACAAGACCCTGCGCTTCGACTTCGCCCATTTCCAAAAAGTGTCCGACGATGAACTGGCGCAAATCGAGCAGATTGTCAATGAAAAAATTCGGGAGAACATCTCCCTGGAAGAGGCGCGCAACCTGCCTATCGAGGAAGCGCAAAAAGCTGGAGCGATGATGCTTTTTGGTGAAAAATACGGCGAAACAGTGCGTATGATCACCTTTGACCCCGCCTATTCCCGCGAACTCTGCGGTGGCTGCCACGTGCGCCACACCGGCCAGATCGGGTATTTTAAAATTGTTTCCGAAGGCGCAGTGGCGGCCGGCGTGCGCCGGATCGAAGCCTTGACTGCCGATGCGGCCGAATCGTACCTGACCACCATCGAGCGCGAAGTGGCTGCAATCAAAATGCTGCTCAAAACCAAGGAGCCCGCGAAAGCTGTGGCCGACCTGCAGGAAGAAAATAAACGGCTGCAAAAAGAAATCGAACGGCTGGTTCAGGAGCAAGCAAGCGGTCTGCGCGAAGGTTTGCGCAGCAAAGCTGAAACGGTGAACGGCATCTTGCTTGTCGCCGCAGTACTCCCGATCAGCGATGCCAACGCCATCAAGACACTCGCTTATGAATTGGAGCGTGAGCTCGGCAGCGCAGTCATTGCCTTTGGTTCGGTAAACGCCGATAAGTCCCTGCTCACGGTCCGCATCAGCGATGCACTGGCTAAGGAGCGCGGGCTGAACGCCGGAACCATCGTGCGCGAACTCGCACAAAAATTCCTTCAGGGCGGCGGCGGCGGACAGCCATTCTTCGCCACAGCGGGCGGCAGCGATGTGAGCCGGCTGGAAGCGGCGGTGGAAGCCGTGCGCGGGTATTTGAATTGAGTCGGCAGGAATGTTGGTTTGATTATCTTGATTATTTCAATGGCGTGCTGCGGACCGATGTGTTTTCGGGCCATTTTTCCGCAAAAATTTCGGGCAGGTTTGGCTTTTTCGCGTCCATGACCTACCTTCGCACCCGCTTTAAGCAAACGTTCTTTAATTTTTTCACAAGTATCTGAAAATGAGACATTACGAAGTCACCTTCATCGTAGATCCAGTGCTGTCGGGCGATGAAGTCAAATCGACAGCAGAACAAATCCAGAACGAGTTGAAAAACTTTGGCGCCACAATCGTGGCGGTGGATCAAATGGGCCTGAAACAATTGGCCTATTCCATCAAGAAACGCTCCAGCGGCATGTACTACTGCATCGAATTCGGATGCATGGAAGCCGACTGGTTGACCAAGTTTGAACTCGGCCTCAAGCGCAACGAAAAGTTGCTGCGTTTCCTCACCGTCAAATTAGACAAGTATGGCATCAAGTACAACGATGACAAACGTAATGGTCTGATTGGCAAAAAGAAGAAGGAAGCCGAACCGACTGCTGCTGCATCGGTGGAAGCTGTGCCGGAACCTGTTGTGGTTGACCTCGATACCGAGCCGGCCGAGATTGCAGGATAACCCCACGCTTCCGGAAAACAATTTATTCGTTCACGCACTAACGCACTAAACAATATGGCTGCTTCGAGAGAAGACGTTAAGTTTCTCAGCAATCCGAAAATCGGGCTGAAACATAAAAAATACTGCCGTTTCCGCAAATTCGGCATCAAACACATTGACTACAAGGACCCGGATTTTCTGCTCCAGTTCATCAACGAGCAAGGCAAACTGCTGCCGCGCCGTATCACCGGCAACAGCTTGAAATACCAGCGCCGCGTATCTACCGCTGTGAAGCGCGCACGCCACCTGGGTATGTTGCCGTTTGTCGCAGACTTGATGAAATAAACGCCGAACCTTGATTTTTTCAATTATTAAATAGTCAAAAGAGATGGATATTATTCTGCTCGAACATATCGAAAGACTTGGCGACAAACACGATGTCGTCAAGGTAAAAGACGGCTACGGCCGCAATTTCCTGATCCCGCGCGGATTGGGTATCGTGGCGAACAAATCCAATATGGCCCGTCTGGATGGTTTGAAAAAACAAGCCGCCAAAAAAGACGCCGCTATGGTTGGTACCTACCGGGAATACGCCGCTAAACTGACTGCCAAAACGCTCAAAATCGTCGCTAAAGCCGGCGAAAGTGGCCGTTTGTTTGGTTCTGTTACTACCCAGCACTTGGTGGATGCCATCAAAGAGCAAGTAGGTCTCGTCATTGAGAAGCGTATTGTAGAAATGCCCGAAGAGGTAAAAGAACTGGGCAGCTACGAGGCCCGGGTTCGCTTCCACGCGGAAGTAATCCCTACGGTTAAGTTCGATGTGGTGACGGAACTCACCAAAGCGGAGACCCCGGTTGCAGCGGACAATGTTCCGGCTTCGGAGGTTGAAGAAACGATGTAAACACCCGGTGGCCAATTGGTCATCGTTGGTTGATAAAAAATTTAAAAAGGCAAAACCCGGCGCTCATGCCGGAGTTTTGCCTTTTTTTGTTGCAGCAAGTATGTTCTTGCTATATCCTTACCGTGCATATCCTCACCGTGTTGTTGGCCGTTTTGCCGGGTCTGCTCATCAGTTACGCCATTTTCAGGGCCGATAAATATGAGCGCGAGCCTTTGGCGCCGCTGGTTTTGTGCTTTGTTTTTGGCGCAGCCGCCACGGTGCCGGTTGTGGGTATAGAGCGTTGGGCGTTGTCCGGCTTAGGGTATCCACCGTTTCGTTTTTGGGAAACCGCCGTCTTGTCTTTTGGTGTGCTGGCTATTGTGGAGGAGACTGCCAAGTTCCTGCTGGTACTCGCACTGGTTTTTCCACGTCACTTTTTCAACGAGCCGATGGACGGTATTGTCTATGCCGTGCTCGTCGCCATGGGTTTTGCGACCCTCGAAAACATGGTTTATGCCGATCGGTTCGGCCTCCAGACCGTGCTGGTGCGCTCCCTGACAGCAGTACCCGCCCATCTGGCTTTTGCCATTGTACAAGGCTACTTTATCGGATTAGCCAAATTCAATCCTCAAAACCAGAACCGGCTGCTGGTCCGAGGGCTTGCGCTTTCGGTCCTACTGCATGGCGCATACGACTTACTCATCCTGCAGGGCTGGTCGCGCTGGCTGGTGGCATTGGGTACGTTTGCATTGTACCTGAATCTGTTTTTCCTAAGCCAATTGGTGCGGGATCAACAGGAGCGGTCACCGTTTCGGGAGGATGAAGGAGATCACTAGTTCGCGAAATCACTCAAAAACTTCAAGCGCATCAGCTGTATCTCTTCCCAGGTGATCTCGTCGTCTTTCAACTCTTTGAATGCTGCGTCCAGGTTGTCTGTTTCCGCTTCGGTGAAGTACTCCAGAACCGTTTCGCGGACGTACTCATCCACGTTTTTGTTCAGGTAGTAGTCCAAGCCAAGTTTGGTGCCGGAGGCGACGATACCGTAGAGTTCTTCCATCAATTCGCCCCAGGACATGTCGTTGGACTTGGCGATATCGTCGAGCGGTATTTTCCGGTCAATGGCCTGGATGATGCTGACCTTGGTTTTGGATTTGTTGGCTACCGTTTTGATGGTGATATCCATTGGCCGCTCGATCTCGTTTTCCTCAACATATTTTTTAATCTGCTCGATAAACGGTTGGGCGTAGCGTTGCGCTTTACCAATAGAAACGCCTTGAATTTTGGCCATATCCTCCATACTTAGGGGATATTGTGTGGCCATATCTTCCAGCGACGGATCCTGGAAAATGACGTACGGCGGCAGATCGTGTTTTTTGGCAACACTCCGGCGGATATCCTTGAGCATACTCATCAGCGCCTCGTCCAGCACAGCTGTGCCGCCCTTTTCTTCGTCGAAGTCGTAGGCGCCGCCATCATCGTAGTTGTGGTTGATGGTGATTTGGACGGGGTGCGGGTTTTTGATGTAGGCGCGTCCGGCTTCCGAGACTTTAAGCAGACCAAATTCCTCGATTTCCTTGTACGCGAGGTTGTTGATCATGGCATGTCGGATGACCGAGTTCCAGAAGTTTTCGTCGCGGTCTTCGCCTACGCCGTAGTTTTCAAGTTCTGTAAACTTGAAATCTTTCATCTCTTTGGTTTCGCGGCCCCTGATGAAATCCACAACGGTTTTCATCAGGTAGTTTTCGTTCATCTCCAGGATACCGGAGAGGACTTGCACCATTTCATCCTGAATATCAACGCGTTCCTTGGGGTTTTTGCAGTTGTCGCACATTTTGCCGCAGCGGCTTTCCTCAAATTCCTCACCGAAGTAGTGCAGGAGGAATCGGCGGCGGCAAGCAGCTGTTTCGGCGTACGCCACGACTTCCTGCATGAGCTGGGCGCCCATTTCGCGTTCAGCGACGGGCTTGTCGCGCAGGAATTTTTCGAGGCGCAGAATATCGTTGTAGTTGTAGAAAGCAATGCATTTGCCGGCGAGACCATCTCGACCGGCACGTCCGGTTTCCTGATAGTAGTTCTCAATGCTTTTGGGCATATCGTAGTGGATGACGAAGCGCACATCGGGCTTGTCAATGCCCATGCCGAAAGCGATGGTGGCGCAGATCACGTCAATCCGCTCCATGAGGAAATCATCCTGGGTCTTGGAGCGTGTTTTGGGGTCAAGGCCGGCATGGTATGGAGCGGCCTTGATATCGTTTACGGAGAGCATTTCGGCCAGGTCTTCCGCTGTTTTGCGGTTCTGGACGTAGATGATACCGGATTCATTGTGAAATTCCTCCTTGATGACCTGGATGATCTGGCGAATCGTCTGGTCTTTTTTGATTTTGGGTCGGATCTCGTAAAACAGGTTTTCGCGGTTGAACGAGGAGATATAGGTGTGTTCGCCGCCCATGTCCAGGTTTTTCAGGATGTCCTGCTGTACTTTGGGCGTGGCAGTGGCGGTGAGTGCGATGATGGGTACGTTGCGAGCGATTGCATCGAGCATCATGCGGATGCGGCGGTATTCCGGGCGAAAGTCGTGGCCCCATTCCGAGATACAGTGCGCCTCGTCCACGGCTACAAACGAGATATCGGTATTTTGGAAAAATTCGATATTCTCCTCTTTGGTGAGCGTTTCGGGGGCTACAAACAACAGTTTGGTTTTCCCGTCGCTGATATCCTGCTTCACCTTCTTCATTTGCGCCTTGGTGAGCGAGGAGTTGAGGAAGTGCGCCACTTCGTCGGCATCGGAGTATCCGCGGATGCTGTCCACCTGGTTTTTCATCAAGGCGATCAGGGGGCTGATAATGATGGCCGTACCTGGTAGCATGAGGGCCGGCAGCTGGTAGCAAAGGCTCTTTCCGCCGCCGGTAGGCATGATTACAAAGGTGTCGTTACCGTCAAGAACATTTTGGATAATAGCGCCTTGTTCGGCCTTGAAGGCATCAAATCCGAAATAGCGGTGGAGGCTTTCGTGTAAGGTGTCGGGTGCAGCAGTTATTGCAGACATTTTCGTGTAATACTGGTTTGATATTCGTGTACAGGCTTCCCTGTTTGTTTTTTTATTGAAAAAGCCCCGCCGCCGGCAGGGCCTTTTTCAAAAAGCCGTCAAAGATAGTAAAACAGAAATGAAACAACGTGCAAATTTTCGTCAGAAAATTTGTTAAGAAAAATTCAATGATTCCGGTGATAATTTGGGGTTGCCCCAAAAATGTCGCCGAAATCCGAATTTATGTTTGGTAACACACGGCGGTTTCCTGCCTTGCGCTGGTTCAGCGGCTTACAAACGGAGAAGATTTGGATCGAAATCTATAAATCAATTTCCATCCAGACCGGGCAGTGGTCGGAATGTACCACATCCGTGTACTGACGCGCGTCTGCAATGCGATCGGCCAGGTTGTCGCTTACCGATTGGTAATCAATGCGCCAGCCTTTGTTGTTGCCGCGAGCGCCGGCGCGGAAGGTCCACCAGCTGTATTCGATCCGGTCGGGGTGTTTGTGGCGAAAGGCATCCGTGAATCCGCTGGCGAACCACTGGGTCATCCAGGCGCGCTCTTCAGGCAGGAAGCCGCTGGATTTTTTGTTGCCTTTCGGATCGTGAATATCCTGCTCCGTGTGGGCAATGTTGTAGTCGCCCACGATAATGAGCCGGGGGCGTTCTTTTTTCAGTTCAGCTACCCAGCGGGAAAAGTCGTCGAGAAAATCCATTTTGAACGCCTGCCGTTCTTCGCCCGTGGTGCCCGAAGGGAAGTAGCAATTGAGGACAGACCAGTCGCCAAAGTCGGTGCGCAGGAAACGCCCTTCACGGTCGTATTTTTCGATACCGCATCCCACCACCACATTGTCCGGCTCGCGTTTGCACAACGTACCCACGCCACTGTATCCTTTTTTTTCGGCAGAATGCCAGTAATGCCGATAGCCGAGGGCTTCAATTTCCAACAAGGGAATATCCTCCGGCCTTGCCTTGGTTTCCTGCAAACAAACGATATCGAACTGCTCCCGGCCCAACCAATCCAGAAAATTCTTGGAAATAGCCGAGCGCAAACCGTTGACGTTGTAACTGACGATTGTGACCATAATGGTTAGTAGGTTTCTGGTTGGAGGGTTTGAAGGTTAGAAGGTTAGAGGGTTAGAAGGTTAGAAGGTTAGAGGGTTAGAAGGTTGCTGGTTTCGCCGCGTTGAGCGGTACTAAAATCAATAGTTGATTTATTTTTAAAGGGTTTCTGGTTAGAATATTCAGGCCATAACCAGCAACCCTCCAACCTTCTAACCCTCCAACCTCTTTAACCCTCAACGAGGGTGCCCACGTCCTCACCGAGTGCAATGCGGCGCAGGTTGTCGGGAGCGTTGATGTCGAATACAACGATGGGCATGTTGTTTTGGCGGCAGAGTGTGAAGGCGGTCATGTCCATCACCTCAAGGCCGAGGTTGATCACCTTGGAAAAAGTGAGTCTGTCGAACTTGATGGCGGAGGGGTCTTTTTCGGGGTCGGCGGTGTATATGCCGTCTACCCGGGTGCCTTTAAGGATCACATCGGCAGCGATTTCATTGGCGCGCAGGGCAGCGGCGCTGTCGGTGGTGAAGTAAGGATTGCCGGTGCCTGCAGCGCAGATAACTACCCGGCCTTTTTCCAGATGCCGAATCGCTCGGCGGCGGATATACGGCTCTGCGATGCTCTCCATGCGCAACGCAGTCATAAGGCGTGTGAAAACGCCGACACTTTCCAGGGCGCTTTGCAGCGCCAAACCGTTGATCACTGTGGCAAGCATACCCATATAATCGCCGGTAACGGGTTCGATACCGGAACCGTTGGCCTGGATGCCGCGGAAGATGTTGCCGCCGCCAATAACCACAGCGACCTCTACGCCCAGGTCATGCAATTCCTTGATCTGGTAGGCATAATGTTGGAGCATATCGGACTCGATACCGTAGCGTTGTTTGCCCATAAGGCTCTCGCCGGAGAGTTTGAGCATCACGCGTTTGTACTTGATAGCCATGATCAGGTCTGTTTTTGTTTTTTTGAAAATCAAGTCCGGGGCGCGGTAGCAGGATTATGGGCAAAAAAAATCCTCCAAGCGCTTTAATCGCGTGGAGGATGGCAATGTTTTATAAAAAATAAGGTGTTAGGTGTCGCATGATCGCTGTTGCCGGGTTGGCATGAATTCTGGCGACAAAGAAACGGCGGATTAGGGAGAATCCTACTCCACAAAACGTTTGTCCCTCAAAAAATCCTCATCGCTCAATGTTTTCAGAAATGCGATCAGTTTTGTTTTTTCTTCAGCTGTTAGCGGGATGCCCAATGTGCCGTCTGATTGCCGCAAGAGCGGGTCAAGGGAAGGCGAATCTTTCACCCCGGAGGCATAGTGCTCGAGTACCGATTCGAGGGTTTTAAATTTCCCATCGTGCATATATGGGCCGGTGGACGACACATTCCGCAACGAAGGAACCTGAAATTTGCCGATGTCGTCGGGTAGGGCGCTCACTTCGCTGCGGCCCTGATCGAAGGAAAAATCGGAGTAGAGGCCATTGTTTCGAAATGTCTGGTCTGTAAACAAGTCAGTGGCGTGGCAGGTGCTGCATTTCTGCTGGAAAATATCCAGTCCTGCCAATTCATCAGCCGTCAAATTGCCGCCTGGCTCCTTGCGTATATAGCGGTCGTAGCGGCTGTTGGCGCTCACAAGCATACCCATAAACTGCGACAGGGATTGCAGAAAGCGAGCTGTTGTGATTTCTTCCGTTCCGTAAGCCGCTTTGAACAGGCCTGGGTACTGCTGGTGTGCGCGGAGTTTTGTCAGAATTTTAGCCGGGTCTTCGTCCATTTCTACCGGACTTTGGATTGCGTTCAGCGGTGCAACATCAAGGTGGGGCACGCCGCCGTCCCAGAAGAAACTGGTTCGCCAAAGCATATTTTGTATAGGAAGTGCATTGCGCCGGCCAAAAAGATTATCAATGCCGTGGCTGGTCGGGTGGTCGGGGTGCGAAAACGCCGCAAAGGAAATGTGACAGTCGCCGCAAGCGATGGTATTGTCTCGGGAGAGGATCGGGTCGTAAAACAGTTTTTTGCCCAAAGCAAAACCGGCCTCCGTGACTGGGTTCAGACTCAAATCATACACTGGTTTGGGAAAATTAGCCGGCAGAAATGGCCCCTCGAACGGAGCTTCCGGCTCGTCTTTTTTGCATCCTGCCCAGCCAATCATGCCGACGAGCCACAGTAGCAGGTATTTATTTTTCATAGTGTATTAATGTTTTTCAGTGACGTAAATAATGGTGTCAAACTTGGCCACCCCGTCCAAAGAGATCGTGACAGGCATATTACCCATCACATCGTGCGGGTAATACAAACTGTCGTATCCGATAGCTACCAACCAATGACTACCCTCCGGCACTGGTTTTATGCAGCCGCGCCCATCTTTGTCGGTTTTAAAAACGGCATCGAAGTAGTCCCTTTGCTGGTTATAGCCCGGGAAGCTGTCTGCATCGTATTTCACATAAATGGTGCAATCCGAAACCGGCAACGTATGGTGGAGGGTACGTACACAGATTTGAGTGGGCAAGGGGATGGAGTCGGGCGTTTCCGGAGTACACCCGGCCAACAAGATCAGCAGAAGGATCGAATATGCGTTTTTCATCATAATAGCTTGATTTGTGAAAGAAACGCCAAAACGCTCGGCACGGGGCTTTGTTGCATGAATCCCAGCCTCCCCGGCCCATGCTACCCAATCGGCGGAACCGGGCCTACTTTGGCATGAACTGATTAGGATTTTGAGTGGGGGGGGGTAAAAAGTAAGCCGGTAAGTGTAAATTTGAGTTACGAA
>JBGSKO010000150.1:0-36628 GCA_041741155.1 Saprospiraceae bacterium | reverse complement strand
CCGCCCACTGCCACGGGTTTGCCGCGCAGCTCGGGGTGGTCCCGCTGCTCCACCGACGCGAAAAAGGCGTCCATGTCTATGTGGATGATCTTGCGCATTGGGCAAAGTTCAGGAAAATGTACCGCAGTGCTTGCGTGATTTGGCGCCCCGTGTTCTCGGGCTAAAAAAACACCTGACAAGGAAAAATTTCCGAAGCCTTCCGTTCTGATCCAGCCGTACCTTTGGCCATCTGCTTTCAGCAAACCCAGTACGTAATACGGCCATGACACTTGATACCCTTCTTCAGGACTACACCGCCTACAACCTGTGGGCCAACACTGCCACCGTAAACTGGCTCCGTACCAAACCCGCCGACCTGATGACGCGCGAGGTACCCTCCAGTTTTCCTACTCTGAAACATACGCTGCTACACATCTGGGGGGCAGAGCAAATCTGGCTTGAACGCCTTCAGTGCATCCCTACGACGAAGTTTGTTTCCATTGATTTTACAGGAACCACAGCAGAGGTATTCGACGGTCTGCTGCACTGTTCCGCAGCTTTTGACCAGTACACTCAACGCCTGGATGCCGATGCTTTTCAGGAAAGTTGCCCTTTCCGGCTCCTCAATGGCACCGAGGACACCCGCCCGCGCCACCAGATGATCCTGCACTGCATGCAACACTCGACCTACCACCGCGGCCAAATCGTCACCATGGCCCGCAACCTCGGCCTGACCGATCCGCCCCAGACAGACTACATCAAATATGTCCGGGAAAAAGGAATAGAAGTATTGTAGCATCCTCTGCGCCGTATTTTTTTCATTCATCATTCATCATTCATCATTTGAAAATCCTGCACTTCTCCGATACGCACCTTGGGTTTCAGGCCTTTGACCGGGTAACCGACGCGGGCATCAATGCGCGTGAGCAGGATGTGTACGATGCGTTCGAGCATGTTGTGGATCGTATTCTGGATATCCGGCCGGATGTGGTGATCCACAGCGGCGACTTTTTTCACCGGCCCAGTCCGTCCAATCGGGCGCTCACGTTTGGCCTCGAGCAACTTCGCCGCCTGTGCGACGCCGGTATTCCCATTGTCCTGATTGCCGGCAACCACGAGACGCCCAAGACGATTTACAACAGCCCCATCCTGCGGGCGCTGCGGACGCTCGATTGTGTGCACCCCATGTTTGGTGCGTCGTGGGAAACCGTCGAGTTCGACGGTGTGGCGGTACACGGTGTACCGCACATCAACGACAACCGGATTTTGTACCAGGAACTGGAGCGGATGCAACCCGTAGCAGACAAGTTCAATATCCTGCTCCTGCACACTTCGCTGGGCAAACGTTTCCTCATGGAGGAGTACGGCGAGCAGGTGTTTCCGGCGGAATTTGAGGCCAAACTCGCCGACTTCCAGTACGTGGCCCTGGGGCACTGGCATAATTTTCAAAAAATTGACCTTCACCCCAACGCATGGTATGCCGGCAGCACGGAGCGCATGAGCGATACGGAAATCGGCGCCGACAAGGGGTTTATCCTGCTCGATATAGGGGAAAACAACACCGGCACGGTCGTTTTCCAAACCATCCCGACGCGTCCCTGGCTGAAATGGGAAATGCGGGAATGTTGCGAACGGTCCGTCGCCGAAATCGAGGCCGGGCTGGAGCAGTTCCGCTCGGAAAACGATACCCGGGGAGCTATGATCTCGCTGTTGTTTGACAACATTCGCCCGGAACAAACACTGGAAATGACCAACCTGCGCCTCAAACAACTGTTCCCCGAGGCATTTCAACTGCTTCCCAAACGCCGCACGTTCAGCGATCGCTCCTTTGTGCAGGGCATCGAAGCCAGTCAGTTTGACCGCCTCGATAAAATTTTTGCGGACTACCTGCGCACCAAGTACGCCGAAGACCCCGCGCTGGCGGAGCAACTCGCGGAGCGGGCAGAGCGGTATTTTGGAGAAGGCTAAGGGGCAAGAGCCGAAATCTGGATGCGGGGAATTGGCTCCGGCAGGACTACATTTGCACCCGTACACGACCAATCCTTTCCGACCATGCCACTGCCCAAACCACTCGCCACGATCCAGCAAGAACTCCGCGACCAACTCGTGGACGACCTTGCCGGCGCCCTCAAGGCCCTGCAGCAACTCCTGCCGCCCGGCTCGGAAAAAAACCAGACGACCATCACGCTGCTGGGCAAACTCAACGACACCAACAAGGCGCGCCTCCGAGGGACCATTTCCAATGAGGCCCTGCAACTGGCCTACAACCAGTTGCGCTCCGATCTGCTCGACCTCCTGGACGGGCTGCTGGCCGCCGACTTCGAGGCCGCGACCGCCTTGCCCGAACCCAAAAAAGCCAAACAGGGCGAAATCCTATACCGCATTCCCGATACCATGCCGCTGGGGCGCGAAACCCGCTGCCTCGTGCGCATCGCGCTGGATGCCGACGCCATTGTGGAAAACATCACGTTTGACGCGTACATCACACTGAAACCCCTCAGCCGTGTGTCCGATATCATGCAGGTGGAACTGCTGGACCCGGGTAAAGACACTGCTTTCGACATTCGCAGCATCAGTTCGGCAGAGCAATTCGTAGAGGAGGAAGGCTACACCGAGTGGCTGTTTCAGGTGACGCCCCTGCGCGCAGGCACGTTCCCGTTGCTCATCAAAGTGTCGGTCATCGAACTGCTGCTGGGCAAGGAACGCAAAAAAGAAATCGTGCTGGAAGAAGCGGTGCAGGTTAGCGCCGATGGGCAGGCCTCGCCGGCAGCGCCGCTGAAATCGGCAGGCGAAAAACTGATGTTTGGCGGCTCGGAAGCCGGTATCGCAAAGTCGGATGAGGTGCAATATGCGGATAGCGAATTTGAAGTTGATGGGGGGATTCCCGCAAGTGCACCCGCCGCACCCGCACCCGCCGCACCGCTACCACCCGCTTTTCCGCGCCCGTCCACGATTTATACGCCGCGACAGCCGGAATTTCAGCCACAATCGGCGCCCCGGCAAAACAAAAAATCGAGCGGCTGTATGCTGAATGTTGCGTTTCTTCTGCTCGCCCTCGTTTCGCTTGCCGTCTCGATTTATCTGCTGGTGAAATAAACACTCCCAAACCTAAAATCCAAACCGCCATGCTTGCCTACGACTGGCTTTCCGACCTGACCCCGGCCCTTGCCGCACAAACTTCCTGGCACGACGGCTCGTACGACGAGCCAAGTCTGTTTCACCTGGTTTATCAGCCCGACGGCCCGTTTGCCATTTCCTGTGGCGCCGGGCTTTTGGCCGAGCATGTGCGCCATTTCCGGTTCACGCCGGAAATCATCCTGCGCATGGGCCAAATGCCCGACGAACGGGGCTACCCCGTGTTCACCGAAAGTTTTCTCAACCACCTCCAGCGTCTGCGCCTGCGGGTGGATGTATGGGCGGCGCCCGAGGGCATGTTACTGCTGCCAGGAGAGCCGTTGGCGATTCTCCGCGGGCCATACGCCCAAATCCTGCTCCTCGAATCTGCACTCCGCTGGATGCTGTGGCGTTCGACCCAATGGGCTACCCGTATCGCGCTGCAGCGCTGGGAAAATCAGTCCTGGGCGGAAGAGGATACGCCGTCTTCCCCGGCGACGCCGTTCAATGCCGACGGGTGGAAAATCCGCGCGGAGTACATTGGCGGTGCTTTTGCCGACGATATTCTGGAAACCATCCGGATACCCAGCCGATTGCCGGGTCCCGACGAAGGGCTTGTAAACGTGTGGCGCGCGCGCACGGGAAATTCCGAGCAGCACAAACCGCTCGTGCAAATCCGTCGGGTCTATCGCGGCAATCACGCTCTTGGCGATATCTGGCTGACACAAGACCAGGAGGAAAAAGCCAGCGTGAGCAAAACGTCCGCCGGCATCCTGGATGCGCATACGCACCGCCACAAAACCCTGAAATTCACCCGATTTCAAAACCTGTACCAGCCGCTGTTGGTCAAAGGACATCCGGTACTGGCCAATACACGCCTGGGCTACCTGCGCCAGCGTACACTGAAACAACTGGAGGCGTTCCACTTTGCCCCGCTGGACGCGTACCCACACGGGTGGTGGGACTGACCAGTTTCGGGTTTCGAAAAAAACGGAAACCTTTAAATCCCTTTTTGGATCGTATCAAAAACGGGAGCATTAGTTGGAAACCTTTTTTGGATATAAAAACCATCTGCTAAAGCAAGTCACATCGGCCATCTTTATTAGGCAATCGGCAATTAGGTTTAGGTAAAAGTCAATTCGATAGTACTGGTCAGCCGCATTGCGCGGACTGTTATTATTATGTTATCTCAAATTACGCATTTGATCGCCAACCGCTTGCCTAACAAAATCGTAGGATTCACTACGGATTAAGAATGTTTGACATTTTTTTATACAGTATATCATTCTTGTTTCAGTTATTTGTGTTGAATAAAAATTTGAAATTCAAAGACGTTTCCATATCATGAAGGTTCGTGAATATAAGCAGCAAATCAATGCGAAATGGGGCACCATTCAGGATGCCTACACCAAAACGCTGATTTCTCAGTTGCTGGCTTATGCCGAAGCACTGGAGTCGAAAGCATCCCTTGCTCCTCCCCAAAACATACCGTATGCCGTAACCCCCAAAGGAGAAGAACAGATGCGCGGGGATTCTTATCGCAAAGCAATTGACATCGAAACACTGTCGAATAACTTGCCTGATCAGGAAGGCCCCTCACCCGGCGAGCTGGTAAACCGTTTGCTGGAATATGTGGAAGCATTGGAGACACACACCAATTGACCACAAGATGCAACGGCTCCTAAGACCAAAACATCACTACATCCGTGTCCTTGGACGAAAATGGATGACGGCCTGCCTGATACAACTTGTAGCCGGGATGGTTTTTTGCCAAAGCGACCAGCGGTCTGTACCGAGTACGGTGGACAGTGTTTGCCTATTTGCCAAACGATTGTCCGGGGCGGCAAAGCAAGCCAAATACCTGTTCGATTGTGCTAATGCATGGTATTATTCCCGGCCTGACTCTGCGCTTCGACTGTATTCGCAAGTCGAAAACATGGCCAAACACGGTGGTAACCAAAAGTTGCTGGCTGATAGTAAATACTTGCAGGCGCAGCTGCGGTACTACGAAATGGATGCCTCCCAACTGGACATGGCCAAAACCGACGCCGAAATCAGCCTGGAACTATACCGACAATTGTCTGAACCGGACGGCTGTGCAAATGCCGAATCGCTTCTGGCAGCTATCGCATTAGGCCAGGGAGATGAGGATGTGGCCGGGGATCACGCGGCACAATCCCGCTATTATTTGGATAAATTGAGTCTGGAAAGCCGGTCAAAGCATCCGGCGACCGCTCGGATACACCTGCTTCAAGCTGCATTGGCGGCAGGCGATCTGAATCTAATGCGTGCCGAACTGGAAAAATCAAGGGAAGTCTTCAAGCTACTGCGTGATGATGGAGGAATGGCAAGAGTACACAAAAACCTGGCGCTTGTTTATTGGGCCATGGGCGCGCCGGAACAACAGGTGGCCGAACATTTCACATTAGCCGCGTTGTATTTTGATCGGTGTGGTTCTTTACACGGAAAAGTCTCTACATGGGTTCGGATGGGGGCATATTATACCGACTTGTATAAACATAACCCATCCGGTAACCACTATTTTACTCAGGCAGTTGCTTGCCTAAAACAGGCTGAATCAATATTTCCCGACTTCGAGGTGTTCTCTCAATTGGGGGTTACCTACCATCTGAAAGCATCCGTACTCGCAGCTGAGGGAAGTGGGTTCGATTTGTATCGGGATAGCGTGAATGCGTATTATGAAAAAGCGCTTGAGATGGCGGTTCATCTGGAAAATGATGCTCAATTAGACAGTTTGGTGCACAACATAGCCTCTATTTGTCTGAGCAATGACGATTGTGCCAACTGGCTGCTGCTTGTATCGGAAGCCCGAAAAGAAGTCGCCGACAAGAGGCGTACCGACTTGCTGGAGGCACGAAACGAAATGGCGCAATTTGCTGAAGGACAAAGTCAGTTGCGCCGGCGAAACCAATGGATTGCTGCTGCATTGATGGTATTTGCTGTGGCAGCTGTTTTTGTTTTTCTGTATTTCCAGATTCGGGTGCGCTCGCTGAACCGCATCCTTCAGGCTCAACTAAAAATGCTGCAAGCCAGGCTAAATCCACATTTTATCGCCAATTGCATGAACGCGATTGATTCCCTTATCGGCCAGCAGCGCCTGCGTGAGGCATCGGACTACATCGTGAAATTCACCCGGCTTTGCCGCAACCTGCTCGACCAGTCCGACGACACCACCGTGAGCGTGGCCAAGGAAATGGAAACGCTCGGCTACTACCTAGACCTCGAAAAGTTGCGCCTCGGCGACAAACTGAACTACGCCTTGCACACCGATCCCGCTATAGCCGCCGCAACCACCCGCATCCCCCTAATGCTCGTGCAGCCGTTTGTGGAAAACGCCATCTGGCATGGCATACAGCCCAAAGGCGAACCCGGCACCGTACGCGTCGCCATGGAACGGATGCCCGGCAACCGCATCCGCCTGATCGTGGAGGACGACGGCATCGGGCGCGAGCAGTCCAAACTGCTCCAGAGTCAGAGCAACCGCGAACACCGCTCGTGGGGCATGGACATTGCCCGACAGCGCATCGAAGCCATTCGTCATATACGCGGCGCGGCGTTCGACCTCGAAGACCTGAAAACCAGCGGCGACCTACCCGCTGGTACCCGTGTGACCATTCTTTTACCCATGCTAACAGCCTGAAACGCCATGGAAAAAATAACAGCAGTCATCGTGGACGACGAACTTCCCGCTGTCGAAAACCTGCGCTTCAAACTGCACAATGCCTGCCCCGAGGTGGATGTGGTGGGCGCATTCAGCACCAGTCAGGAGGCACTGACGGGCATCCAGCGGAAAAAGCCGCAGATCGTGTTCATGGACATTGGATTGGATACCCTTTCCGGCTTCGACCTGCTCCAGCGCCTGACGCACCTGCATTTCGAAGTGATCTTCACCACCACCTCCCGCCAGCACCACCTCGAAGCACTCCGCGCCGAGGCTGCCGATTACCTGTCCAAACCGTTCACCGAAGATGAACTGGCCCTCGCCGTGGAGCGGGCTGCCGTTCGTATCCGAAAAAACATCCCCCCGCCCAAGTACCTGCACATACCCGGAGTGGGCAAGGACCTCATCATCCCCGTCGGCCAAATCCTGTACTGCAAGGCCGCAAATAACATGACGGAGGTGTACGTCGTTGGCGAAAAACGGTACGCACTGGCCGCAGATACCCTCAAAACCATCGAGGGCAGACTACCGTCGGGACAGTTTTACCGTATCCACCGCTCTCACTGCGTCAACCGCGATTTCATCAAGGCGATTCTGCGGGAGAGCAAACTGGCCGTGGAAATGCAGGACGGCGCCAAGTTGGAAATCGCGCAGGAGCGAAAAGTGGAGTTTTATGAATGGTTGGGAATCGTATAGCGGATTTAACCTTTCTGATTTTCAATACCGGATTTGGTGTAAAACAGTTGATTGCAACAGCACACTTACGACAATAACTTTCGGTATCAGGGTTCACCCCGTTGATGCCGGCAAAACGTACCAATATGCTTACACCGACCAAAGGAGCAGGTTTTGAGCCGTCTGCCCATTCGGGAGCCATGCCTGTGGGCAAAAAAGTCCTGTTGGGCATCGGGATAAACGAATACCGGTCCAGGGCCTGGCCCAGGCTGAACAACGCTGTGCGAGACGTGGAAGAGCTGGAACGGCTCCTTCGCCGACACTACGATTTCGTCGAAACTGTTTTGTTACGAAACGAGGAGGCTACCGCGACGAATATTGAAGAAGCCTTATACCGGTATACCGACGAACAAGTATTGGGCCCCAACGATAGCATCCTGATCTACTACTCCGGCCACGGCCACCTCGACCGCAACGAGCGCGGCTACTGGGTGCCCGTAGATGTGGAAGAGAACCGCATCGCTTCCTACATCCCCAATTCCCGTATCCGCGAATTGATCGCCGACATGAAGTGCCGGCACGTCTTACTCGTTTCGGATGCTTGTTTTTCGGGCAGCCTGTTCGTGAAGGGTGTGCGCAGCGCAGCCGGCGATCTGGCAGCCGAGGAGTACGAAAAACGCCCCTCGCGCTGGGCATTCTGCTCCGGGCGGCACGACGAACAGGTTAGCGACGGCACTCCCGGCGGGCACAGTCCCTTCGCCACCGCCATCCTGCAAGAACTGGCTCTCAACGAAACGCGCAAACTGAACATCGCCCGCTTGGCCGACAAAGTGATCGAGATCACCCGTGCCAACTATCGCCAAATGCCCGAAGCCAATCCCATTCAGGACGCAGGGCACAAGGGCGGGCAGTATGTATTTACGCCAAAGGCACATGTGCCCACCAAGCTCGGACCGGGGCCTGCAGAGCCGATTCCCGGCCCGATCATTATCATCTCCAAACCTTTTTGGGAGAAACCAGGAACCTGGCTGATAACCGGGATTGTGTTGCTTGGATTACTCTTGGCCGCTCTCCTGTACCCCTGGCCTCAGGAGCCGACCACGACCACCCTGGTTTTGTCCAAATACACCATTGATTCAGACACGCTGGTGCAGGGCGCCACTGCCACGATTCGGTTTAAAATAAAAAACACAGGGCGGATCGAAGCGCGATTAGGAGAATGGGTTGATAATCCAAAGGACGAATTGCGGCATTCCGGCAACAGGCAAAAAATCATTCCTCCGGGAGGCAGCCTTGATTTTGTTTATCAGTGGAAACCAAGTGCGACCGGCCAACGTACGTTCATTATTGACATTAACGGCTTGAACACGCAGCCCCAAAAACTTGAGGTGCGTGGTCGTGTACTTGTCCGTGAAAGGTACCTGGCGACTCTGAACGAAACGCCGAAAAATGAACAGACGAGCCAACCGAAAACCAACAAACCGGCAAAGAATACCAGTGGAACCGGGAAGATAAAGCCGCCGCCCGGGAAAGAACCCGAGGACGACCCACCGCCCGCGCCGCAGTTTGACACGGTGTACACCAACATCCCGCTGGATGTCAAACTGTGGCTGATTACCGATAGCGGCAAACCGTTTGATGCCGAGATCATCAAAGGCAAAAAAGCCTTCGTGCTGCCCAAGGGTATCAAAGGCCACGAACACAAAGTTTATTTCAAACAAAAAGATAAAGAAACTTGGGACAGGTTCCCTGTCAGTACCGGCGGCATCGAATTGCCGGATATTTTCAAGAATTAAGGGCCAAAACCACATCGCTATGTTACATCTGAATCAAATCCGTTTTTGGGTCGTCCTGCTCGGCTTTTTTGTTTTGAACACAGGCGCCTTGGCGCAGCCCATGCCGCTCACCGGTACCGTTGTGACTGCCAGAAGCAACAGCGCCATAGCCGGGGCCACGGTCGCCATTTACGACCAGGCTTCCGGTGGCTTGATCGAAACCTGCACCGCCAACGTACAAGGGAAATTTCGCTCTGCACACCGCTTCGAGCGCGGCGAAAAAATCCGTGCGGTGTTCAGTGCCGAGGGTTTTGTGGGTCTTACCAAAGAATACACCATCAAATCGGGCAAGACCGGTAATGTTCCGCTTCAGCGTGAAGCCGGCGCTCCTCCGCCCCAAGGGAAACCCTCGACACCGAACCGGCCATCCGGCACACCGGGCGGCACAGGCACGGGCACTGGCAGCGGCGCGAGGGACTTCGCTGTAAAAGGCGTGGTCAAGTCTGACAAAAGCGAGTTGCTAAAAGACGTCAATGTCAAATTCTACCGCCTTGACCGAGAGGACGAGATCGTGGACAGCGACGAGAGCGTCGGCGACGGTAGTTTCAAATCGGGCCCATTTTTCAAAAAAGGTGACGAGGTGATCGTTGTTTTGAAAAAAAACGGTTACTCGGACGAGCGCGTTCAGGTCAGCCTCCGAAACAGAGGTCGGGACACAACCATAGCCGTACTCCTGAAAACGCGGATTTTCATTGCCGGCCATGTCGTTCACACCAGCGGTACTGCCCTTCAGGATGTACAGATTTCGTATCAGCGAAAGGACGGACCGTTTGTGCAAGCTGTCAAGACGAATCACTTGGGCTACTTTGATTTCGATGTACCCGCACCCTTCGCCCCCGGCATGGACATCACCATCCGCGCCGAAAAGGAAGGTTACAAACCGGAAATGCGCACCCACAACATCAAACTCCAGGAAAACCAGGTCAATTTTATCATGAAGCGCTGGACGGAAGTCGGTATCCCGCAAGGCTTTCGGATTTTTGACGACAAAAACAGGCCGCTCAAGGGCGCCTTTGTGTCGTACTTTGACCTTGATTCGATGAAGCGAATTCGGGTGCCGGTGCCCGAAAACGGCGTGCTGGAGCGTACGATCAAGACCGAACCGAGCAAAACCATAACCTTCGACATAGAGCGCAAGGGCTACAAGCCATACCCCCTGAAAATCACATTCGGCGACGACGGGCTGCTGAAGTACGAGCCTGTTTACCTGACAAAAAATGGTTCCAAATGTCCTTGCTGGCTCTACGCCACCCTGGGCCTTGCCGGCGTGAGCGGTACGCTTTTCGCCGTGTCGTCGGCCACGCTCGCCAAACACGAAGACCCGAAAAACCTGAACCGCCTTGACGATTACGACACAGGCGTCACCCAGCGGCGTATCAGCACGGTGGCGGGCGGCCTGGCATTGGGCGCGTTCACCGGCTGGATCATCTGCACCGCCAGGGAAAGCGCCCGAAACGAGGTAGAGACCGAACGAAGCCGGCACAGCGGCCTCGTACCCTGGTCGCCGCCGCCGGGTGAGGCGCAGGGGTTTCAGATCGGCATTGCTTACAGGTTCTAACTTCTAAAAACAACTCAGCCATGAAATTCAACAAAGTATTTCCGCTTGTTTTGGCCGCCGCGCTGGCGGCAGTTTTTTCCTTTCAGCGCTGCCAGGTGTTGTGGACACCGGAGTTTGTGGAGGTGCCATGTCCCGAAATTATCAGTTTTTCGCCCTCTGGTGCGCCTTTCGACTCGGTGGTGACGGTAACCGGGCGCAACTTTTGTGCAGGTGCGCCGGAGTTTCACATCGTTCGCATCGGCGCTGTCGAGGTGCCTACGGCCAATATTTCCGTGCCCGACGACGAGACCCTGCTCATTACCGTGCCCAAGGGAATCGGTTGCGGGCGAATATCCGTGGAAGTGAAAACAGCGGACGGCTGTGTGGCAGAGAGCGCGGAGACGTTTGTGTACAAATTCACGGTCGCATCCGTAGCGCTTTTTGCCGGAACAGCCGACGATCCAACATGTGCGACATGTTTCAGCAGCCCTCGCGGCATGGGTGTGGATGGAAACGGCAATGTTTATGTAGCAGACCGAAACCACAACGTAATCAAAAAAATAACTGCAGAAGGTGTGACAACGACGTACGCCGGAAACGGGGCGGCAGATTTTGGAAATGATCCCATGGGGCTTCTTGCCAAGTTCAATGGACCGATGGATATCGCACTTGATGCACAGGGCCACTTGTATGTGGCAGATGAAACGAATCATCAGATACGGAAAGTTGATGCAGGCACCAATCACGCCGTTACGACATTCTCGGGGGGGACGAGCGGCGACGTTGACAACACCAACCTAGCTGATGCCCGGTACTCCCGCCCCGTAGGCATAGCCGTAAGTGCCGACAGAAAAATATTCGTGACGGAGTTTTCAAAAAACCGTCTTCGGATGCTGGACTACAGCACAGGCTCGGGCTTCGTCAACACACTGGCAAATACCGGCTTGACCAACCCGGTCGGTGTAGATTTTTCCAATGCACGCGACGCAGCGCACCCCATTCTGGTGGCCGACCGGGGCAACGCCGCCATACGGACAGTGGGTGAGGACAAAAGTGTAGTGAGCATACCCGTCGCTCTGACCACTCCCAACGACATCGCTGCCGACGGCTGCGGCACTTTGTATGTGACTGAGCAGTCTACATCACGCATTTATGCCGTATACCCTGACAACTCGCAGCGGGCAATAGCCGGTATGGGAATCAACTTTCAATTCAAGAGGCCGTCCGGAATCGTTTTTGACGCACAACGAAATTTTCTTTATGTCTCCGACGAGCTGCTCCAGGTGATCGTGAAAATTGTGCTGGAGTAAGTACCACCCGGCTCGACCGCATTTTTAATTTATTCGAATTCTATGCGTGTTCGTCCCGGAATCGTACCACCGGGTAATGTTCACATCGGTACCCGGCCCAGCCAGCCCCGTTTTGCCTGTTATCGTCTCGGGAGTTGCCGGATTCGGCTGTACACTAAAATCAATGGGAAAATCAATCGGGTGGGGGAGATACCACAGCCGTATGCAGTGGATACTTGAAAAATCATCGGGCGACACTTTGTAGAAGGTTACGGTGCCCGTCGCGCTCAGGATACTTCCGTATATCAATTGTTGAGCAGTATACCTTGTATCACAGTATTGTGCCACGTTTGCTATAGTGGGATTGCAATCAGTAGCGCTACCTTCACAAAGTTTGAACCACACTGCGTTCCCGGTCAGGGGGGTGGGTACTCCCGCGTTCATGTACTCGAACAGCAAGTTTACCGACTGTCTTTGTGCCGTTGCCGGGATTGTGATCGTGGGTGTAGGCTGGTTGGAGCAGTCTATGGAAAACACATCGGTTCGGGCCAGCACCCCGGTGGTCGGCGGCATTCCGGGTGCTCCCGTATTGTCGTAGGCGATAAAACGGAGGCGCTCGCCATTGGGCGTGCGTGAAATAGTATATGAACCTCCACCGCTGTTGTAGTCCAAAATGTGATCGGTGTTGTCGCCCAGACCGGTGATTCCAAAGGCCGTGCCGTTGTCTTCTCGCACGATCTCGCTGTACAGCGACAAGGTGCCGGCACCAGCATAGACATAGCTAACGGTCAAATCTTCGGAAGGAGTTACATCTCGAGCGCAGGCATTGGCCGGGCAGTCGAGGTTCCAGGTGGACAGGTGTGAAACGGTCATTTTAGCCACGAGTTTGCCCGGAGAGCCTTCGACCTTGGCGTTGCCTTCCGAGCGCCAAACGCCTTGGTCGCTGAGGCTCCAGATGGGAATAGTGTCGTCTTTTTGGTAAAACCGCGAGGGGATGGCCAAGGGGTTCACAAGACTGTCCAGAATCGGCATCGTCACGGTCAGCGGTTTGCTGAAACTGCTGATCTGCTCGCCGTCGGCATCCATTTCGATGGTGATCCAGCCTTGAGAGGTGAAATACATCGGGGTTTGGGGCGTGGCTACGGGTTTGCCGTCCAGACCGATCGCGTCGGTGATGAGCGGCCCGCCGGGGAATGTGCGCCCCACCGCCAGATTGCGTGGCGACGCGTAGGCAATCCGGTAATTTAGTTTTGCCGGGGGCTTTTGGCCCGGTGCATCGCGGTTGCAGTAGATCGGCTGCGTGCCCTTTTCCACTTCGACAAGGATGTTTTTGAGGGAAATACTGTTCGCTTTCACGGGCGAGAGGGGTACGTATGCAGCGACGATGCCGTTGCTCAGGTTTATAGCGCCCGAAACGGTGGCGGCTCCTGCAGGAGGGTCTTCCAGTTTGGACATGAAGATCGGCACATACTGGCCCTCATCGCTGCTGACGAGTATGTTGCGCAGGTTGGTACTGTAGCCCTCCATTTCCACCTTGATGGTGAAGCGATAGGGTTTGTCGGCGCTGTATTGAGCCTTTTTGCGAAGCGCCAGGCACATCACACCTCCGCTCACCTCGATGGTCGTGAAGGCAACGCCGTTGGAACTCACCACCATACTATCGGCATCAATCAGTGTCACCCTTGCCTTCGGCACGGTTGTGCCCAGCAAGCGGTTCGCGTCAATGAACGCAATAGCCACGGGTGCCTTCACAGCTTCCGTGATTATGATTGTTGAGGGTGACTTTTCGCCGGATTTTTCTTTGCAGCATTTGTTTGCAAAAAAAACTGCTGCGGCAACAAGTAGCAGCAGGGGGCTGTACTTGCCGTAACGAGACCAGAGTGCTTTCATAACGGATAATATTCAGGTGAGGCTTTAAATGTTTTGATTTGCAAAAATTTGTCCCAAAAATATGGCTTGACGTGTTAATATTGTTTTTTTTATTTGATTTTTTTAAAATATCAAGACTTACATTTTTGAGGTATAAATCCAGGGATTGCTTACGTGTCTTTTATGCGTTCACCCCTCTCCCCCTTCCCTCCCAAATTCCCCCTCCTCCCTCGCCCAAACCCCGGTTTCGCAGCATTGATTTGCCCACCCCGTTGCCCCACATCACTTTTGTCCCATGAACGCGGCGAACGGGCTTAGTTAGCGCCCGCCGCAGTTCCCAAATCATTTTGCCAAACATGACCTGCCTGCCTGCGATCCGGACGCGGGGCTGGAAGGCTATGTCCACAAACAATCAGTTTTTCACACCACTCAACTCAACATTATGTCTATCATGCGACTCCCCCAACCCGGCGGGGCCATCAACATCGGCGCTGAATTGCGCGTGCTCGTCCAGGACAAAGACGGCGTGGATTTTTCCATGATCTTTTTCCCCGACGTCAACAACGACCTCCTGCGCCAGGCGGGAATGCCCATGCATTTCTACTACGTGCCGCAGAGCGTCCACCTCGCCAAAGATTTCCTCAATGGCCAAAAACAGTTCAAATTCCACCTCCAGGAGTTTGCCGGCGTGCTCACCAAAGACGGCAATGTCGGAACACCCAAAGACCTCGAACTGGCCGGCGGCTACCTGACATTCAGCACCACCCTGGCCACCGACGAATCTGTCATGGCCAAGATCCGCGCCAGCCTCCAGGCCGATCTCCAGGCCCGGTACTCCCGCTCCAAACTGCTCGGCTGGAACAATACCCTGCCGCCCGTGGTGCTCGGCCCCGTGCAGATTACCCAGGCCATGACGGTCGTCCACAAGATCAACATGGGCGACCTGCCCGAAACCGACGGCCCGCCCATGGGCGCATACATCGTTCAGGGCGAAGGTGAAGCCAACCTAACCCCCACCGGCACCAATGCCTATTCGGTCATGCTGGGCAGCATCCCCGTGCAGATGGTCAAGGCCGCCGCGTTGTCGGGCGACTCCAACATCGTGGTCGAAAACCATATCAAGTACAAAATCCACACCCAGCCGTTCACGCTCAAGATTACCGGCAACTGGCAGTCCATTTTCGAGCACCTCTCGGTGGCGTTCAAGGGCCGTGCCTGGTTCGCCAGCGCCGATGTGGCCGCCGAGTGGAACAACATGTGCAAGTCGGGCGTCATCCAGGTGGACATGACCATTGACGGCGAGTTCATCAACCCCGACAAGGAGAAGCAACTCGAGGAGTACAAAGAGGCCATTGTGAAATCGTTCATGGAAGCGGCCCAAAAGGCTATCCTCGAACCCGCGCCGCCACAGGTGGAACCGGCCAAAGCCGAAGACAAAGGCGGATGGTTGTGGAGTGCCAGTGGCGCCTTCAAGTTCCGCAAAGACCGCAGCACGCTCAGCCTGTCCTACGACGAAAAGCGTCAGCTCACGGTGTTGCGCAGCACTAAAATTTCGGCCACCATGCAGGGCCTGGCAGCAGAGATCAAAAAAGAACCTGCTCGCGAAAAACTGTACTTCTCTACCGTTTACCTGGATGAAGGTTTCCAAAAAGTACACGTCGTAGCCTCCTGCAACGCCAACTGGGGCGCAAACGGCTCCGACGGCGATCCGCTCAAGCGCATTGATCTGCAAGTTGGCTATCCCGACAGCAAAGGCAACATCGTCTGGAAAGCGTCCGGCAAGTACAAGGAGAACAATGCCGAAACCGACCTCTCCACCAACGCCGCACCCGCCTTCTGGGACAAGGACACGCAGGATCGCCTGTACATCTTCGACTTCATGAAGCAGAAAGGCCTGCCTGCCGACAAGCAGAACAAAATCTTCATCAAGAAAAACATCCGCTTCCTGGAGCGCCCCAACGTGCTGGTCAACACCACCTCCATTCAGGAGGTGACCGAAGACCGCATCGTGGAAGTGCGCGGCGAATCGGCCGGCAAGTTTGGCGTAAAAATCAGCCTCGACGATGCTCCGCTGCCGCCGAAAATGAAGGTGATCGTCACCTGCAAGGCCAAAGGCCTGCCCGACGAGGTGTTCGAGTTCAACGAGAAAAACACCGAGGACGGATCGCCCACCTACAACTGGGAGATATACTATGCCAAACCGGAGGACATCCGCGAATGGCAGTATCGGGTGGACGTGAGCCTCGGCGGCCCCACCGTAATGTCCAAGCGCCTGAAATGGTCCACCGGCCTGCTACAGGGGCCGTCGCGCGGGCACAATGTGGTACTCAACGTCGGCCTCCCGGAAGTGCCTGAAGCCCTGATGCCCAAAGTCATGCAGTACCTCGGGATCGAAGAGGAGGCCTAAGGCAATTGCCTCCGGCCCGGGCAAGCGCGCGCCTTTGCGCTCCCGGGCCGGAAGGCGCTTCCGCCTCTCATTTTTTCACTGTCAAAACCACCGCACAGCCATGAGCAAGGATAAAATTAAAACCGTCGGCACAGCTCTGAACAAACCACTCCCTACCAAGCCTGCCGTGTACGTTACCAAGGTAAACCCCATACTAACCACCAAACTTGAAACAAAAGTAAACACCAAAAGCCTATTCACATCGGTCGTTTCCACGAGGCTTTTTATGATGGCGCGCATCGGGCTGGAAAGCCTGCCCGTTTTGCCGCCCCGCCCCGAAGGGTACTACGACGACAACAACGACCCAAACCGGAAGTGGTATTTCCCCGAAATTACGCTCAATACTCCCGTTAACGGAGGTTTCCGTTTTGTTTGCTACAAAGACGGAATCGGCTCCGACGGCAAAGACGTATACAAAGCGAACCTCATACTCGGTTTTCGGCTGACCGTACCAGATGCCATTCAAAAACTGCGCGAAAAACCCGGCAACACGGCAGCATTTGCCGCGATCCCCGTAACCTACATCAATGGGACCATCATCCTCAAGATCGAAAATCGGGACGTGCCCGTTCCCGTCAGTACGCGCATTGACCCTGCCAAGTCGGACTTTGAGATTGCCGTGCCCATCCCGAGGGACGCACTCGGCCTGTGGTACCGCACCATAAAGGACCCCGCTCTCGGCGCACCGCTGGCGCTCGAAGCGCAGTATTTGGCCTGGGAAAGGCCAAGCACGCCGCACCGGATTGATCTTTTGGACTACGCTTCGAGCGCCCGTTGGTCCAGTGGCGAACTTACCGATGCCGGCAACACAGCCAACGCTGCCGTGCTCCCGTTTCAGGGCAGCGATGGTGACAACCGCGGGTTCGTGCGCATTGACACGGCGTATTGCGAGGACGGAAAAGCCTACCGTACGCTGCGTATGCACCCCAAGTGGGCCGTTCGCGGAACCATCAAGGGCCATTTTCCCGAAAAGCCCATGCCTAAAAATGCCCGATTTGAGGCCAAGATGGGGTTCCTCAAAGGCGCTACCAATACCGACGGTGTCACGTTTCAAGTGTGGGAGCATCACTACGATTCGGAGCAAAAACGCAGGGTTTGGAACAAAGTGGCGGAAAAGACAAAGACTTACTCCGGCAAGTTGACGACCCTCAAGGCAGACCTGTCGCGTCTCGAGGGCCAAAACGTCGGCATCGAACTCCGGGTAGATGCCGGTGCATCCTCCGGGCAGGACTGGGCAGCGTGGATCGAACCGCAGGTGTTAGGCGATGAACTGATTCGAAAGACCGTTTCCGAACGACGCTCCTTCTCGCTATCCTACCTGTGCTCCCGCCATCCCGAGTTTTATCAGTTGCAAAAAAACGACGGATCGTCGGTTTCCTTTGGTTGTACGCCTCCTTGGGATGCCGACTACACGCCCGATGCACCGTACACCGAGTACAACAAGGTCAACCTGAACGATCTCGGTGTGGCCAAGGTATTCAAAAGTATCCTGCGCGACGACCAGTTTTTGCTCATGCCGAGCAAATATGTCATCGCCCGCGATGCCGACCGCTTGCCCGAAATCTTCGTCTCTGTGCTGGCCGACCTGAACAACGAGGGTAATTCCAAGGCACTGTTTGATGCCAAACTGGCGCCCGACATCTCGGACGCCCAGATGATCCAAATCAAAAAACGCCTCGTGCAATCGTGGGAAAGCGCTGATATCTCGGCCACCATTGACCTGGCTTTCCCCGGCCAAATAGCCGACGTTCGCAACGAAAACCCGGAAATCACGCCGGTGGTCAAACTCGCTGCCGACGAAAACTACGCCCATGGCCCGGGAACCGCCCTGAACCTGTCATTGGAAAACCTGAGTTTGCCAAACGCCAGCCTGCTCATGCTCAACATCGCCGAAGCAGCGGGCCGCAGCTTCAATTTCCGCGTGTACCCCGGCGGCAATCTCAACCCCGTACCCTCCGTGGCGACGGTATCGCTCAAGGACCTCACGGGCAGTTTTGTGTATGCCGTTCGAGAGGATAACTCGCTCCGATTGACCAATCTGCTCGATCGGGAGGTAATCGTAACCAAGGTGGTGGCCGACACCATCGGGCGCGCCGACAACCCCACGTTGAGCGTGAACCAAACCATCGAGAGTGGCGGGTCTTTGTCCGTCGAACTTCCGGAACCCCTGCGCGGTGGTATAGGCTTCGCCGCCGAATACACCGTGGGCGCCGGCTCGGAGTACGCCGTCCGCGAAAACAACGTAACCACCGATAATATCCGGCAGGATTTCGCGGTGGACTGTGAAGCCGTCTTCCGGGATCCGGATGTGAACACCGTCGAACTGTCGGTACAAATGAAAGACTCGGCCAACAATGTGGTCGAAGTGTTCACCGGCACTCGAAAAACCGGCATCGTCACCCTGCGGTTGCCGATCGGTTTTTACCTCGCCTCGCGTATAGTGGACTATGCCCTGCGGATCACCTACCGAGACCCGGCCAAACCAGAGCAGACACGTGCAGGCAAAATCAACCTGCGCGAAAACAGTCTGCTTGAAATTGCCTGACAACCCCGTCTGTGGCCCCAGCTTGCCGGCGCCTAACACAATCAATTTTACACTCTAAACATTTTTTTATTATGAAAATCAATTTATTGAAGCCAGAGTCGCCCTTTTCGACACAGCAGCCGGCATCACGGGCCGTCATCAACGGCTCGGAAGATTTTTACGGTGCTTGCAGCATCGAAAAGTTCCAGCCCGGTGTGGGCAATCTGAAAAACACACACAAAGATGCCCAGGGTTTCATGGACTATGTGACCAAAACCAAAGCGGGCAACTTTTGGCTCAAGGACAAAGACGTCCAAACATGGGCCTACGAAGAGGCCAACGACAACTGGCAGGATACTTATGGCGCCGATTCCGTGATGGCCTTTTACCACGTCGGTCACGGCAACATGGATTCCAACGGTGTGTTCGAGGCCCCCATGGGCGGTATCTGGGATAAGCGCAGCCGGATCTTGTCCAATGCCATGAGCCTCGGCGACGAGCAGGTACGCTACCTGTTCTGGTCTACCTGTTATTCCTTGCGTGTTCTGGGCATACACAACCCGGTCCGCACCTGGAACGCTGCCAACAAAGGTCTGCGCATGATCTTTGGCTTTGAAACAGTAAGCGTGGACGATCCCAACTACGGCAAGTACTTCTGGGAAGAATGGAACAAGGGCAAATCATTTAGCAAGGCATGGCTCGACTCAAGCTGGCGTATCTCCAGCCAGCAGGCTCCCTCGGTTTGTGCCACCGGAGCCACGGCCGAGGAGGCCCAAAAACGCCTCACCAATGAGCGTCTGTTCGAGTCCGCGCCCGGTTCCAACAAATTCTACAACTGGACCTGGTACAACACCGCTCCGGGCACCCGCTCCGCAGTAGCCCGTGGCGACGGTTCCTTGCCGGTCAATCCGTTGGCGGCCGTACTGGCCTCCGCCGATGCCGAAGCGCTGTGCTACCGCCTGGCTGCCACCCTCGGAGCGAGCAAAAAGAAAACGGCCAACATCGCCGCCGATATTTTCGGCAACTTCCTGCTCAGGGAAAAAGGGCTCCAGATCACGGTCGGCCCCGACGGACGCTACGATGCCCAACTGGCCGCTGTCAATTTTACCAACACCCGCCAACTGGATCCCGGCAAGGCGCGCAACATCGCCGAAAACCTGCTGGGCGACACCACCATTGGCCAAAACGCCAATCTGATGTACGCCAATACCATTTTCCGCAACAGCCAGGGCGGCTCGTACGCCGGATCAGGGAAACTGGATGAAGCCAAGGTGGTGGAAACCATCGTCGAATTCCGGCAGCAAATTGACGGCCTGCAAACCGTGAGCAACGGTTCGGGTGTTGTTCGGGTGGGCGTGGACAACGACGGGAAGATCACTTCCATTCACCACTCCGCGCGTCCGGTGCTTGACCTGAGTTCAAAGGCCCGTTCCTTTGCCCCGGCCCCCGGCACCAACGCGGTTTCCCGCCCGGCAACCGCTGCCGAACTTGAGCAGGCATTTGCCGAAAAAATGGCCCAAATCCGGCCCGGCAGCACCGCCGTGCAAGGGCGTTCTACGGAAAAAAGCCCTGTGTTGTTGCAATCGGAAATCGGTTACGACTTTTTCGGAGACCGCGGGCAGGTCGTCGCCCGCCGCACCTACGAACTGGACATGGGCCAGGGCTACAAAAAATTGTACAAACTGCAAGTCCCCCTGCTCGACTGATGAAGCCGAGCCTCTTCTTTGCAGCAATTGTGTCGGAGCTGCTGCTGGCCTGTGCCTGCGGCAGTCCCGACAACATCCTCCCGGCTGCACCGGCGCGCTCAGGTACCCCGCACCTGACGATCAACGCCGGCGAAACAGTGTCCATCCTGCTGGACACACCTGCCGAGCCGGGATACAACTGGTACTATACAGTAAGCGAAGACTGGGTAATCAGCATGTTTGAACCGTACGATTATCCGGCCAGATCGAGTCATTCGATCGGGCAATCTTCAACGTACCGGAAGGAATTTCGAGTTACAGGTCTCAAGCCTGGAAAAGTTACCGTTCGTTTTTATCAAATGAATCCCGCCCTTAGCGACGGGGTGAATAATTCAGACCAGCAATACACCATAAACGTGCAATGATCCTTTAGCCGCCGGGGCAGGCGCTGTTTCGCCCGCTCCGGCATTTTTATTTCCAAATATCCGTTACTTCGCGCACGTTTTTTTTGCCAAAACATCAAACATCCATTGCGCCATGCAAAACCAACAATCCTGTCATGCCCTCCTGATCGGTATAAATGGATATCAGGCCGTCACCCCGCTTGCCGGCTGCATCAACGATGTGCTCGCGGTGAGCGACTATATGGCCAACCTTTGCGCCAAACAAGAACCGCCCGTCCATTGGGCCCCCACCTTTCTGCTCGCTCCGGCCAATGCGGAGGAAGAGGCCAGCTTGCGCGAAAAAAACATCCGATATACCGCGCCCACCCGTCGAAACATTATCGAGGCATTTGCCGCCTTCGATGCCGCCGACCCGCTTCGGGGCGACTACTGCCTGCTCTACTACAGTGGCCACGGGTCGTACACCCATGCACCGGAATTATTCCGCGATTGTGCCCCTACCGGCAGCCTGCAAACCCTGGTTTGTGTGGACAGCCGCGTGGACGGCACGCCCGACCTGCTCGACAAAGAGCTGGGCTACCTCATCGCCAAAGCGCTGGAAGGCAAGGAGCCGATTCGGGATGGTGACGAAAAACGACCCGGTGTACACTTTGTGGCCATCACCGACAGCTGCCATTCCGGCACCAACACCCGTGGCGACGAGCAGCACCTGACACCTCGAATGGCCCCTCCCGGCCGACCGAAGGCCGACGACGAGGGTGTCCTCGGCTTCACGCGCGACGGCAATTGTTTTTACGAAAAATTTGAACCGGGCCAAACACGGGTCAAGCGTTACGGCGGACTTAAACATGCCCGTTACATCAAACTGTCCTCCGCTCAGGATGCGGAAAGCGCCTTCGAAACTTCGCTAAGCATACCACAAAGCGACAACCGCCCACCGTTGCGCATACGCCACGGCGTATTTACCTACAGCCTCCTGACTACACTCAATCAGTGCGGCGCCAATATCTCCTACAGGGAACTCCTGCACCGTATTCAACTGGAAGTCAACAGCCGTGTAAGCGGTCAGGTACCCATGCTGGACAATTCGGACGTGCAGGACGACGACCTGCTCTTCCTCCGAAATGAATTCAGTACTCCCAAGCAGGAATATCCGGTATTTTACCGCGAACAACCGCAAGCCGAGTGGATTATGGGTGCAGGCGCCGTGCAGGGTATCGTCCCGGGCATCGGCGAACAAAAAACAACCGTTCGAATCGCCGAACGCGTGGTGGAACTCATAGAAGTACGGGCTACGGAAAGTGTATTGCGGCACGATGCATTCGCACCTTCCGATCGCGAAAACCGGCTTTTGAGCGCTACTATAGAGCAAATGGCCTTCCCGACCTTGTCCATAGGTTTCGGCCCCATCCTGCTCAGACGGAGCAAACTTGCCGCCGAAATGCGGGAAAAAATTGAAAAAACCTGGGGAAAGGCCCCGCCCCGGTACCTGGCCTGGGCGCCCGAAGGCAACCCTTGTGACCTCGAGATCAGCCGGATACGAAACAAAAACGGCACGCACGCTTTTGTCCTGAACCGGCCAGGCAATCGCACGCCGCTGTTTGAACGGCACGAGTCGGCCGAAACCTTCCTGATTGATGCCGGTAAAGTGGCCCGTTTTGAGAATGTGCTCCGGATGAGTAACCCCGTCACACAAATCCAGCGCAACAAGTTTCGGCTGGACGTGCAGGTGCTGGAAGGTGTCGCTTTCGATGAAAACACCCTGCATACCGTCTTTGACGATAAAACCCTTCCAGCCGAAAACTGCCGGCACTATACCGACCCCGATGCCATTGAGGCACGCTATATGTACAAACAAGGTGTGAATCAGCAACCGGCGCTTAAAGTTTCCATCTCGACAAACGGCATCCCGGATGATTCCTATTGGGTCGGGGCATTGTATTGCGATGCCCAATTCGGCATCACCAGCCGCATGCTTCCCGTACAACGCCTTGGCAAGGATGGCGCCCCGTCGGCCAATCTGGAGTTCCGTATTCGGGAGGGCGATATTCGGAAATGGGATGCCATCCCCGTAGTGATAAATGATAATTGGCGTAAACTCGGGGTCACCGAAATCACCGACTATCTGATTTTTTTCATCTCAAACGCAGTACTGCCGTTCGACCTCAAGCAATACGAACAAGAAGAGATAAAACTTGACAACACCCGCAATGCCGGCTTTGCGCCCGCAGCAATACTGAAAAAAGACGACTGGTTTACGATCAAACTGCCCATCACAATCCGGTCTCCGGAGGCCGGCAAATCCGTTGCATCAAAAAGTGAAACCGCATTTCCGGGCTTTACCTTGAAAATGCCGAAAGGCGTATCAGCCACGGTACAAGCCACCAATCTGGCCGGCGCCAAACGCCGCGTGGAGCAATTGAGCGCCCAAAAATCCGCTTTGGACTTCCGGGCGTTGCTCCCTCCCGGCGAGCTGTGGACAGGGCTTGAGGTGGAGACAGACACGTTTTCCCGTTGCCCGTTTGCCCGCACCGACCAGTCGCTGAGCATACTCGAACTGACCGGCAATACCGGCAGCCTGTCGGAGCAAAATCCAATGGAGATAACCCCCCATGATCCGCTGGAAGCCGATGAGGCCATCCTGCCGTTTGCATACGACGAAGCAGCGGGGCTATATTATCCGGTCGGGTATACCAACGAACAGGGAACGGTACTCGTCACTGAAATGCCGCGGGAGACTTCCGGTGTCATTGGCGCCGACGGTGCTTCCGACACCCGGGGCCTGATGGGGTCTGTCAAACTTTTTTTTCGAAAAATCGTCTGGAGCAAGTTGAGCGGTATCCACGATTATCAAACGCTGGCTCTCCTCCGAAAAACCGGCGAGACCATTGAGCGTATCGAATACCACGGGCGAGACAAAGAAGAGGAGATTCGGGACGAACTGCGTGCAGCGCTCCGAGGGCGCAGTAATATTCTGCTGTTGGTACATGGTTTTATCGGCAACGGGAACGATATCGCAGATGCCGTTATGCAACATTCCGGGCTGCATACACCGTTCGACGCCGTACTGGCTTATACTTATGAAAGCCTTGGCACCTCCAATCGCGATACCGCAAAGGCCCTGCACGATATGTTGCTGAAATGTGAGGTGGACCCGAAGACTATCACGGTTTTGGCCCATTCCATGGGAGGTCTCGTGTCGCGTTGGTGGATTGAGCAAACCGGTGGTGCGGCATTGGTAAAAAAACTCATTCAAATCGGTACGCCGAATGGAGGCTCGGAAATCGCTGATCTGCGTAAAAAACTCACCGGGCTGCTTACGTTGGGGCTAAACGGATGGCCGCCATTACAGCCCTACAAGGCTATCCTGACCTTTATCGGGAAAGGTATAAACGGAAGTTTGCTGAAGACTGTGGCCGAATTGCAACCGGATTCCGAGTTTTTGAGCACGCTCAATTCAGGTACGGAACCGGATGTGCCTTATTTCCTGGTGGAAGGAGATACAGCCAGACTGGAGGCGGATGTGGAAGACAACGACCCGTTGTGGAAAAAACTCCGGGCTTGCTTGCGCGACCGCGGTAAATATGTAGCAGCCGATTTGTTATTTTTCGACAATGACCCCAACGATATGATTGTTAAAATTGAAAGTATGCGCCGCTTACCCTGGAAACACACACAAGTGGCGTCCATAAATTGCAATCATTTCCGTTATTTCGAGCCGGGTAATACGTTGAATGCCTGGGTCGGTTTGTTGAATTAAACCTCAAGCCGATTGGCGCTATTCCTCCGACGTAAACCGGAACTGTATTTTCGGGAAATTTTCCTGCACCGTTTGCAGTACCCAGGCCGTTTCGGCTAAAAAGACGAGGCTCCCGTGGTTGTCGCGGGCGATGTCGCGTTTGCGGCGGTCGAGGAATTCTTCCAGCGCTTTGGGGTCGTCGCTGCTGATCCAGCAAGCCTTGTTCAGGCTGACCGGTTCGTAGCGGCATTTGGCGCCATATTCCGCTTCCAGGCGGTGCTGGATCACCTCAAACTGGAGTTGACCTACCGTGCCGATAATGCGGCGGCCGTCGCTTTGGCGCACGAACATTTGTGCCACACCTTCGTCCATAAGCTGGACGAGGCCTTTTGCAAACTGTTTTTGTTTGAGCGGATCGGCGTTTTCCACGTAGCGGAACTGCTCGGGGCTGAACGAGGGAATTCCTTTGAAATGCAGGATTTCGCCTTCGGTGAGGGTATCGCCGATTTTGAAATTGCCGGAATCGTACAAACCCACCACGTCGCCGGGGTAGGCTTCTTCGAGCAGCGTCTTTTTGCTGGCCATAAACATGGTGGGCGCCGGGAATTTGAACTCGCGCTCCAACCGGATGTGGCGGTAGTTTTTGTTGCGTTCAAAACGGCCCGAGCATACGCGCACAAAGGCGATGCGGTCGCGGTGGCGCGGATCCATATTGGCAAAAATTTTGAACACAAAGCCGCTGAATTTCTCCTCTTCGGGCTGCACGATGCGTTCCTCTGTTTCGCGGGCGCGGGGGGTAGGGGCAATGTCCACAAAACAGTCCAGCAGTTCTTTTACACCGAAGTTATTGACGGCCGAGCCGAAAAAGACGGGGCAAATTTTGCCGTTGAGGTAGTCTTCTTTGTTGAACGCCGGATAGACTGTTTCCACGGTTTCTACTTCCTCGCGGAGGGTTTGGGCAGCGCGTTCGCCGAGGTGTTTTTCGAGGTCGGGATGGCTCAAATCCTCGAACACGACGATTTCCTCCTCAGCCTGCTGGCCGTGGGGATTGAACAGCACGAGTTTGCGCTCGTACATATTGTAAACGCCCTTGAAACGCTGTCCCATGCCGATGGGCCACGAAAGCGGGCACACTTTCACGTTCAGTTTTTGCTCGATTTCATCCAGCAGGTCGAAGCCGTCGCGGCCTTCGCGGTCGAGTTTATTGACAAAAAAGATGATCGGCGTGTCGCGCATGCGGCACACCTTGGTGAGTTTTTCCGTCTGCGTTTCCACACCTTTGGCTACGTCCACGACCACAATAGCGGAGTCCACGGCCGTCAGCGTGCGGTAAGTATCTTCCGCAAAATCTTCGTGGCCAGGCGTGTCAAGGATATTGATTTGCAGGTCTTTGTATTCAAAGCCCATTACCGAGGTACTGACCGAGATACCGCGCTGGCGCTCGATCTCCATGAAGTCGGATACGGTACTTTTTTTGATTTTGTTGCTCTTCACCGCTCCGGCGGTCTGGATAGCGCCGCCAAACAGCAGCAGCTTTTCCGTCAGCGTGGTCTTGCCGGCGTCGGGGTGCGCGATGATAGCAAACGTGCGGCGGCGGTGGAGTTCGTTCAGGTATGTGGACACGGGTAGGTGGAATTAGGAATCGGGAATTTTTTAACCGGGCGCAAAGGTAAACATCCCTCCCCGGAAAACACCCATAACCCTCCAACCAGAAACCTTCTAACCTTCCAACCCGGCAACCCGTATTAAAATCTACTTTTGCGGGTGCAAAATGCTGAGCAAGTGAATTCGTCCATTTCCCCCACCCGATTTTTTCTGTACGCGTTGCCGGTGCTGGTATTGGCCCTGTGGCTGGGTTTGCGCGACCGTCCCGACCCGGTCTGGACGGCGGCCGGGGTCCTGGCTAATCAGCGTTTCGCGCTGTTGCAAGATGTACCCGACTCGTTGCAGCAACTGTACTGCGCCTGGCGCCGTATACCTTACCAACCAGGCGACTCTACGGCCTTGCACCTGGTATCCACCCCGTCCTTGTCCAGAATCGAATGGACCACCTTCCGCGACTTGTTCCACGAGGCCATGCAGCGCAAAAACATTGTCGTTTCCGGGGTCACCGGCGTGGGCGCCACCAAGCAAACCAAACATTTGGCCCGCCTGCTCACCGGTCGGCCCGAGAATGTCCTGCTCATCGAATGTGCGCCGGAGTTTGACCTGGATTTTCACAAAAAATACATTGGCTACGAGGAAAACGAGGCGTTCGTGCCGGGTTTGTTGCTGCAATTTTGGGAGCACTGCCGGCAATACCCGGAGCAGCACTTCGTGGTGTTGATTGATAATTTTGACAAAATAAACCCCGAAACATTCTTCGGTCCGGCACTTTGGGAAGGACTCAGTGGCTCCGGCGAGCCGGTCGAGCTGGGTGGCAATAACGTCTCGGTGCCGGAAAATTGCCGGCTCTTGTCCGTAACCCACCATGGCCCGGGTTCCCTGGTCGAGTTCAATGGCGAGCACTTCAAACGCCTCGGTCGCCCCTACATCCTCCAGCCCAATGCCCGGGAACTTGTCGAGTATTTGCGCCGAAAATGGAGCAATTCTCCGGATTCCGTCCGGGCAGCCGCTGTAGCCGATACGGCACAAATGCAGGCGTTTTTGTTCTATTTTTTGAAAACCAACGAGATGCTGGTTGAGCGCTACGGCAGTGGTTATGAACTGGGACAGGGTAGCGGTGTGCGCGATTTTTTCCTCGATCACGAACGCACCGAACTGAAACGCACCTTTCTGGATCACATCAATGCCCTGCGCCGCGCCCGCCAGTTTTCGGAAAAAGATTTCAGAAGCCTCGATTACACTGTGCGCACGGGCGGACTGGCGCAAAATTCCAGTTTTCTGGACCGTCAGGTGCAGCTTCTGCACGACACAGGATATTTCGTGGAAATAACCATGGTAGGGACCACCGCACTGCTGACCTTCCTCATCGGCTGGTTGGTGTTTCGCCGCCGCGAACAACTCATTCGGTTCTACGGCGAACAAGCACAGGAGGTGTACACAGGTTTTGAAAACCAGATTATCAGCGCCGATATGGCCGCCCGCCGTCTGGAAGAAATCAAAAACGAGGTGGACCAGTTGGTCATGCGTCGCCGGCTCAACTACACCGAAGGGCTGTATTTCCTTGCTTTTATTGAGGACAAGGTCAAACGCATCGAGTTTGCCCGAAACGTGAGCCAGAACTTCCTTGAACTGTTCAATACATTCATGGAAGACAACGTGCTCAACGAAAACGAGTACACCAAACTGTTGCAGTTCCTGCAATCTATTCGCCACAAAATTCCACCGGAGACGTACGAGCAGTTCCGACAAAAGGTAGAAGACGCATACGAGCAGGGCTCGCGGTAGGGTAGCGCGCGCAGGGGCGATTTTTAGGGCTAGTCAGCTGGTATTGTTCAAAACAAAAAAGCCGTCACGCATATATGCGGACGGCTTTTTTGTGGGATCACTAAAAAATTAGGGGAGGATCACCTTGTCAATAGCGTGTACTACGCCGTTGGAGCCCTGCACATCCGTAACGATGATGTTGGACGTGCGGTTTTGTCCATCCACAATTTTAGCGCCTCCAGTCAGGTCAATTTTGAAAGTGCTGCCACCAAAAGTGGTCACTACCTGCTGGTTCGTGAGTTGGGTGGACAGTACATTGGCGCCGCTTACGACGTGGTACTGCAACACGGCATTCAGTGTGGCCGCTGGGATGGCGTTCAGGTTGGCAAAGCCGAGTTCAGCGAGCAGTGCCGTGAAAGCAGCATTTGTCGGTGCAAATACCGTGAAGGGCCCTGTGCCGGACAACAGCGTCACATAGTCCACACCAAGATCGGCACGGGTAAGGGCTGCTACCAGTGTGCTGAAATTCGGGTTGTTCAGCGCCTGGTTTACTACCGTAGGCGGCACGATAACTTTGTCAATGATGTGTACGACACCATTGGAGGCGCTTACATCGGCAGTAGTCACGCTGGAACCGCCAATTTTCACGCCGCTCGTCAGGTCAACATAGTTGTTCAGGTAGCTGCTGGTGGTTCCAAAAGGCAACAATGTTTCGACATAACCCGTCGTCAAAGCCGTAGAACGGACTTCCCCGCTCACTACGTGGTTCAGGAGAATGTTTTTCAAAACGTCTACCGGTACATCTTCCAATTTGGTAAAGCCCAGCGACGTGAGCAAGGTGGTGAACGCTGTATTGGTCGGAGCAAAAACAGTGAGCTTGTCGGTGCCGGAAAGTGCATCCACCAGTCCTGCACGCTGAACGGCAGCTACGAGTGTGCTCAGATCGGTATTACCCTGCGCGACCTCCACGATATTCTTCGGATCGTCATCATCGTCTTTGCAGGAAGTGAATGCAAGCGTAGCGCCCAGGGCGAGAACCAAACTAAAAAGTAATTTTTTCATGTGTTTGTGTTGTTGAGTTTGAAAAAAGGTGTGCAATTGTGAAAGAGTACATGGAACAGCGACCGTTCATTTTTGTTTAATTTGTGAGACAATAAAAAAAACTTCAATTAAACAAAATGACAACATTGTACAAATCGTGGGCTTTTTATGTTGTGAAAACAATGACTGAACAGGATCAAAAACCTCAGACTTTCCAGGTTTTTGAAACCTGGAAAGTCTACGTCTCGAAAAAGCAAACATTCAATGGCAATGCAGCCAGATTTTTAACTTGTGAGACAGCCTCCAGGCGTTTCGAGTCTTCTTCAGCTTTTTTCTGCTTTGCCGGCGCGAATTTGGCGCAACAGGTATCTTACGTTCACCATGAATGCTACATTTACGGCATCAACCAATTTTCTTTGTCCAATCCAACGCATTACCTAAACCCCAATACGCGCATCCGCTTATGGTGTCTAAATACGCAATACTTGTCTGCCTGCTTCTTTGTCTCCGTGCCGCCACCGGCCTGGGGCAAAGTGCCCCGCCCGTGCCGTTTCTGCCTGCCGAAATTTGTGATAACGGCCTGGACGACGACGGTGATAACCTCGTGGATTGCTACGATCCGGACTGTCAGTGCTTCTCCGGTGCCGACTGCTCCGTCACGGAATTGCCTTCCGATTTCCGGGCGCGCCTGGCATGGCAGTCCACCCAAAATGGCCCGTCCATTACTGCGACGCCGGTGGTGGCCAACATGAATCCGCATCAGGACAATATGCCCGAGATCATGGTGGGCGCCGCCTCCGCCGGCGCCGCCACTCCCAATCGGATTCTCTTTTTTCGCGGCGACGGCTCCAACGCAGACAACCCGTTCGTGCTCACCGTACCCGGAAACTTCAACAATTACCCCGTCCCCGGCCCTACTATCGGTGATATTGACAACGACGGTCGCCCCGAGCTGATCATATCCTGCAACGACCGCCGTATCCGCGTTTTTCGAAATTACACCGAAAACCTAACGGCTCCCATGACGCTGTGGATTACCTCCGCAGACCAGATTGACTTCCCCGACCAGCGTCCGTTTCTCGCTGATTTCAATGGCGACGGCATTTCTGAAATTTACCTTGGCAACGACATCTTTCGCTTCAACCTGACCAATCCCGCCAACCCAACCCTCACCCGGGTCGTTTCCGGCCCCGCCGCCGCCATCGGACGGGCGCACTACAACAACTACCAGGAGGGAACCTGCAACCCTACTGCCGTGGATATCCTGTCCGTGGCCGATTGTGGCGGCGACCCCGACTGCGACGGACTTGAACTGGTGGCCGGCCCCATCATCTATTCCATTGACCTGAGCGCAACTGATGGCGATGGTGTCCAGATCAAAGTCCAGCGCAACCTGAACACCATCGTACCCAATAATGCTTACGGCGACGGCTATACCGCCGTGGCTGACCTGGACCTCGACGGTGTCCTCGACGTGGTGGTCAGTGGCCGGCGCGGCACCAATCAATTCGGTGTGTACGCCTGGAATAAAAATGGTTTTCTCGGCTTTTTCACCTACCCCGACGGGAGCACCCGCAGCGGTAGCCTCGCCTGTATTGCCAATATCTACGACGACCGCACTGCCGGTTTTGCCAAAGACTACCCCGAAATCGTGGTCTGCAACGCCTACAACCTCAATTGTTTCAACCTGCAAGCCGCCCAGCTTACCCCCGCCACGCCCTGGTGGTGGAGCCTGCCGACCACGGACTATTCCGGTTTTACCGGCTCCACGGTGTACGATTTCAACGGCGACGGTATGTTTGAACTGGTTTACCGCGACGAAAACCACCTCCGCATTCTTTACGGCGGCGCAGCGCCATTCCCGGCCGACGTGGATGCCGAGCGCAACTGGTTCAGGCTGCCCTGCGGCTCCATCACCTCCGACGAGTACGCTATTGTGGCCGATGTGGACGACGACGGCGAAACCGAAATTGCCGTCACCGGCTATCCCTTCTCGGGCTACAATACGCCCTCTTCCGACTACCGGGGCCGCCTGCGCGTGTTCGAATCCGACGCCGATCCCTGGATGCCCTGCCGAAACGTGTGGAACCAGTACAACTACTTTGTCGTCAACATAAACGACGACCTCAGCATCCCCAAGCAGCAGCAACGCCACCACCTCGAACTGCCCGGCCCCGGCTCCAACAACCGCCCGTTGAACCGCTACCTCTCCCAGCGCCCGGTTTTCAACGAGGACTTTCTTCCCTTCCTGCCGGTGCCCGATGCACAGGCCCAGGCGGCAGTCGTTTTTTGTGAAAACGATTCCCTCGTCGTACACCTGAGTCTTTGCAATGCCGGCAGTAAAACCCTGCCCGCCGGCACACCTGTGGCGTTTTACGCCGACGATCCCACCGCCACAAACGCGGCGCTGATCTCCGCCGATCAGCAAACCCCGGCGGCGCTGGAACCAGACTCCTGCGCCGTCTTTATCCTCAAAATCCCGCGGGTCAACAATGCGCCTGTGTTCGGTGTGGTCAACGACGACGGCTCGCTGCCCCGCCCGTTCGACCTGGCGGCCGATTTTCCTTCGACCGACCAGCCCGAGTGCAACTGGCCCAACAACATTTTTCAATTTGACCCCGAGTACCCGCTCCTGCAACTGGACACCGTCAACGGCGATTGCTTCGGAAATCCCGGCACCGCCACCGCGTTCGGCGCCGGCGATTACCTGCCGCTGAACTTCGTCTGGTCCAGCGGCCATACCACCACCACCATCACCGCTGAATCCGACGGCAACTACACCGTAACCGTAACCGACGCGCGCGGCTGTACAACTGCGGCCACTGCACCCGTGTGGGCAGGCGCCTGGCTGGAAGCTAATGTAGCGGTGCTGGATGCGCTTTGCCACGGCCAAACCGGCGGTGCAGCCATGCTCATTTCGGGGGGCACACCGGGCTTTTCGTATGTGTGGTCAAGCGGCGATACCACTGAAACCGCACTCGGCCTGCCGGCTGGACCGTACACCGTCACCGTGTCGTATGGCAGTGGCCATTGTTCCCGGATATTCGACCTCGACATTGCGGCACCGCTGCCGCTGCTCAACCTCGGGGCAACGACCCTCCCGGCTTGTCCGGGTGTGGCCAACGGGGCTGTTTCGTTTTTGGGCGCAGCCCAGGGCACCCCACCCTACGCCGTACAATGGTCCACCGGCAGCGATGAACCGGGTCAAACGGGGCTTTCCGCTGGAACCTACGGCTACACTGTGACGGATGCCAACGGCTGCTCGCTGATGGAAACTGCCGACGTGACCGAGTCTGAGGCGCCAACGCTGGGCACAACTGTGACAACCGTTTCCTGCGCCGGCGCCAACGACGGCGGTATTGCGGTGAGCGTTTTCGGCGGCACGCCGGGATTTGGTTTTCTGTGGGAAAACAGCGCCAACACTTCCGCCATAAACAACCTCGGGCCGGGAAGCTACGCCCTCACCGTAACCTACGCCGACGGCAACTGCTCCATTTCGCAGAGTTTTCAGGTGACCGAACCGCTCGCCCTGCTCAGCCTGGGCGCCACCGCCACTGCTGCTTGTCCCGACGAAGCCAACGGCAGCGCTACATTTTTGGGCGCAGCCCAGGGCACCCCGCCCTACACGTTGCTCTGGTCCACCGGTAGCGATGTGCCCGAACAAACAGGCCTCCTTGCCGGGACCTACGCCCTGGTGTTGACAGATGCCAATGGTTGCTCCGTGTCCGAAACCGTGCAAGTGCTGGCACATGAAGCGCCTTCGGTGACAACGGCGGTGACCGACGTTTCCTGCTTCGGTGCTGCCGACGGGCGTATCGCTGTGAGTATTTCGGGTGGCACGCCGGAGGTGGCTATTCTGTGGGAAAACAACGAGACGGTTCCAGACCGCACCAACCTCGGACCGGGCCAGTATGCTCTTGCGGTGTCGTTTGCCGATGGCCGGTGCGGTTTTTCCCGAAATTTTCAAATTGAGGAACCGCCTGTACTGTTCAGCCTGGGCGCTACATCCGCAGCGTCCTGCCCGGGAGAATCCACCGGCAATGCCGCGTTTTTGGGCGCAACTCAGGGCACACCACCCTACGCCTTGCTCTGGTCCAATGGTGGTACGTCGCCCAACCAAACCGGCCTCGCCGCCGGAACCTATACCCTGACCCTCACCGATGCCCATGGCTGCACGCTGGCAGAGACCGCCGTGGTGCCGGAACACGAGGCGCCCGCGCTGACCGCCACCGGCGCCGATGTTTCCTGCTTCGGGGCTGCCGACGGGAGCATTTCCGTTGGCCTTTCGGGCGGTACACCGGGGTTTAGTTTTCTTTGGGAAAACAGCGTGGCCTCTCCCGATCGCACCAATCTGGGACCGGGCCAGTATGCGCTGACGGTGACGTTTGCCAACGGCCAATGTGCGGTGGAGCAAACGTTTGATATTTCGGAACCGACTGCCCTGCTCAGCCTGGGCACCGTGGTCGAACCGGCATGCCCGGGTGAAACCAACGGCAGCGCCGCGTTTTTGGGCGCAGACCAGGGTACCCCGCCCTACGTCCTGTGGTGGTCCACCGGCACGGCCCAACCCGAACAGACCAGCCTTGCCACCGGAACCTACCTGCTGACCCTAACCGACGCCAACGGCTGTTCGCTGACAGAAACGGTCCTCGTGCCGGAACACCCGGCAGCTACGCTGGCCGCTCTGCCCACGGCGCCGCTGTGCGCCGGAGGCAACGACGGCAGCATTGACCTGACCACGGCCGGCGGCACACCGCCGTTCGTTTTTGCATGGTCCAACGGCCAAACGACGGAAGATCCGAACAACCTGCCTGCCGGCGCGTACGCCCTGACGGCCACGGACGCGGCGGGCTGCACGGCGCAACTCGCCATCGTGGTGACCGAACCGACGGCCGTGGCGGTGCAAACGGCCGTTACGGCCGATACGTGCCAGGCCGCTACGGGCAGCGCCCACGCTACGGTTACGGGGGGCACGTTGCCGTACACCTTTTTGTGGTCCACCGGTATTTCGTATCCCACACTATCAGAGCTTCCCGCCGGCGCCTACACGCTTACCGTGACCGACGCGCACGGTTGCGCCGAAACGCTTGTCGCCACCATACCCGCACACGGGCAAATCCCGATGCTGTCAGCTTTCACGGATACGATTACCTGTGTGCTGCCGATCGTGCAAGTGGGCGTGACCGCCAACCAAACCAATTTACAATATACCTGGACGGGGCCGCAAGCCGGGCTTGCGAACGCCGCGATCCAGCCGATATCCGTTCCCGGAGCGTACGCCCTGACGGCAACCAATGCATTCGGCTGTACCGATGCGGCAGAACTGACCGTGACGGAAGACCGGGAAGTGCCGATGGCAGACGCTGGTTCGGCGAGCATTACGGTGCCGTGCGGCACAACAGCCGTGCTGCTCGATGCCGGCGGCTCGTCCGCAGGACCGTTCTTTGAAAACCGGTGGCGCGGCACTTCCGGCAGCGCAACGGTGCTGGATACACTGGCGCTTGTGGTTTCCGCCGTGCAACCTGGATTGTATGTGCATACGGTGCTGAATACGACAAATGGCTGCACTGCATCGGATTCGGTGTGGGTGGCCTGGGAGGCGCCTATTGCGGCAGCATTGGTGGTGGACTCCATTTCCTGTTTCGGGGAAAACGACGGGCGCATCCGCTTACAAGCTCTTTCCGGCGGCACGCCGCCCTACGAGTACACGATTGACGGTTCAAATTATACGAGTACCAGCTTTTTCCCTAACCTGCCTCCGGGCGTGTACCCGGTGCGTGTGCGCGATATGTCTGGTTGTCTGTGGCAATCCGAGGTGGTGCTGGCAGAACCGCCGGAACTGTCGGTACAACTGCTGGTGAGCGACACGGTAATTCAGTTGGGCCATTTCCTGAACCTGGAAGCGGTGCCTGCGCCGCCGGGTGTGGCGCTCAGCGCCGTGGTTTGGAAGCCGGGCAGTTTCGATTTTGTGCCGATGGCGCTCCAGCAGCGGGTGCGGCCCGAGGAGAGTACGGAATTCTCGGTACAGATTTTTGACCTGCGCGGCTGTCCGGCTACCGATCGGGTGTTTGTGCGCGTGGACAATTTCAATATCTACGTGCCCAATGTGATCTATCCCGGGCGGGCGTTCAACGATGCGTTCACCATATTTGCCGGCGACGGGGTGACGGACATTCGGCTGATGCGGATTTACGACCGTTGGGGTAGTCTCGTATTTGAAAACCGGAATTTCCAGCCCAACGACCTGGCTTCTGGCTGGGGCGGCACGGCCCGCGGCGAACCGGTCAACCCGGGTGTATTTGTCTGGTACGCCGAGGTAGTGTTCCGCGACGGGCAGGTGCGGCTGCTGAAAGGGGATGTGACGGTGGTGCGGTAGGTACAGTAGCGGCGGGTTTTAACCCGCCGGACACCACGGGTGCAGTAGCGGCGGGTTTCAACCCGCCGAAATGGTGTATCCTCGCTGAGGATCAAAAAAGAAAAATGGATTATACTTGCAGCAGCGTTCAGCGCCGGAGTTGCTCATATTACTTCGGCGGGTTAAAACCCGCCGGTACATGTTACTTCGGCGGGTTAAAACCCGCCGCTACAGACACAAAATATAGCACCATGAATCAAGAACCTGCAATGCCTCGGACATTTTACCGGGCTAATCTCCCGCATATTCAGCCTCTTGGAGCAACTTTCTTTGTCACTTTTCGCTTGAAAAATTCTCTGCCGAAAGGTGTAATAGAAACTCTGCGTGGGGCGTATGAGCAAACCATCAAATCCCTGAAAGACAAGCCGGGATATTTGGAACTTGTCAGAAACGAACGGAAGCGTTTTTTTGCAAAATATGATGACTGGTTGGACAAGACAGCAGAAGGGGAACACTACTTGAAACAGCCTGCTGCAGCGCAAGCAGTGAAAGAGCAACTACACCGATTTGATGGTGAATTGTACAACCTGATTGCTTACTGTATCATGTCAAATCATGTTCATGTGCTTTTTGACACCAGTGTCCAATTAAAAGAAGCAGAAGACTGGGATTCCCCTTGGCAATATGTGCCGCTTGAAAGGATTATGAAGCGCGTGAAAGGGGCTTCGTCCAGATATGTAAATTTGGCTTTGGACAAAACCGGGACATTGTGGCAACGGGAAAGTTTTGACCATTATGTCCGCAACGAACAAGAGTTTCACAACATCATTTTTTATATTTTGAATAATCCTGTCAGTGCCGGACTGGTACAGAAATGGGAGAATTATCCTAATAATTTTGTCGTGGAGGCATACCGTAGCGGCGGGTTTTAACCCGCCGAATCGTCACTGTGCTGCAGGATATTAGCCGCCGCCTAATAACAGCGGGTTAAAACCTGCTGCTACCCGCTACCGCACTCATAGGGTTCGGCGGGTTAAAACCCGCCGCTACGGTATGCCTCCACGACAAAATTATTAGGATAATTC
>JBGSKO010000149.1:0-13133 GCA_041741155.1 Saprospiraceae bacterium | reverse complement strand
TTTGTGATTTTATAGCGGTCTTTGGGCTTGGTTGGATTCGATAAAGCATCTACTTTTGTCATGAGCCGGTGGTGTGCTTTTTAAGTTCGTAACTCAAATTTACACTTACCGGCTTACTTTTTACCCCCCCCCACTCAAAATCCTAATCAGTTCATGCCAAAGTAGGCCCGGATCCGCCGATTGGGTAGCATGGGCCGGGGAGGCTGGGATTCATGCAACAAAGCCAATTGCATCTATACCCTCTATATTGATTTTAAGTTCAGTGTGAAAGATTATTAAGCTTTCTAGCGATTTTAATTGCTCCTCAATAATGAAAAGATCATTACGTTCAACGATCAATTCTATGTGACCAAGCTCGTGCAAGGATTTGATGAAAGATTCATCAACTTTACAATGAGTACACACTTGTTCGATACGAATTAAGTTACTTGTGTTCATTGGTTCTAATTGTTTTTAATTTCGAAAGCAATTCTTTTTCTTCCTCCGTCAGATGAGTAGGGAGTTTGACTTGATAATTAATGTATAAATCTCCATACTCACCTTCTTTTTTATAAACGGGGAATCCTTTCCCTTTCAATTTGACAGTTGTTCCAGATTGTGTTTCTGGAGCTACCTTCAGTTTTACTTTTCCGTCAAATGTATCCACCAAAATATCGCCCCCTAATAAAGCAGTATAAAGATCTATTTCCTCGTTTTTGTAAAGACTACTGCCTTCTCTTTTAAAATTTGTATCATTTTCAATTGCAAATGTAATATACAAATCACCATTTGGACCACCGTTTAAACCAGGTGTTCCATACCCGGCTATTTTAATAATCTGACCATTTTCAATGCCTGCCGGAAATGTAAGTCGAATACTCTGGCCATTTACGGTCAGTACTTGCTTTTGGGTTTTATATACATCCGTCAATTTGAGGTGCAGTTCTGCATTCAAATCTTGTCCTCTAAATCTTGTTTGACTATTTTGTCTCCCTTGTCCCCCAAACATCGATTCAAAGAACTCAGAAAAATCATCAGTATCCTCTTGTCGAAATTGACGCCCCGTACGTCTCTGTGATTGGTTCTGTTGTTTCTTTTCTGCTTCAAAAACATCAGCGTGCTCCCAGTCTTTACCGTATTGATCGTATTTTTTCCGATTTTCAGGGTGACTCAATACTTCATTAGCCTCATTTATTTCTTTGAATTTCTTTTCTGCTTCTTTGTTGTTTGGGTTTAAGTCTGGGTGATACTTTCTCGCAAGCTTTCGATAAGCTTTTTTAATGTCTTCCGGAGAGGCTGCTTTGGGTATTTCTAATATCTTGTAATAATCTATAAATTCCATTATTTACCTTATTGATTTAACAATCCCATTTTTACTTAGCCGCCCATTACGGGTAAGACCGTTATGCACGAAAACGCCCCAGTGTCCGGTAGCACAGCCGGAAGCGGGGGCGGGGGACATCATCGTAAAGCGGGCATTTGTCCCATTTGAAAATTGTTTTGGTGTGCGAAAGGTAGCAGGACCATTTGGCGCAGCAAAACAATTGACATAGGAAGTTTTTCAATTCTTCGAATCGTCCAATCGGACCAGGTATTTTTTTCTCCCCCTCAAAGCCCCTTCACATCCACATTTACCTTGCCTTTAGAGTACAGGTCCACGCGGATACCCGTAGGCGTCACGCGGGTTTTTTCTACGGTCAGGCTATCTACGGCGCCGGTGAGCACCACGCCGGGCTGGATCACGTAGTTGCGCAGGGTTTCCTGTACGGAGGTTTTTAGTTGGGCGATGTTTTCGTCTAAGGGAAACACCATGGATTCGGCCATCCGTTTTTTGATGGTCCCGGAAAAGAGCCAGGCGGCGGTTTTGTGCAGGAAATTGCGCGTTTCGGTGTGGAAGTCGAGGTCGGTGACTTCGATGCGGTTTTTCGCCGCGTTCATCACGGGCCTGCCGATGAAGTAGATGTTGCCGTTGAACGAACCGGCGAGCCTGGAGTTCACGACCAGCCGGTCGTCGTTGCCCCAGAGTTTGATGTCTTCCACGGTCACCTTGTTTTTGCCCGACTCGAACACCTGCCCCACCATGGAGGCGCGGGCCAGTCGCTCGGCTTCAGCAAAGGGTACGTCGGTGGCGATGCGCACCTGAAACTCGTCGGGCGCGTCGTGCAGCAGGCGCAGGTTGGGCAGGCTGGAGTTGGCGCGAAAGGCGGGTTTTTCGCCGAAGGTCACGTCGTTGTGGCACTCTACCGATATCTTGGATCGCAGGGTGTTGCCGTCGGTCTCTAAGGGCGTCATGCCGATGGAGATGGGGGTGGTTTTGATCCATAACCCGGAAGCCTGGTCCAGTTGCACGGGAGCTTGCAGGGCCGCCCAGGCATCCTGCACGTAGGGTTTCAGGCTGAACTGCTGGCTTACCATGCGGTCGAGCGTCTGACTGAGGGTGTTTTTGCTGCGGTTGAGCATCAGGTTGGCCACCGACTCGATGTTGAGGTTGCCGAGGCCGGTTTTCAGCACGGGTTTGGACAGCCACTCGTGGTACTCCACCGAGGTTTGGGTGTTGAGCGACCAGTCGGGGTTGATGCCGAAGGTGGTTTTCAGGTTGAGCGCCAGGTCGCCTTCTATTTCGGCGATGCCGAGGAACAGCTTTTGTTTGGCCCAGATTTTCAGCGGCACGCGGTATTTGAACGTGTTCCCGGAGAGAAACATCGTGATCGGCTGGGCCTTGGTGAGCCGGAGCATGAGGTCGTCGTTGCCGTTGTCGGTGAAGGAGTTGTCTTCGTACAGGACGCCCTGGAGCCGCGCGTTCAGGCTGCTGACGAGGTCGTTGACGGAAATAGCGACCGGGATCGTCAGGGCGGAGATCAAAGGTTGTTCCACGGAAGTATTGTACTGTTCGCCCGGACTGGGGGCGCTGGCGTTTTTGGCGGTTTTGCAGGCAACGAAAAGGAGCAGCAGGGCGGTCAGGCCGAGGCGGTTGATCAGATGGCTCATGTTTGATGGATTTTTAGAAGTTGCTTTGTAGATGTCCCCGTTACTTCCGTATCGCCTCCACGGGATCCATACCGCTGGCCCGTATCGCCGGGATAAGGCCGGAAAGCACGCCGACCGCAACGGACGTGAGCACGCCGACGAGGGTGTTGCTCAGCGACAGGTGGATGTCGAAATCTATGGCATGCGTGATGGCGGTTGTCGCGCCCCAGATGAACAGCAGGCCCAGCAAGCCGCCGACCAGGCAAAGCACGATGGCTTCAAACAGAATTTCCAGCAGGATAAACCAGCGTTTGGCGCCTAAAGCCATTTTGATACCGATGATATTGGTGCGCTCTTTGACGGAAACGAACATGATATTGGCTACCGAAAACATGCCCACAAGCAGGGCAAACAGACCAATGACAAAACCGGACAGGTTGATCACGCTGAATACGCTGTCGAATAAATTGCTGAGGATCGTGAGGGTGTTCAGGGCGAAATTGCTCTCTTCGCGGGGTTTCAGGTGGCGCGCCGTGCGCACAATTCCCGTGATTTCGTCTTTTACGTCTTCCAGCGATACGCCGGGTTTGGCGCGGATGCCGATGGTGGATTTGCCGACCCAAATGTTGCCGTCGCGGATGCGGAACCCGCGCCGCGCCAGGGTGTGGCTCACGAGCACGGCATTGTCAAAATCCATGATTTTGAGCAGGCTTTTGCCGGAGGGCACGATCACCCCCACCACCCGCAATTTTCGGCCGCCGACTTTCACAGACTTGTCGAGCGCGCCGATGCCTTCCGGGAACAGACCCTCGGCTATCTTGGCGCCGATGACGCACACGTCGCTGCCGTTGACAAATTCATTCGGAGAAAAATAGCGGCCGCCTTCCTGAAATTCCAGTCGGAAAATTTCGCTGCAATCCTCCGTCATGCTCAAAAATGGGACGTTTTCGACGCTCGAGGAGTTCCATTTCAGGGTTTTTACACCCATGAACTGCCAGTAGCCAACCTGCGATGCGGTGTTGAGTCGCTCTTTGAGCGCTTCGTATTCCCGAAAGCTTTGGTTGGGGCGGCGCATCCATTTCCAGTAATTATTGCCGGGATCTTCGGACCACGAAAATTTGTCGAGGTAGATCACGTCGTTACCGAGTTTGGACAAGCTGCCCCGGATGTTGTCTTCGAGGGAGTCCACCGCGCTTTTTACCCCGATAATGCAGAAAATACCGATGGTAACGCCGAGCAGCGACAGGAAGGATCGGAGTTTGTTTGCAATCAATTGCTGCCAGGCTTGTGCAGCGCCTTCAAACAGGATGCGGAGAACTTGGCGCATATCAGAACGGTTGGGTGATCATGGATGAATAACGCGGGCGAAAGTCGGGCAACTGCGGGGATACCGGTAACGGTTTCGATCAATTGGCACTTTTGCTCTATCAAAAAATGTGTCGTCAGGGTTTGGAAGCGCCCGACAACCGGCCCAGGTAGGCTTCCCAGTTTTCCTGGGTGGAGCCTTTCAGGACTCTTGGGATTTTGGCCTGTCCGTTGAGTTTACCAAGGTCTTCCAGCCAGTTGTAAAACGTTTCGTGGGGAAGAAACCGGACCCGAATGTTGCGCAAGGCATAGCGCCGCTCCACGCGGTAGTCGTCGTTTATTTCCTGCAAATGCTCGTCAAGCGCGGCGGCAAACGCGGCGGCGTCCCGGTCGGGGTTGTCGCTGCTCACATACCACTGGTGCGACCAGTGCGTGCCGTCCTGCACCGCCGTGACGGTAAATTCTTTTACATCGGCTCCCAGTTTCAGGTCGGCGTACCGGATTGCCTTGTTCATGTCGTCCACCGTCATGTGCTCGCCCACGACACTGAGGTAGTGTTTGACCCGGCCGGTTACTTTGAACAAGAGGTGTTTGGTATCCTCAAACTCGATGGTATCACCGAGCAGGTAGCGCCAGGCGCCGGCATCGGTAGTGAGCAGGATGGCATATTGTGTCCCCGGGGTCACTTCGCTCAAGGTACAGGCGCGGGCCTCGGGGCGCAGGTTTCCGTCGTCGTCGAAGTTTTGTTCGTTGAACGGGACAAACTCGTAAAAAATACCGGCGTCCGTGATCAGGCGCATCAGGCGGGACTCGGGCCCCGGCTGGTAGCCCATGAACCCCTCGGAGGCCATGTAGCTGTCCACATACTGGACCGGTTTTCCCAGCAATTGCTCGAACGTCTGCTGGTACGGCTCGAAGAAGATGCCGCCGTGCAGGAGAAGGGAAAAGTTGGGCCAGATTTCGTGGATGTGTTTCAGGTTGTGGCGCTCGATCACGCGCTCGAAAATCATCTGTACCCAGGCTACATTGCCCACGATGAAACCGATGTCCCATTTGGGCGCCTCTTCGGCGATCCGCTCAATGCGGTCGCTCCATTCGGACATATCGGTGATTTCGCGCCCCGGGCGGTAGTACTTTTTCAGCCAAAACGGTCGGTTCAGGGCAATGATCCCCGACAGGTCGCCCACCCAGTGTTGACCTTCGGCGTTCAGGGTGGTGCAGCTGCCCACCATCAGCATTTGTTTGGTAAACAGGTCGGCGGGCAGGTTGAAGTACGCCATGTCGCAGAACAACCGGCGCGTCACTTTGGTCATCGAATGGATGATGTCCCTGGTGACCGGGATGTATTTGGTTGTGGCATTGGAGGTGCCGCTGCTGAGGGCAAACCACGGGATCAGGCCGGGCCAGCACACATCCGGCTGGTCTTGCCGGGCCAGGTGCCACCATTCGTTGTAAATTTTGTCGTAGTCGTGTATGGGTACCCGCTCCCGGAATGCCTGTACGGGGTCCGGGTGCGAGAGGATTTGTCGGAACTCGTACTTGCGGCCAAAAGCCGTTTCGCTGGCCAGCGTAAGCAGGCGGACGAGGGTTTTCCGCTGCTTGGAAACCGGCGAACTCCAGGGAACCGAACGCGTGGCGCCCAGGCGAATACCGGTTTTTATGACATGACCCAGTAGATACATAGAATTAGAGAGTGCGGATTGGTTAAATCGAAAAAACAAGCCCGTGGTCGAAACAGGCGGTTCAATTGCGATGCAAAAATAGTGTTCTAATCCAATCTTGGGCACCCAACGTTTTGCGCGTGCGCCGAAGGCCTTCTTTTCGTATTTCCTTGATCCTCAAAAAACAACTTTCGGCACGCAAAAACAGGCTTGTACTTTAATATCTGACACTTCAGCGTATTTTTGTGCCACATAACTGATCTGAACTCCTTTTCGCAAGCCGGCTACTGCACCAGTTGCACCGGTAGATTGCGGACAGACCAGTTGTTCAGCAAAACCAACCACCCAACATGGCAAGATTGACCTCTTTTTCTAAACTCCTGATCTCCTTACTGGTCGTTGCAGGAGTCTTTTTCGGCGGCAAACTCATCTTCAACAATACGGACTTCGGAAAGAAGATTCTGCAAGATAAGGCCCTGAACGGCAGCGACGACAGTTCCTCGGATGCCGACCCGAACACCGTCAAAATCGGCGTCGTCACGTGGGGCGGATATGCCGGCGGACAGTATTTCAACGAAGGATTCAAGGCGAATACGGAGTCCCGTTTTTACAAAGACTACGGCTTCAAGGTTGATTTTAAAGTACTCGACGATTTCGAGGCCAGCCGGGCGGCGTTTAAAAACGGCGACGTACACCTGCTTTGGTGTACCGTGGATGCCTTGCCGACGGAAATGTCGGCGCTACAGGCATTCGATCCCCGCATCGTGTTTCAGGCCGACTGGTCGCGGGGCGGCGATGCCGTGGTGGTCCGCAGAGGCATCACTTCCGTCAGCGACCTGAAAGGTAAAAAAGTAGCGGTGGCGGAACTGACACCTTCGCACTCGTTCCTGATCTGGTTGCTGGAAGCCGCCGGCATGAAAACCACCGATATAGAAATCGTCAAACAACCCAGCGCCATTGATGCCGCCCAGGTGTTCAAAAGCCAGCAAGTGGACGCTGCCGTAGTCTGGAGTCCCGACGACGAACTTTGTGTGCAGGCGGTGCCGGGTTCCAGGATTCTGGAGAGTACCCGTTCGGCTTCCAATATTATCGCCGACGTATTCATCGCCAAAGGGGCATGGCTGGACCAAAACCGCGATAAAGCCAACAAACTTTACGAAGGGTGGATGAAAGGCGCGGCGGAAATCAACAGCAGTGAAGCCAACAAACGCAAGGCCGCCCGAATCCTGTCTCAAAATTTTGATGGTGTACCGGAAGATGCCGCCCTCAAAGCCATCAACAACGTCCGCCTCTGTACCCACGGCGACAACCTGAATTTCTTTGGTATGAACCCCGACTACAAAGGGGTGACCGGGGAAAATCTCTACAACCGGATGACAATCACGTACCAGCAATTGGGCTATATTGAAGGCAAAGTCCCGAACTGGCGCCTGGCGATCAATACGGAAAGCGTGAAAGCGGCTACGGCTTTAGCCAATGCTCCCGGCCAGGCAGCAGAAGGTCAAAAAGAATTCACCGTGGCCTCGGAGGAAACGAAAACCCGCAGCGCAGTTGCCACCAAGCGCCTGAGTATCACGTTCCGCAGTGGCGAATACCAGTTGGACGAAAACGCCAAGTATATCATTGACCGCGAATTTGTGGACATCGCCCGGGCGTTTTCCAATGCACGTATCCGCATCGAAGGCAACACGGACAACGTGGGGAATGCCGCCGCCAACAAGGCACTCTCGTTGAAAAGAGCAAGAGCCGTATCGGACTACCTCGTGTCCACGTACAAGATGCCCCGAAACCGCTTCATCATCATTGGCAATGGCCCCGACAAGCCGGTGGCCGGCAACGATACCGACGAGGGCAAAGCCAAAAACAGAAGAACCGACTTTGAGTTAGTCGGCGAATAATCATGCTGCCGGGTATTTTCGGAACGAGACGAGGGTGTCTCATAAGTCACGTTTTCCAATTCACCGCAGAGACGCGGAGGCGCAGAGAATATTACTCCGCGTCTCTGCGGTGAAAAATTTGCGACATCTCGCGCCGCCTTACCTTTTTGACAGAACATCATCTAAGTGCCCGAAAACTAAAGCGTCCATTATTTCGCGATTCACCCGCCACTTATCATTCTGATATGTCATTATTCAAACTCCGGGGTAAATTGGGCTACGGCTCACAGGCCCTTCTTGCCCTCGCCGGGGTCGTGATTACGCTGGCGCTTTGGTGGGCTTTGGCGGAAGCGCTTGCCACCCAACGCCCCATTGTAGACGGCGGGTTGACCGAACTGCCCTCCGCGCTGGATACCACCATCACGCCCGCTCAACGGGACTCCATCCTGCGGCAGGATTCGCTGCTTCTGGCCGGCGCCAAATCCTTTGAAAAAGTATATCCGGTACTGCCGCCACCGACCAAAATCCCGGGCGCCTTTCAGCAGCTCATTGCCCACGACGAACTGGTAGCCAATACCCTGCGCAGTATCTGGCTGAATATCCAGGGCTACCTGTGGGCACTACTCATTGCCTTGCCGCTCGGATTTCTATTGGGATTGATTCCGCTGTTCAGCGGGCTGTTCAGCCGCCAGGTGGATGCCATGCGGTACCTGCCACTCTCCGCCTTGACAAGCCTTTTCATCGTCTGGTTTGGTCTGGAAGACACGATGAAAATCGCTTTTTTGGCTTTTGGTATCCTGGTTTACCTGCTTCCGGTAATCGTGCAACGCATCCGCGAGGTGGAAGACGTGTACGTGCAGACTGCCTTTACGCTCAGCGCCAACAACTGGCAGGCCTTCCGCTCCGTCTATTTGCCCGCAGTTTTCAGTCGCCTGATGGACGATATACGCGTGCTGACCGCGATCTCCTGGACCTACATTATTATTGCCGAACTGCTCAACCGACAAGGCGGCATCGGCGGCCTGATCTTTATCAAAAGCAAAATGGGGCAGATTGACCGGGTGTTTGCCATCTTGTTGCTGATCATCCTGATCGGTTTTTTGCAAGACCGCATTTTCTCGTACATGGACACGCGTCTCAACCCGCACAAATACCTGAAAAGCAAATTGCAGGGTATCCAGGAATGCCGGTACGGCATCTTTTTTATCTTGCTGGTTTTGCTGGCCAAAACCCTGTTGCCCACGCTCTTGTCGGGTACGCTTGTTTGGATCGGTGTGCTGAGTGGAATAGCCATCGTAGTGATGGGTGAAATCAAGTTGGCGGGCGCTTCAAAACTAAAATGATCATGGCTCAATTTAAGGATACTAATTTACCCAACATCATCCAGTTGGAAAATATCAGCCAGACGTACGATGGCGGTAAATCATATATCATCAAAGATTTCAACCTGCTTGTGGAAGATCATCCCGGGCGCGGGCAGTTTGTGGTGCTGCTGGGCGTATCCGGCAGCGGCAAATCAACGATCCTCCGTTACGTGTGCGGGCTTCAAAAACCCAGCAGCGGCACCGTCAAGGTAAACGACAAATTGGTGACCGACGACTCCCGCATCAGTATGGTTTTCCAGCAATACTCCTCGTTCCCCTGGATGACCGTTCAGGAAAATGTGGCATTGGGGCTTCAGTTCAAGGGAATAGATGAAAAAACCCGGCTGGAAAAAGCACAGGAAATGATTGAATTGGTCGGGCTGGCCGGCCATGAACACAAATACGCCCAATACCCGACCCTTTCGGGCGGGCAGCTGCAGCGGGTTGCCATTGCCCGCAGCTTGCTGGCAAACCCCGACATCTTGCTGATGGATGAGCCTTTCGGGGCGCTGGACATCAAAACCCGCCTGCAAATGCAGGAGCTGCTCATCCACCTCTGGGAGAAATTCCACTCGACCGTCATTTTCGTTACCCACGACATTGCGGAAGCCGTCTATCTCGGCGACGACATCTACCTGATGAAATCGGCGCCTTCTCAGATCGTCGAGCATGTCAAAGTTGATCTTCCCGTCCACCGCACCCGCGAACTCAAGCGCGAAAAACATTTTATGGAACTGGTGCAGGAAGTGGAAGACAAAATGGTGGCGGTGGCGAATGTGCGGTAGGTGCCTCATGCTCATTTCGAAATATAGTTTGAATCTACAGTCAACCTCCCCCTGTTAGCACCACCTTTCGGCTGCCGAGGTATTGCCGCCCTTGCCACACTTGCAGCGCATATATCCCCGGCGGCAGCCCCTGCGTATTCATGCGTAACGAGACGCCGGACTGCTCCGCGCTGCGCACAAAGCTACCCTGCATATCGTGGAGCATAACCCGGAGCGCCGGTTCATGGGGGCAATTCGGACATTCCACCAGCAAAACATCTTGCGCCGGGTTGGGCGATACCAGAAATGCCGGCACCGGCAGCGCCTTTTCCGCCACGTTGACGATGCCCAGTGTATCGCAAGGGCTGCCGGGCAAGGACGTGAGGCGGTAGTGCGGCAGGTGCGGCAGCGTGCGGACATTAGCCACCGGCAACGCCAGACCCCGCGCCCGGAAATCCAATGCAGCGGTAGAAATACTTTTACTGTCGGGGTTATGCAGCACGTGCAGGTACCCCGCGCGCGACGGTATGTTTCCGTAGATGCGTCCGTCGGGGCCGTTGACCAAACTATGGAACGTATTGCCGCGCACGGTAATCAGGCTTTTGTTTGCAGGATCGTACGAAAAGCGCACGGTATCAAGGTGCAGTGTTTCAGGAGGCTCCGGTTGCAGGTCGGCGCGGAAGAGCACGTTTTGCGAGGTGGCATACAGGTAGCGTCCTTCCGGCGAAAAAGCCAAACCGCCGCCGGGAACCCAGTGCTTGGGCGCGGGCAGCTCCAGCACATTGCCCAGGACGCCGGAGCAGCGGTCGAAGTCCAGAATGGTCACCTTGCAGTCGCCCCAATTGGCCACCCGGTCGCCTTGTAGTGATACCGCTGTGCCGATGTGTTTTTCGCAGGGGCGTTTGGGCAGGGTCACCGGCTGGGGTGGCAGGGCGGAAAAGCCCGACGGGCCGAGCAAAAAGGTGTGCCAGATATGGCAGCCAAATTCCGGGACCAGCACCCACCAATCGCGTCCGTTGCCGTGGCGTACGGCGGTGAACGAGCCAAGGTCGCCGGCCAGGAGGACCTTGTTTTTGGAAACCACATCCCCCAGCCCGTTACGCAGGCTCATATCTACCTCAGTGTAGTACAGCGGGCCGAGGCGCAGTTTGCGCACCGGATCGTACGAGGCGCCGAGGTGCAGCAGGTAGTGCCGCCCGGCGTAGCTGGGGGCGGGCAAGGTCATGGCGCCTTGCGGTACGATGTAGCCTTTTTGTGGGCATACCATGCCGGCGATGTCGCCAGGATTGAGGCCCTCTCCACCGGGCATGATCTGGTGCAGGCGGTCGGACACGGCACAGCCATTGGTGTAAAAAAGCAACTCTCCGGAGGGGTCGGTTGCTACGGCCACCGTGCTTTCAAAATTGAATGCCAGCGCGGCAGGCTCCACCAAAACAGTGTCGTCCAGCACCCGGATTTGGACCTGGCCGTACCCGGGCGCGCCTGGGAATTCGTCGTATCCGGCGAGCCAGAGGCGGCCGAGGTCTTGCCCGTTGCCGGCACAGCACAGTGCCAGTAATGGCAGTAGGAATAGTATACGATAGTTCAGCATGGTGTGGTCAATTTTTTGATTGATTCAAGTGTTCCGCTTGTTTCATTTCCTCCCCTTCCCGCCGTTGTTTTTCCAATTGCTCCAGCGCCATTTCTGCCATGCTGGGCTGCCGCAGTTTAGGCTTGCCGGAGGGCTTGCCGATGGGTGGCAGCCGGGTGTAGCCACCGGGGTTGCGCTGGGCGGCGGGCGGCGCGTATGCCCGGTGCTCGAAGCCGCCCGGCCCCTGGAAGCCGAGAGTGTCGCAGGGCGAGCCGGCCCAGCGGCCTAAGCGGTAGTTGGGAAACTGGCACATGGTACCGCTGTTGAGTTTGGGCAGATCAAGGCCGTGCTGCTGTACGTCGGCGCCCAACCCCGGCAGATCGGGGCTGTGGATGACGTGCATGGCCATGGTGCTGTTTGTGGTGGCGTAGTAGATTTTTCCGTCGGGGCCGCGGCTGGCATGAAAAAATCCGGTCACGAAGGGCAGATTCGGCGAGGCCTGCCCGTCGAAATAAGCCAGGGTGTCAAGGGTCGCTGCCACGTCGGCTGCATGCAAGTCTAAAACTGTAATGTAAGGACTGTGAGACAAATAAAGATGCTTAGAATCGGGCGCGAATACCGTAGATCGCGCAAAAAATTCCGGATCGGCAAAGGGCAGCACCCGCAGATCGCCGAACGTGCCGGAGCAGCGGTCGAAGTCGTAGATGTACAGCCCCTGGAGGCCGTCGCAATGGACGTAGGTGCTCCCGTCGGGCGCCATGGCATTTACGGACTGGAAGGCTTCGCCGGGAAACTCGTAGGGCATGATGGTTTCGTACGGGCCGTGTACACCGTCGGGGTCGAGCAGAAAGGTGTAGAGCACTGGTTCCGACACGAACCCGGAGATGATCCACCAATCGCGCCCGTTGCCGTGTTTCACAGCTACCGGGCAGCTATATCGGTACTCTTCGGATAACAGCGCCTGGTTTTTTTTTGTCACCGCCCCCAAGCCGTTGTTGCCGTTCATGTCAATGAGGGTGTAGTAAAAAGGCGAGCTCACCAAGCCGCTGGTTATTAACATCGTGGCCAAATGGAACAGGTAGTACTGGTTTGCTACGCCGGGCGCCGGCAGGGCAAAACAAAACGGACCGTTCGGGTAGGAAAGGTTCTGCGAAGAAAGCCAATACTGTCCCGGGTTGATGGTATCGCCATGCAGCATGATGTTGTGCGTGGTGTCACGAATGGATATGCCGTTGGTGTAAAACAGTAATTGGCCGGTAGAATCGCTGCAGATACCACAATAGAATCCCATATCAATTTTTTTCTTTTGCGGGTACACCACTGGCGGGCTATAGTTAAAATCAATATTGGCACCGCCGAAGCGCGCAGTTGTGCTGTTGTTGGAGTAGCCGAATATCCAGTTGTAGTCGTGTTTTTGGGCGTGTGCCCCCACCGACATACAGGCGACTAACCAAACGGCTACTCGGCTGCGTATCCAATTCCTTACAGTAAAATATCGCATACTACTTGTTTTTTCAGTGTTTCTGTTCTTGTATCTCCTGTTGTTCCTTCCCTTCCCCTTCCCGCCGCTGTTTTTCCAATTGCTCCAGCGCCATTTCTGCCATGCTGGGCTGCCGCGCGCGGGGCTTGCCGGAGGGTTTGCCGAT
>JBGSKO010000148.1:0-40762 GCA_041741155.1 Saprospiraceae bacterium | reverse complement strand
TCCAGTGATTCAAATGATTCAAGTAGCAGATGACAACCGTTTTTTGATTCCATTTTTTACCTTTGAACTTCAAAGGTACATGGCTAATAGGGTTTAATGACGATCAGTTACATGACGAAAATCCGCGATGCGTCTGCCCTGTGGGGGGGGGGGGATTGATTTACGTACTTCATTTGAAAAGAATTTAAAAAATGAACTGAATTGAGCCTTTGCCTACGGGGCGCAACGCGCCGGCCCGTTTGGATTTGAGGAGAATCGGGAGAGTATTTTTTTTAAAGCATACAAAAGTAAGTAAATAAGAATTTAAACCACCCCGGTTTGTTGTTGAAATATCAGTGAATTTTGTCTATTGTTCGGTATTTCGTAGGGTGAAAAGAGCATTATTGCAATCTTTAATTTTTGGTAACGGCACACATTGTACAGATTACGCAGGGAGCAATATTCTCCCCCCTTCTTCTGCCCACGGGAGCAATCGAATCAATCGAACCAATCGAATCAATCGCCTTCAATCCCCACACCCGCAATCCCGGTCCATCAGCCACACCACCCGCACGTCTATGGCTTCGTTGCCCTTGGCCGGCAGGTCGAAATCTGTCGGGCACACCGTCACCAAGTGCTGGTGCCCGGCCGCCGTTTCGTCGCGGCTGAGCAGCACCTGCCCGTTTTGCACTACCTGCCAGGTAAACTCGAACGGCGGTGAACCCGTCAGTTCGAACAACACGTCCGTGCAGCCGTCGCGGCAGACGTCTTCGGGCGGAAAAGCGAGGCTCATCGCCGGCTTTTTCGCCCAGCGCACCTTCGGGCCTTTGTACAGGGAAAAACACTTGGCTGCCGCGTCCAGCAGCAGCAAGTCACCCGCCAGCAGCGGCCCGGCCAGTACGGCGATGAAGTAGGTACTGTCCAAGTGCATCGAGTCGGGATCGAACGCAAACAGCAGCGTGTCCGAGTACTGCACAATGCTGCCCAGCGGGTTCGCGGGGTTGGAGTACAACACGAAACGCAGCGAGTCGCCCGGTTCCAGGTGATAGCCTACCGGCAGGGGCAGGCTGATGATTTTGTCCGGCCCGCACAGCACAATGGCCGCAGTGTCGAGGATACCGGCGGCGGTGGCGCAGCATTTTTTTACAGTGATGACGAAGCTGATTGGTTGGCCCACACAGCCCTGCCGGGTGGGTGTGACGGTGATGACGCCGCTGATCGCCGTGTCCACCGCCGGCGCCGCGAAGCGCAAAAAAGGCAACGTGCCGCCGGCCGGCAGCCCGATAGCGGGGTTCGAGTTTGTCCAGGAAAAGGATGTGCCGGGCGTGCCGGTGATGGTCAAGTTCAGCGAGTCGCCGGCGCACACGGTGGTGTCGGGCATGGGATCGGCTACGGCCTGGGGCCGCACGGTGATGGTGAACGACTCCGACCCGAACGGACAAGGTTGCGGCGTGACGGTCACCGTCGCGGTTTGCTGCCCAGCAGCACCCTCGGCGATAAAAGAGATAGCACCCGAGCCGGAGCCGTCGAGTCCGATGGCGGGGTTGTTGTTGGTCCAAGAGTAGTCGGTGGCGGTACCGCTGAAGGGGATAGTGACCGCCTGCCCCGGGCACACGGTGATATCGGGCGGGTCGTTGACGCTGGAGCCTTCGACGGTGATGGTGAAGGTGACCGGGTCGCCGGTGCAGCCCGGATTCACCGCCATCACGGTGATGGTGGCAGTTTGGGTTTGAGTGGATTTTACGGTGGTGAAGGCAATATTCCCCGTACCCGAAGCGGGTAGCCCGATGGCCGGGTTGTCGTTGGTCCAGACAAAGGAATTGGCGTTTGCGCCGGTGAAGTTGGCGGACACCAGTTCATTTCCGCAGGCGACGATGTTGGAAAGTGGGTTGACGTAGGGGCGCGGGTAGATGGTGATGCGCCAAAATACACCCTCACTACTGCATTCCCCGCTTCGATGAGCATGCGCCGCCATCAAACAACTTTTTGGCGAATTCCCTGGATTCTGCGCTATAAAATCTATATTACCAAAGTGTTCATTATTGGGATTCGGCTGGCCAATATCACAACCAACTTGAATCCCCCATTTATAAAATACAGCGTCACCAATGAATTCATGAAAGACTTGATCTCCATGACAAACATGCATATCAAGAGGTTTTACTACGTAAGGCATTGGCAACACATCAAGATCAATACATATTGGTGTTGGGAGATAACAAGGGCTGGTCGGTGCAGCACACAATTGGGTGAAGCCTGCACTGGTAAAGTTTATGGTCACCGTAGAACCGGATGAAGGGCCATTGAAGGTGCCGATGGGAGGATTTAAGGTCCAACTCAAGCCAGCCATGCCAGCATTTGGAATGGAATAAAAATACTCATTATAGTTTGGGTATTTTTCGCACACAGATGGTTGTGGGGAGCCTTCGATCTGTTCCAGCGGCGGGCATTGGGCTTTTGATGGTACTCGGGAGAACAAAAATAGTGCAACAATGTAAAGTGGAAGTCTTTCCATGATTCCAAGTTGAGTGATTGCCTGCGGGGCGCAACGCGCCGGCCCGTTTGGAATTGAGGAGTATCGGGGTAGTATTTTTTTTAAAGCATACAAAAGTAAGTAAATAAAAATTTAAACCACATCGGTTTGTTGTTAAAATATCAGTGAAGTTTGTCTATTGTTCGGTATTCCGTATGGCGAAAAGAGCATTATTGTAATCTTTAATTTTTGGTGACGGCACACATTGTACAGATTACGCACGGAGCAATATTCTCCCCCCTCTTCTACCCACGGGCGCAATCGAATCAATCGAACCAATCGAACCAATCGAATCAATCCAACCAATCGAATCAATCAAAACCGCCGCACCAGTGCGAACGTCTTGCGTACTTGCCGTACATCCCCTGTCGGCGCAAAAATTTCCACAAACAAAATATAGATACCCGGTCTTGCCGGCGCGCCGTCGTCCATCTCGCCGTCCCAGCGTAGGCTGCCCTGCGCACCGATCAACTGCTGGCGCACTAAGCGTTTGATGGGGATGCCCTCCGAGTCGTAAATCGTCACCGTAGCGGCATATCCTGCTCCCGGCAAGGCATAGCGGATGTCGAGGTAGTCTTCGTAGCCGTCGCCGTCGGGCGAGAGGCGGGCCGGTTCGAGTTGGATCAGATCGCCGTTGCCGGTCGGAATGCCCCCCGTCTGCTGGGAGTTGGGTAGGGTAGGGGTGCCGTTGCCGTCGGGCGTGCGGGCTGCAGAAGTCCAGTTGGCCGGGTCGTTCGTCGGTTGGTCGGCGCGGATACGTTCGAGGGAAACACCGTCGCGTTGCGCGGAGGCGAGCAGGGCATTGTGGTAGGTATCGAAATAGGTGAACGAATCCACGGTAATCCGATCCGCATTTTTTGACCAGAACAGGGTGACGTTTCCAGCGTCATCCGGCATCGAGGGCAACGTCATACTGAACAATCGCGCGGGGTTTACCCGTACAAACCGCTGCTGGATGTCCACAGGGTTTGGCGAAAAAACGAGGTACTCCCCCGGCAGCAGCAAGCGCTTCAGGCCGATGGCCTCCACATCGGAGGCATCGTAGAAATTGGCGAGGAAGAAGTTTTGCAGGTCAAAAATCCTGGCGCTGCGGTTGTACAGTTCCACAAAATCGGAACCGCCCGTTGCCGGATTGAACAGCACCTCGTTCACCACGATGTCCGCCGGCGCCGGTATCTCCGGCAAACCAACCCGTGCCGTGTCGGTATCGGCCGCCATGTTTCCGCTGCAATCGCGCAGTATATTCGTGGCCGTCAGGGCGTACACGATGCCCGGTTCCAGTGGTTCCTGCAGCAGGAGCCGCACCAGCCGCCGACTTTCGGGCGCCGGCGTTGCCGAGGCAATGGCTAAGGGCGGGTCTATCTCGTAGGCCGTCGGGTCGGACGCCGTGAATTTGTCCAACCCTTCGGAAAACGTCAGTTCCAGCGCAAAGGCATCCACCGGGAATGCAGCCAGCAGGCGGGGCGCTTCGGTGTCGGGCGTGTTTTGCAACGATGCGTTGACTTTGCCGGGCGTGCCGCCGGGCAGCACCGGACAGGAGCGCCAGTTTTCCTGCTCCAGGCAGGGCAGGTCGGGATTGATGCGCTCCAGCGTCCAGCCGCCGTCGCGTTTGGTGGTGCTCTCGTGCCAGTTCGACGCATACACCACCTGGTCTATCATCTGTCCCGATAGATCAGTCAGGGTGAGCGTGTCCCCCGTGTTGTTCAGTGCCGGAAAAGCCGTCATGCCGAGCGCTGCTGTTGTGAATGGCGCCAGAGCAGCCGCGTTGGTCGCCGTGGCCAGCACGGCAAAGGAATCGGGGTACAGCAAATAATCGGGCAATGCGCGGGGAATCCCGCCGTCCGATAGCCGCAGCGTGTTCAGGTTAATCACCTTGTTGCTGCGGTTGTGCAGTTCCAGCCATTCTACTTCCGGCAGCCCGACCGATGGTGTCGGGTCGGACATGATTTCATTGATCAGAATATCGAATTCCCCGGCGGCATCAATTTTTACAAACTGAAAATTCGCGCTTTGCGGGGCGCTCACATTTCCAAAAACATCGGCTACCTGCTCAGTTTGCAGGGTGTAGTTGCCCGTGCCGAGTGCCGGGATCAACAGCAGCCGGACCTGTTGCTTTCCGCCGCCGACAAACTCGACCAGCGCCGGGCTGCCCACGCCGCCGATGGAATAGTGCGCCGGATCCAGTGCCGAGGGGCCGTCCAGGTCCTCGTCGAACAGCGCCAGTACCTCCGTGCCCGTCGCGTTGGCTGTGGCCGAGAGCAACACCGGCGGTGTCGTGTCCGGCACATCGGGCTGGATGGAGAGGTTATCGAAGAAAAAGCTTTTGGTACGGGTGGCGGTGTACAGGCAATATACCCCGAAAAAACGCCCCGGGCCAGGCAGGTAAGTGGCATCAGTAGCGTTGCCCTGCGGCTCGAAAGCACCCGTGGGTGTGCGGGCTTCCACCGTCCAGTCGCCTGTGGCGCTGCGCGTTGCGCGGAGCTTGATGTTGACGGGATCCAGGGCCACAAATCCGGGCAATCCGGTGGCGAGCAGTACGCGAGCAGCGCCGTCCTGCCGGTACAGCCGCAACGCATCGGCGGTACCGTTTTCGCCGATTTCGAGGTAGTAGGCGTTGGCCAGCAGGAGGTTGGGTTGGTCGGCCAGCAAGTACACGCGCAACACGTTGGTTGCCGAAGGCGCAAATTCCAGCCGGACATCGAACAGCCAGACCGCACTATCGGGGATAGTACCCGGCACCGCCAACACAGAGCTGCCGGCAGCGGCAGCGTTCAGTTGCAGTTCGCCGGCGGCGTTCACCATAAAATTGGCGGCATCGCCCTGCCAGGCGGGATTGTCGGTAAAATTCCCGTCGGAGAAGTCGTCCGCGATTTGGGCCTGGAGCGGGTGTGCGGCAATGGTCAGGAGGATGACGTAAACCTTCCAGGTTTTTAAAACCTGGAAGGTTTCAGGAAAAAGGATAAACATCATGTTGCTGCGCAATTTTCGTGTTGAGATAAAACGGTTATTGAAATTTTCAACCCCGGCAAGGTACGGCGGCGGTGTGTTTGGCGTTTGGCGAAAAAGCTGTTCCGCTGATGTATAGATTTGTTTTTTTTGCCTGCTGCTTGTTTGCTGCCTGTCAGCCTCCTTTTTCCAATGCTGAATTTCCACCCCTGACCGTCCAGGCTCCCACCGAGTTGCGCGAGCAACCCGACGAGAAGAGCCGGGAATTGCTCCGCTTGCCCGCCGGCACCACGCTGGCAGACCGGAACGAAACGAGCCGGTTTTTGGCTTCCGTTTATCTGGACGATACCCTGCTCCAGGAACCGTGGCTGCGGGTGCAAACGCCCGACGGCCGACAGGGATGGGTGTTTGCCGGAGCAGTTGTGCCGGCGGATCGCAGCACAACCGACGTGGCGCGCTGGCTGCAGGGCAAACGCGCCCAGGCGCTGTTCGGGGCAGCGGTCGCCCGACAACTGTGGGACTGGGCTGAAACCGAACTGCCGGCGACCGACACGGCTTTTGCCAACCACTTGCGCGCAGGACTGCACCTGCGCGACACGCTGAACCAGCTGCTCGCGCACGCCGTCAGCCGGGATGCCGCCCAAGTGCCGGTGGATCTGTCGTGGCTGGCCGCACCGATGCGGTATTTCTGGGTGCAACGAACGCCGGTGACCACGTTGGCGCTGGACTACCGCCTTGTAGCACAGGCCGCCGCCCGCACCGCCGGCCTGCAGGATGACCAGTTTTCCCGGATTGGATTTGACGCCTATCCGCTGGACAGTATCGAATCCAACCTGCCGGCGTGGGTATTTCCGCTGAGCGTGGAGGAAAGTTGCAGCAACCTCGGTGCGGGCCATCACCTGGCGTTGTTGAAAAAAATAGAAGTCGCGCTGCAAGCCGGCGCTGCGTTCCGACCCGAACTGCTGGATTGGAAAGACCTGATTTTGGCCGATATTCTCGACAAGTCCCGCGTGTACTGGCAGCCCCGGGACAAAATTTTGACCGAACTGGATCAGATTTTTGCTGCCAAGCTATCCAGTCTGTCCGACCGCGACCGCCTGGCGCTGGAAGCCCGGCGGGCGATGTTTGTGGCAGGGGAGGTGCAGGTAGATTTGCGGTCGGGGCGGTGAGCATCGTACAGCCCACGGCCAACCAACGATACAACATTGATATTTTCCACACAGCATCCGCATTGGCAGCGCAAGTCCGACTGATGGTGTCTTCTGTGCGAAATCACTTTGTTTTAACATCAAATCCGAACGTATGAAACACCTCTTCTTTGCTTTTGCGCTCCTGCTGCTATGCCCCGGCGCCCAGGCCCAACAGTGGCTGCAAGACGGCGACCAATGGGCGTATTACGTCACCACCGGCTGGAATGCTCCCAACTATGGAATGCATCGCCTCGTTGTGGAAGGCGACACGACCGTTGACGGGCAGTCGTGGAAAAAACTTACCTACTACCAGATCACGGTGCCGCCCAGTACCTACCTGGCGCGTGCCGAAGGCAGTCAGGTTTATTCCAGAAAAGAATGGAATAATGAGGTTTTTAAAATCTACGACTTTGCACTTGTTCCGGGCGATACGGTGCAGTACAATACCAATGGCCGTTATGTTATACGCGACACCGGCTCCATAAACGCGGCCGGGCAGATCCGCCGGACACAAACCGTCCGATTGGTCGGTTCCAATGCAGACATGTTTTTTATCGAAGGAATCGGTTTTACGGGTAATCCACAAGAACCGGACAATCCGAATGTCTGTTCGTTTCTGCTGCTGAATATCCCGTATTGTATGGGTGCAGTGGATGGCTATAGCCTGTATTTTCGGTGTTTTAGCAGTACGCAAGGTGCTATGTACAGTCCTTTTAATGACTGCCTGGTACTGCATACCGATGCGAGTATCGCTCCCACCCCCGTCCGGGTTTGGCCAAACCCCGCAAATGATCGTCTGTTTGTACAAGGGAATTGTCGCGCGCTTCAATTGTGTGATGCGCTCGGACGTGTCGTTTTGGAAGAAAAAATGCTTGCGGGGGATGTGTCGGAAATCCGAACCAGCCATTTAGCCAACGGGATGTACCTGCTGCTTTGCCATTTTGATGATGGACAAGTGGCGGTACGCAAGGTCGTTTTTTCGCGTTGAGAATGCGGAAGCCTTCCAAATAGCCGAATTGGTTTAGCCTGAACAGTATCGAGACAAATCTGCCGTCGTGGGTATTTCCGATGAACATGAAGGTCGTTGCAGCAACCTTGGAGCGTGAATTTTCGAGCAGGAAAGTGCGCCGGTAAACTATATATTTGCACCAAACTCAACGATATATGATTTTGCACGAAACAACAACGCTCGACCCCGAAGTCCAATTGAGCGATTACGAAATAGAACATGGAAAGCCTATGCCAAGTACCGTACATGCCTTTGTCTCAAAAAATTTGTTGGTCAATCTGGAAATCAATTACCGCCAACGCTACACCATTCTCCCGGAACTTGCCCTTGAACGCAGCGAAGACAGCCCTCCATCGGTGCCGGACATTGCCATATATCCCAAGTTCAAAATTGATGTGCACCAGGACACCGTGCGCCGTACGGATACCCCGGTAGGGATTATTGAAATCCTATCGCCTACACAATCCCTTGATGACCTGATCGAAAAAGCCGAAACCTTTTTACTCGCAGGCGTGCAGTCGGTATGGATTGTGGTTCCCGGTCTCGAAGCTGTATTTGTGTACCACAAACCGAATCGCTACGATTTCTTTCGGGGAGAAGACGTGTTACGCGATGAGCGGTTAGGAATTGAATTGACGTTGACATCTGTATTCCATGAAGTAGCCTAACGCCATATCTTTCCCATGAAAAAACATTTGCTGCTCGCTGCTTTAGTACTTTCTGGTGTTTGCCTGCAAGCACAACTTGCCTGGTTTCAAATTGGTGATGAATGGACTTTTGAAGTGTACAAAGGTTGGTTTCCAGAGGTTTCTGGATTAAATCGTATCAAGATTGAGAAAGAAGTGAACCTTGGTGGGGAATCATGGATGTGGCTTCGTCGCTACCACTACTTAGACAGCAGTCCGAATGCATACCATTACGCAAGACAAGAAGGAGATAAGATATATGTATGGGGAGGTGTCAACAGCAAAAGGCTTGTTTATGATTTTTCGCTCGTTCCGGGTGACACACTTAAATTTATTCCTTCGTATTATTATGCAGTGCTTGATACAGGTAGTGTCTTTCTGGCCGGGCAAGTTCGCCGCACTCAAACGGTTCAGCACTCTTTCATAAACTACCCCTTGCTGTTGGTAGAGGGCATTGGTGCCGTCGGCAACCCGGAAGATTCGGACGATAAATATGCCTGCTCGTATATCTTTCTGGACGCCGACTTCTGCCACGCTGCCGGCGATGGTACCACGGCATATTTCCGGTGTTTTGGCAATACGCAAGGTGTGTATGCCCCTTTTGAAGGCTGCTTGGTCAGCGCCGATAAGCTCGATGCTCCCACCCCCGTCCGGGTTTGGCCGAACCCCGCAAATGATCGTCTGTTTGTACAAGGGAATTGTCGCATGCTGCAATTGTGCGACGCGCAAGGGCGTATTGTTTTGGAAGAAAAAAGATTCGCCGGCAATACCACCGAAATCCCGACCTGCCAGCTGCCAAATGGTTTGTATTTCCTGATCTGCCGGTTTGACGGTGGGGAAATATACACACACAAAGTGGTGCTTTCGCGGTAAAAATTTGGCTGGGCCTGAATTCCCGGAACAGAGTTCCGGGCCACGTCCGTACCTTCGCCACCAAAATCACCGCAATGGATAAAATGATCGCCCGCTTCCCCGAACAACTGGCGGAAGCGCTGCAAATAGCCGAATCGGTTTCGCTGCAAAAACACTCATCGCCTATCCGCACCGTACTTGTTTCCGGGCTGGGCGGCAGCGGTATCGGCGGCAACTTCGTGCAAGACCTCATCGGGGCCGAGTGCAAAGTGCCTATTCTGGTTAACAAAGGCTACGATGCGCCCCGCTGGGCCAACAAACACACCCTCGCCATCTGCTCGTCGTATAGCGGCAACACCGAGGAAACCCTCAATGTGTTTGAGCAACTGCGCGCTACCGGCGCCAAAATCGTGTGCGTCACCTCCGGCGGAAAACTGCTCGAATTGGCCAAACAACACGGTTTCGACTATGTACAGGTGCCTGGCGGCTGGAGCAGTCCGCGTGCCTGCCTCGGCTATTCCATTGTGGCCCAACTGGCTGTGCTGCGCGGCGCCAAACTGATCAGCGGCCGTATTTTTCGCCAGATTGAAGCCGGCCGCAAGCTCATCGTGCGCGACCAGGCCGATATTCAAAAACGCGCCCAAAAGCTCGCCGGATTCCTCGCCGACAAAACCCCTGTGCTCTACTGCGCCGACACCAACGAGGCTGTGGCCGTGCGCTGGCGCCAGCAAATCAACGAAAACGCCAAGATGCTGAGCTGGCACCACGTATTGCCCGAAATGAACCACAACGAACTCGTCGGCTGGCGCACCGAACGCCCCGATGTGGCGGTCATTTGGCTGCGCAACCGCGCCGACAACGAGCGCACCGCCGTGCGCATGAACATCGTCAAGGAAATTATCGAGCACTTCTCGGGCGCTTCCATCGAGGTGTTTTCCAAAGGAAAATCCGCTGCTGAAAACATGCTCTACCTCGTTCACCTCGGCGATTGGATGTCGTTCTTCCTCGCCCAGGCCCGTCAGGTGGATCCCGTGGAAATCAAAGTGATTGAGTATTTGAAAAATGAACTGGCAAATTATTGATTCGATTTTTCGATTAAATCCGATTGATTCGATTAGCCGAACGGGACAACCGAATTTTTCGATTGATTGGATTAATTCGATTTTTCGATTGATTCGATTAGCCGAACGGGACAACCAAATACGAGGATAAATTCAATCGAAACAATCGGACTTAATCGAATCAATCGGACTTAATCGAACCAATCGAACCAATCGAATCAATCGAAACAATCGAAACAATGTCCAATATCCAGCTTGACCTCACCCACACGCAATCTTTCATCCGGCCCGAAGAGTTTTCGGCTATAGAACCGCAGGTGCTGGCAGCCGCCAAAGTATTGGACGGCCGAAATGGCCCCGGTTCGGAATTTCTGGGCTGGCTGGACCTGCCGGCGAAGTACGACCGCGCGGAGTTTCGCCGCGTCAAGGCTGCCGCCAAACGCATCCAGCGCCAAAGCGACGTGCTGGTAGTTATCGGTATTGGCGGGTCCTATCTGGGCGCCAAAGCTGCGCTGGAATTTTGTCGGCCCACGCCGCCGTTGGCTCCGGCCCCCAGCCGGAAAAAAGGCCCTGTGCAGGTGTGTTTTGCGGGCACCAATCTCAGCGGTCCGTATTTGTCGCAACTGCTGGAGGTACTCGGCGACCGGGATTTTTCCGTGAACGTGATTTCAAAGTCCGGTACTACGACCGAACCCGCTATTGCTTTTCGTATTTTCAAGAAAAAACTCGAGGAAAAATATGGCAAGGAGGGCGCTCGCTCCCGCATTTATGCCACGACCGACAAAGCCCGCGGCGCCCTAAAAACGCTCGCCGACCGGGAAGGCTACGAGACTTTTGTCGTTCCCGACGATGTGGGCGGGCGCTTTTCGGTGCTTACTGCCGTTGGCTTGCTGCCGATCGCGGTAGCCGGCATTGACGTGGACCAACTCCTGCAAGGCGCCGCCGATGCGCGCACCCGATACCGCACGGCGGTATTTTCGGAAAACGACGTGCTGCGCTATGTGGCTGCGCGCAACATCCTGCACCGCAAAGGCAAGGACATCGAAATGCTCATCAACTACGAGCCGCGCCTGCACTTCCTCGCCGAATGGTGGAAACAACTTTACGGCGAAAGCGAGGGCAAAGACGGCAAGGGCATTTTTACGGCCAGTGCCAGTTTTACCACCGACCTGCACTCGCTCGGCCAGTACATACAGGACGGCCGCCGGCACCTGTTCGAAACCCTGCTGGAGATCGAAAGTCCGGAAGATGACATCGTCCTCGAAGCCGATGCCGACGACCTGGACGGACTGAACTACCTCGCCGGAAAAACCCTGGACTACGTCAACAAAAAAGCTGCGCAAGGTACCCTCGAAGCCCATACCGACGGCGGTGTGCCCAACCTGCGCATTGCTATCCCGGAAGCCACCCCGTACAGCCTCGGCCAATTGTTTTATTTCTTTGAAAAAGCCTGCGCCGTCAGCGGCTACCTCCTCGGTGTCAATCCCTTCGATCAGCCCGGTGTGGAAGCGTACAAGAAAAATATGTTCCGGCTGTTGAAGGAGTGATGAGTGATGAGTGATGAGTGATGAGTGATGAGTGATGAGTGATGAGTGATGAGTTGCGCGGGGAACCGGCTGCATTTTTTTGAGATATTACCCGAGATATTACACTTACTTTTGTAGCAGAAAATAGTTTTTTCATTTGTCATTCATCATTCATTAAAAAAAATGTTTCGCAACACGATTCTTTGGCTTTGGATGGCGGCGCTGCTCACCTCGACGGTGGGGGTCAGCGTGACGCGCATCTATTGCTATTGTGTGGGTGAAACGACGTACTCTTTTTTTAGCGAGGCTGATGATGCTTGCGTAGCCAACGGCGCGGTGGGGATGGGCGATTGTTGCAAGACCGATGCGCCTGCTTGTTGTGCTGCGGAGGAAATGACCGATGATGATGCGCATGCCTGCACCCAAAAAACGGTGAAGGTGTTCCAGATGAAGGCCGATTTTCTGGTCGGGCATCCGTTGGACAAGACGTTTGATTTCCCGTTTTGGGCAGACGAACTGCCGGAGTATCTGCACTTGTATCGTCCCGGTGTTTGTTACATCGCTCCGTCAAACAAGGCCCCGCCCAAACCACCTCCCCCGCTTTCCGGCCGCATGATTTGTGTGCGGCACGAGCTTTTCCGTTGTTAAATTGCTGGTTTTCAAACATCCGTCCCACGCAGTGTATCGCTGCGGGGATTCTCTATTTTGTTTAAAATCAAATTTTAATAGCAATGAAACAACTCATTTGTTTGCTCATATTTCTCGCCCCTGTTCTGCTGAATGCCCAAAATCCTGTGTCGAAACGCATTTTCGGCATCGTCACTAATGATAAAGAGGAACTGCTTGTAGGCGCCACCGTGCGCTGGGGCGGGACGAATCTCGGAACCGTCACCGATACCCTGGGGCGCTTTTGGCTGCCGCATCAGGAGCAGGAAGCTACGCTGGTGGTACAGTATGTGGGCTACACACCCGCCGAGGTGCAGGTGCTGCCCAACGAAGATAGCCTGTGGGTGGAGGTGACCGGAATAGCGCAACTGAAAGAGGTGACGATCTCCGAAAAGGGTTTTGATACCCGCATTTCGACTATTGAGACGCGCAATGTGGAGCACATCCAGCGCAACGAACTGCGCAAGGCGCCCTGCTGCAACCTGTCCGAAAGTTTCCAAACCAACGGCGCCGCCGATGTCACCTACTCCAATGCCCTCACGGGGGTCAAGGAAATCCAGATGCTGGGCCTGCGTGGGATATACAGCCAGTTTATGCTGGAAAACAGGCCCACGATGAACGGCATCGCTACACCGTTCGCGTTCGAATACGTCCCCGGCACCTGGCTGGAAGGTATCTCGCTGGCCAAAGGCGCCAGCACGGTGAAAAACGGCTACACCGGTATAGCGGGTCAGATCAACGCCGAAATCGTAAAGCCGCATTTGGACAAACCCGTGTTTGTCAACGGTTTTACTTCCACGGAAGGACGCGGCGAATTGAACGTGCATTTGAACAAAAAAGGCAAGGGGAAGGTGTCCCACGGCCTGCTCACGCACGGCAGTTTTGTGGAAAACAACTGGGATATGAACAACGACAACTTCTTCGACGCGCCCAGCCGCCAGCAACTGAATGGACTGTACCGGGTGTTTTACGAAGGGGAAGAAACGTGTGGCCAGCTCAACGTGCAAGCCCTGACCGACCGGCGCCAGGGCGGACAAATGCGCACCCTGGATGGCGTGCCCGGAATGTTTGCCATTGATCAGCAGAACGACCGCGTGGAAGTGTGGGGAAAAGTAGGTCGCGAGGGACTTGGCGGCAAGCCCTACAACCAAATCGGGAACATGGTCTCGGCTTCGTGGCACCGCGCCAACTCGACCTTTGGGCGGAATACCTACGCCGCAGAGCAACGCTCGTTCTACTGGCAATCGCTCTACCAGACCATTATCAGCACTACCGACCACCAGATCGTGGTGGCGCCATCGGTGCAATACGACGACATCGCCGAACGGGTGAACGAAGGCGACCTCAGCCGCACGGAATTTGTCCCCGGCGCTATGCTGGAATACACATTCAGTCGCCCCAATCTGGCTATGGAAATGCCCGACCTCGTAGTGGTACTCGGCGGCCGGGTGGACTGGAACAGCCGCTTCGGCTGGTTCGTTACGCCGCGCCTGAGCGCCAAGTACAACTTCACGACGGAAAGTATCGTGCGCATCTCCGCCGGACGCGGCTACCGCTCCCCCAACCTGATCGCGGAAAATATCAGCCTGCTAGCCAGTAACCGCCCCTTGCATTTTGCCGCCGACCTCGGCTACGAAGACGCCTGGAACTATGGCGTGAATTTTACCCAAAATTTCAAGGTAGCAGGCCGCAGCGGCAGTTTCAATTTTGACTTGTACCGCACCGATTTTAACCGGCAGGTTCTGGTGGACGTGGACCAGTCGCCTACCGACGTATTTTTCTATAACGTCCCTGGCAAATCGTTTTCCAACAGCCTCATGGCCCTGGTGCAGTACAACCCCGTACCCGGCCTCGACGTGAAAGTAGCCTACAAGTGGAACGACGTGCGGGCCACCTTCGCCGACGGCCTGCTCAAAACCTTGCCCCTCGTGGCGAAGCACCGCGGCCTCATCACGCTGGACTACACTACGCCGAACAAGAAGTGGATGTTCAATACCAATATCCAGATTGTAGGACCGCAGCGCTTGCCGGACAACAGCAAGATTCCGCACGAACTGGTTCACGATTTTCCGGCAAACAGCCCGACCTACGGACTTTGGAGCATGCAGATTACCCGCAGTTGGAAAAACATCGAGTTCTACCTCGGCGGGGAAAATCTGACGGCGTACCAGCAACATGCTGCTATTATCGCCGTGGAAAATCCGAATAGCCCGTATTTCAACGGCTCCCAGCTTTGGGCGCCGATCATGGGCACGGTGGGGTATCTGGGTGTGCGGTTTTCGCCGTCGGGGTTGTAAAGATGCGCGAATATCCACCTGTAGCAATCGTCTCTTTTAATCGTTCTTCGTTCACCCCAATTCCCTACTTTTGCCCGCATTTTCAGCCCACCACCCATAATTCAACCACTACCCGCATGATGGATGCCAATAGCCGTATTTACGTTGATTCCGAAATCGGACGCCTCAAAAAAGTCATTGTACACCGCCCCGACGAGGGTATTGCCCGTATCACCCCCAAACGCGCCGGAGAACTTTTGTTCGACGATATCGTGCACCTGCCGAATATGCAGGAAGAGCACGACATCTTTATCGGCGTTCTCAAAGCCTTTCTCGGCAAGGAAAATGTACTCGAAGTACGCGACCTGCTGGCCGAGAGTACCCGCGATGAAGAGAGCAAGTACGAGGTGATCAACAAAATCACTGACTTCGAGGAGTTACCCTACTCGTTTATTCCCAGGCTAGCCGGTTTGTCGTCCGAGCAACTTGCCGATACGCTCATCACCGGTTACCTCGAACCCGAAGACCGCATCCTGTTCGACCCCATCCCCAACCTGATCTTCACCCGCGACATCGCAGTCACGATCAAAGATTATGTGTTGATTACAAAAGCCAACAAGTCGGCCCGTTTTCGCGAAAACTTTCTCACGCGCCTCATTTTTAGCAGCCACCCCGTTTTCCGCCGCCTCAAGGCCGACGGCAAAACGATCAACCTGAACCGCGTGGACAAGTACCCGCCCTCAAAAAAAGGCGAAACGCTCAGCGTGGAAGGCGGCGACTTGATGATGCTCAACAAAGACTACCTCCTCATTGGCTGCTCGGAGCGCACCAACAACTACGCCTTCCAGCTGATCAAAAACACCTTGTTCGACCGCGGTATCGTCAAAAACGTAGTGCAGGTAAATATCCCCGCCGAGCGCACGTACATGCACATTGACACGATTTTTACGCAGATCAACCACAACCACTTGGTGGGCTACAAACCTATCGTGCAGGACGGTCTCGGCTCTTTCGTGGACGTACACCGTTCGAACGGCGAAGAAGTGGAATACCCGAGCCTGAAGGACTTCCTGCTCGCCGAAGTGAACCCCAAAATGGAGTTCATCTGGGCCGGCCAGGGCGAAAGTCCCTATCAGGAGCGCGAGCAATGGACCGACGGCTGCAACCTCGTGACCCTCAAGCCGGGTGTGGCGATCACCTACGACCGCAACCCGATTACCGAAAAGGCATTCAAGGCATTCGGATACAAAGTCATCGGCGCCGAAAAACTGCTGCGCGACTTCGAAAACGGGAAAACCACCCCGGATAAAGTGGAAAACACCATCATCACCATCCCTTCCAACGAACTCTCCCGCGCACGCGGCGGTAGCCACTGCATGACCTGCCCCATCGAACGGGAAGAAATTTGACCGTTTTGAGTTTTGAGTTTAGAGTTGAACTCAAAACCCAACTCAAAACTCAAAACTCAAAACTTAAAACTGTGTACAGTCACGACGTTCAACTCCGGGTGCGCTACGGTGAAACCGATCAGATGGGCTACCTCTATTACGGTCGTTATGCCGAGTACTTTGAGGTAGGTCGGGTGGAGACAATCCGCTCGCTGGGGGCGTCGTACAAAGAACTGGAAGAGGTACACGGGATTTGGCTGCCGGTAGTCAGCATGGATATGCGCTTTGTGCGGCCGGCCCATTATGATGATTTGCTGACTATACATACTGAAATCCGGAAGATGCCGGATACGTACATCACCTTTCACACGGAGATTTTCAACGAGCAGCGCAAATTGGTGAATGCCGGTACGGTGCGCCTGTGCTTCTTTGCAGCCGCAGCCAAAAAAGTAGTGCCGGCGCCCGAGCATTTGCTGGAAAAACTGAGGTCGTACTTTTGATGATGTGGGCGCAACGTTTTCTCAAACAAGACCGGACCCTCTGGATCGTCTATCTGTTGGTAGCTGAAATCATCAGCCTGCAAAGTCTGTGGCAACGCGTAAACGCCCACGGCTACACGGCGTACGAGAACTACGTTATTTTTAAAAATTCCTTCACACACCTCGTACAAGGCCTCAATCCTTACGCGAGTTTTCCCGCTGAGCAGTGGGATTTGTTCAAATACAGCCCCGCGTTTTCGGTAGCTATGGCGCCTTTTTCGGTGTTGCCCGACTGGGCCGGGCTGCAAGTTTGGAATATAGCCAATGCACTGCCCTTGCTCTGGGCCATCTTGCGTTTACCAATTTTAGATGCCCGGCAGCGGCGCTTTGTCGCGTGGTTTGTCCTCCCTGAACTGATTATTTCCCTGCAAAACAGCCAGAGCAACGGCCTTACGGCCGCATTCATCCTTTGGGCCTGGGTAGCCCTGGAGGCCGGTAAACCGGTTTGGGGTGGTTGGTGGACGGCGGCAGGCGGGTTCCTCAAAATCTTCGGTATTTTTGCCGCCGTTCCGGCGCTCATCTATCCGCGCGGACGGGTATTTGTGTCGGCGGTGGCGCTATGGTCGGTGGTGCTGGTTTTGGCGCCGCTGGCGGTTGTCGCACCCGATCAGTTGTGGCAGGTCTATCAGTGGTGGGTGGAGTTGTTGCGCAGCGATCACAGCGCGTCGGTGGGGTTGTCGGTTATGGGTTGGTTGCAGACGTGGTTTGGTTGGCAAGCGCCCAAGGCAGGCATCATCGCGGTGGGAATGGGGCTGTTGGCGGCGAGTACCTGGGCAGTTTACCGCCGCCGGGCGCCCGGCGCGGGCGGGCTTCCTCCGGCTACTGATCGAATACTCTTGTGGGCTTCCGTGTTGTTGTGGGTGGTTATTTTCAACCACAAAGCAGAATCGCCCACCTTTATCATAGCCCTGTGCGGCGTGGCGTTGTGGTACCAAAGTGCCCCAAAACCCGCCTTGTGGATGAAAACACTGTTCTGGACGGCCTTTGCACTGGCATCGTTGTCGCCGTCGGATATTTTCCCCCGCATCGTACGCACGGCGCTCGTGCAACCATACGTGCTGAAGGCCGTGCCCTGCATTGCGATATGGATCATCATTACCGTTCAACTTTTACGCCCGGTGGCGAAAAAGCAATCTTTGGCATCTGATGAATAACGACTTGTTCTGGAAATTTCTAAAGTTCGGCGCTGTGGGTTTCTCCGGCGTGTTTGTGGATTTTGGCGTCACGTGGATTTGCCGGGAAAAAATCCGGCTGAACCAGTACGTCGCCAACAGCACCGGTTTTATGTTCGCCGTAATCAGTAATTATACCCTGAACCGCATCTGGACCTTTCAGAGCCAGGACCCCTCCGTGGCGCTTCAGTTTTCCAAGTTCCTGCTCGCCTCGCTCATTGGTCTGGCGCTGAATAACGGAATTATTTACATCCTCAACGAGCGGTTCCGCGTCAACTTTTATGCGGCTAAACTGGCCGCTACGGCGGTCGTCACCGTCTGGAATTTCTGGGCAAACTACACGTTCACCTTCACCGGGTTATAATAGGGTTTGGTATCGGTGGACCTTCCAGGTTTTTAAACCTGGAAGGTCTATATACCGGGAAAACGAATCAATGGTGGTGCCCGCCGTCGCCATGTACGTGGCCGTGCTCGAGCTCTGCTTGTTCAGCGTCGCGCACCATTTCCACCTGGCCGGTAAAGTGCAGGTCAACGCCGGCCATCGGGTGGTTGAAGTCGAGCTTCACTTTGTCCAAACCGACCCAGGCAACGGTGCCCTGGAAACGGTTGCCGTCCTGATCGGTCAGCGGAATCGTGTTGCCAACTTCCAGCAGACCATCGGGAATCTTGCCGTCCATTTCAAACATATTTTTGGGCACCTCTACCAGAGCAGTTTCGTCGTAGTCGCCATAAGCGTTGGCGGCTTTAATGCCAAAGGAGAAGGTGTCGCCGGCCTGGAGGCCCAGCAGGTTTGCCTCAAAATCGGGGATCATCATGCCGACGCCGTATATAAAGCCCATCGGTTCGCGGCCTTGCGTGGATTCGATCATTTCGCCCTCGGCGGTGCCTTGGGTCAGCGTGTAGTGCACCAGCACTACCTTTTTTTCTGCGATAACCATTGGTATGGAATTGCGATAAGAGTGAGGAGAAATTGTGTGTGTAAGGTGGCGCGAAGGTAGGCCATTTCCCAAATCTACAGGGTCTCCAGTCGTTTTTTGTACCTGAAATATTCCCGAATGAACCGAATCGCTTCCCGATATGGCGTCGGTGTTATGCCGCGTTGTGCCTGCGCCCGGTGCAGGTCGAACAACATTTTCCAGTGGCGGTAATAGTCTCGGTACACCCTCCAGGCGCCGTACGCAGGGTCGAAAATGTGTGCGGGTTCACCAAACACGCCGTTGAGCTCCATGACGAATACCTCGCCCCGACGCAGGGCGTCCACGGAGGCGCATTTAAGATCGAAACGCCCAAGCAGCACACCGTCTATTTCGGCACATACCTGCTCGAATGCGCGTTCCAGTTCGGAATCAATCAAGTGATTGGCATTCAGAAATTTGGTTCCCCGTGCGTGGTTGCCGATGGGTTCCAGAAGGGCAATCCTCCCGGCTTCTGGTATCTGGTTCAATAGCCCCGGTTGCTCGCGCTCGAAACGCTCCAGTTGAAACGCCGCCCGCGTGGTGCGGGCCATCAGCTGGCGCACCGTAGAGGCGCCGTCGCCTTGCACGGTCAGGAACTCCTTGGTGCAGACCGACGTGATGCCGAAGCGGCCATCCGGGAATCGGTAAAACAGCACCGTCGCTTCCATGGGATGGTCCAGAAATTCCTGAACCAAAAAATTTGCCGGAAAACGCTCCAGATGACTGCGCAGCTCCTCCGCGTCGTCTATTTTTTTGATCAAAAAACCGCGCTCACCTACGTCCGGTTTGGCCACGACCGGAAACGTCATTCCGGCGGCCGACAGCAGGGGTGCAACCTCGGCGTAGGGTGTCCCCGCCGGGATAAATATTGTTTTGGGGCGGATACGCGCCGGAATCAATTCGAGGATGGCGTGTTTGGATTCCCCCCATGCTCCACCCAGCGGAATAGCGGGATTAACGTTGCTGAAAAAAAACAGGTGTCGCGCGCGCAGCGCAAACAAGCTGTACATGCCGTATACCGGCATGTTGGCCAACCACATAGGGAGATATTCCCAAACCGTCCATTTTTTGAGCCAATGCGGCATGCTTACAGGGCTTTTTTGTAAAAACGGCGCAAGGTATAAAAGGAAAAGCAGGGGGAGTATTCCACCTTACACGCCGGATGCCGCAAACCCGCCCTATCTTCGCCCCCCAAACCAATTATGATGGTACCTGCTTTTGAATCGTTGAATCTTAGTACACCCCTCCAGAACGCCCTGAGCGACCTCGGGCTGACGCATCCCACCCCCATCCAGCAAAGAGCCTTTTCGGTCATCATGTCGGGCCGCGATGTGATCGGTATCGCCCAAACGGGCACTGGCAAAACCTACGCGTACCTGCTGCCCATTCTGCGCCAACTCCCGTTTTCCAAACAAAAAGACCCGCGTGTGCTCATCATTGTGCCCACCCGCGAATTGGCCATACAGGTGGCCGGCGAGATCGAAAAACTGACGGCGTACATGACTGTGCGCACCATGGCCGTGTACGGCGGGGTCAATATCAATACCCAAAAACTGGCGGTACAGGCCGGACTGGATATTATCGTCAGCACGCCCGGTCGTTTGCTCGACCTGGTGCTGAGCCGCTACCTGCTGTTGTCCTCCGTGCGCACCCTGGTCATAGACGAGGTGGACGAGATGCTCAACCTGGGTTTCCGGGTACAACTGACGGGCCTGCTCGACCGCTTGCCCCGCCGCCGCCAAAACCTCCTGTTCTCGGCTACCATGACAGAGGATGTGGACGACCTGATCGAAACGTTTTTCAATGGCCCCGTTACCATCGAGGTGACGCGTATGGGTACGCCTTTGGAAAAAATCCGGCAAAGCGCCTACCGCGTGCCCAATTTTTACACCAAACTCAACTTGCTGGAACACTTGCTCGCGTCCGACGACTCCATGAGCAAGGTGCTCATTTTTTGCGCCAGCAAACGTATGGCGGACCGTGTGCAAGAGCGGTTCGACGAAACATTTGCCCACCAGTTCAGTGTCATCCACTCCAATAAATCGCAGAACTTCCGCATCAAAGCCGTGCAAAAATTCGAGGACGGCACCCTGCGCGGACTGATCACCACCGACCTGCTCGCACGCGGCCTCGATGTGACCGACGTGACACACGTCATCAACCTGGATACCCCGGACACCCCCGAAGCCTACATCCACCGCATCGGACGTACCGGCCGGGCTGACAGCGAAGGCGCGTCCATCACGTTCGTCACGGAAAACGAAATCCCCTACCAGGCGGCAATTGAAACGCTCATGGGCAAGGAAATTCCCTTGTTCCCGCTACCCGACGACCTCGTTATCTCGGAGGAACTCACCCCGGAGGAGAGCCAGGCAGAACCCATGACGAACTACCTGCCGTCGCCGTCGCTGAAGCACTCGCAGGGCGCTTTTCACGAGAAAAAGGCCAAAAACAAGAAAATAAACCTGGGCAACAGGCGGATAAACAAGAAAAAGCGGAAGTACAGCAAGCCGATCAAAAAGGCGCCACGGAAAAAAGGCAAATAGCAAGCGGGCGAGGGCGTGTTCAGAGAACTGTGTCAGCCTATTGAGCGCAAATTTTACACAGACAAACGCAGGCTGCTGCACAGACAAACACAGAAGTTTGATTTTAAATAAGTTACACTCTTCGTTTGTCTGTGTGGCAGTCTTCGTTTGTCTGTGCAGCAGTCTGCGTTTGTCTGTGTGACAGTCTGCGTTTGTCTGTGTGAAAAATATCTCTCGGTAGGTTTGACACCGTTCTCTGAACACCCTCAAGGGTTAGGGCGATGCCTGCCTCAACCCGCCGTCACGCTCCGCAGCCACGCTTTTTCCTCCGCAGTGAGGTAGCGGCTGATTTTTTGAAACACCATCTTGTTGTACGCCCGCAACCACGCCTGTTCCGCTTTGGTGAGCAGGTTTTTTTTCACCAGATTGGTAAAAATGGGCGCAATCGTGAGGGTTTCAAACGCGAGAAACGCCCCGAATTCCGTCTCGTCACTTTCCACACAAAGCACGAGGTTTTCGATGCGCACACCGTGTTTGCCGGGGCGGTAGATGCCCGGTTCCACGGAAGTAATCATGCCTGGTAGCATGGGCGTGTCCACCGGTCCGGGGCTGATGCTTTGCGGGCCTTCGTGCACATTGAGGTAGTAGCCCACGCCGTGGCCGGTGCCGTGGCCGAAATTTATGCCCCGTTCCCACTGGGGCAGACGCGCCAGTATGTCCATCTGGTAGCCCCGCGTGCCGCGCGGAAACCGCAGGCGGGATACGCCGATTAGTCCCTGAAGCACCAGCGTGTAGTCGGTCGCCTGCTCGTCGGTAACCGGGCCGAGTGCGATGACGCGGGTGGTGTCGGTGGTGCCGCCGAGGTACTGGCCGCCGGAGTCAAGCAGGTACAGGCCTTCTGGACGAAGTTCGACATCGCTCTCCGGCGTGGAGCTGTAGTGTGGCAGGGCGGCGTGCGGACCGTACGCGGAAATCGTGCCGAAACTTTCCCCGACACAATTGGGCTGCTCGATGCGCAGGGCGTGGAGCTTGTCCTCGGCGCTGCGTTCCGTTATTTTTTGTTTGCCGATGTTTTGCGACAGCCAGTAAAAAAACTTGGTGAGTGCCACCCCGTCCCGGATCATCGTTTGGCGGGTATGGCCGATTTCAGCGGGTGTTTTGCAGGCCTTGAGCCAGGTGGTAATGTTCACATCGTCCAGCACTTTGGCGGATTCGGGCAGGGCGCCGGGCAGGTTTTGGTTCATGCGCCGGGGGTCGAGCAGTACGGTACTCGTGGCGGGCAGTTTGCCGAGGTAGTCGGTGACGGATGTATAGGGATAGGTTTTTATCCCGTCGCGGTGGAGCCGGCGGCGGATGGCGTCGGGCATTTTTTCGGGTGTGATGAAAAGGGCCGCCTCTTGCAGACCGATCACCGCATGCGCCACGAACAGCGGGTTGTAGGGCACGTCATTGCCCCGCAAATTGAACGTCCAGGCGATATCGTCGAGGCTGGACAAGACGGTGTGCGTGGCTTTTTTTGCGACCAGTCGCTCCCGGATACGGGCGAGTTTTTCCGGGCGGCTCGCGCCGGCAAATTTGACCGGAAATTCAAAAACCGGTTCGGCAGGCAAGGCCGGTCGGTCGGGCCAGAGGGGCGACACCAGGTCGGCATGCGGGTTGAGGCGAATGCCGCGCGGGCGCGTGCCGGCTTCGAGTTGCTGGTGCCAGAGGCGGGAGAGCAGGTCGCCGTCGAAACCCACGACCGCCCCTTCGGGCAGGGTATCCGCCAGCCAGCCCACAAACTCGGTGGTGTGCGGGATCACCAATTTGACCAATTCGATGCCGCTGCCCGCGAGTTGCTGTTCGGCCTGGATGAAGTAGCGGCTGTCGGTCCAAAGACCCGCAAAATCGGGTGTGACCACGAGCGTGCCGGCCGACCCGGTGAAACCGGAGGCCCAGAACAGGGTTTTCCAGTGTTCGGGCAGGTACTCGCTCGCATGCGGGTCGGTGGCAGGAATAACGTAGGCGGCCAGGCCTTTTTCGGCCATGAGGCGGCGCAGGGCAGCAATCTTTTGAACAGGAGACATCGAATCTGTTATTTGAAAAACTAAAAAATACACGTCGGGGGCAAATGTAGCAGATTATGTTTGTGTGTACACACGCCTTACTTTTGCCGCCGCCTCATCACCTCTCTCCACCGAAAATGGCTTACCGAAATATCCGTCTGCACCCTGTTCTTCGATTGATTTACCTTCTGCTGCGCGTGCTGGTGTGGTGTAGTGTGCGCGTGTTTTACCGCCGCCGCCTGGTGCTGGGGCGCGAACATTTGCGCTTCGACGGGCCGGCGATCGTTATCATCAACCACCCCAGCACCCTGATGGACGTGCTGAACCCGGCCCTCGAAATCCGGCAGGAAATGTTCTACCTGGCCAACTACGGACTGTTCAAACACCCGGTGAGCAACTGGCTCCTGACCCGCCTGTATTGCATTCCGGTGAAACGCCGCGAAGACGTGACCGACGGCGAAGAGCGGAACAACGACAAGGCATTCGAGGCGTCGTACCGGCATCTGGAGAAAAACGGCGTACTGTTCATCGCTCCCGAGGGCACCAGCTGGATGAACCGATTCGTCCGTCCGCTCAAAACCGGCACGGCCCGCATTGCACTCGGCGTTGAGGCCCGCAACCACTGGGAACTTGACGTAAAAATCATCCCCATCGGCCTGTCCTACTCCGCGCCGCACCTGTTTCGCAGCGATGTCGTGGTACACATCGGCGCGCCGGTGTACCCGCGCGACTGGTCGGAGAGCTGGCAGCAACACCATGTTCGCGCCGCAAACGACCTGACCCTGCACCTCGAAGAGCAGCTCAAAACGCTCAGTATCCACACCCGCGACGAGGCGGGCGAGACCCTGATCACTCGACTGGAGGAAATCCTGCAAAACAACAATCCGCTGCCGCAAAAAGCTGCTTTCGAGCGCTCCCAACACCTGGTAAAAACCGTGCTGGACGACTCCGAACTGCGCCAAAAAACAGATGCCTACTTCGGGCTGCTCGAACAACACGGGCTGAAGGACATCGGCGTGCAAGACGTGCACCGCACGCTGTTCGACTGGCGGGCGATAGGCTTGTTGCTCGGCTTTCCGGTTTTCGCTGCGGGGTATATCTTTTGGTTTTTACCGTGTTTTTTGGCAGGATGGGTGAACCGAAAAATGGGACTCTACATCGGCTATTCCTCCACGGTCAAGATTGTGGTGGGCATGTTCGCATTTCCACCGGTGCTGTGGGGCTGGTATCGGCTGGCGCTGTACGCCGGACTGGGCGCGGGCCAGGCCTTGCTCGCATTGGCGGCGTTCGTGTTGCTGGGGTATTTTGTGGAAATATACCAGGACTGGTTCCGGCGCTTGCGTGCGCGTTGGCGGGTGCGCAGGCATCCGGACGTGGCGGAAAGGCTGGTGCAGTTGCGGGAGGCAGTATTAAAAAATCCGCAGTAATCCGCGTTGCACAGCATCCGTATCATCCGCGTTCCAATACCGGCGCTTGCGTGCGCGTTGGCGGGTGCGTAGGCATCCGGGCGGCAGTTTTAAAAAATCCGTGGTAATCCGCGTTGCGCGGCATCCGTGTCATCCGCGTTCCAATACTCCACGCCCGGCCGCATTTTTTTCCAAACAAATACGCTGCACAGGGGTTCTATTGCCCGCCGGAACAGCAAACACGCTCAAAATCCGGCAACAGGATTTATGAAACGACGCGCGATAGTTTGGTTTCGGCAGGATTTGCGCTTGCATGACAACGAGGCACTCGTCACAGCCCTGCGCATGGCCGACGAAGTGATCCCCATATACATCTTCGACGAGCGGGTATTCAAGGGACAAACCCGTTTCGGGTTTCCAAAAACCGGAAAGTTTCGGGCTAAATTTAACCTGGAAAGCGTCGAAAACCTCCATCAAAATCTAACGGAAATTGGTTCCGGCCTGATCCTGCGCACCGGAAAACCGGAGTACGTCATCACCGAACTGGCCCAACAACTGAAAGCCTCCTGGGTGCTGTGCAACCGCGAGCGCACATCCGAGGAGGTGGCGGTGCAGGATATACTCGAAAAAAAGCTGTGGAGTATCGGTGTGGAACTGCTCTACACCCGGGGCAAAATGCTCTACCATACCCAGGACCTGCCCATGCCGGTGCAGCACACGCCCGACACGTTCACCCAATTCCGGAAGGAAAACGAACACATCACGGCCATACGCCAGCCGTTCCCCTCGCCCAATGCCTTGCCTCCCTTGCCCGCAGGACTGGAAATCGGCGCACTGCCCACCCTGCAAGACCTGGGGCACGAACCGTTCGAAACCGATCCGCGCATCGCCTTGCCGTTCCGGGGCGGCGAAACGGAGGGCCTCGCCCGCCTGCGGCATTACCTGTGGGATTCCAACGCGATTGCCTCCTACAAAGAAACCCGAAACAGCCTGATCGGCAGCGACTACTCCTCCAAATTCTCGCCGTGGCTCGCCACCGGCTGCCTGTCGCCCAAGTTTATTTACCACGAAATCAAACGGTATGAGCGCGAGCGCATGAGCAACGAGAGCACCTACTGGATGTTCTTCGAACTGCTCTGGCGCGACTACTTCCGCCTCATGGGCAAAAAACACGAAAACCGCATTTTTCTCAAAAACGGCCCCCAAAACAAGCCCCTCCGGCACCTCAAAAATAACCGCGACCTCTTTCATGCCTGGGCGGAAGGGCGCACCGGAGTGCCGTTTATTGACGCCAATATGCGCGAACTCAATGCCACCGGCTGGATGAGCAACCGCGGCCGGCAGAATACCGCCTCGTTTTTAGTAAAAGACCTGAAAGTGAACTGGCAAATGGGCGCCGAATACTTTGAATCGCTCCTGCTCGACTACGATCCCTGCTCCAACTGGGGCAACTGGAACTATGTAGCCGGCGTGGGCAGCGACCCCCGCGAAGACCGCTATTTCAATATCCTCACCCAGGCGCGCAACTACGACCCGCTCGGCGACTATGTCCGCATCTGGTGCCCCGAATTGCAGGCGGTACCGCAGGAAAAAATACACCGACCCGACCTGCTTTGTGCCGGAGACCGCCAGGCGTTCAAAATGACGGCCTATCCCAAGCCGCTTGTTCGTATCGAAAAGTGGGAGAAATAACCCCGTACCCAACTACCGGATCAGCGTCGTATTCCCCCGGTACACTTCCCGCACCCCGTCGGCAAATTCCACCTCCAGCACCCAGACAAATACGCCGGGGTTCAGCGCATCGCCCCGGAAAGTGCCGTCCCAGCCGGTACCGGGGTCATTGATCGGGAAGTCCCGGCCCTCGTACACCAACTCTCCCCAACGGTCATATACCCGCATGGACACCACGAGTACACCCTGCTGGCCATGCACGAGCAGCAGGTCGTTGTTCCCATCGCCGTTGGGCGAAAAACCGGTCGGGACGTGTACGCGACGCGGTTTTTCTACCTCTACCAGCACGCGATCTTCGGCGATACAGCCAAAAGCATCCGTGATTTTCAGCACAAACCAGTGCCCGTACTCCAGGTCGTCCACAAACGGGTCGGGACAGTCGAGACAACTGAGCCACAGACTGTCCGCCGGGTTCCAGGAATACTGGACCGGGTCGGTGGCATTGGTCGGTACGGCCTGTAGCTGTGCGCTTTGGCCGTACAGGATGGTGATGGCAGGCCCGAGTTCGAGTTCTACCTTCGGGCGTTGTTCTATTTCGACAGGCGCCAGCACCGCCGTGCAGCCGTTTTTGTCCAAAATGCGCGGGACATAGGTTCCGGCAGGCAGCCCGATCTGTTTGGATGAGCCGTTCCACGGGCCGGCATCCAGGGCGTAGCGGTACGGTGGGGTGCCGCCCAGGGCCGCGACTTGAATTTCACCGGTGAAACCGCCGAAGCAGCCGACGTCGCGTTTCACCACCGTGCCGCCCAACGGGACGTCGGGTTGGATAATTTCCACGATATCGGTGTGTGTGCAGCCGTTGCGGTCGGTGAGCGTGACCGAGTAGGCAGCAGCGGCCAACCCGGCGACATCCGCGCCCGTTGCGCCCGATGACCAGACAAACTGGTACGGCGGATTACCACCCTCGCCGAAAACGGTGGCGCGTCCGCTGCTTTCCCCAAAACAGAGCACCGCCGTGGGCTGAAAGCGCATTTTCAGGGCCGTTGGTTGTGTGAGCGTTGTGGTCGCCACGCCGGTGCAGCCTTTGGCATCCGTCACGGTCACGCGGTAGGTGCCTGCGCGCAGGTTTTGCGCCAGCGAATCCACGGCCGACACGCCGGCGCCCCAGTTGTAGGCGTACGGCGGTACGCCCCCGCTACCGGCGGCAATGGCCCGCCCGTCGGTACCGTCGAAACATGCCGGGTTAGAGAAACTGACGATGGCCGCTCCTACCGAAGGCACGTCGCCGATGGTCACGGTTTGTGTGGCCGAGCAGCCGCGCGCGTCGGTAGCCGTCACGGTATAGGTTTGGCTGGCTTTCAGGTTGGTCGCCGTGATGCCGTTTTGGGACGGACTGGTGCTCCACACATAGGTGAGCAGGTTAAGGTTAGTCGGGGACGTTCCGTAGGCGGCAGCAGTCACCGTGGCCGTGCCGTTGCTGCTGCCGGCGCAATCCACCGATCCACCGGAAGCCAGTACGGCGAGCGGTTGTTGTTGTGGGATAAAAATCGAAGCGGCGGTCGTGCAGTTGTTCGCGTCCGTCACGGTCACCGAGTAGGTTGCCGAAGCCAGACCGGAAATGCCGGCCGTCGTTTGGCCGCCCGGGCTCCAGAGGTACTGGTACGGCAGGGTTCCGCCGGTGGTAGTGGCGGTGGCCGTAACGGTGGCTGCGCCAAAACACACCGTGTCGCCGAGGGCGGGCAGGGTGATCGTCAGCGCCGCAGCCGGCTGAGAAAGGGCGACGTTTTCGATACGCGTGCAGCCGGCAGCGTCTGTCACGGTGGCGGTGTAGTTTCCGGCGGACAAATTATTCAGCGCAGTGCCGGCGCCCGAAAAGCCGTTTGGCCCGATCCAGGCAACCGTGTAAGGCCCGGTGCCGCCGCCCGGGGTAAGCAGGATACTGCCGTCATTGCCGCCGAAACAACCGATCTGTTGCTGCGTGGCGGAAGCGGTCAGCGCGGTTGGCTGCGTGACTGTGGCAGACATCGTGGCGGAGCAGCCGCCCGCGTCCGTCACCGTCACGGAGTATGTTCCGGCAGTTTTTTGGGAAATATTCGGCGTGTTTTCCCCACTGCTCCACAAATAGGAATACGGCGTGCTGCCGCCCGAAATATTTGACATAACGGCTCCGGTATTTTCCCCAAAACACGCCACTGCCAGCGCGGAAACACCGAGCGCCAGCGCCGGCGGCTGGGCGATGGAAACGGAGGTTGTATTGGTGCAGCCATTGCCGTCGGTAACGGTGACGGTGTATGTTCCCGCCACCAGACCAGCAGCCGTAGCGGTAGTTTGTCCCGTCGGGTCACTCCATTGGAAGGTTAGTGTCCCCGAGCCGCCCGAAGCGGTGGCCGTGGCGGCGCCGGTAGCTGCGCCATTGCAGGCGGCATCTGTGCCGGCGGCGCTCAGGGAAATGGCGGGCGGGGCGTTCACCGTTGCCGTTTGGGTGAGCGTGCAGCCGTTTTGGTCCGAAATGGTGACCGTGTAGGCGCCGGCGGCGAGGTTGGATGCGGTAGCGGTAGTTTGTGCGGGCGTCGTGCTCCACGCATATTTCAGCGTGCCTGTGCCGCCCTGTGCGGTGGTGCCGGCGCTGCCGTTGGTCAGGTTGGCACAGGTAGCGTTGGTGGCGGTGGTGGTAGCGGTGATTGCCGGCGGCTGAAAAATCAGGGCAAAGGACGTTTTGGCGCAACCAACTGCGTCCGTCACGGTGACTAAGTAGCTGCCTGCCGCCAGGTTGACGGCGATGGGGCCGGTTTGTCCGCCGCTCCAGGCGTATTGGTACGGTCCGATCCCTCCGCTTGCCGATACGGTGGCCAGGCCGCTGGGTTCACCGAAGCACTTGGCTGCTGTGGGTGTGACAAACACCAGCATATCGGGTGGCTGGGAAAGGGTGGCGGAGGCGGTGCCCGTGCAGCCGTTGACGTCGGTCACCGTCACCGTATAGGCGCCGATGACTAAGTTCACGGCCTGTGGCAGGGATTGAGCGGCCGGGTCGCTCCACTTGAAATTGTACGGCCCGGTGCCGCCCGTAGCGCCGGCCATCAGGGAGCCGTCGTCGCCGTTGAAGCAGGTGATTTGGCCGGGGACAATAGTCGCGGCGATCGGGTCAGGCGCGGTAATGGTAACGGGTACCTGCGTTTGGCAACCCGTGGCATCGGTCACCGTGGCCGTGTAGTTGCCGGCAGCCAGGGTGTTAAAAATCCCGGTCGTGTTGTTTTGCGCAGCCAGGACGAAGGTGTACGGCGGGTTGAGTCCGTCGGTTGTGAACACGACCCTGCCGTTGGCGATGCCCGCGCAGGTAGCGTTGGTCACGGTTTGGCTGACGACAGGTTGCTGGCAGTTGGAGCAGGTAATCGTGCCGATGAGGGCGGGGCAAGGCGTGGCGGCACTGCCCACCGCCTGCACTTCGATGGTGGCGGTGGCGCCCTGCGCCAGACTCGTCACAGTGTGCGTATTCACGCCGCTTGGCGGCAGCCAACCCGCGCCGTTTACATTGACCAAATAATCCACTGCGCCGGGCACACTGCTCCAGTTGAACGTGATGCTGGTGCTGGTAAAACCGCCGCAGGTGACGACCGGTGCGGCCAATGCCTGAATGACCTCCACGGAAACGGAGTCTGTGATCGAGCAGCCGTAGGAGTCCACGGCCTGGAGGTTATAGGTGGTGGATGTAGCCGGTGCGGCATCCGTGATCGGGCAGGTGGGGCAGGAAAGCCCCGTTTGCGGCGTCCAGGTATAGTTGATTTCGTAGAGTGGTTCGAAGGTGATGGACCAGTTGAGCAGGGTGCCGACGAAGCCGTTTTGGTCGTCCCGGAAAGACAAACGCCAGGCGCCGTTGGTGGGGAAAGCGCCGCTCCAGAGGTCCGACCATGGGCCTTCGGGCTGCCAGTCGCCCGTGAATGGCGCGTCGAATGCGGTAGCGGTGGCGATATTTTTGGTAGCTACGGGCGTAAAGCAGGTGTTGGTGAAATTCTTGCCGGTGGCCCCACAGTCGGTCATCAGTTCCAGAATTTGCCCGCCGGGCGAGATCAGATACGCATCGAGGTCGTCCGCCCAGCCGTGTGTGGCGCTGAAACAAACGGAGCGGATCATGCCCGGCTGCAGCACAGCCGGCAGCACCCCGAACACATTGATCGTGGAGGTAACGGGCACGTTGACCGGACTGATGGTGAGGCTCTGGTTGTTCTCAAACCGCGGCGGATCCGGCAGCTGGATCGGCAGGGTTCCGTTCAGCACCAGGGGTGGATTGCCGACGCACAACGTGCCGTCTGCCAACAAATCGGGCGGCACGATGGTGTTTTACCGCAGGAAAACGATGATCGTATCGCGGTTGCATGGGTCGCGGCGGACATCAACGGCGATGAACTCGGTGCCCTCGGACACGCCGTCTTCAACGGCAACGATGGGAATAACGAGTTCCTGCTGACCGGCGGGAATGAACAGCGCCGGGGGAATGGTCTGGTAATCGGCGCCGTTGGTTGCCGTTCCGAAAATGGTGTATTCTATGGGGAAATCGTTGGTCGCAGGGGCGGGCAGTCGGAAGGTGAGCGTGCCGTCGGAGCAGCCCTCGGTGATGGTGCCGTCGAGGCTGGGAGTGGCAAGGACGGTGCGCAGGGCGCCGGTACCGAAACTTTTGGCTTCGAGAAACACGCCGGAGTCGTAGGCGCCGTCGCCCACATCGGCGATGACGAGTTTGATCGTATAAGTTTGGCAAGGCACCACAATGGCCTCGGCGGTGAACACTCGGGTTCGGCCATCGTAGGTAGGCTGGTTGTTGGAGCCGGTGTTGTTGATGTAGTACTGGGCGTTCACCGGCGGGCAAGGATTTCCGGGGGTGGAGTTGTCGGGGTGGATGTTGTTGATGGACACCGGCAGGGTTGTGCTGGGGATTCGGGCGATATTGGTCGGGGTGGGGTAGTTGGGCCCCTGGATGAAGAAACCGAAGATGTCGTTGTACGCGCTGCAGGCGAACTCCGGGTATTCTTCGGAGGCGAAGCAATAGCGGAAGCGCAGCGTATCGGACGTGGGCACAAAGGTGATGGTGTAGCTGGTGATATCGAACAGCGCGCCGCCGGCCAGCGGGGTGAGGTCGGGGTCGAAGCCGGGTACAAAGCCGCTCACGTTGTTGTTGGCGAACACGCTGCCGTTTTCGTTGCTGCCAAACTGGCTGAGGTTGGCGTTGGCGGTTTCGACAAGGCCGGTGGTCAGCACGATACCCCGGTCCAGTCCAACGGCCTGCGTGCCCCCGGTGAAGTACCCTACCGATATGGGTTGTCCGCTGTAGGTAATGCTGGACACGTCCACGCCGTTGCCGAGGAAAATATTGGAAATCAGGTTGGAGGCCGTGAACGGGGGCGTATTGGCGTTGGTTACCTGAAGCGACTGCCCCCGGGCTACGGGGATGGAAAGCGAAAGGAAAAGTGCCAGGCACAAAAGGGTGAAAAAACGGGGCAAAGAGCAGGCGCGAATCATGCGGGAGGACAGCAGGTAGTTGTGTTCAAAAAATGCCCGTACGGGCGGTATCACAGCCAAGAGCAGGCGTGTGATCCATGCGCTGCCAATTGGAAGGCGAAAAATAGGGCTTTTTTGTGTTTGCAGCCGATGTCCATCTTTTATACGACGAAGTGTTTTCCTCCCTTGTCAAAATGGATTTTATATTTGGTTACAACCAGTGGATCGTGCAACGTTTTTGGTTAGCTTGTGTGGATTTTTTTCGAGAAAAGCGCCTACTTTTGCTGAAAATTCAATCTCAGATGGTAGCAACCCGTTTTTTTGATGAGATTATAGATTTCCTCACTTCGTGTCCGCCACCAGAAGCGGTGGTGGCGTACAAGCCGTCTGTCGCTTTGCAAGGGCGGGCAGATGCGCTGTTGGAAAAAAACAGGCGGGACGAATTGTCGGAAGCGGAAAAACAGGAGTTGGATTACTTCATGGTGATTGAACACCTGATGCGTTTGGCCAAGGCACGGGCGCGCAAACGACTTTCTGCACACGACGCATGAGCCAGTATATCTCGGAAAACCTGCGTCGACAGGTAGCTGACCGAGCCCTTCATCGCTGCGAATATTGCCATATACGCGAGGATGATACTTTTCTGGGCTTTCAAATTGATCATATTATCAGTCTTAAACATGGCGGGCCTACCGAACTGGAAAACCTGGCTTGGGCTTGCTTTGCCTGCAATAACAGCAAGGGTAGTAATGTCGGTACCGTTTTATTGCCTGACAAACGTTTTACGCGTTTGTTCAACCCACGCGAGGATATCTGGAGCGAACATTTTGAAACAGAAAATGCTGTAATCTATTCCAGGTCAGATATTGGGCAAGCAACGATCAAAGTACTCAAATTGAATGATATAGATCGGATAATTGAGCGCCAGGTACTGGATTTATAGTGTATAATATCAATCAAAACACACACCACCATGAAAAAGCAAAACAAAGCCTTTTCCGCCCTGCTCGCTATCTTCGTTTTTGCTGTTTTTTTGATGTTTTCCTGCAAACAAAGCACGGAGCTGGACGATAAAACCCGAACGGAACTTATAGAAAAAGGCACGCGCATCAGCACCAAACTGTCGGGCGCGCTTCAGCAAAAATTGTCTTCCGAAATTCAGGAAAACGGCCTCGTCGAAGCGATAAAATACTGTACGGTTCATGCTCTCCCGCTCACCGACAGCCTTTCGAACGAAGAACACGTGCGCATCAGCAGGGTGTCGCACAACAATCGAAATCCGAAGAATACCATCAATCCGGATGAGGTAGAATTGTCCAAAAAATATATCTCCCAACTGGAACAGAGAGCCCCGTTAGCCCCCACGATTGTCACCAAAGACGGGCAGCATATTTTCTATTCGCCCATCATCATCAGTATGCCGACTTGCCTGAAATGCCACGGCAAAACCGGATCAGATATTGATCCTCAGGTAATGCAGGTGTTGCAGGAACAATACCCGAACGACAAGGCTACCGGTTTTGAAATGGGACAGCTCCGGGGATTGTTCAAGATTGAGTTTGACAAAAACTGAGCCTGTGCTTTTTGAAATATCCTGACCAACTCAAAACTCAAAACTCAAAACTCTGAAACCCTCCCGTACCACTTGCGCTTTCGCGATTGCTTCCTCCACCGTGGGTGCGGTTATGGTCGCGTGGCCCATTTTTCGGAAGGGGCTGGTCAGCGCCTTGCCGTACAAGTGAATATGTATACCTTCGATAGCCAGACAGGCCTCTACGCCGTCGTAGCGCACGGGTCCTTTGTGGCCCGGTGCGCCGAGCAGATTGACCATGGCGGCGGGTGTTTTCTGGTTTGTGCTGCCCAGCGGCAGGTTGCAGATGGCGCGCAGGTGTTGCTGGTATTGGCTGGTTTCGGCGCTGTCTATGGTATGGTGGCCGCTGTTGTGGGGGCGGGGCGCCACCTCGTTCACGAGCAGTTCGCCGCTGGTGGTCAGAAACATTTCCACGGCTAAAAGTCCGCAGATATCGAATTGCCGGATGACGCGCTCGGCCAGTGCTTCGGCTTCGGCGGCTTCCAGCGGCGAGATGCGGGCCGGGCACACGAGCAATTCCACCAGGTTGGCCTCCGGGTGAAAATCCATTTCCACCGGTGGAAAAACGGCCACTTCGTCGCGGGCGTTGCGGGCGGCAATAACGGCCAGCTCGGTGCGGATGGGCGCCAGTTCCTCCGCCAGGCAGGGACCGGGCAAGAGTTTGGTTTCCAGGTCGGCCTTGGTGCGCAGGATCGCTACGCCGCGCCCGTCGTAGCCGGCGGTGCGTGTTTTTTGCACGAGCGGCAGCGGCCAGTCGCCCGACAGGATGGCTTGTTTCAGCGCCTGTTCGTCGGCGAACAATTCAAAACGGGTCGTCGGGATGCCGTGTTCCGCGTAGAATTGCTTTTGCAGCCCTTTGTCTTTGATGATATCCAGCGCCCGCGGGGCAGGGTGGATAGTTTTTCCGGCGCGTTCGAGCGCGTGCAGGGCCTCCGTATTCACGTGCTCGATCTCGATCGTGAGCACGTCCTTGTCCTGCCCGAAGGCCAGCACATCATCGTAGTTGTTGAAGTCGCCGGCTGTGAATTCTGCGCAGACCTGGCCCGCCGGGAAGTCGGGCGATGCATCGAGGATACAGGTTTTGAAATCCCAGTTGGCTGCCGAGAGGCAGAGCATTTTGCCCAGTTGCCCCCCTCCAAGGATACCGATTTTTTTTCTGGTGTCGAACATGGGCGCGAAGGTACGATTCTTCGTTGCGCAAAAGACGTGTTGTCGGGTCCCTCAGGTTGTTAGACCTTCCAGGTTTGGCAAAACTGGAAGGTCTGGGAGCATCGAGAACATGTCTAGGAGGGGTAAATATTATCAACAAAGGCAAAAGTGTCGGGTGACTCAACTTCAAACCGATTCGGCTTATTCCTTTTTAAATTTTGTATTGATGTCGTTGATTAGCTTTTGAGTTTCCTCAGGGCCGGAAACACGTGCCTGAACGACGCCCTTGTCATCCAGAAGTATCAAGGTAGGGAAGTTGTTAACTTTAGCGGCAGTTAAAAAGCCTGTATTCTCCTTGTCTATCAATTCGAAGATAGTAGGCCATTGAATATTAGCCTCTTCCATATAAATTTTGGGATCCGTTTTCCCGTTTTTTAGCTCGCAGTTTACGCCAATCATGGCTATTTTTCTCTGATCAATAGATTGGTATAATTGCACCAGGTCCGGTGTAAGCGCCCGGCAAGGACCACACCAGGTGCCCCAAAAATCAAGCAGCACGTACTTTCCCCGATACGCAGATAGTTTTTTTGGGGAAGCGTCGTCCGATAAAGTGAATGAAAGATCCTCTGGGCAATTACCCGGGTAAAATGGTTTCAAAGAGGCATCCATATCATCAGCAGTAGCTGCAGTCAGTACCAGATAGTCGCGCCTGCCCTTTTCGAGTGATACAATTTTGTAGTTTTTTAGTTGGTGGGTAATTATATCACCGGAATATTTCCAATATTTGGCAGCATGGGAAGCTTGCTCGTCGCCAACGAAAACACTAAACGTTCTATTTGGGTCTCCCAGGTCTCCCATATCAGACACTACTATCGCTTCATCAGTAGATGAAAGTTCTGATTCATAATGATCAATAGGATACAGCACAACATCAAAAAGCAATTTGGAAATATCTTGAAGTTCAATCAGGTTCCAGGGCATAATTCGATAGGTAGCGTATTTCTGAACGGGCTGATCGTTATCCAGGACGGAATATGGAAAACTGAACAAAGGGGCATTGGTTTTCCAATAATCAAGATTGCCAATGTTCTTTTTGTCAAAAGTATGGACATCCTCATCCGATAGTCGTCCATCCATATCAATATCTGCTATTATGTACTTTTTGGTTCTGGATTTATCCATACCAACAAGGATGATGATGTTCTTTTCCTGAATTTTATTTGTACTCTTTTGATACGCATGTGTTCTGATCTTGACGTACCGGCGTTCAAATATTTCTTCTGGATAACCGGTAATTTTCGCATTCAAGGTGCTGTCGTATTCCGGCTTCATCACGTTGATCAACCAACCTCTTTTGGTGGTCTTTTTCAGTAACGGAATTCGCAATGTATCGCCGCCTGATTGGGCAACAGAAACGGTAGTAATGCAACTGAACAACAGCAACGTCAGGAATGAAAAAGTAAGTTTCGGCATGGATTCGAGTTGAAGATGAAAGAGGACGCTAACATACAACAACTTTTTTCAATTCGATATTGCCGCGTCCGGTACGTTTTCCACTACATTCATTAGGAATTGACCGGACGCGGCACGGGTACCTGCTGGATACTCCCGCCGCCCGGCGCCCAGCCCTGCCGGAAATGTTTACTCCGGTACTGGTACCATACTGCGGTGTCGTTGTCCGACACCTGCCCGTGTACATAGCGCACGAGGATGGCCAGCGTACTTGCATTCGGATTCACGCTTTCCGGCGCCTGGCGCAGTGCCGCGCCAACGAAGTTGCTGAGGGTTTTGTAGCTCAGCATCTGCCCGGTAATTTCTTCGATAAACCAGCTCAGCGCCTGGGCTTTGCCGTGGGGTAGGGTAGCGAGGGGTTCGCCGAATGCTTTCAGGTGGACATCGTTGAGGAGGGTTCTGAAAATAGGGAACTCGGTGGTTTGCATAAAACAAGGACAGTAAACAGGTGAACAGATTCCTTGGCGGGGTAATCGTTCAGGGGGTATTGTCGGTGCCCAAAATCATTTCCCAACCGTTTCCAATCCATTTCCAAAAGAAAAGGTGCCGGCGCCCAAATCTTTGCCCCGTTATTCATTCGAACTCTTCAATCTCTAATTTTTTATCCGATGAAAAAGTACAATCTCCCATTCCTCTTCCTCCTGGCTCTTGGCCTTTGCTTTACGTTTAATCAAAATGCCCGGGCACAAGGCGGCGGCACCAAACCCGAATTAGTCATGTACCGCTACAATGCCAGCGCCACCGTGTCGCCGCTGCCGGTGGTACAGGGCGACCTCCTCGGCTCGCTTATCTGGCGTGGGCTGGCGGACTACGGCGACATCCGCCCCGGCGCCATGATCCAGTCGTATGTCACCAACCCCGTGGCGCCCGGTTCGCTGGCAGCCAACATGATTTTTCAAACCAACAATGGCTTTTCCGGACTGAAAAACCGGATGATTATCACGGAAACCGGCCTCGTGGGTATCGGAACGGACAATCCTGATTTTCACCTGCACACGGTTGGCAATACCCACACGACCGGCGATTTTTTTGGCCGTATCCACTTCGACAATAACTTCGCCTCCAACGATGCGCCCAACACGTACGTTGACGAAGCCTACTTCGAGCGCAAAAACCGCTCGGTGCTCACCGGCGGACTCGCCCTGCCCCCCAGCCTGAACGCACAAGGCGGCCTGCTCTCCCTGGCGCCGGGCGGTACCAGCCTCGATCACCAGTTGTTTTTCGGCGACGACGGCATCTGGAACCGCCGCAAGGACGGAAACGCCGCCGACTGGACGGGCGCCAACTGGACCAAACTGCTTACCGGCGAAGACATCATGGGGACGCCCAACCGCCTCGCCAAATTCCTCACGCCAAATTCCCTGGGTGACAGCCAACTGTGGGACGACGGCACCAACGTGGGTATCGGCACCACAACCCCCACCGCCCTGCTGGACGTGAACGGCAATACCCGCCTCGGCGGCTCGGCTACGGTGACGAATAGTTTCGGAGTAGGCGGCAACAGCCTCCTGAGTGGCGCCCTTAACGTAAGCGGAAGTACTTTCCTGAGCGCTACACTGGACGTGAACGGCAACACCACTCTCGGTGGGACATTGGCCGTAGCCAACAGCGCCACCGTAGGCAATGTGCTCACGGTAGCCAGCAACGCCAACGTGGGCGGTAACCTCGCCGTGAACGCGTCGGCTACAATCGGCAACGATGCACAGGTGAACGGCCGCGTGATTGTCGGCAATCCCGCGAGCACGCCCGGCAGCCACGCTATGTACGTCAACGGCAGCATCGTGGCCACGGAAGTAAAAGTGGCTTTGCAGACCAACTGGCCCGACTATGTTTTCGAAGCGGACTACGCGCTGCCAAACCTGGCCGAGTGGGAGCAGTTTATTGCCACCAACAAACACCTGCCGGGAGTACCCTCCGCTGCTGAAGTCAGCCAAAACGGCGGCATCGAACTGGGTGAAATGAACCGCGTCTTGCTGCAAAAAGTGGAAGAACTGACCCTGCTGCTGATTGCCCAGCAAAAGCAGATTGATGCGCTGAATGCCCGGAAATAAATTCCACCAAGTACGGCGGAAGCCCCTGAACTATCTCAACCCACACTACCGGATATTTTTTCGAAACGCCAGACTTTCCAGGTTTTAAAACCTGGAAAGTCTAAGGCCCGAAAAGAATGTCCGGAACGGTGGTCTCCACCATCTCAACGTAACAACTTTCTACCCATGAAAAAATGGATCTTTTTGTTCGCGCTCTATGCAGCCGGACAGCATACCGCGGTGTTCGGCCAAACGGCCGACAGTCTCCAGCGCAAGGCATGGGTCGCCATCGCCCAGCCGGGCAGCACTCCCCGCTGGCTCAAAGTGCGCGACGATGTGCAACTCACCCCGCGCAACTTCTTTGAAAAATCCCGAATCGCACTTGGCCTGAATGCCCGCGACGAATTTCAAGCCCTCCAGGCCGAAACCGATGAAATCGGCATGACGCACCACCGCTTCCAGCAGTTTTACCGCGGCTACCGCGTGGAAGGCGCTATGTACACGCTGCACGCGTCGGCAGACGGTCGGATTGTTACCGCCAACGGCCGATTGGTCACCGGTATTACCCTGACCGAACCGCCGGTGACGTTGCCGGAAAAGATAGCCCTGGAACTCGTCCTGAAATCTGCCCCAGGCAAAAACTACCTCTGGTTAGACAAAAAAGCTGAAGCGGATTTGAAGGAACGCGCGGACAACCCCGACGCCACGTTTTTCCCCGTCGGGGAAATGCTTTGGCTGCAAACCGATGGCGATGCGTACCGTTTAGCCTGGAAATTCGACATCCACACCACCGACGGGCAGTCGGAGCGCATTTTTCTCGATGCCGCCACAGGCACGGTGCTGCGCCGCGTACTGCTCGACATCCACTGCGACCCGGGTTCGGGCACGACGACCTGAAACGGCGCCGCCAATTTCAACACCCGGCAATCGGGCGGAAACTTTATCCTGCACGACGACTGCCAGGCGCCAAATGTCCACGTGTTTAACGGTCAGGATTCGTCGTCTTTGGCTTTTGCCGTGGAATACACCGACGCCGACAACAACTGGAACGCCGCCGGGCAACGCTCTGCCGTGCAAACGTTTTTTGGTCTGCTCCAGTCGTGGCAGTATTTTCAAAACCGCCACGGACGCAACAGTTACAACAATGCCGGCGCGAACATCAACGCATACAATCAGGCCGGTTTTGTATCCGGCGGCGCCACCAACTGGAGCAATGCCAGCTGGAGCCCTGGCGCGCAGGTGTTGCGTTTCGGCGACCACGGCACCGACAATAATGCCAACGACGACTGGAATTCGGTGGATATCGTGGGCCACGAGTTTGCGCACGCCGTCACGTCGTTTTCCGCCGACCTGACGTACGCCGGCGAATCGGGCGCGCTCAACGAGTCGTTCAGCGATATCTTCGGGGAAATGGTGGAGCTGTTCGCCACCGGTACCAACGACTGGCTCATGGGCAACGACCGCGGCGCTATCCGCAGCATGCGCAACCCGAACGCCTTCAACGACCCGGACACCTATCTTGGCACCAACTGGCGGATGATTACCCCGCCTTGCGATGGCACCAACGACCAGTGTGGCGTACACACCAACAGCGGCGTGCAAAACTTCTGGTTTTTCCTGCTCAGCGACGGCGGCAGCGGCGTCAACGACAACGGCGATACCTACGCCGTGCAGGGCATTGGTTCCGCCGCCGCCGCCCGCATTGCGTACAGGAGCCTGACCCAGTACCTGGGCAGCGGTTCCGACTACGCCGACGCCAAACAGGGCGCCATTCAGGCCGCCATTGATCTGTTCGGTAACTGCTCCAACGAGGTACTCCAGTGCGCCCGCGCCTGGAATGCCGTGGGCGTGTATGCCGGCGACGGCCTGGGCTACGATATCGAAGTGGATTGCCCGGTGCTCGACGTCGCGCACGTTTTGGGATTGCCGTACATGCTGGATGTGTTCAACGACATCCGTTCGGACTGCGACATCAGCCCGTCCAACGGTGCGCCGGTGGTATTTGAGGCCGGGCATGCGGTGTTGCTCAAGCCGGGTTTTACCAGTGGCGATAATTTCCATGCGTTCATTGATCCGTGCGCGTCGCCGATCGTAGCGCCGATCGTGGGTGGCTCCGAAAATCGCGATCCATCGGCCAACTCCGCCGGCAACTTTGCCGAAAACGCCGCTGCACCGATGGTGTTTCCCAACCCGTTCCGGTCCAAGGTGCGCATCCAGTTTGAACTGGAAAAGGCCGGACCTGTGCGGTTGCGCCTGCTCGATACCTACGGCCAGGAAGTGTACCGCTGGTACGAAAACGAAACGCTGCCGGCTGGCCAGCACACGGTATTGTACACCCGCACGGGTTTACCCAACGGGATGTACACGGTGGAAATGTATTCGGGTGGCAAGTATGCGTCGAAGCAGTTGGTGAAAGTGGGGGATTAGGGCAGGGCAGACGCATCGCGGATTTTCGTCATGTAACTGATCGTCATTAAACCCTATTAGCCATGTACCTTTGAAGTTCAAAGGTAAAAAATGGAATCAAAAAACGGTTGTCATCTGCTACTTGAATCATTTGAATCACT